>NZ_AP042402.1:2205000-2751728 GCF_055379455.1 Thiobacter subterraneus
CGCCGGGTAGCTAAGTGCGGAAGAGATAAACGCTGAAAGCATCTAAGCGTGAAACTCGCCCGAAGATGAGATCTCCCCGGGGGCCGGCTTTATGCCTCCTGGAAGGATTGGGCAGGCTTCGCCGCCGCGTGCACCCGCACGCAGGGCAAAGCATCCCTACCACCACCAGGAGACAGGGGGCATAAAGCCGGACCCCCCTGAAGGGTCGTCGAAGACCACGACGTTGATAGGCTGGGTGTGGAAGCGTGGCAACACGTTAAGCTAACCAGTACTAATTGCCCGTGAGGCTTGACCCTATCCCCTCAGGCAGCTTGCGAAACCGCAATCAAACCCGACTTCTTCCAAATTGGCTGTGACGTCCCCAAAAACGCCACAGCAACAAGTTACGCTTGGCGGCCATAGCAGCCTGGACCCACCCCTTCCCATCCCGAACAGGACCGTGAAACGGGCTCGCGCCGATGATAGTAGAGATCCCCTCTGCGAAAGTAGGTCACCGCCAGGCACCCCCACACACCACAAAAAGCCCTGATACAACATCAGGGCTTTTTGCTTTCCAGGCACCGGAAGCCCCTGTGCCACCCCTGTGCTACCATCGGCGCGTTTCCCCTTCGACGCTGCGAGTATGTTGCCCCTCACCTTTTCCGTGCTGCGCCGGTTGAGCCACGAGGAATTTCGCTCGGGGGAGGCCATTGCCGGCGAGCTGGGGGTCTCTCGCGCCAGTGTGTGCAACGCCCTGGGCAATGTCCAGCAACTTGGGGTGGAGGTCCACCGGGTGCGGGGCCGCGGTTATCGGCTGGCGCAGCCCCTGGACTGGATCGATCCCCAGGCGCTGGCGGCGCGGCTGGCGGGCCGCTTCAGCCTGTCGGTGCGGGACGTGCTGGAATCCACCAACAGCACGCTGGCGCTGGAGGCCGCGCGGGGCGCGCCCCACCGCAGCTGCCTGGTGGCCGAGCTCCAGACCGCGGGACGGGGCCGCCGGGGCCGCCGCTGGGAGAGTGCGCTGGGAGGCAGTCTCACGTTCTCGCTGTTGTGGCGGTTCCCCCATGGGGTGGCGCAACTGTCGGGGCTCAGTCTCGCGGTTGGCCTGGCGCTGCAGCGCGCCCTGGTGGCCCTGGGCCTTGGCGACACGGCCCTCAAGTGGCCCAATGACCTGCTGCATGGGCATCGCAAGCTGGGGGGCATTCTGGTGGAACTGCAAGGCGATGCGCTGGGACCGACGGCGGCGGTGATTGGTGTGGGCATCAACGTGCGCCTGGGAGCGGTCAGGGAGCGCATCGATCAGGCGGTGACCGATCTGGCCACGCTGCAGCCGGAACTGCCCTCCCGAACGGAGCTGCTGGCGAGCCTGCTTGGCCACCTCGACGAAGTGCTCTCCCAATTCGAGGCGACGGGCTTTGCCCCCCTGCGCGAGGATTGGCAGGCCGCACACGCCTACCATGAGCGCCCGGTGGCGCTGCTGCTGCCCTCGGGCGCGCGTGTCGAAGGGACGGTGGCCGGGGTGGCCGAGGATGGGGCCCTGCTGCTGCGCACCGGGCGCGGCATGGAGCGTTTCGCCAGCGGGGAGATCAGCCTGCGTCCGCTGCGGGACGTGGCGCCGGCGGCCTGAGGGAGCATGCATGCTGCTTGCCATCGATGCCGGCAACAGTTTCGTGAAGCTCGGCTGGCACGACGGGCGCGCCTGGCGCAGCGTGGAGCGTATTCCCCTGGCGCAGTTCGACACCTTTGCCGCAGCCTGGCAGGGACCATTGCCGGAGCGGGTGGTGATCGCGGACGTGGCGGGAGACCGTTTCCGCCAGCCCATGGAACGCCTCATGGCCACCTGGTCGCGGCCCGTGCTGTGGGTGCGCGCCAGGGAGCGGGAGTGCGGCGTGACCAATCGCTACCGACAGCCTGAACAGCTGGGGGTGGACCGCTGGTGTGCCCTGGTGGCGGCCCACCTGCTCACACCGGGGCCCAAGCTGGTGGTGAGCGTGGGTACGGCAGTCACCGTGGATGCGCTCACTGGGGCGGGGGTGTTCGAAGGAGGACTGATCCTGCCCGGGGTGGAACTCATGAAACGGGCCCTCGCCGCCCACACCGCCGGGCTGGGTGAGCTGCCGGGCAGCTTCACGGCCTTTCCCCAGGATACCGGCAGCGCCATGCACACGGGGGCCCTGCTTGCCATCGCCGGTGCGGTGGAGCGCATGGCCGCGCTGGTCGCCGGGCGCGAAGGGCTGGTTGAGATCCTGCTGACGGGTGGGGGTGCCGAAGCGCTGGAACCGCTGCTCACGGGCCCGGTGCGGCGCGCGCCCAATCTGGTCCTTGACGGCCTGCTGCGCATCGCGCAGGAGAGAGGGTTCGCATGAGGGTGGTGTTCTTCATTCTGCTGCTCGCCAATGTGGCGCTGTTGGGCTATTTCCTGGTCAAACCCCAGGCTGCGGGGAGCAGCCCACGGCCGCCTCTGCATCCGGAGGCGATCCGCATTGCGACCGTGGCGTCTGCCCCAGTCCCGAACGAACCGGCGCAAGCCGGCCAATGTTTGGAATGGACGGGCCTTGATGCGGCGGCGCTGGCGCGGGCCCGTGGGGCACTGGAAGCGCTGGGCCTGAAAGACCGCCTGGTGCTGTCCCCGGCGACGGATTACTGGGTGCACGTTCCACCCTTCAAGACCCGGGCCGAAGCGGAGAAGAAGCTGACGGAACTGCGCGGGCTGGGCATCGACGAGGCCACGCTGGTGGAGGAGGAGGGCCCCTGGCGCCATGCCATCTCACTGGCAGCGTTTGCCAGCCGGGAGGAGGCCGACCTCTACCTTGCGCAATTGCGCGAAAAGGGCGTGAAATCGGCGCGCGTGCTGGAGCGACAGCCTCCCGCCGGCACCATCACCGTGATCCAGGTGGACGAGGCGCTGCGCGCCAGGCTGGAACAGCTCGCCGCGGGCTACGACGGGACCGAACTCAGGCGTGTTGCCTGCCGCCTGCCGTGACCGCCGCTTCTTCGTCGGTTGGGAAGATCTTGCCCGGATTGAGGATGCCCCGCGGGTCGAACACGCGTTTCACGTCCCGCATCACCCCCAGGGTCACGGGATCGATCTCGCGGCCCACGTAGGGCCGCTTTTCCCGGCCCACGCCGTGCTCGCCCGACAGGGTGCCACGCAGGCGCAGCACCAGGTCGAAGATCCGGTCCAGACAGGCCTCACCGCGCCGGAGTTCGTCCTCTTGCTCCGGATGCACCAGCAGATTGACGTGGATGTTGCCGTTGCCGGCGTGACCGAAATTCACGTTGGCCACCCGGTATTCCCGCGCGAGTGCCGCCACGCCGGTCAGGAACTCGGGCAGATGGGACACGGGCACCACCACGTCCTCGTTGATTTTCTTCGGCGCGACGTCCCGCAGCAAAGGGGAGAGGGCCTTGCGGGCCGCCCACAGGCTTTGCGTGTCCGCCACCGGCCGGGCCTCGATCAGCTCGGGGTCGGCGCAGGCAGCGACAATCGCTTGCTGGGCCGTTTCGATCTCAGCGGGGCTGCCGTCCACCTCGATCATGAGCATGGCGCGCGTTTCCTCCGGGACCAGCCCAGGGTAATGGGCGCGAATGAGATCCAGGGCGCCCGCGTCCAGGAATTCCAGTGCACTGGGCACCCGCGGCTGGGCCATGATGCGCGTGATGGCGCGGGCGCAGGCAGCGAGATCCCGGTAGTGGGCGGTCACGCCGGCGCTGGCCTCGGGCAGCGGCGTGAGTTTGAGCACGGCCTCGGTGATCACCGCGAGCGTGCCCTCGGAGCCCACGATGAGTCGGGTGAGGTCATAGCCCACCACACCCTTGGTGGTGTAGGTGCCCGTGCGGATGATCTCGCCCTTGCCGGTGACGGCGGTGAGGGCCAGCACGTGGTCCCGGGTCACACCGTACTTCACCGCATGGGGACCGGCGGCGCAGGTGGCGAGGTTGCCGCCCACGGTGCAGTAGGCGGCGCTGGAAGGATCGGGCGGCCAGAAGAAGCCATGGGGGCGCGCGGCGTCCTGCACCTGCTGGTTGAGCACACCCGGTTGCACCACCATCACCCGGTTGGCCGGATCCACGGCGAGGATGCGGTGCATGCGTTCCAGGGAGAGCACCAGCCCGCCCCGCTCCGGCACGCTGCCGCCGGCGGTGCCGGTGCCCCGTCCCCGGGGCGTGAGTGGCACGCCGTGTTCATGGCAGGCCGCCACGATGGCCTGCACTTCCCCGGTGGTAACGGGAAAGGCCACCGCCTCGGGGACGGCGGGCCTGCGGCTGTTGTCGTAGGCGTAGGCCAGGCAGTCGGCGGCGCTGGTCAGGAAACGCTCAGGGCCGAGGAGATGCGCAAGCCGGGCGGTGAAGGCGGCGGGTAGCATGGGCTTCTCGCGGGAAACCTGGAATGTTAGCACCGAAGCCCGGCTGTGCCGGCGCGGCGCGTCGTTCCGAGGCTGGGGAAACCACGGTTCCCACCATGCCGCGCCAGGTTTTCAGGGCAGGCGGATCACGGCGAGCAGGATATCGTCTTCCGGCGGCCGGCCGGCGAGGTGCTGTTCGAGGCGCGCGAGCAGGGCAGGGAAGGGATTGCCCGGTGTGGCAGTGATGGTCTCCTCCAGGGCTGCCGCGCCCAGGGCCGAGGCGTGGACGTGGCCGGCCTCGGACAGTCCGTCCGAATAGATCACCAGCCAGCCCGGCTCGGACCAGGCGAGTTCCTCGCAGCTGTCCTCCGGCGCTTCCCCTTCATCTGCCGCGATGCCCAGGGGCAGCCGGCACCCACCCAGCGGCACCGGAGGCTGGCCGGCGAAGCAGAGCAGGGGCCGCGGCATGCCGGCGGTCCACAGGGACAGGCGTTTCTGGGCCTCGTTGACTTCCACCAGACAGGCGGCCACGAAATGGCCGGTGGGCACCAGTTCGCGCAGGCGCCGGTTCATTTCCCGGGCGATGAGGCCGATGTCCAGTCCCTTGCCGGCCATGGCCTGGAAAATGCCCGCCACCGGCAACAGGCTCACCGCGGCGGGGAGCCCGTGGCCCATGGCGTCGGCAGCGAACACGAACAGCCGGCCATCGGGCGCGCGCTGGCTCAGGATGATGTCCCCGCTGAAAGTCTCCGCAGGAATCACCTTCCACTGGAGCAGGGGGTCGTCGAGCTGGGCACGCGCCACCATGCGTTCCACCAGTTCACGCGTGACGCGCCGCTCTTCCTCGATGCGCTCGCGGTAACCCTGCAGCTCGGCCAGGGTATTGGCCAGGCGCTGTTCCTGGCGCTTGCGTTCCGAGATGTCCTCGATCACCGCCACGAAATGCCGCCGTCCCAGCCATTCCATTTCCGTGAGGGTCACCGAGATGGGCACCAGGCTGCCATCCTTGCGCTTGCCGAAGATGTCCCGGCCGCGGCCCATGACCGTGGCTTCGCCGGTGGCGCGGTAGCGGGCCATGTAGGCGTCGTGGCGATGGGCATCCGGCAGGGGCATCAGCATGGAGACGTTGCGCCCCACCACCTCCGCGGCCTGATAGCCGAAGATGCGTTCCGCCGCCGGATTGAAGCTTTCCACGATGCCCTGGGCATCGGTGGCGACGATCCCGTCCAGCACGTGATCGAACAGCGTTTGCAGGCGGTGCATGTCCAGCAGGCGCCGCTGCAGCGCCAGGCTCTTGCCCACCAGCAGCAGGCGGCTTTCCAGCTGCGACGTCTCGACGGGCTTGGGCAGCCAGTCATCGATGCCGGCACGCAGGCAGTTGCCGGGATCGGGCGGCGTATCGGTGAGGAGAAGAAGGGGCACCCAGCGTTGTGCATCGGTGATTGCCCGCAGGCGCGCCGGCAGGGGTGAGGCGTCCGCGACACACAGGGGCTGGTCCAGCAGCACGACGTCCGGTGGTTTGGCCTGAAACTGGCTCAACAGTTCCTGCGCGTCTGCCACGAGGCGCAGGCGGTGCCCCGCCGGAGCCAGGAGGCGTTCCAGGCTCGTGCGTGTCTCGGCGCAGGGACTGGCGGCGAGCAGGTCGAGATGGGCCGGATATTCCAGTGTTTCGCCGGCGACGCCGAAATCCGGCCCGGGCAGGCGGGTCCAGCCCCAGGCATTCATCGGTCGAGTGTCCTCCTCCAGTGGGCCCAAGGCCCTGCCGCCTGTTGCGGGCGGCTCGTTATTAACCATGCCAACTATATGGAAATGGGCGGCGGGGTGCAAGCGTGCCGGAGTCAGCTACGGGCGCGGATGCGCTGCACCAGGGCGGTGGTGGAACGGCTGTGGAGGAAGGGAATGGAATGGACCTGGCCGCCCCAGCCCAGGACCTCGGCGGCGCCGACGATGCGTTCCACGGGCCAGTCGCCGCCTTTCACCAGGATGTCCGGGCGCACGCGCAGAATGAGTTCCAGGGGCGTGTCGGCATCGAACAGGGTGACGGCGGAGACGCTCTCCAGGGCGGCGAGCACCGCCTGCCGGTCGGCTTCGTCGTTGATGGGCCGGTCCGGCCCCTTGCCCTGCCGGCGCACCGAGGCGTCGCTGTTCACGGCCACCAGCAGGCTTGCACCCAGGGCGCGCGCCTGGGCGAGATAGGTGACGTGACCGCGGTGGAGGATGTCGAAGCAGCCGTTGGTGAACACCAGCGGCCGCGGCAGCTCTGCAACCCGTGCCGCCAGTGTGTCCGGGGCGATGATCTTGCGCTCGAAGGCGGGTGGCGGGTAGTCCGGCATCAATCCAGATATTCGAACAGGCGCACCACCCGCTTCACGCCGGGCGTGGTGGCGGCGAGGTCGGTGGCGGCCTCGGCTTCGGCGCGCTTGACCAGCCCCATGAGATAGACCACGCCCGCTTCCGTCACCACCTTGACGTGGTTGGCGTTGAATTTGCGGGCCTCCACCATGCGCGCCTTGACGCGGGTGGTGATGTAGGTGTCGTTGCTGCGCTCGGGAAAGGAGCTGGGCTGGCCGATCACGGTCTCATTGAAGACCTGGCGCACGTTGGGCACACCCTTGGCGATGTCCGCCACGGCCGCACGGGTGGCCTCGTCCGGCACCTCGCCCGTGAGCAGCACCGCGAGGTTGTAGCTCGTGACATTGACGTGGGTGTTGCTGCCGAAGCGTTCCGCGATGCGGTTGGCCACCTTGAGCTCGATGTTCTGGTCTTCGATGTAGATGCCCGAGGTGCGGCGGTCGTCCGCCATCAGCACACCGGCGCCCACGCCGGTGGCCACCACCGGAAAGCAGCCGGGCAGAGCGGGCAGGCAGGCGAGCAGGGCCAGCAGACAGAGCTTGCGCATCATTCGGCTCCCAGAAGCAGGTAATCGATGGCGTCGCACAGACAGTGCAGGGTGAGCAGATGCACTTCCTGAATACGGGCAGTGACGCTGGAAGGCACGCAAATGTGGATGTCGTCCGGCGTAAGCACCTCCGCGATTTGGCCGCCGCCGTTGCCGGTGAGAGCGATCACGGCGATCTCCCGCTCGTGGGCGGCGTGCACCGCCTCCAGCACATTGCGCGAATTGCCGCTGGTGGAGATGGCCAGCAGCAGGTCCCCCGGCTGGCCCAGGGCCCGCACCTGTTTGGCGAACACCTGTTCGTAGGCGTAATCGTTGGCGATGGAGGTGAGGGTCGAGGTATCGGTGGTGAGGGCGATGGCTGCCAGCCCCGGCCGCTCCCGCTCGAAGCGGTTGAGCAGTTCCGAGGAGAAATGCTGGGAATCCGCCGCCGAGCCGCCGTTGCCGCAGGCCATGATCTTGCCGTCGCGCATGAGGCAGGCCACCATGCGCTCGGCCGCCTGGCCGATGGGTTCGGCCAGCACCTCCATGGCCTGCAGCTTGAGGTGGGCGCTGTCTGTGAAATGCTGGTGGATGCGGCTGGCAAGATCCATGGCGAAGGGAGAGGAAGGGCCGGCATCAGTCGGCGCTGAAGGCATTGCGCAGCCATTCTATCGTGGGGGGTTGGCCGGTGCCAAGCAACACCACGTCGAAGCGGCAGGGCGGCAGCGGCTTCTGGCTGGCGAGGAACTGGCGCGCGGTGGCGATGATGCGGCCCTGCTTTGCGCGGGTGATGCTGGCGGCGGCGCTGCCGAAGCGCTGGCTTGAACGCAGGCGCACTTCCACGAACACCAGGGTGGCGCCGTCGCGCAGAATGAGGTCGATTTCGCCGAAACGGGAACGATAGTGGCGCGTGACCAGTGTGAGGCCCTGCTCCAGGAGATAGGCCAGCGCCGCCTGTTCCCCCGCTTCGCCGGTTCGGCGGCTGTCGGTCATGGGTTGGCCAGTTCCAGCACCACCACCGTGTCCTGCTGGAACTCGGCGGGCACGCCGGTACGGTGCACCATCTGGTCCCCACCGATAGAGAGCCGGCCGGTGACGCCATCCAGGCTCAGGCCCGGGTGCGCGCCGCCCCGCCACATCAGGCTGGCCAGACGTTGCGCGTCGATGCCCAGGGCGTAGAGCCGTTCCAGCTCCACGTTGAGCGCCGGCTGCGGGCGCGGATAGATCATCACCGCCGGATGATCCGGCTGCAGCAGCCAGGGCATGTCCACAAAGCGCACGCTGCCGAGATCCACGTTGCGGGCATCCTGCAGCCGCCCGCCGAAGGCCTGGGAGGTGGCATAGACGGGCAGGAGCGGCGAGAGATAGGGACGCACCGCGCGCGCTTCCGGTGCCGAGGCGGCGAGGAAGATCATGTCCGCACCGGCCGGCAGCGCAGCGGCCTTGAGCGCGGCTTCCCGTCCCGGCGTGAAGCGCAACTGGGCGGCGAGACTTCCGCCGAGGGCCTGCCAGCGGGTGCGGAAGGCGGCCTGCATGCGTTGCGCAAGGGGCGAGTCGGCCACCACGATCAGGGCCTGACGGCGGCCGTCGCGCCAGGCGAGATCCGCCACCTGGCGTGCTTCCTCTTCGGCGGACAGGCCAAACAGCAGCAGTTCAGCCGGCAGAGTAAGACCTTCGCGTTCCGGCAGCGCAAGGCTCAGGGTGGGCATGCTGACCTGACCGCTGCGCACCAGGGCGCCCACGGCAGGGCGGGTGAGAGGGCCCACCACCACCCGCGCCCCGGCGGCGAGCGCCTGGCCGTAGGCCGCCGTGACGTCTTCCGGGTCCTCGCCGGTGGCATAGACGCGCCAGGGCGGTGCGCCATCTTGCGCGGCAGCCGCGGCGAAGCCCTGGCGCACGGCCTCGGCGGGCGGGCGCAGCGCGGCGCTTTTCAATGGCAGCAGGAGCGCGATGTGGGGGCCATTCTCTGGTAGGCTCCCATCCAGCGCCCACGCGGCGGGCGCAAGGCCCGACAGCGAGCAGAGCAGGATGAGGAAATGACGCAGGCCCATGCGGGGAGGCAGGAGGCAGGACGGGGCTCATTATACGTGGTGGCCACGCCCATCGGTAACCTGAGGGACATCACCCTCCGGGCCATGGACGTGCTGGCCGCGGTGGACCGCGTGGCGGCCGAGGATACGCGCGTGACCGCGCACCTGCTGGCCCACTTGGGGCTGTCCAAGCCGCTGTTTTCCGTGCGCGAGCACAACGAGCAGGCCGGTGCCCGCACCATCATCGGGGCGCTGGAGCGGGGCGAGTCGGTGGCGCTGGTCACCGATGCCGGCACGCCCGGGGTGAGCGACCCGGGCGCGCGGGTGGTGGCGGCGGTGCGTGCCGCCGGGTTCAGAGTGGTGCCCGTGCCGGGACCCAGTGCGTTGACTGCGGCCTGGTCGGTGGCGGGACTGCCGGATGAGCATCTGCTGTGGTATGGCTTTCTGCCCACCAGGGCCGCGCAGCGGCGCGGGGTGCTGGAGTCCCTGCGGGCGCTGCCCTATGCGCTGGCGTTCTACGAATCTCCCCACCGCATTGGCGACACGCTCGCCGACTTCGCCGCGCTGTTCGAGCCGGGGCGGACCCTGGTCATCGCGCGGGAACTCACCAAGCTGTTCGAGGAGATCCACGTCTGCCCCGTGGCACAAGGGCCTGCCTGGCTGCAGGCGGACGCGAACCGCAGTCGCGGCGAGTTCGTGCTCATCGTCTCAGGTGCCCCACGGCAGGCGGCGGATGAAACCGAGGCACGCCGGGTGCTGCAGGTCCTGCTCCAGGAATTGCCGGCCAGCCAGGCTGCGCGGCTGGCCGCGGCTCTCACGGGCATGAAGCGTCAGGCCCTCTACGAGCTCGCCCTGCGGCTCAAGGAGCCGTGACGGCGGCTTCAGCGCGTGGCGCGCACCTCGTCGAAGATCTCCGTGAGGTCCTTCTCCCAGCGTTCGAACACGGGCGCAAGGGCCGGCTGGGGGAAGAATTCCCGGAGTACCGTGGGACGTGCCGCGGTGAGGATAGTCTGGCCCTCCTCCGCAAAGATGGCCACGTTGAGGGGAAGGTAAGGAATGAGCTCCGGATGTTCCGCGGCGAGCCGTTCCACCTCTCCCGGCCGGCCGTAGAACACCACGCGGTAGCGGTCGGTCTTGTAGCCCTTCATTTCCAGTCCCACGTCCACCCGCTGCACCTTGGCCACCTTGTAGCCCCGGGCTGCGATGGCCGCCTGCAGGGTGGCCATGGCTTCCTCGAAATTCTGCGTCGAGCGCACGATGAGCAGCTGGTCGGCCCATGCCGACGCACCCAGCCCCAGCCAAAGGAAGAGGGTGAAGAGGCCGGTGACGAGTTTTTTCATAGGGCGGCCTCCTCCATGATGGTCTGGTAGAGCTTGGTCATCTGATCGCACATCTCGTTGAGCTCGCTGTTGTTGAAGATCCGGGCCAGCCGCTTGGGGTTGATGCTCATCATGCGCACCTTGCCATCCTGTTCCACCACCGTGATGCGGCAGGGCAGGAACAGCCCCACGCGCGGATCGATGGCGAGCGCCTGGTTGAGCATGCCGAAGTTGCAGAAATAGACGATGTGCTGTTTGGGATTTTCCTGGCCCTCGGGCACGATGCCCGCGTCGAGTTTCTGCTCCCGGATGAACACGAAATTGTTGGAAGTCGCCGCGCGCTTGACGTTCTCCACCGTGGTGGCCAGGTCATAGGGGGAATCCACGATGAACACCGGCTGGTCGCTATCCGCCACCGTGGCCGCCGGCGGATGCTTTTCCAGGCTGCGCACGAAGGCCACGATGTCGTTGAGATCGCGATCGGACAGGCCGCGCGGCTTGAACGCCACCATGGGGGTGCCGGCGCGACCCTTGACCAGGGTGTTGCGGATCTGCGCGTCGCTGGCCGAGGCGAGATAGCCGGGATTGTTGAGCGCCGGCGGCATGATGGGCAGGTCGCGCGGACGCGAGAAGGTGACGCCGGTGCCGTGGCTGCCTTCGCCATGGGCGCCATGGCAGCCGGCACAGTAGCGGCCGAACAGACGCTCACCCCGTGCGGCATCGCCCCTGACGGGTTTGCGGTCGAACACCGGCCGCTTGCCGGTATGCCACCGGCGCAGGTGGGCGATGATGGCATCCACCTCGGCATCGCTCAGGTGGGTGAAGGCGGGCATCACCCGGCCGGGACGGCCCAGACGAATGGTGCGGCGCAGATATTCGTCATCCACCGTGGCCTGGAAGGAAGGCAGGGCCAGGGGCACGCCAATGCCGCCGCGGCCGTCCTCGCCGTGACAGGCGGCACAGTGGCGGGAATAGAGGGTGGCACCGTCCACGGCATGGACGGGTGCCGCGAACCACGCGGCAAATCCCAGCATGAACGCGACACAGAGCCGGCGCAGGCGGATCATCAAAGGCTCCTTTTGAGGACAATTTTCTCCACAAATATAGCCGGGATCGGCCCGCCGTGCAAAAGCGGCGGGGAGGGCCTGCTGCGCTTGCCGCGCGGGCATGGGCTATACTGCCCGCCTTTCCTGCCTGCCTTCGCCTGCCATGGAACTCACTCTCACCCGCCCCGACGACTGGCATCTGCACCTGCGTGACGGGCCTGCGCTCGCCTCGGTGCTGCCGGACACCGCGCGGCGCTTCGCGCGCGCCATCGTCATGCCGAATCTGAAGCCGCCGGTGACCACCACGGAAATGGCGCGTGCCTACCGGCAGCGCATCCTAGCGGCGCTGCCGCCGGGCCTTGCCTTCGAGCCGCTGATGACGCTCTATCTCACGGACAACACGCCACCGGCGGAAATCAGCGCGGCGCGCGCCAGCGGCCTGGTGCACGGCGTGAAGTATTACCCGGCGGGGGCCACCACCCACTCCGATGCCGGCGTGACCGACATCAGCCGCTGTTTCGACACGCTGGCGGTGATGGAGGAGGTGGGCATGCCGCTCCTCATCCACGGCGAAGTCACCGATCCCGGGGTGGATGTGTTCGACCGGGAAGCCGTCTTCATCGAACGCGTGCTGATGCCGCTCCTTAAGCGCTTCCCCCGCCTGAAGGTGGTGCTGGAGCACATCACCACGCGCGATGCGGTGCAGTTCGTGGAAAGTGCGCCGCCCAACGTCGCGGCGACCATCACCGTGCATCATTTGCTCTACAACCGCAATGCCATGTTTGCCGGCGGCATCCGGCCCCACATGTACTGCCTGCCGGTGCTCAAGCGCGAGACCCATCGCCAGGCGCTGCTGGCCGCGGCCACCAGCGGCAATCCCAAGTTCTTCCTGGGTACCGACAGCGCGCCCCACGCCCGCCACGCCAAGGAAACGGCCTGCGGCTGCGCCGGCATCTATACCGCCCATGCCGCCATCGAACTCTATGCCGAGGTGTTCGAGGCCATGGGTGCGCTGTCACGGCTGGAGGTCTTTGCCAGCTTTCATGGTGCGGATTTCTATGGTCTGCCGCGCAACCGTGACCGCCTCACCCTGGTCCGCGAGACCTGGACGGTGCCCCGCGAGCTGGCCTTCGGCCAGGACACCCTGGTGCCCCTGCGGGCCGGCGAGACCGTGGCCTGGCGGCTGGTTTCCCCAGAATCAAACCAAGCGAACCCCACATGAGCCTGGAACCCCTGCCTCCGGAACGGCTGTTCCGTGCCTGCGACCCCGCCTGCTTTCCCTTCGAGACCACGGAGGAAGTGCCGGAACTCACGGAATTCATCGGCCAGGCGCGCGCGGAGGCGGCCATCCGCTTCGGCGCCGGCATGCGCCACGAGGGTTACAACGTGTACGCTCTGGGCCCGCCGGGGACCGGCAAGCGTTCCCTGGTGGAGCAGCTGCTGCGGGACAAGGCTGCCCAGGCGCCGGTACCGGACGACTGGTGCTATGTGTTCAACTTCCGCGAAACCCACCGGCCGCGGGCGCTGCGGCTGCCGGCCGGGCGCGGCGCACGGCTGCGCGCGGACATGGCACGGCTGGTGGAAGAGCTGCGCGTGGCGATTCCCGGTGCCTTCGAGTCGGACCAGTATCGGGCGCGCCTGGAGGCCATCCACACCGAATACAGCGAGCGCCAGGAGAAGGCCATCACGGAGCTGGGCGAGGATGCCGCGGCGCACGGCATCGCCCTATTGCGCACGCCGGACGGCTTCGTGTTCGCCCCCTTGCGCGAGGGGCGGGTGCTCTCCCCGGAGGAGTACGACAAGCTGCCGGACGAGGAGAAGAAGCGCATCGACGAGCAGGTGGCGGGGTATCAGGCGCGCCTGGAGGAAATCCTGCGCAACATCCCGAAATGGCGGCGGGAGATGCGTGATGCGCTCACGCGCCTGAATCAGGAAACGGCCGACCTGGCGGTGGGTCAGCTCATGGACGACCTGTTCGCCGCCTACCAGGACCTGCCCGCGGTGGCGGCCTATCTGCAGGCCGTGCGCGAGGACGTGCTCGCCCACACGGAACTCTTCCTCAAGCAGGAAGCCGCAGGTCCCGGCCCCGAGCTGTCCGTGTTCCACCGTTACCAGGTGAATCTGCTGGTGGATCACGCTGACTCCCGGGGAGCGCCCATCATCACCGAGGATCATCCCACCTACAACAACCTGATCGGCCGCGTGGAGCACCTCGCCCAGATGGGCGCGCTGGTGACGGATTTCACCCTGATCAAGCCCGGGGCGCTGCACCGCGCCAACGGCGGCTATCTGCTGCTGGAGGCCCATCGTGTGCTCGCCCAGCCCTTCGCCTGGGAAGCCCTGAAACGCGCGCTCTACGCCCGCTCCCTGCGCATCGAGTCGGTGGGCCAGCTGCTGAGTCTGGTGCCCACCGTTTCCCTGGAGCCGGAGGAGATCCCGCTGGATGTGAAGGTGGTGCTGCTGGGCGAGCGCTTCCTGTATTTCCTGTTGCAGGAACTGGACCCGGAATTTGCCGAGCTGTTCAAGGTGGCCGCGGATTTCGAGGATGCCCTGCCGCGCAACGACCACAATGCCCAGCTCTACGCACGCCTGATCGCCACCCTGGCGCGGCGCGAGGGACTGTTGCCCTTCCGGCGCGAGGCGGTGGCGCGGGTGGTGGAACACGCCTCGCGCCTGGCCGAGGACGCCGAAAAACTCACCGCCCACATGCGCAGCGTGGCAGACCTGTTGCGTCAGGCTGACCACTGGGCGCGCGAGTCCGGTGCCACGCAGGTGGAGGCGGGCCATGTGGATCAGGCCATCGCCGCCAAGGAGGCACGCAGCGACCGCATCAGGCGCCGCATCCAGGAGGAAATCCTGCGCGGCACGCTAATCATCGACACCGACGGCGCGGTGGTGGGCAGCATCAACGGCCTGTCGGTGGTGGAGCTGGGAGACGCCCGCTTTGCCCACCCCACCCGCATCACCGCCACCACACGCATCGGCGACGGCGACGTGATCAACATCGAGCGGGAGGTGGAGCTGTCGGGCGCCATCCACTCCAAGGGGGTGATGATTCTCGCCTCGTTCCTGGCCGCCCGTTATGCGCGCAGCCGGCCCCTGTCGCTTTCCGCGAGTCTGGTGTTCGAGCAGTCCTATGGTTTCGTGGAAGGCGACTCGGCCTCGCTGGCGGAGCTGTGCGCCCTGCTGTCGGATCTGGCGCAGGCACCGATCCGGCAGGCGCTGGCGGTCACCGGCTCGGTCAACCAGTTCGGCCAGGTCCAGGCCATCGGCGCGGTGAACGACAAGATCGAGGGTTTCTTCGACATTTGCGCGGCACGGGGACTCACCGGGGAACAGGGCGTCATCATCCCGGCGGCGAATGTGAAGCACCTCATGCTCCGGCGCGAGGTGCGCGAGGCCTGCGCCGCCGGCCGCTTCCACATCTACGCGGTGGAGACGGTGGACGAGGCGATCGAGCTGCTCACGGGCATTCCCGCCGGTCTGCCGGACGAGCAGGGCAATCTGCCCGAAGGCAGCATCAACTGGCGGGTGGCGGCCCAGCTCTACGAACTCTCCCTCATCCGCCAGGAATTCGCCGGGACGGCTGGCAGGAAGAAGCGCCGGAAAGAGGAGTGATCCGGCCGCGGCTTGGGTGCCGAAGAGCCTGCGACAGGTCCTGTCGCGGCTAAAGCCGCTCCCACAGGGTGCGGGGTCCTGGTTTGGTGGGAGGCGCTTTAGCGGCGAAGGCTTGCGAAAGGCATCATCGCGGCTGAAGCCGCTCCCACAGGGTGAGCGGCCCTTTGGTTGGTGGGAGGCGCTTTAGCGGCGAAGGCTTGGGAAAGGCATCATCGCGGCTGAAGCCGCTCCCACAGGGTGAGCCGCCTTCTGTTGGCGGGAGGCGCTTTAGCGGCGAAAGAGTCGGGAAAGGCTGTCATCGCGGCTGAAGCCGCTCCCACCGGGTGCGGGGTCCTGGTTTGGTGGGAGGCGCTTTAGCGGCGAAAGAGTCGGGAAAGGCTGTCATGGCGGCCAAAGCCGCTCCCACAGGGTGAGCCGCCTTGTCTCGGTGGGATGCGCTTCGGCGGCCAAAGCTCGCCTGTGAGCGCCCGTCAGGCGCGGAAGCGTTCCACGCTGCGGCTGAGGTTGCGCGCCATTTCCTCCAGCTGGGCGGTGAGGGCACAGGCCGCCTGCATGATGGCCACGGTGCGGTCGCCGTTTTCGGCGATGCGGCCGATCTGGGCCGAGATATCCTGGATGGCCTTGGCCTGTTCCTGGGTGGCATTGCCCACTTCGTCCATGCGGCCCGCGGCCTGGCGCACCGCATGACCGGAAATCGCCATGAGCTCGGCGAAGGCTTCCATGGCGTCCTGCATCTCGCTGAAGTGCCCGAGACCCTGCTGGACGGTCTGCTGCACGGTTTTGCTCTCCGTTTCGATGGTGTGCGTCACGCCGTCGATTTCCTGGGCGGTGTGGGCGGACTTCTCCGCGAGCTTCCTGACCTCGTCTGCCACCACCGCGAAGCCGCGGCCGGCCTCGCCGGCGCGGGCGGCCTCGATGGCGGCATTGAGGGCGAGCAGGTTGGTCTGGTCGGCGATTTCCTTCACCTGGCGGGTCATCTGGCTGATCTGGGCGGCGCGCGCCACGAAGGCTTCCACCGACTGGGCCATGCCCCGCACCAGGTTCTCCACCCGGTCGATCTGACCGGCCATGGCGGAGATGCCCTCGTTGGCGCGCTCCGTCTGTTCCAGGCTCTGGTGGGCGTCTTGCTGCACCTGCTGCCCCAGCTCCGCCACGGAGGCGACGCTGGCGGTGAGCTCTTCCACGGCCGCCGCACTTTCCTGGGCGGCAGCCGTCTGGCCTTCCACGCTGGCGCGTACGCCCTCTGCGCTCTGCAAAAGTTCCCGCGTCACCTGTTCCAGTGTTGCCGTGTTGCCGCGGATTTCCTGGGTGATGCCCTTGAGCATGAGCATGAGGGCGTTGTAGATCTTGGCCATTTGTCCCACCTCGTCGTCGCCGAACACCTGGGCGCGGCGGGTGAGGTCGCCGTCACCCTGGGTGGCCAGCATGGTATCCCGCAGGGCTTCGATGGGACGCACGATGCTGGCGATGGCCAGGGGCGCGAGCCCCAGGGTGAGGATGAGACTGGTGAGAGCGGTGACGTATCCCGGCAGGCCCGCCAGCCAGCCCACCACCGGCACGGCGCCGATCACCGCGGCCACGGTCCATATCTTGCTGCGCAGGCCGAGGGCGCGCAGCCGGCTAGACAGCCCGCCCAGGCGCGCCCGCCCGGCGTTGAGGTCGGCATAGAGCTTCTCCGCGGCGGCGATTTGCTCCCGGGTGGGCTTCACGCGCACGGACACGTAGCCGGTGATGCGGCCGTTTTCCCGGATGGGCGCCACGTTGGCCTCCACCCAGTAGTGGTCGCCGTTCTTGCGCCGGTTTTTGACGATGCCGTTCCACAGCTTGCCCTGTTTCACCGTGGCCCACAGGTCGGCGAAGGCTGCGGGGGGCACGTCCGGGTGGCGCAGGATGTTGTGGGGCTGGCCGATGAGCTCTTCCCGGCTGTAACCGGAGATCTCGACGAAATCGTCGTTGGCGTCGGTGATGATGCCCTTGGGGTCGGTCTTGGAGATGATCACCGCGCCCGGGCGGTAGTCGTATTCCTGCTGGGTCACCGGCAGATTGCGCCGCATGATGGTCTCCTTGCTGATCCGGAAGGGGGCCAAAAGGCCCGCTCCCGGCCAATAGCGGCGCAGCCGACGGATTCTTGAGGGCTCAAGCCCCCGCTGACCGGAGCGAACCCCGGTCCATGCCAACTGCATGGCTCAGCGGCGCAGGGTCGCCTCCACCTCCTGTTCCCGGGTGGTGATGCGGGCCAGGGCCGTCATTTCCTCGGCGAGCAGGGCGAGCAGGTCGTCCAGGGAGACGATCCCCACCAGGGCGCCGTCCTGAGCCACCACCGGCATGCGGCGCACCCCGTGCACCCGCATGCGCTGGATGGTCTCATAGACGCCGTCCTGCTCCCGCGCCGTGGCGAGCTCCCGCGTGACCAAATCGCCCACGCGGAACAGGGAGGGGTCCACTTCCTTGGCCATCACCTCGATCACCAGATCCCGGTCGGTGACGATGCCCACCGGCACCCGGCGGCCGTCCTTTTCCTCCACGATCACCACGTCGCCCACGTGGTACTGGCGCATGAGCTTGGCGGCTTCCAGGGCGTTTTCCCGGGCGAAGGCGATGACGACTTCACGGTTGCAGATCTCTCCGATGGGCATGATGGACTCCTTGCGGTCGAGGGTTGGGGACGCCCTCCAATGGTAGAGGTTTTTCGCCCACCCGTCGCGCTTGCCGCCAGGCAAAAAAAACGGCCCCTGCCGGGGCCGCGGCCGAGGGGGCGGCCGCATCAGGGGAAGGCCGGGATGGTGGGTTCCTGGCCGCCGCTGCCTGCTTCCGGATGGCGCCGGCTGACCAGTTCGCGGATCTCGCGCACCCGTGGGGCGGGCACGTCCACCATGAGCAGGATCTGGCCGTCGGCGATGGCCTTCTCGAAAGCCTTCAGCCGCGAGTTGGGGATGGAGCTGGCAATCATGCTGGAGACCCAGGCACCGAAGCCCGCCCCCAGCATGGTGGTGGCAAGCAAAGTCACGAGCTGCAGGGGCGTGTCGGTGGGCGGGAAGGCGAGCACCACCAGGCCCGCCACCACGCCGGCGATGGCGCCCACCACCAGTCCCGCCTCGGCCCCGTGGACGATGTCGGATTTCTGCAGGAGGGACGCCTCATGCAGCCCTTCCAGGGGAATGTCGTCCCGGGCCAGGACGTGCATGTGGCGTTCCTCGACGCGGGCCAGCAGAAGATCCTCCACCACCTGCCGGGCGCTGGCGGTGTCCGGCAACAGGAAATAGAGTCTGCGTCGCATGGCTGACCTCCTCGTGGCAAAGGGAGGCGGGGCTTGCGCGGGAGGGGCTGGTGCACTCGGCGGCCCGCCCCCCGGGGATGGACCAGGGCCGGCCGAGACGGCCCTGCATCTCCTTTGTCTAGTCGAATGGTCGGGAATTGTCAAAGGCCGCAAGGGGTGCCCAGGCGGCGCCAGCCATGGCAAGATTACAGGTTTTGCCGACTCCCGCCGCTCTTCGCCAGACATGGACACCGGTTCCTACGCCCGTGAGCTCAGGCAGCGCGAACGCCTGCTGAGCCTGCTTTTGTCGCGCATCCTCAAGCGCCAGCTGCCGCCGCCCGTGTTCGCGGCGCTGGGCGAGCTGCGGCGGGGCTTCGCCCGGCTGCGGGGACAGGATGACCCCCGCCGGCGCCAGGCCCTGCGTGCCCTCATCGAACGGCTGGATGCGGACGCGCTCACCCAGATCGTGCGTGCCGCCGGGGTGTATTTCGGGCTGCTCTACATCGCCGAGGAATTCGTCGCCCTGCGGCGGCGGCGCCAGGCGGTGCGGGCCCGCGCCCACATGTGGCCCGGCTCCTTCCACGACACCCTGTGGGCCCTCAAAGAGGCGGGAGTGGGGGCGGCCGAGGCGCAGGCCCTGATCAAGCGCCTGCGCTACATGCCGGTGATCACCGCCCATCCCTCGGAGGCGAAGCGGCGCACCATCAAGGGGGCGCTGCGCAACATCTTCCTGAGCGTGGAGGCGCTCGACGATGCCCGGCTGCGCGGCAGCTTCCGCGCCGAGGCGGTGCGCCGCCTGGCGAGCCAGATCCAGATCCTGTGGAAAACCGACGAGGTGCGCGCCACGCGGCTGGACGTGCGCGATGAGCTGCGCGCGGGGCTGTCCTATTTCCCCCTGTCCCTCTTCCAGGCCACGGTGCAGGTCTATCGCAACCTGCGCCGGGCCATGCGCGACGTCTATGGCGAGCAGGCCGCCGCCGGGCTGGAAGTGAGCCGCCTGCTGCGCTTCGGCTCCTGGATTGGCGGCGACCGGGACGGCCACCCCGGGGTGACCGCGGAGGTGACCGATCTCGCCTGGCAGATGCAGGCGCGGGTCGCCCTGGAGGAATACCTGCGCCGCCTGGAACAGCTCTCGGACCAGCTTTCCTATTCAATCCGCATGTGCCAGCCGTCGGCGGAATTTCTGGCGAGCCTGGAAGAGGATGCCCATTACGCCGCGCTGCGCTTTCCCAGCCAGCCCCACCGCTACCAGCAGGAGCCCTACCGGCGCAAGCTGGAGGTGATGCGTTACCGCCTCAAGCGCAATCTGGCCGCGGTGCAGGCGGCGATCGACGGGGCGCCCCTGGAAGGGGAGGAGGTGGGCTACGAGAGTGCCGAGGGCCTGCTGAAGGACCTCTATCTCATCCGCGACTCCCTGATCGGCCACGGCGACGAGGAAGTGGCGGGGGCGGAACTCACGGATCTCGTCCACTTGGTGGAGACCTATGGCTTCCACCTGCTTCAGCTCGACGTGCGTCAGGAATCCGCCGTGCACACGCGCGCCTGCGCGGAGATCCTGCGCGCAGCCCTGAACTTGGATTACCTGGCCCTGGACGAGGCGGCACGCCTGGCCCTGCTGGGCGACCTGGTGGGCCGCGCCCAGGCACTGGAATTCGACCCGGAAGCCTTGAGCGAAGAGACGCAGGAGACTCTGCGCGTGTTCCGTGTGATTGCCCACAACCGGCGCCTGCTGGGGCCGGCCTGCTTGGGGCGCTACGTCATCTCCATGACCCACGGCGCGAGCCACGTGATGGAAGTGATGCTCCTCGCCGCGCTGGCGGGACTGGTGGGACGGGTGGGCGAGCGCTGGTTCTGCCATTTGGGCGCAAGCCCCCTGTTCGAGACCATCGACGATCTCAACCGGGTGGAGCAGGTGCTGGAACAGCTCTATGCCCTGCCCGCCTATCGCAGCCTGATCGAGGCCTTTGGTGAAGGGCAGGAGGTGATGCTGGGCTATTCCGACTCCTGCAAGGATGGCGGCATCCTGGCTTCCGCCTGGTCCCTCTACCGCGCCCAGAAGCGCATCCTCGCGCTGTCCGAACGCTATGGCATTCCCTGCCGCCTGTTCCACGGCCGGGGCGGCACCCTGGGGCGCGGCGGCGGGCCCACCCACGAGGCCATCCTGGCCCAGCCGCCGGGCACGGTGCATGGCGAGCTCAAGCTCACGGAACAGGGCGAGGTGCTGTTCTACAAGTACAACAACATGGAGACCGCGGTGTACGAGCTCACCCTGGGCATTACCGGTGTGCTCAAGGCCAGCAGCCACCTGGTGGGGGGTGGCCGCACCGACCGGGAGGACTACGCCGCCGCCATGGACGAGATCGCCCGCGAGGGGGAACGCGCCTACCGCGCCCTCACCGAGGGCACGCCGGGCTTCCTCGATTATTTCTACGAAGCCACCCCCGTACAGGAGATCGGCCTCCTCAACATCGGCTCGCGGCCTTCCCACCGGCGCCAGGGGGACCGCTCGCGCGCCTCGGTGCGCGCCATCTCCTGGGTGTTCGCCTGGGCCCAGTCGCGCCATGCGCTGCCCGCCTGGTATGGCATCGGCTCGGCCCTGGCGGCCTGGCGCGGCGACGATCCGGCGCGGCTGGCCAAACTGCGGGAGATGTATCGCGACTGGCCGTTCTTCCGCACCCTGCTTTCCAACGCCCAGATGGCCCTGGCCAAGGCCGATTTCGGCATCGCCCATGAATACGCCCGGCTGTGCACGGACCCCGCGCTGGGTGAGCGGGTGTACGCCCTGATCGCTGCCGAATACGCCCGTTCCGTGCACGAGGTGCTGCAGGTGAGCGAAAGCGCGGCCCTGCTCGAGGACAATCCGGAACTGGCGCTCTCGCTTGCCCAGCGACGCCAGTATCTCGACCCCCTCAACCATCTGCAGACGGTGCTGCTCGCCAAATTCCGCGCCGACGGACGCGAGGACAGCCCGTGGCTGGAGCCGCTTCTGCGCTCCATCAATGCCATCGCCGCGGGCATGCGCAACACGGGCTGACCGGTCGCGTCCGCAGCAGGCGGCGGTTCATTTCCCGCTGCTGTCCGCGTGGAAGGGCCAGGTGGCGCGGCCGGGGTCGTTTTTCGCCGGACGGGCAGCTTGCCCGCACGCTTTTTCCCGGCCCGGGGAGGACATCGGGTTTTCGCAAGAAGCTCGGCGCCGGGTCCCGTGCCGATTTGCATCGGCCGGTGTCGTCCCTTATGCTGGCTTCCATGAACACCGCATCACTCGTGCCGGACGGAACAATCCGGGCCCTTCTCGCAGGGGTTCTCGACGCCCATCCGGAAATCCGGCTGGCGCTGGTGTTCGGTTCCCTGGCCCGGGGAAGAGCGCGCTGGGAGAGCGATCTCGACCTGGCCGTGGATGGGGGCCGGCCGCTGACCCGGGACGAACACATCAGCCTCATCGAAGAGCTGGCCCAGGTCCTTGGCCGCCCGGTGGATCTCATCGACCTGCACCGGGCCGGGCCCGGCCTGCTGGGCGAGATCCTGCGCGCCGGCGCCCGCGTCAAAGGCACGTCCGCGGATCAGGCGCGCTGGGCCGTGCGCTATGTCCTGGATGCCGAGGACTTCCTGCCCGGTCTGCGGGCACTGCTGGCCATACGGCGGAAACGATGGATCGGTGGCTGATCGAACGCAAACTGGAATCCTTGAGACGCTGCCTCGCCCGGGTTCGGGACAGGTGTCCGGCTTCGGCGGTCGCATTGGCGCAGGACCCGGACGCCCAGGACATCCTGGTGCTGAACCTGACCCGGGCGGTGCAACTGTGCGTGGACATTGCGTTGCGCCTTTTGTCGGAGCAGGACGTCCCACCACCCGAGAGCATGGGCGGCGACCACCCGAGAGCATGGGCGGCGCGTTCGAGCAACTCGCCCGGCTCGGTCTCATTTCCGCGGATCTGGCCCACCGGCTCAAGAAAGCCGTCGGCTTCCGCAATGTCGCGGTCCACAGCTACCAGGACATCGACTGGACCATCGTGCACGCCATCGCACGCGCCAGCTGGATGACTTCCGGGTGTTTGCCGCCGCCGTCTCGAACAAGCTGGAGACAGATGCAAGGGACTAGGCAGGGCGGGTGACCATCCCGGCGGCATGCTTCCCGGAAGCACAGGACCGATCCTTTGCCTGCGGGCACCCATTGCCGCGCACGGAACATCCTGCACCCGCCCCGTAAAACCGGTGTGGGTGCCATCGCCGCGGGCATGCGCAACACGGGCTGACCGGCCGCGCCCGCAGCAGGCGGGGGTCATTTGCCGCCGCTGTCCGAGTGGAAGCGCCAGGTGGCGCGGCCGGCGGCCTTGGCGGCGTACATGGCGTCATCGGCGCAGCGCAGCAGGCCTTCCGCGTCCGGTGCGTCGTCCGGAAAGACCGCAATGCCGATGCTGACGCCGATGTTCAGGGTGTGGCCCTGCACCTGGAAGGGTTCGTTCACGGTCTGCAGGATCTTGTCGCCGATGCGGGCCATGTCTTCCCGGTCGTGGATGCCCGGCAGGATGATGGTGAATTCGTCCCCGGCGATGCGTGCCACCGTGTCCGTCTCGCGCACGCAGCGAAAAAGCCGCTCCGCCACCGCCTTGAGCAGCAGATCCCCCACGGCGTGCCCATAGGTGTCGTTCACCGGCTTGAAGCGGTCCAGGTCCAGGAACAGGAGCGCCACCTTGTCTCCCTGGCGGCGGCTGCCCGCCAGCGCCTGGGCGAGCCGGTCGAAGAAGAGCGTCCGGTTGGGCAGGCCGGTGACGGCGTCGAAATGGGCCAGGTGCGCGATGCGCTGCTGCGCCGCCAGGGCATCCGAAATGTCCTCGTGGGTGGCGATGAAATGGGTGACTTCCCCCTCGCTGTCGCGGATGGGGGTGATGATCTGGCGCACGGTATAGAGGCTGCCGTCCTTGCGCCGCTCCGTGGTCTGGGCGGTGAACACCTCGCCTGCCAGGATGGTGGACCAGAGCTTTTCGTAATAGGCGTCATCGTGCACGCCGGACTTGAGCAGGCGCGGGGTCGCTCCGATGGCTTCCGCGGGCGAATAGCCGGACAGGCGGCTGAAGGCCTCGTTCACCCACTGGATGCGGCCGTTGCGGTCGGTGATGAAGACGGCATTGGCGGCGCTGGCCAGCGCCGCCGACAAGAGGCGCAGCTGCTCGTGCTCGAAGCTCGCCTCCAGCGCCACCGCGGCGCGCGCCGCAATGTGCTCCAGGGTGCGCAGCAACTGGGCATCGTCGAAGGCTTCGGGCTCGCCGGCATAGACGGTGAAGGCGCCCCAGATCTCGCCGCGGATGACCAAAGGCAGGCTGCAGGCGCTGCCGAGTCCCTGTCGGTGCGCTGCCGCCTGCCAGGGACGAAAGTCCGGCGCGTCCACCCGGGTGATCTGCATGCGCCCCAGGCGGATGGCACTCCCCGTGGGGCCGCGCCCCGTGGCCGCGTCATCCCAGCGCACGCCGACGGCCATCACCTCGTCGCGGAAGGCGGTGGCGGGGCCCGCGGCGGCCACCAGACGGACCGTGCCGTCCTTCTCCCGGCGGCCGAACCATACGAGCGCCAGGCCGAGCTCCTGCGCCACCTGCTCGCAGAGGAAGCCCATGATGGACTCCGGCGGCGTGCCGCGCAGGATGTGTTCGTCCGCCTCGCGCAGCAGCCGCTCCATGGCCTGCACCCGCCGGCTCTGCGTGATGTCCTGGGCGTAGGCCGCCACCAGCCGCACCCCCTTGGGCCCGGCGATGGGGTTGAGGGTGATGCGGTAATGGCGGCCGCCACGCTGGTCCTCGAACACCACCGGGCGTGCCGTGCGCACCGCCTCGCGGAGCTGCCGGCGCCGGGGCTCGGCCACTTCCGGGGGCAGGAAATCCCAGACGGGCCGGCCCACGATGGCGTTGGCTGTCTGCCCCAGGCGGGCCGCGCCAGTCTGGTTGATGGCCAGCACCCTGCCGTCGGGACTCAGCAGCAGGGCCGACTCGCCGATGGCATCCAGCAGGGCATGGGCGTTTTCCTCGCTCTCCCGCAGCGCCGCCTGCAGCCGCTCGTGGGCGGTGACGTCGTTGAGGGTGAGCAGCAGCGCTTCCACCCGGCCCCGCGCGTCCTTCAGCGGTTCCAGGCGCACATCCCAGTAGGTGACGCCGCGCTCGGGGTTGCGGGGATAGACGAAGGGCCTGGCGCGGTCTTCCCAAGGCTCGCCGCTTGCCACCACCTGCCGGAAAACGGCTTCGTTCTCGGCGTTGGGGTAGAGCTCGAAGTGGTTCCTGCCGATGAAGAAGGCCGGCTCCCTGCCATCGGCGCGGGCATAGGCGTCGTTTACGCGCAGGAAGCGGAATTCCCGGTCCAGGCAGGCCACGGGGCTTGGGAGGGCGTTGAACAATCGCTCCAGCAGGGCTGCGTTGCGCGTCAGGGCCCTTTCTGCCGCCGTGCGGGCAGGGCGCACGAACAGCCACCACAGAAGAGGCACCGCCAGGAGAGTCAGGGCGAGCACGTCCGCCGCCGTATGCAGCCACAGGGGTGTACTTTCCTCGGGCAGGACCCGGTGTAGGACGAGCATGACCCCGGTTTCGGTCAGGGCGATGAGGACCAGGGCCAGCAGCAGACGAAGGAGGGGCGGGCGGGGCGGGAAAGCGGCGAACAGCATGGTTTTTTCCGGTGGCAGCCGGCAATAGCGGCGCGTTGTGGTTTTTCTTGAGGGGGCGGGAACCTCGCGCCCCCCGGTTATACTAAGCAGCGGAAGCAGGCCAGACAGTCGCCGGCGCGTCCCCGCGCCGGAGGAAAGTCCGGGCTCCGCAGAGCAGGGTGCCGGCTAACGGCCGGACGCCGTGAGGCGATGGAAAGTGGCACAGAAAACAAACCGCCGATGGCCCGGACTTGCCGCCCGCAAGGGCGGCAAAGTCCCCCCAAGCAGAGCAGGGCACAGGGCACTGCGTAAGCAGGCACTGCGACAGCAGGGCACTGCGTAAGCAGGCACTGCGACAGCAGGGCACTGCGTAAGCAGGCACTGCGACAGCAGGGCACTGCGATAGCAGGGCACTGCGATAGCAGGGTGCTGCGATAGCAGGGTGCTGCGCAAGCAGGCACTGCGACAGCAGGGCACTGTGGAAGCAGGGTCCTGCGGGCAGCGCAGGCTGCACTGCCGGGGCAAGGCTCAGGCAAGGGTGAAAAGGCGCCCTCCGCAAGGAGGGGGCGGGCGCCCGCCCGCCGGGTAAGAGCCCACCGCGGACGTGGCAACACGGACGGCATGCCAAACCCCACCCGGAGCAAGACCAAATAGGGGAACCATGACGTGGCTCGCGTCGTTCCCGGGTAGGTTGCTCGAGCGCAGCGGTAACGTTGCGCCCAGATAGATGACTGTCCTCGACAGAACC
The DNA here is from genome assembly GCF_055379455.1 of Thiobacter subterraneus. Taxonomy (NCBI): domain Bacteria; kingdom Pseudomonadati; phylum Pseudomonadota; class Betaproteobacteria; order Burkholderiales; family Thiobacteraceae; genus Thiobacter; species Thiobacter subterraneus. The sequence continues at coordinate 2,230,842 of NZ_AP042402.1, forward strand.
CGGCTTATCGGCCTGCTTCCCTCCTCTCTCCGGCGCTTCCTGCCGCCCTGCCCTCCGGCGCTGGCCTGATCCGGCGCATTTCCAGGTGAATCAGTCCATTACGGCTTGAATCGCACAAGCCGCTTGAGGATATTGTCCTAGGCCATTCTTTTATCATACGAACGCCCTCGTAGGGTGCCTGCCGCTAAGTCCTTGTCCCGGCAAACAAAATTGCGCGGGCGGGGGCGGATTTTCCCTTGACCCCCCTGGTTTTTTTCCCTATAGTGGGCCGAAGTGGAGAAAAGTGGGAGATTGTGGGAGATGGCGCCCAGGGGGAGCGGATGTTTCGCGGCGCAACCGCGCTGAGTCTCGATGCCAAGGGACGGCTCGCCGTCCCGGCCCGGCATCGCGACGCCCTCCACGTGCAGGGCGGCGGGCGTCTGGTGCTCACCGCCCATCCCCATCGTTGCCTGCTTCTCTATCCCCAGCCCGAGTGGGAGCCCATCCAGCAGAAGATCATGTCCCTGCCCAGCCTGGACAGGCAGGCGAGCCTGCTGCAGCGCCTGCTGGTCGGCTTCGCCGAGGACGTGGAAATGGACGGGGCCGGGCGCGTGCTCATCTCGCCGGTGCTGCGTGAGTTCGCCGGCCTGGAAAAGCAGGTGATGCTGGTGGGCCAGGGCAGTCATTTCGAGGTGTGGAGCGAGGCCAGCTGGCGCGCCCAGCTGGAGGAAGCGCTCGCCCAGGGCGATCAGGTGCTGCCCCCGGAACTGGGGAACTTCTCCCTGTGAGCGGGGCGGCGCAGCACGTGACGGTGCTGCTCAAGGAGGCGGTGGATGCGTTGCAGGTCAAGCCGGACGGCATCTATGTGGACGCCACCTTCGGGCGGGGCGGACACAGTCGCGAAATCCTGCGCCGTCTGGGGCCGGGCGGCCGGCTCATCGCCTTCGACCGCGATCCCGAGGCCATCGAGGCGGCACGCATGATTGCGGATACGCGCTTCACCGCAGTGCACGCGGGCTTCTCCGAATTGAAGGACCGGCTGCGTGCGCAGGGGGTGGAACAGGTCAACGGTGTGCTGCTGGATCTTGGGGTGTCTTCGCCGCAGCTCGAGGGGGCTGCCCGGGGTTTCAGCTTCCGCATGGAAGGTCCGCTGGACATGCGCATGGACACCACCCGGGGGAGGACAGCCGCGGATTGGCTGGCCGAAGTCGACGAACGCGAACTGACGGAGGTGATAGCCGATTATGGTGAAGAGCGGTTTGCTAAACAGGTTGCAAGAGCGATTGTTGCGGCGCGCGCGCGAGGGCCAATCCGCGACACCCGACAGCTTGCCAAGATCGTGGCTGAAGCCGTGCCCACGCGGGAACCCGGCCAGGATCCGGCGACGCGCACCTTTCAGGCTATACGGATTTTCATCAATCAGGAGCTCGAGGAGCTTTCGCTAGTGCTGCCCCAGTGCGTGGAGGTGCTTGCGCCCGGCGGCCGCCTGGTGGTGATCAGCTTTCACTCCCTCGAGGACCGCATCGTCAAGCGCTTCCTGAAGCGGGAGGCGCGTCCCGACACCCTGCCGCCCAAATTGCCCGTGCGCGCCTATGAGCTGCCCCGGCCGCGGCTTGCGCTGGTGGGCAAACCCGTGCGTCCCGGCGCGGAGGAAATCAAGGCCAATCCGCGCGCGCGCAGCGCGGTGATGCGCGTGGCGGAACGCACGCCCTGGGGGCTTGCGGCATGACCCGGCTCAATCTGATCCTGCTTTCCATCGTCGTGGTGTGTGCCCTGGGGGTGGTGACCTCCCAGCACAGGGCGCGCCAGCTCTACGCCGAGCTGCAGCACGCCGAGGAAGCCGCCAAGCAGATGAACACGGAATTCGGCCAGCTCCAGCTGGAACAGAGCACCTGGGCCATGCACGCGCGCATCGAGAAGATCGCCAGCGAGCGCCTGCAGATGAAGGTGCCGGAGCCCGCACGCATCCACGTGGTGTTGCCGGCCGCGGAGGGGCGGCCATGATCGCGCCCGCCGCCGCCCTGCCGGTGAGGCTGCCCGTGTGGCGGGCGCGGCTGCTCCTGCTGGTGCTGGTGGTCTCCTTCCTCGTGCTGGTGGGGCGCGCCTTCTACCTCCAGGGCGTCAACAAGGACTTCCTGCGGCAGAAGGGGGAGGCCCGCTACAGCCGTGTCATCACCCTCAACGCCAACCGCGGCAACATCCTGGACCGCAACGGCGAACCCCTGGCCATCAGCACGCCGGTGGAATCGGTGGCGGCCAGTCCGCGCGACGTGGAGATCACACCCGCCCAGACGGTGAAGCTCGCGCGCCTGCTGGGCCTGCCGGTGGCGGAACTTAAGCGCAAGCTCGACGACAAGCGCGAGTTCGTCTATCTCAAGCGCCAGCTGCCGCCGGACCAGGCGGAGCAGGTGCTCAAGCTCGACATCCCCGGGGTGTTCCTGCAGCGGGAATACCGGCGCTACTACCCCTATGGCGAGCAGACCGCGCATCTGCTGGGCTTCACCGACGTGGACGACCGCGGCCAGGAGGGCGTGGAGCTGGCCTTCAACGACCGCCTCGCCGGCATCAACGGCAGCCGGCGCGTGCTCAAGGACCGGCTGGGCAACATCGTCGAGGGCGTGGAGAGCATCCGCGCGCCCCAGGACGGCCAGCCGGTGGTGCTCTCCATCGACCGCAACATCCAGTACCTGGCCTACCGGGAGCTGCAGAACGCGGTGATCCAGCACCGGGCCAAGGCGGGCGCCGTGGTGGTGCTGGATGCGCACACGGGCGAGGTGCTGGCGCTGGCCAACCAGCCCAGCTACAACCCCAACCGGCGCAGCAAGGACGTGCCGCCCGCGTACATGCGCAACCGGGTGGTGACCGACATCTTCGAACCCGGCTCCACCCTCAAGCCCTTCACCGCCGCCATGGCCCTGGAAGCGGACCGGGTGCGGCCGGATACGGTGATCCAGACCGCGCCCGGCTATCTCACCATCGGCCCCGCCACCATCCGCGACGCCCATGCGGCGGGCGCGCTCACCGTGGCCCAGGTGATCCAGAAATCCTCCAACGTGGGCGCCGCCAAGATGGCCCTGATGCTGCCGGCAGAGTACATGGCGGACCGCTTCCGCAAGCTGGGCTTCGGCGCGCCGCCCGGGGTGGGTTTTCCCGGCGAGGCCGCGGGCCGTGTGCGGCCTCCCCAAACCTGGCGGCCCATCGAGCAGGCCACCATGTCCTATGGCCATGGCATCTCGGTGAGCCTGCTGCAACTGGCGCGCGCCTATACCGTGTTCGCCAACGACGGTGAGCTGCGTGAGCTGTCCCTTTTGAAACTGGACCGGGCCGCGCCCAGCCGACCCGTCTTTTCCGCCGCCACTGCCCGTGCCGTGCGCGCCATGCTGGAGCTGGTCGTGCAGCCCGGGGGAACCGCGCCGCGCGCCCAGGTGCCGGGCTACCGCGTGGCCGGCAAAACCGGCACCGCCCACAAGCTGAACGCCAACGGCACCTATGCCGAAGACCGCTACGTCGCGTCTTTCGTCGGCATGGCGCCGGCGTCCGATCCCCGCCTCATCGTGGCGGTCATGATCGACGAACCCAGCGCGGGCCAGTATTACGGGGGCCAGGTGGCGGCCCCGGTATTCGCCCAGATCATGGCGGGGGCCCTGCGCATGCTGTCGGTGCCCCCGGATGCGCCGGGCGGCGCCTTCTTCTCGCCGGATGCGGCACCCGTGGTGGGAGAGGCGACATGAGGCACAGGCCCGCCATGGCGGACACCGGACGGGGCGGCGGTGGCCAGCTCGCCTTCGATTTCCGGATGCTGGACGCACTGGGCATTCCGGTGCGCGCGCTGGCCATCGACAGCCGCCGCGTCGAGCCCGGCGCCGTCTTCCTCGCCTACCCCGGGGAGCAGGCCGACGGCCGCCACTTCATTCCCCAGGCCATTGCCGCCGGTGCGGCGGCGGTGCTGTGGGAGCCGGAAGGTTTCGCCTGGGATCCCGCCTGGCGCGTGCCCCACCTGCCGGTGGCCGGCCTGCGCCACAAGGCGGGCTTCATTGCCGCGGAAGTGTATGGTCACCCCTCGCGCAGCCTGTGGGTGGTGGGCATCACGGGCACCAATGGCAAGACCTCGTGCTCCCACTGGGTTGCCCAGGCCGCCACGGCCTGCGGCCGTCCCACCGCCATCGTCGGCACCCTGGGCAATGGCCTGCCCGGCGCCCTCGGCCCGGCCACCCACACCACACCCGATCCCGTCAGCCTGCACAGGCTGCTGAAGGAATTCGTGGAACAGGGCGTCCGGGGTGTGGCCATGGAAGTGTCCTCCCATGCCCTGGACCAGGGGCGCGTCAACGGCGTGGCCTTCAATGTCGCGGTGCTCACCAATCTCTCCCGCGACCACCTGGACTACCACGGCACCATGGAACGCTATGCCCGGGCCAAGTCGCTGCTGTTCCAGTGGCCGGGCCTGGGGCACGCGGTACTCAACCTGGACGACGCCCTCGGGCGTGAACTGGCACAAACCTGTGAGCGGGCGGGCATACCGGTGCTGGGTTATGGCTTCGGGGCAGGCGAAGTGCGCGGCTCGCACCTCACGGTCTCGCCGCGCGGCCTCGCCTTCGACGTGAGCACCCCCTGGGGCGAGGCCCATGTGGAGTCGGGCATCCTGGGGCGCTTCAATGCCTCCAACCTGCTGGCGGTGCTGACCACCCTGTGCGCCGGTGGGATTCCCCTGGCGGACACCGTCGCCGCCCTGGCGCACATCGAGCCGGTACCGGGACGCATGCAGAAGATCGAACTGCCGGGACGGCCGCTGGTGGTGGTGGATTACGCCCACACGCCGGATGCCCTGGAAAAGGTGCTGGGCACGCTGCGCGAGGTGATTGGCGAATCCCGCTCGGCCGCCGCGGGCGCACGCCTCATCTGTGTCTTCGGCTGTGGCGGCCAGCGCGACCGCGGCAAGCGCCCCATGATGGGCGAGGTGGCCTCGCGTCTGGCGGACAGCGTGGTGGTTACCAGCGACAACCCCCGCAACGAGGATCCCCTGGCCATCATCGACGAGATCGTGGCGGGCATGGGCCCCAACTACCACGTGATCGAGGACCGGGCCGCCGCCATCGATTTCGCCATCCGGCAGGCGCGCCCCGGCGATGTGGTGCTCATCGCCGGCAAGGGGCACGAAACCTATCAGGAAATCCATGGCCAAAGGCTGCCGTTCTCGGATGTGGAAGTGGCGCGGCGCGCCCTGGAAGGCTGGAGATCATGACGGCAGACGACCCGATGCTGAACCTGAAACAGGCTGCCGCGGCCATCGGCGGCGAGGCCACCGGTGATGACGTCGCCTTTTCCTCGGTGAGCACCGATACCCGCAGCCTGCGTCCCGGCGCGCTGTTCGTCGCCCTGCGCGGGCCGCGCTTCGACGGCCATGACTTCCTGGAACAGGCACGCGCGGCCGGCGCCGTCGCCGCCATGGTGGATGCGGGGCTGCCCGCCAGCCGCGCGCCCCTGCCGCTGCTGCGGGTGGACGACACGCGCCTGGGCCTGGGGCGGCTGGCCGCGTTCTGGCGCCGGCGCTTCCCCATTCCGCTGGTGGCGATCACCGGCAGCAACGGCAAGACCACCGTGAAGGAAATGACCGCGGCCATCCTGCGGGAACACTGCGGGGATGCGCACGCGGTGCTGGCCACGGAGGGCAATCTCAACAACGACATCGGCGTGCCCCTCATGCTGCTGCGGCTGACACCCGCCCACCGCTACGCCGTGATCGAGATGGGCATGAACCATTTCGGTGAGATCGACTATTTGAGCCAGCTGGCCGGCCCCAACGTGGCCCTGGTGAACAACGCCCAGGCGGCACACCTCGCGGGGGTGGGCAGTGTGGAGGGCGTGGCGCGCGCCAAGGGCGAGATCTACGGCGGGCTGGCCGCCGACGGCATCGCCGTGATCAATGCCGACGATGCCTTCGCCGGCTATTGGCGGGGACTGGCGGGCGCGCGGCCCGTGGTCGATTTCGGTCTCGAGCAACCGGCAGCGGTGAGCGGCCGCTTCGAGATCACGCCCCAGGGCACCGGCCTTGAGCTGATCCTCCCGGCGGGCACCGCCCACACCCGGCTCGCCCTCCTGGGGGTGCACAACGTGCGCAATGCCCTGGCCGCCGCGGCCGTGGCGAGCGCGCTGGGCATTGCACCGGAAACGGTGGCGGCGGGGCTTGAGCGCATGACGCCGGTTAAGGGCCGGCTCAAGCCCCGGCGCGCCATCCTCGGCGCCACCTTCATCGACGACAGCTACAACGCCAACCCGGATTCCATGCGCGCCGCCATCGACGTGCTGGCCGCCATGCCGGGACGGCGGGTGCTGGTGCTGGGCGACATGGGGGAACTGGGGGAGGCCGCCTGGCAACGGCATGGGGAGATCGGCACTTATGCCCGCGACCGGGGCATCGATGTGCTGTTCTGTCTGGGCGACAACGCCCGCGCCATGGCCCAAGCCTTCGGGCGCAACGCCTGGCATTTCGAACGCATCGAGGAACTGCTTGCCGATCTGGAAAACCTGCTGGCGCCCGATGTCACGGTGCTGGTCAAGGGCTCCCGCTTCATGGAGATGGAGCGGGTGGTGAAAAGTTTCGCACTCGGGGACTAGCATGCTGCTCGAACTGGCCCAGTGGCTGGCCGCCGACCTGCAGATCCGCGCCTTCAATGTGTTCAACTACATCACGTTGCGGGCGGTGCTGGCGACGCTGACGGCGCTGATCATTTCCTTTCTCATCGGCCCGGCCATGATCCGCAAGCTCACTGCCTACAAGATCGGCCAGGCGGTGCGCAACGATGGTCCCCAGACCCATCTGGTCAAGGCCGGCACGCCCACCATGGGGGGCGCCCTCATCCTGGTGGCCATCCTCGTCTCCACCCTGCTGTGGGCGGATCTGTCCAACCGCTACGTGTGGATCGTGATGCTGATCACCGGCGGCTTCGGCGCCATCGGCTGGGTGGACGACTACCGCAAGGTGGTGGAGCGCAACCCCAAGGGGCTGTCGGCCCGGGCCAAGTTCTTCTGGCAGTCGGTGATCGCCCTGGCGGCGGTGTCCTACATTGCCTTCAACGTCACGCTGCCGGCCCAGACCGAGCTCATCGTGCCCTTCTTCAAGAGTGTGGCCATCCCCCTCGGCGCGACGGGCTTCATCGTGCTGGCCTACTTCGTCATCGTCGGCACCAGCAATGCCGTCAACCTCACGGACGGCCTCGACGGTCTGGCCATCATGCCCACGGTGATGGTGGCCAGCGCCCTGGCCATCTTCGCCTACGTGGCAGGCCACGCCGTGTTCTCCCGCTACCTGGGACTGCCCCACATCCCCGGCGCGGGGGAGCTTGCGGTGTTCTGCGCCGCGATGGCCGGGGCGGGGCTCGCCTTCCTGTGGTTCAACGCCTATCCCGCGGAAGTGTTCATGGGCGACGTGGGCGCACTCGCGCTGGGCGGTGCGCTGGGCGCGGTGGCGGTGATCGTGCGCCAGGAAATCGTGCTGTTCATCATGGGTGGCGTGTTCGTGATGGAAACCCTGTCGGTGATGATCCAGGTGGCCTCCTTCAAGCTCACGGGCAGGCGCGTATTCCGCATGGCGCCCCTGCACCACCACTACGAACTCAAGGGCTGGAAGGAGACCCAGGTGGTGGTGCGTTTCTGGATCATCACCATGATCCTGGTGCTGATCGGCCTGTCCACCCTGAAGCTGAGGTAGCCCCATGGAGCTGGCGGGCAAGACGGTACTGGTGCTGGGGCTGGGGGACACCGGCCTGTCCATGGCGCGCTGGCTGGCGCGCCGGGGGGTCCGGCTGCGTCTCGCCGACAGCCGGCAGGACCCGCCCCATGCCGCAACCCTCGCGGGCGAGCTGCCCCAGGTGCCCATCCACCTGGGGCCCTTCAGCGACGAGCTATTCACCCATGTGGACCTGGTTGCCATCAGTCCCGGCGTGCCCCTGGCGGAACCCCACGTGGCGCGTGCCCGGGCAGCCGGCACCCCGGTGGTGGGAGACATCGAACTGTTCGCGACCCACCGCCCGCGGGAACATACCCGACTCATCGCCATCACCGGTTCCAACGGCAAGAGTACGGTCACTGCCCTCGCGGGAGCCATGTGCCGGGGCGCCGGCCTGTCCACCGTGGTGGCCGGCAACATCGGCTTGCCCGTGCTCACCGCCCTGACCGCCATCGAGGCGGGGGAACCGGCTCCCGGGGTGTTCGTGCTGGAACTCTCCAGCTTCCAGCTGGAAACCACCTTCAGCCTCGACGCCGATGCCGCCACGGTGCTCAACCTGAGCCAGGACCATCTGGACCGCTATGCAAGCATGGCGGACTACGCTGCGGCCAAGGCCCGCATCTTCCAGGGCCATGGCGTGCAGGTGCTCAACCGCGACGACGCCATGAGCCGCGCCATGGCCCTGCCGGGCCGGCGCGTGGTGACCTTCGGCCTCGGCCCCCATGCCAGCGACTGGGGGCTTCACGAGTCGGCGGGGCAGCGCTGGCTGGCGCGGGGTTCCGAGTTGCTGATGCCCCTGGCCGAGCTGCCGCTGGCCGGCCTGCACAACGCGGCCAACGCTCTGGCGGCACTGGCCCTGTGTGAGGCCATCGGGCTGCCCGTCGCGCCGCTCCTCGACGCGCTGCGCGGTTTTCGCGGACTGCCCCATCGCGTGGAGCGGGTGGCCCAGATCGGGGAGGTGACCTTCTACGACGATTCCAAGGGCACCAACGTGGGCGCCACCGTGGCCGCACTGGAGGGTTTGGGCTGCCCGGTGGTGCTCATCGCCGGGGGCGACGGCAAGGGGCAGGACTTCACGCCGCTGGCACCGGCGGTGGCGCGCCACGCGCGCGCGGTGGTGCTGATCGGCCGCGACGCCCCCCTTCTGGCCCAGGCCCTGGCGGGCACGGGTGTGCCCCTGCTGGAGGCGCGCGACATGGAGGAGGCCGTGCGGCGCGCCCATGCCGCGGCCCGCCCGGGGGATGCGGTGCTGCTGTCGCCCGCCTGCGCCAGCTTCGACATGTTCCGAAATTACGAGCACCGCGCCCAGGTCTTCATCGACGCGGTGCGCGCGCTGGAGGAGGGCAGCCGGTCATGATGCTCTACTCCACGCCGTTCAAGGCCCAGCACGCCAAGCCCGACTACGATCGGCCCCTGCTCTGGACCGTCCTCATCCTGCTCGCCTTCGGGCTGGTGATGGTCTATTCCGCCTCCATCGCCATGGCCGGTGCCAGCCGCTACACCAATCACCAGGAAACCTACTATCTGGTGCGCCATGCCGTGTTCGTGCTGTTCGGGCTGGTGCTGGGTTTCATCGCCTTCCAGTTTCCCACGCGCGTCCTGCAGAAGCTGGCGCCCTGGCTGTTCCTGGCGGGCATCGTGCTGCTGGTGCTGGTGCTGGTGCCGGGCATCGGGCGCGAGGTGAACGGCTCGCGCCGCTGGATCTCCCTCGTCTTCATCAACCTGCAGCCCTCCGAGCTGATGAAGCTGTTCGTGGTGCTCTATGCCGCCGACTACACGGTGCGCAAGGCCAGTCACATCGAGAGCTTCACCAGGGGCTTCCTCCCCATGCTGCTGGTGATGCTGTTCATCGGCGCCCTCCTTCTGCGCGAACCCGACTTCGGTGCCTTCGCCGTGATCATCGCCATCGCCATGGGCATCCTGTTTCTCGGCGGCGTCAACGGCAGGCAGTTCGGCGCGCTGCTCGTCATGCTGGTGATCGGCTTCGTCATCGTGATCTGGAGCTCGCCCTACCGCATGCAGCGCATCATCGGCTTCATGGATCCGTGGGCGGATCCCTTCGGCAAGGGCTACCAGCTCTCCCACGCCCTGATCGCCTTCGGCCGGGGCGAATGGTTCGGGGTCGGGCTCGGCGCCAGCGTGGAAAAACTGCTCTACCTGCCGGAGGCCCACACCGACTTCCTGCTTGCCGTGGTGGCGGAGGAACTGGGCTTCGTGGGCGTGACGGTGGTGGCCGCCCTGTTTGCCTTCCTGGTGCTGCGGGCCTTCGCCATCGCCCGTCAGGCCGAGCGCCTGGAGCGCCCCTTCGCGGCCCTGGTGGCCTACGGCATCGGCCTGTGGATCGGCGTGCAGACGGTGATCAACATGGGTGTGAACGTGGGTCTGCTGCCCACCAAGGGTCTCACCCTGCCGCTGCTTTCCTTCGGCGGCTCGGGCATCGCCGCCAACTGCGCCGCGCTGGGCATCCTGCTGCGCATCGACTGGGAGTCGCGCCAGCTCATCAAGGGGTATGCCGTATGAGCGGGCCGGTGCGCACCATTCTCATCATGGCCGGCGGCACCGGCGGTCATGTCTATCCGGGGCTGGCCGTGGCCCAGGTGCTCATGGAGCGGGGCTGGCGCGCCGTGTGGCTGGGCACCCGCGCGGGACTGGAGGCACGCGTCGTCCCGGCCCAGGGCATCCCGGTCGCCTGGCTGAGCTTCGGCGGCGTGCGGGGCAAGGGGTGGCTGCGCAAGCTGTTCTTGCCGCTCGCCCTGCTCACCGCCTTCTGGCAGAGCGCGCGCGCCCTGTTCGCGCACCGGCCCGACGTGGTGCTGGGCATGGGCGGTTATGTGGCCTTTCCGGGCGGCATGATGGCGTCCCTGTTCCACCGGCCGCTGGTGATCCACGAACAGAACTCGGTGGCGGGGCTCACCAACCGGGTGCTGGCCTGCCTCGCCGACCGCGTGCTGGTGGGTTTCCCCAATGCCCTGCACGGCGAGGGGGATGCGCCCCTGCCCTGCCGCCGGGTGGACACCCTCTGGACCGGCAATCCGGTGCGCGCGGAAATCGCGGGGCTGCCCGATCCCGCCCAGCGCTACGGCGCCCGCAGCGGGCCGCTGCGCCTGCTGGTGGTGGGCGGCAGTCTGGGCGCTCAGGCCCTGAACGAGACGGTGCCGCGCGCACTGGCGCTGCTCCCCCCGGGCAGCCGTCCCCGGGTGGTGCACCAGACGGGGCGGGCCCATCTGGAGAGCGTGCGGGCGCACTACCAGGCGGCGGGCGTGGCAGCGGAGATCGTGCCCTTCATCGACGACATGGCCGCCCGTTATGGGGAAGCCGACCTGGTGGTGTGCCGGGCGGGCGCGCTCACCATCGCCGAACTGGCCGCGGCGGGGGTGGCCAGCATCCTCGTGCCCTATCCCCATGCGGTGGACGACCACCAGACCGGCAACGCCAGATTCCTGGCCGACGCCGGCGCGGCGCTGCTCCTGCCCCAGCGGGAGCTGAGCCCGGAAAGGCTGGCGCAACTCATCGGCGGACTGACACGGGAGCACCTGTCCGAAATGGCCCAGAAGGCGCGCACCCTCGCCAAACCGGACGCCGCCCGGATCGTGGCCGATGTGTGTGTGGAGGCGGCGGCATGAGCAGCAAGCAGGGGCCCCACGGCGTGGGGATGCGCGCGTGGCGAATGCCGCCGGCCGGCGACGGGGCGGGGCTGGCGCATGCACGGCGGTGGAGGAGCTGGCGGCATGAGCAGCAAGCAGGGGCCCCACGGCGTGGGGATGCGCGCGTGGCGAATGCCGCCGGCCGGCGACGGGGCGGGGCTGGCGCATGCACGGCGGTGGAGGAGCTGGCGGCATGAGCAGCAAGCAGGGGCCCCACGGCGTGGGGATGCGCGCGTGGCGAATGCCGCCGGCCGGCGACGGGGCGGGGCTGGCGCATGCACGGCGGTGGAGGAGCTGGCGGCATGAGCAGCAAGCAGGGGCCCCACGGCGTGGGGATGCGCGCGTGGCGAATGCCGCCGGCCGGCGACGGGGCGGGGCTGGCGCATGCACGGCGGTGGAGGAGCTGGCGGCATGAGCAGCAAGCAGGGGCCCCACGACGTGGGGATGCGCATGGGGCGGATGCGTCAGGGATGCCGCATTGCGCCGTTGCCCCTTGCTGCGGGCATAGGTAGGGCATGAAACACAAGGTCAAACACATCCATTTCGTGGGCATCGGCGGGGCGGGCATGAGCGGCATCGCCGAGGTGATGCTCAACCTTGGATTCCGGATCAGCGGCTCGGACCTGGCCGACAGTGCTGCGACCCGCCGGCTCGCCAGGCTGGGTGCCAGGGTGTTCCGCGGCCATGCCGCGTCCCATGTGGGCAAGGCGGACGTGGTGGTGATTTCCAGCGCAGTGCGCGAGGACAACCCGGAGGTGGTCGCCGCCCGCAGCCGCGGCATTCCCGTGGTGCCGCGCGCCCTCATGCTGGCCGAGCTGATGCGCTTCAAGCAGGGCATCGCGGTGGCCGGCACCCACGGTAAGACCACCACCACCAGCCTGGTGGCGAGCGTGCTGGCGGAAGGCGGGCTGGATCCCACCTTCGTCATTGGCGGCCGCCTGGAAGCGGCGGGCGCCCACGCCCGACTGGGCTCGGGGGAGTTTCTGGTGGCCGAGGCGGACGAGTCCGATGCCTCCTTCCTGCATCTGATGCCGGTGATCGCAGTGGTGACCAACATCGACGCCGACCACATGGAAACCTATGGCCACGACTTCGAGCGGCTGAAGCAGGCTTTCGTGGATTTCGTGCAGCGGCTGCCCTTCTGGGGGGTGGCCGTGCTGTGCCTGGACGACGCCAACGTGCGTGCCATCCTGCCACGCATCACCAAGCCCATCGTCACCTACGGCACGGTGGAGGATGCCGACCTGCGCGCCACGGCGATCCAGGCGGTGGGCGGACAGATGCACTTCGATGTGCTGCGCAGGGGGCGGCGCAGGCTGCCCATCCGTCTCAACTGTGCGGGCCGGCACAACGTGCTCAACGCCCTGGCGGCCATCGCGGTGGCCAGTGAGGTGGGCGTGCCGGACCGGGCGATCCAGAAGGGGCTGGAGGAATTCCGCGGTGTGGGACGGCGCTTCCAACGCTATGGCGAGGTTCCCCTGCCCGGCGGCGAGACCTTCACGCTGATCGACGACTACGGCCATCACCCGGTGGAAATGGCGGCCACCCTGGCCGCGGCGCGCGGCGCCTTTCCGGGCCGGCGTCTGGTGCTGGCCTTCCAGCCCCATCGCTATACGCGTACGCGCGACCTGTTCGAGGACTTCGTGCAGGTGCTCTCCACGGTGGACGTGCTGCTGCTCACCGAAGTCTATCCCGCGGGGGAGGCACCCATCGTGGCCGCCGACGGCCGCGCCCTGGCGCGGGCGGTGCGCGTGCTGGGGCGGGTGGAACCGATTTTCGTGGAGGACGTGCAGTCACTGCCGGAAGCCATCTGCAACGTGGTGCGGCCGGGCGACGTGGTGCTCACCATGGGGGCGGGCTCCATAGGCCAGGTGCCGGCCGTGGTGGCGCTGGGCTGTGGCATGCAGGGAGTGCGGGGTGAGGCGTGAGGGGCCGACTGCTCACCGACGAGCCCATGGCGCGCCATGTGAGCTGGCGTGCCGGCGGGCGCGCGGCGCGTGCCTACGTGCCGGCGGATCTCGCCGACCTGGCGGCCTTTCTGGCGGCCCTGCCGGCACAGGAACCGGTGCTGTTCGTCGGACTGGGTTCCAACCTGCTGGTGCGTGACGGCGGCTTCCGGGGAACGGTGATTCTGATGCATGGCGCACTCGGGGAAGTGAGGATGGAAGGGAATCGCATCTATGCCGAGGCCGGTGTGGCGGCGCCCAAGCTGGCGCGCTTCGCGGCGCGCCATGGCTACGAAGGCGCGGAATTTCTGGCCGGCATTCCCGGCACCGTGGGCGGCGCCCTGGCCATGAATGCCGGCTGCTACGGCGCGGAGACGTGGCAAATCGTGGACGAGGTGTTGACCATCGACCGGCACGGGACGCTGCGCCGGCGCGGTCCGGGCGATTACCAGATCGGCTATCGCCACGTGGCCCTGCGGGGGAGCCCGCCGGCGGGCGAGGAATGGTTCGCGGCGGCCTGGTTTGCCCCCACGCCGGGCGACGGCGCGGCGGCCCAGCAGCGCATCAGGGCGCTCCTTGAGAAGCGCATCGCTGCCCAGCCGCTCAGCCTGCCCAATGCCGGCTCGGTGTTCCGCAACCCGCCGGGCGATTTCGCGGCGCGCCTGATCGAGGCCTGTGGTCTTAAGGGCCGCCGCATCGGTCAGGCCCAGGTGTCGGAGAAGCACGCCAACTTCATCGTCAACCTGGGTGGCGCGACGGCGACGGACATCGAAGCCCTGATCGGACTGGTGCAGGAAACCGTGGAACGGGAAACCGGTGTGCGGCTGGAGCGTGAAGTGCGCATCGTCGGGGAGAAGGCATGAAAGGCGGCGGCATGGGTCGGAGAGCGGTGCGCGGCGCGCTGGCCGGGAAATTTGCCTGCCCGGTCGGGCGCAGCCGGCGCTGCAAAGGAGGCCTGAAATGACGGCAGACCAATTCGGAAAAGTCGCGGTGCTGTTCGGCGGAAGTTCGGCCGAGCGCGAAGTGTCCCTCAAGAGTGGCAGCGCGGTGCTTGCCGCCCTCAGGGCGCGCGGGGTGGACGCCCATGCCTTCGATCCCGCCGAGCGCCGCCTGGACGAACTCGCGGGTTTCGACCGCGCCTTCATCGCCCTGCACGGACGCCACGGCGAGGATGGCACCATCCAGGGTGTGCTGGAGTTGATGGGCATTCCCTACACCGGCAGCGGCGTGCTCGCCTCGGCGCTGGCCATGGACAAATGGCGCACCAAGATGATCTGGCAGGCGGCGGGCATTCCCACCCCCCGCTACGCCCTGCTCGAGGCGCACAGCGATTTCGATGCGGTGGTGCGCGAGCTGGGCCTGCCCCTCATGGTCAAGCCCGCGTCCGAAGGCTCTTCCATCGGTATGAGCAAGGTGACGCGTGCCGAGGAGCTGCGTCCCGCCTGGGAACTCGCCGCGCGCCACGACCGGCTGGTGATCGCGGAGGCCTTCGTCTCCGGCGCGGAATACACCGCGGGCATCCTGGGCGAGCGGGCCCTGCCCCTGATCCGGCTGGAAACGCCCCATACCTTCTACGACTACGAGGCGAAATACCTCGCCAACGACACCCGTTACATCCTGCCCTGCGGTCTGCCGCCGGAGCGGGAGCAGGCCCTCCAGGCGCTGGCACTGCGTGCCTTCCGCATCCTCGGCTGCCGGGGCTGGGGACGCGCCGACTTCATCGTGGACGCCGGCGGCACGCCCTATTTCCTGGAAATGAATACTGCACCCGGCATGACCGATCACAGCCTGGTGCCCATGGCGGCGCGCCAGGCGGGACTGTCCTTCGAGGATCTGGTCCTGCGCATTCTGGAACTGGCCCGGCTGGAGACCGACGATGTGGCGTAGGCGCGCAGACAAGGGCGATCTGGTGCGCCGGCCCATGGCCGCGCCCGGATCCAATGTCCTCGTGCTGTCCCTGTGGGACCGGGCCCAGCTCATGCTGTGGCTGGCCAATCTGCTCTATGCCCTGGCGGCCATCCTGCTCGTGTACGCCCTGCTGTTCCTGGTGATCCACCTGCCCGTGTTTCCCCTGCGCCATGTGGAGGTGAAGGGCGATCTGCGCCACATCACCTACGAACAGGTGAGTTACATCGTCACGCGCGAGTTCCGGGGCAATTTCTTCACCCTCGATCTCGCGCGCGTCACCCAGGCCTTCGAGAAGCTGCCCTGGGTGCGCCACGCCAGCCTGCGCCGGCAGTGGCCGGACCGCCTGGAAGTGACGCTGGAGGAACACGTGGCCCTGGCCCGCTGGGCTGCGGGGGGACTCGTGAACACGCAGGGCGAAGTGTTCCAGGCCGCCTCCGACGAGCCGCTGCCGGTGTTCGCGGGCCCGGAGGGCTCAGCCCGGGAAATGGCACAGCAGTACGAAGTGTTCCGCGCCACCCTGGCCCCGGCGGGACTGAAACCCGTGGCGGTGAGCCTCAATGCACGCCGCGCCTGGGAACTGAAACTGGACAACGGGCTGGTGGTGGCACTGGGGCGGGACCAGGTCACGGCACGGCTGGCACGCTTCGCGCGCCATTACGCCGCCACGGTGGGGCGCCTGCCCCGGGCGGTGGCCTACGTGGACCTGCGTTATCCCAACGGCTTCGCGGTGCGCCTGGGCGCCCCGGCCGGCAAGGTTTGAGCGGCACACAACGAGTTACGGAGAAGGCACAGGGATGGCCAAGGGGAAGGAACAGAAAAACCTGATCGTGGGATTGGACATCGGCACCTCCAAGGTGGTGGCGCTGGTGGCGGAAGTGCTGCCGGAGGGCCGGCTGGAAGTGGTGGGGCTGGGCGAAGCCCCCTCGCGCGGGCTCAAGAAAGGCGTGGTGGTGAACATCGATTCCACCGTGAATTCCATCCAGCGCGCCCTGGAGGATGCGGAGCTGATGGCGGACTGCAAGATCCGCGAGGTCTATACCGGCATCGCCGGCAGTCACATCAAGAGCCTCAATTCCCACGGGATGGTGGCCATCAAGGACAAGGAGGTGACCCAGGCCGACGTGGACCGGGTGATCGAAACCGCGCGCGCGGTGAACATCCCCATGGACCAGCAGATCCTGCACATCCTCACCCAGGAATTCATCATCGACGGCCAGGAGGGCGTGCGCGAGCCCCTGGGCATGAGTGGCGTACGCCTGGAGGCCAAGGTTCACATCGTCACCGGCGCGGTGTCCGCCGCGCAGAACATCATCAAGTGCGTCAAGCGCACCGGCCTCGAGGTGCGCGATCTCATCCTGCAGCCGCTGGCATCGAGCATGGCGGTGCTGTCCGAGGACGAAAAGGAACTGGGCGTGTGCCTGCTGGACATTGGCGGCGGCACCAGCGACATCGCCGTGTTCACCCACGGTGCCATCCAGCATACGGCGGTGATTCCCATTGCCGGCGACCAGATCACCAACGACATCGCCATGGCCCTGCGCACCCCCACCAAGGAGGCCGAGGACCTCAAGCGCGCCCATGGCTGCGCCCTGCGCCAGCTGGCCAGCCCCACCGAGATGGTGGACGTGCCCAGCGTGGGCGAGCGCGGCGCGCGCCAGCTGTCGCGCCAGACCCTGGCCGAGGTGATCGAGCCGCGCGTGGAGGAACTCTATTCCCTGGTGCAGGCGGAGCTCCGGCGCAGCGGCTTCGAGGACCTGATTTCCTCGGGCATCGTGCTCACCGGCGGCTCCAGCCTGATGCAGGGCATGGTGGAGCTGGGCGAGGAAGTGTTCCACATGCCGGTGCGTCTGGGTACACCCCAGTACGTGGGAGGCCTGCAGGAAGTGGTGCGCAATCCGCGCTACGCCACCGGGGTGGGCCTGCTGCTGGCCGGACTGGAGCAATACCAGCGGCACCAGCTCGCGCGCCTGCAGAGCTCGTCGCTGCAGCAGATTTTCGAACGCATGAAGGCCTGGTTCCAGGGCTTCTGAAGAAAGGGAAGGGGATGGCCATGAAGAAACGCTGTCGGCCGCCGTGAGGGCGGGGTGATTCGGGTTCCAGTGTCTTGTCCAGGCTAACGTTTGAGGAGGTGAGCATGTTTGAAATTATCGATAGTCAATCCCAGGATGCGGTCATCAAAGTCATCGGCGTGGGCGGTTGCGGCGGCAACGCCGTGGACCACATGATCGAAAGCGGTCTGTCCGGCGTGGAATTCATCGCCGCCAACACCGACGCCCAGGCTCTGGCCAAGAGCCGCGCGACTTCCAAGCTGCAGATCGGCGCCTCCATCACCAAGGGACTCGGGGCGGGCGCCAACCCCGAGATCGGCCGCGAGGCGGCGCTGGAGGATCGGGAAGCCATCGCCGAGGCCATCGACGGCGCGGACATGCTGTTCATCACCGCGGGCATGGGCGGCGGCACCGGCACCGGCGCGGCGCCGGTGGTGGCGGAAGTGGCCAAGGAGCTGGGCATCCTCACCGTGGCGGTGGTGACCAAGCCCTTCATGTTCGAGGGCCGGCGTCTGAAGATCGCCCAGCAGGGCATCGAAGCCCTGTCCCACAACGTGGACTCGCTCATCATCATTCCCAACGAGAAGCTCATGCAGGTGCTGGGCGACGACGTCTCGGTGCTGGATGCCTTCCGCTCCGCCAATGACGTGCTGCACGGCGCGGTGGCCGGCATCGCCGAAGTGATCAGCTCGCCCGGCCTGGTCAACGTGGACTTCGCCGACGTGCGCACGGTGATGAGCGAAATGGGCATGGCCATGATGGGTTCGGCGCGGGCCCAGGGCGCCCAGCGCGCGCGGCTGGCCGCCGAGCAGGCGGTGAAGAGCCCGCTTCTGGAGGACGTCAACCTGCACGGCGCCCGCGGCGTTCTGGTCAACATCACCGCCAACCAGTCGCTGAAGATGAAGGAGATCCACGAGGTGATGAACACCATCCGGGAGTTCACCGCGGAGGACGCGACGGTCATCTTCGGCGCGGTGTTCGACGAGAACATGGCGGACGATCTGCGCGTAACCGTGGTTGCCACCGGCCTGGGCATGCCCTCGGTGGCCAAGCAGCCCAAGCCCCAGATCCAGGTGGTGCGCACCGGCACCGACCCGGTACCTGCGGCCATGGCGGCGGATGCGGTGGACTACGGCGCGCTGGATCAGCCCGCGGTGCTGCGCCGGCGCCGGGACGCCACCGTGGAGGCCATGAAGGCGAGCGGCGTGGATCTGCTCGACATCCCGGCCTTTCTGCGCAAGCAGGCGGACTGAACGCCGCCAAGGCGTCATGGCACCGCCCCGGCGGACTGCGCCGGGGCGGCCATGCTAGAATTCGACGTTTTTATGGCCCTGCGCCACGGAAGGCGGCCGTGCTCAAGCAACGTACTCTCAAGACCCTCATCCGCGCCACCGGCGTCGGTTTGCATACCGGCCGCAAGGTGCAGATGACCCTGCGTCCCGCGCCGGCGGACACCGGCATCGTGTTCCGGCGTGTGGACCTGCCGGCGGCACCGGCGATCAAGGCCGATCCCTTTCTGGTGAGCGACACCCGCCTGTGTTCCGCGCTGGAGGCCCAGGGCGCCAAGGTGATGACCGTGGAGCATCTCATGGCCGCCTTTGCCGGGCTGGGCATCGACAACGTCTATGTGGAACTGGATGCCGCGGAAGTGCCCATCATGGACGGTTCCGCCGGCCCCTTCGTGTTCCTCATCCAGTCCGCCGGCATCGAAGAGCAGCCTGCCCCCAAGACCTTCATCCGGGTGCTGAAGACGGTGGAGGTCCGGGACGGGGACAAATGGGTGCGGCTCGCGCCCTACAACGGCTTTCGCGTCACCCTGAGCGTCGATTTCGCCCACCCCGTGTTCGAGGAGGGACGGCAGGTCACGGTGGATTTCGCGGACACGTCCTTCGTGCGCGAGGTCGCCCGGGCGCGCACCTTCGGCTTCATGCACGAGGTGGAGGCCCTGCGCAGCAGCGGCCTGGCCCTGGGCGGCAGCCTGGACAACGCCGTGGTGATGGACGAGTTCCGGGTGCTCAACGCGGAGGGCCTGCGCTACGACGACGAGCTGGTGAAACACAAGGCGCTGGACGCCATCGGCGATCTCTACCTGCTGGGACACCCCCTGATCGGCGCCTTCACCGGCCACAAGTCCGGCCACGCCCTGAACAACCGGCTCTGCCGGGCGCTCGCGGCCGACCGCAGCGCCTGGGAATACGTGCGCTTCGCGCGCGGGGAAGAGGCGCCGGCCGCCTTCCAGCGCCTCGCTGCCCAGCCGGCCTGAGGGCCGGCAGGCCCGGTGTTCCTCCTGCGTCTCTATCTCATCCTTGCCGGCCTGGCCCTGGCCGGCGCCCTGCTGCTCGGCCTGGTCATGCGCGACGCGCGCTGGTTCCGCTTCGCCTGGCAGCTCTTCAAGTTCTCCCTGGTGCTACTGGTGGTCATCCTCGGCCTGATGACCCTGGGCCGGCTGATCCTGCGCTAGCGCCTGACGCTGGTGGCGCAGCAGGTTGGTGAGTGCCTGCTTGAGTGGAGACGGCGCCAGTTGGCGTTCCAGCGCTTCGATTTCGGCGAGCCCTGCGGGCGGGATGCGGGGGGGCGGCCTCTTTCTGCGTGTCCGGCCTGACGGCATGGTCACTTGCACTTCCACCCGGATTGCAGTAAGGTCATGCCCCCGCTGACGAAAACTCGACAACAGGCGGGGCAGCTGCGGCCTCAGTTTCGCGGCGGCTGCGCCGTTATCGGCATACAGGGTCAGGACGCCATCCTTTACCGGGCCGACCCTTGAAAAACGCGCCAGCCCCGGCGGCGCGATCGCTTCCCAAACCTGCTGGAGGGTCATGAGCCGCCTCGCCTCGCGCGTGAGGCGGCCAAGACCGGATGTCGGCTCGCTCAAAAAGCCGGAGAGCTTTCGGGCCGTCATCTGTTCAGGTCCAGCGCCGTGGCACGCCCGTTGGGGCAGCCCGGCCCGCATGGAGGATGCGCTCATGAACATCATCATCGTGTCCGACCGGCTGACGCGCAGCCGCACCATCTGCCTCGGACGCTGCGGCACGGGGCTGCTTCTGGCAGGGATGCTGGGGAGCATCATCCTGCTCTCCAGCCTGATCGCCTGGCTCATGCTGTTTCACCTGGACGATGTGCCCGTTCCCTTCGTGCAGAAGCTGATTCTCTCCGCCCAGCAGACCGAGGCGGAAAGGAACCGGCTCCATCTGCAGCAAAGCCTCAACGCCATGGCGATCAAGGTGGGCGAGATGCAGGCCCAGATGCTGCGTCTGGACGCTTTGGGTGAGCGGCTCGCGCGCCTGGCCGGGCTGCGCCGGGAAGAATTCCAGTTCGACCGCAAGCCCGGTCAGGGCGGCAATCCTTCCAGTTTGCCCGGGCAGGCGGTCTCCCTGGACGAGTTTGCCGCTGAGCTCGACAAGCTCTCCCGCCAGCTGGACGACCGGGCGGAACGGCTGGCCGTGATGGAGTCCCTGCTGAGCCGCGAACGGGTGCGTCAGAGTGCGCTGCCCAGCGCGCCGCCGGTGCCCGGCGGTTTCTTTACCTCCAACTTCGGCTGGCGCATCGATCCCTTCACCGGTCTGCGCGCCATGCACGAGGGGGTGGACTTCATGGCGCCGGTGGGGGCCCCGATCCTGGCCGCGGCCGGGGGCGTGGTCGTGTATTCGGATTACCATCCCGGCTATGGTAATATGATCGAGATCGACCACGGCAACGGGCTCGTCAGCCGGTACGCCCACGCTTCGAAGCGTCTGGTCAGGGAAGGCGACGTGGTGTTGCGCGGTCAGAAGATCGGCGAGGTCGGCAACACCGGCCGTTCCACCGGACCCCATCTCCACTTTGAAGTCCTCAATCGCGGCGTTCCGCAGAACCCGACCCGTTATCTGCAGCCGGCAGGCTGAGTCCATCCCCCTGCAGGCGATGTCCGCCGAGGTGCAGCCGGAGTCCGGCTGCACCTCGTTTCACGTTCAGGCACGAGAAATCACACCATGATCGCTGGTTTGCTGAAAAAAATCTTCGGCAGTCGCAATGAGCGGCTGATCCGGCAATACACCCAGGTGGTGCGCGTCATCAACGACCTCGAGCCGAAAATGCAGGCCCTGTCCGACCAGGAGCTGGCGGGCAAGACCGCGGAATTCAAGCAGCGCGTGGCCAATGGCGAATCCCTGGACAGCCTGCTGCCGGAAGCCTTCGCCGTGGTGCGCGAGGCCGGGCGGCGCGTGCTCAACATGCGCCACTTCGACGTGCAGCTCATCGGCGGCATGGTGCTGCACCAAAACAAGATCGCCGAAATGCGCACCGGCGAGGGCAAAACCCTGGTCGCCACTCTGCCGGCCTATCTCAATGCCCTCACCGGCAAGGGCGTGCACATCGTGACCGTCAACGACTACCTGGCCCAGCGCGATGCGGAGTGGATGGGACGCATCCACCGCTTCCTGGGCCTGTCCGTCGGCGTCAATCTTTCCCAGATGGATCACGCGGCGAAGCAGGCCGCCTACGCCGCCGACATCACCTACGGCACCAACAACGAGTTCGGCTTCGACTACCTGCGCGACAACATGGTTTACAGCCCCGGCGACCGGGTGCAGCGGGGGCTTCATTACGCCATCGTGGACGAGGTGGACTCCATCCTGATCGACGAGGCCCGCACGCCGCTCATCATTTCCGGCCAGGCCGATGACAACACGGAACTCTACGTGCGCGTCAATGCCCTGGTGCCCAAACTGGTGAAGCAGGAAGAGGAAAACGGCCCCGGCGATTACAGCGTCGATCTCAAGGCGCATCAGGTGATCCTCACCGAGGCGGGGCACGAGAAGGCCGAGCGTCTGCTCACCGAGGCGGGGCTCCTGCCACCCGGGACCAGTCTCTACGAGCCCGCCAACATCGCCCTGATGCACCACCTCTACGCGGCCCTGCGGGCCCATGCTTTGTATCACCGCGACCAGCACTACGTGGTGCAGAACAACGAAGTCATCATCGTCGACGAGTTCACGGGCCGGCTCATGCCGGGACGGCGCTGGTCCGACGGCCTGCACCAGGCGGTGGAAGCCAAGGAAGGGG
The DNA here is from genome assembly GCF_055379455.1 of Thiobacter subterraneus. Lineage (NCBI taxonomy): Bacteria > Pseudomonadati > Pseudomonadota > Betaproteobacteria > Burkholderiales > Thiobacteraceae > Thiobacter > Thiobacter subterraneus. Next base: position 2,253,133 of record NZ_AP042402.1, read on the forward strand.
TTCCCATCCAGAAGGAAAACCAGACCCTGGCCTCCATCACATTCCAGAACTACTTCCGCATGTACGAGAAGCTGGCGGGCATGACCGGCACCGCGGATACCGAGGCGTACGAGTTCCAGCAAATCTATGGCCTGGAAACGGTGGTGATCCCCACCCACCGGCCCATGATCCGCAAGGATTACCTGGATCTCGTCTATCGCACGGCGGCTGAGAAATACCGTGCGGTGATCGCCGACATCCGCGACTGTCACACCCGTGGTCAGCCGGTGCTGGTGGGTACCACCTCCATCGAGGTCAACGAGTATCTGTCGGGGCTGCTCAAGAAGGAGAAGCTGCCGCACCAGGTGCTCAACGCCAAGCATCACGCGCGCGAGGCCCAGATCGTGGCCCAGGCGGGCAAGCCCGGCATGATCACCATCGCCACCAACATGGCGGGTCGCGGCACCGACATCGTGCTGGGCGGCAATCCCCAGCCGGAAATCGACGCGGTCCTCAGCGACGACACCCTCACCGAGGCCCAGAAGGAAGAGCGCATCAACGCCATCCGCGCGGAATGGCAGAAGCAGCACGACTTCGTGATCGAGCAGGGCGGGCTGCACATCATCGGCACCGAGCGTCACGAGTCGCGCCGGGTGGACAACCAGCTGCGCGGCCGGGCCGGGCGCCAGGGCGACCCGGGCTCCAGCCGCTTCTACCTCTCCCTGGAAGATCCCCTGCTCAAGATCTTCGCTTCCGACCGCGTGGCCGCCATCATGCAGCGGCTCAACATGCCGGAGGGTGAGGCCATCGAGCATCCCTGGGTGACGCGCGCCATCGAGAACGCCCAGCGCAAGGTGGAGGCCCGCAACTTCGACATCCGCAAGCAGCTGCTGGAGTACGACGACGTCGCCAACGACCAGCGCAAGGTCATTTACGAACAGCGCAACGCCCTGCTCGAGGCGGAGGACATTTCGGACACCATCCGCGCCATGCGCGAAGACGTGATCCGGAGCATCTTCTACCAGCACCTGCCGCCGGAGAGCGTGGAGGAACAGTGGGACGTGGCCGGCCTGGAAAAGGTACTCAAGGCCGAGTTCACCCTGGAGGTGCCCGCGCGCCGCTGGCTCGAGGAGGACAGCAGGCTCGATGCGGAGGGTTTGCTCGCGCGCATCCTGGAAACTGCCCATGCCCATTACCAGGCCAAGGTCGATGCGGTGGGCCGCGAGGCCATGCACCATTTCGAGCGCGGCATCATGCTGCAGAGTCTGGATACCCACTGGCGCGAGCACCTCGCGGCCCTGGATCACCTGCGCCAAGGCATCCATCTCCGTTCCTATGCCCAGAAACAGCCCAAGCAGGAATACAAGCGCGAGGCCTTCGAGCTGTTCTCCTACATGCTGGACACCATCAAGCACGAAGTCACCCGCATCACCCTCTCCGTGCAGATCCGCAGCGCCGAGGAAGTCCAGGTGGTGGACAGCCACGCCGCCCCCGCGAATGTCCAGTACCACCATGCCGACTACGACGAGGTGCTGGGGCAGGGCGCCCAGCCCGCGGCGGCCGCCCCGGCCCCCTTCGTGCGGGCCGGCGAAAAGATCGGCCGCAACGACCCCTGCCCCTGCGGCTCGGGCAAGAAATACAAGCACTGCCACGGCAGACTGACCTGAAGCGCGGCGCGCCGGCCGGGACAGCGCCCGCGCTTCGCGCCAGGGGCTTGACAGTCCTGTCGCGGCTGAAGCCGCTCCCACACAGGCGGCGCCGCGGTGGGAGGCGCTTCAGCGGCGACCGCGGGCGCTGATGGGCATGACGCAGCTCAAGCTGTTCCCGCCTGAATCCCTCCCCCTCGATGGGGGAGGGCTGGGGTGGGCGGGAGCGGCTTCAGCCGCGATTCGGGCCGGGCAATATTCGAGCGAATTTGTCAACATTGCCCGATGCCGCCGCACCGCATACAATCTCGCCCTCCCAATCATCAACGCAAGCAGGAGAGTCTCAAGATGGAACACCAACTTCCTCCGCTTCCCTACGCCAAGGATGCCCTCGCGCCCCACATGAGCGCGGAAACCTTCGAATATCACTATGGCAAGCACCACCAGGCCTATGTGACCAACCTCAACAACCTGATCAAGGGCACGGAGTTCGAGAACAAGAGCCTCGAGGACATCATCCGCACCGCGCCCGCCGGCGGCATCTTCAACAACGCCGCCCAGGTATGGAACCACACCTTCTTCTGGAACAGCATGAAGCCCAACGGCGGCGGCAAGCCCGGCGGCGCACTGCTCCAGGCCATCGAGAAGAAGTGGGGGTCCTTCGATGAATTCAAGAAGGCCTTCCAGGCAAGCGCCGTGGGCAATTTCGGCTCCGGCTGGACCTGGCTCGTGAAGAAGCCGGACGGCTCGGTGGACATCGTCAACACCAGCAACGCCGGCACACCCCTCACCACGGCGGACAAACCCCTGCTCACCGTGGACGTGTGGGAACACGCCTACTACATCGACTATCGCAACGCCCGGCCCAAGTTCGTGGAAACCTTCCTCGAGCACCTGGCCAACTGGTCCTTCGCCGAGGCCAACTTCGCCGCCTGATGTGCGGCCGCAGGGCGGCGAGGGCGGCCCCCGGAAGCCTGCACCGGCAACCGGCGCTGTCGGGCAGATCGCGGCTGAAGCCGCTCCCACTGACCCCCTCCCTTTGAGGGGGGGCTGGGTGGGGCTGTCGGAGGCGTTTGCGCGGCCTGTCGCGGCTGAAGCCGCTCCCACAGACATGGACTTCCGCCAGCGGTCTCCTTCCCCCTCGAGGGGGGAGGCCTGGGGTGGGGGTGAGTATCCTGGGGACCATGCCCGCCTCCCCCAGGCGGCCTAATTTGTTGCATTTTTGCAACAGCCGGATGAAAACCCTGGTCAATTTCTACCAGAAAGCTTTGCCACGCCCGAACCCTTGTGTATGATCGGCCCAGCGACGCAAGGCGTTGTTCGCAGTATCCAATTGATCAACAACCGCTCCCAAGGAGGAAAACAAATGAAGCTTCGTGCTCTCGCAGGCGCGCTGGTGCTGGCCGGCGTGATGGCGCCCGCCTTCGCCACCAACGGTTACTTCTCCCATGGCTACGGCATCAAGTCCAAGGGCATGGCCGGCGTGGGCTACGCGCTGGGCCAGGACGCCCTCGCCGCCGCCACCAACCCCGCCAACATGGTGCTGGTGGGCAGCCGCTGGGATGTGGGCCTCGACTACTTCCGTCCCCAGCGGGAAAGCACGCTTAGCGGGTTTCCCCTCGGTAACGGTACCTATGATGCCAACGACACCGAGAACTTTTTCATCCCCGAGTTTGGCTACAACCAGATGATCTCCAACAACATGTCCCTGGGGGTGTCGGTGTACGGCAATGGGGGCATGAATACGGACTACGGCAAGCTTAACTCGGGTACAGCTGGATTGGGGTGCAATGGGATGTGCCCGCCTAATGGAATTTTTGGCACCGGCAATGCTGGGGTGGACCTCATGCAGCTGTTCATTTCCCCCACCCTGTCCATGAAGTTGAACGAGAACCACGCGGTGGGCGTGAGTCTCAAGATTGCCTACCAGCGCTTCAAGGCTTATGGCCTGCAAAATTTTGCTTTCCCGGCGCCAATGAACGCCTCCTCGTCTCCGGACAACGTAACGAACAAGGGGTACGATGATTCCTGGGGTTACGGCATCGGCCTGGGCTGGACGGGGCAGCTGACCCCCACCTTCAGCGTGGGTGTGGCCTACCAGTCCCGCACCTGGATGCAGAAATTCGACAAGTACAAGGGCCTGTTCGCCGAGCAGGGGGATTTCGACATTCCCGAGAACTACGGCATCGGCTTTGCCTGGAAGGCCACGCCCCAGCTTACAATCGCGGGTGACGTCCAGCGCATCAACTATGGCGGTATTAAAGCCATCGCCAACAAGATGGATTGCGCCATGACGATGACCTGTTTGCTCGGCAGCGATAATGGTGCGGGCTTCGGTTGGGAGGACATCACGGTGTACAAGCTGGGCGCGTCCTATGACGTCAACAAGAACCTGACCCTGCGCGCGGGCTACAGCACCACCGACGAACCCTACGCGTCCAGCCAAACCTTCTTCAACGTCCTTGCTCCTGGCGTGGTCACGGATCACCTGACCCTCGGGGCCACCTACCGGCTGGCCAATGGCGGCGAGCTTTCCTTCGCCTACATGCATGCCTTCAAGAATACCGTCACCGGGACCGGTTTCAGCGCAGGTGTCAGCAACCGCATGTACGAGGACAGCTTCGGCGTGGCCTACGGGATGAAGTTCTGACGCCCGCCGGCGCCGGTTCACGAAAGCTGAAAGTTGCCCAGACTTTCAGCTTTTTTTTGGCCGGGGCCGGTCGTTTCGGACCAGAAACGGCCGGTCCCTTCCACACGAAGCCGCCTGCAGGCGGCCTGCAACGAGAGGAGACCCCAGCATGAAACGCATTGCCCAATGGTTTGCCGTGCTCTGCCTGGCCGTGATGGCCAGCATGGCGCTGGCCGACGACCTGCTCAAACCCTTCGTCCTGGCCTACAAGGGACCGGGCGACCAGGCGGCCAAGGTGGAGGAGGTGAAGAAGGCCCTCACCGCCAACGGCTTCCAGGTGGTGGGCAGCTACACGCCCTATGCCGGCACCACCATCATTGCCGTCACCAATGACGAGCTCAAACGCACGGCCGCGCAAAGCGAGCATGGCGGCTTCGGGGCGGCCATGCGCGTGGCGGTGGTGAAGGCGGGTGACGAGGTGCAGGTGTCCTACACCAACCCGCCCTACTGGGCCAACGCCTACCGGATGAAGAACGACCTGCCCGGCGTGGCCGCGGCGCTGGAAAAGGCCCTGGGCAAGGTGGACACCTTCGGCGCCAAGGGGCTCACCGCGGCCAAGCTGCGCAAGTACAACTACATGTTCGGCATGGAGAAGTTCGACGAGCCCTCGGAGCTTGCGGAATACAAAAGCTACGAGGAGGGGGTGAAGACGGTGGAGGAAAACCTGGCCAAGGGTGTGGCGGGTGTGACCAAGGTCTACCGTATCGACATCCCGGGCAAGAAGGAAACCGTGTTCGGCGTGGCGATGAAGGGCAAGACCGAGGCGGACAAGTACATGGACGACAAGTACATCATGTCCGAGATCGACTTCAAGGACGTGAAGTCCGCGGCGCACCTGCCCTACGAGATCCTGGTTTCGGGCAACAAGGCCTATGCGCTCTATGCCCGCTTCCGCATCGCCATCAGCTTCCCGGACCTTTCCATGATGGGCAAGAACAGCTTCATGAACATCATGAAGAGCCCGGAAGCCATCCGCAAGGCGCTGGTGCAGGCCGCGGGCGGCAAGGAAGAGGAAAAATCCAGCTGGTGATGGTCCCTCTCTCCTGAAGGGAGTGGGGGCGCTCGAGCGGCCACTCCCTCACTGCCGGGAGTGTCGCGGCTGAAGCCGCTCCCACCAGTCTGACCACTCCCCCGCTGGGCTCCGCGCCGCCAAAGGACCGCCTCCCCCTGGATGGGGGAGGGCTGGGGTGGGGGTGAATGCGGGAAGCACTGTCGCGGCGAGGCTTGCCGCCGGCAGCCTCATCGCGGGTCAAGCCGCTCCCACCGGTTCATTTGCCTCCCCAGGTTTGGCTGCCCTCAACAGGGGCCTGGTTGCCTCCAGAAGCCTCTCCCATCACTGGGGAGGGTGGGAGGCGCTTTAGCGGCGAGCTTCGGCGCTCCCAGGCTCATCGCGGCTGAAGACGCTCCCACCTGCAACTGCCTTCACCCCTGCACTTGCCCGCACAGATTCAGCTGCTGCCAGCGGCGTCGCCGCGCCCGACAGCCCGCCTTCCGGCCAAAGACGCTTTCGCCGCCGGCCGGGCTCAGCTCAAGCCCAGCCGCTGCCAGATGGTGGAGGTGGGGCCGGCCTGGTTGAGGGTGTAGAAGTGCAGGCCGGGTGCGCCGCCCTGGAGCAGCCGGTCGCACAGGTCGGTGACCACGTCCAGTCCGAAGGCCCGGATCTGGTCCAGGTCGTCGGCCATGCCTTCCAGACGCTTGCGGATCCAGCGCGGGATTTCCGCCCCGCAGGCATCGGAGAAGCGGGCGAGCTGGGCGTAGTTGGTGATGGGCATGATGCCCGGGACGATGGGAATGGTGACCCCCAGCGCCTCGCAGTCCTCCACGAAACGGAAGTAGGCATCGGCATTGTAGAAGTACTGCGTGATGGCCGCGTTCGCGCCCGCTTCCACCTTGCGCTTGAAGTTGAGGAGATCGTCGCGCGCGCTTTTCGCCTGGGGGTGGAACTCGGGATAGGCGGCCACTTCGATGTGGAACCAGTCCCCGGTTTCCCGGCGGATGAATTCCACCAGCTCGTTGGCGTAGTGGAACTCGCCCGGATCGGCCATGCCGGAGGGTAGATCGCCGCGCAGGGCGACGATGTGACGGATGCCGTGGGCCTTGTAGGTGGCGAGTACCTCCCGGATGCTTTCCCGGGTGGAGCCAATGCAGGACAGATGGGGTGCGGCATTGTAGCCCTCCGCCTGGATTTCCAGCACCGTTTCCAGGGTGCGGTCGCGGGTGGAGCCGCCCGCCCCGAAGGTGACGGAGAAGAATGCGGGCCGCAGCTGGGCGAGCTGCCTGCGTGTGGCGCGCAGTTTCTCCACACCTTCCGGTGTCTTGGGCGGAAAGAATTCGAAGCTGAAATTGCGTGAGGTCGCCATGGCGGTACCCCGACGCAGGGGCGCACGGCGCCCCTGCGTGGTTGCGGTTGGGGAACGGTCAGTAACGGTAGTGCTCGGGCTTGTAGGGGCCTTCGATGGGCACGCCGATGTAGGCCGCCTGTTCCGGGGTGAGCACCGTGAGTTCCGCGTTCAGCTTCTTGAGTTGCAGCCGCGCGACTTTTTCATCGAGGTGCTTGGGCAGGGTATAGACGCCGACCGGATATTTGTCCGTGTGGTTGAAGAGCTCGATCTGGGCCAGGGTCTGGTTGGCAAAGGACGAGCTCATGACGTAGCTGGGATGGCCCGTGGCGCAGCCCAGGTTCACCAGACGGCCCTTGGCCAGCAGGATGATGCGCTTGCCATCGGGGAAGATCACGTGATCCACCTGGGGCTTGATTTCCTCCCACTGGTATTTCTCCAGGCTGGCCACGTCGATCTCGTTGTCGAAATGGCCGATGTTGCACACGATGGCGTTGTGCTTCATCTTCACCATGTGGTCGTGGGTGATCACATGGTAGTTGCCGGTGGCGGTGACGAAGATGTCGGCCTTGTCGCAGGCGTAGTCCATGGTCACCACGCGGTAGCCTTCCATCGCCGCCTGGAGGGCGCAGATGGGATCGATCTCGGTCACCCACACCTGCGCCGAGAGCGCGCGCAGGGCCTGCGCCGAACCCTTGCCCACGTCCCCATAGCCGCACACCACGGCGATCTTGCCGGCGATCATCACGTCGGTGGCGCGCTTGATGCCGTCCACCAGAGATTCGCGGCAGCCGTACAGGTTGTCGAACTTGCTCTTGGTGACCGAGTCGTTGACGTTGATGGCGGGAAACTTGAGCTCCCCCCGGGCGTGCATCTGATAGAGACGGTGCACGCCGGTGGTGGTCTCCTCGGTCACACCCCTGATGTGCCTGATGCGCGTGGAGTACCAGGTGGGGTCCTGCTTGAGCCGCTCGCGGATGGTGGCGAAGAGGATGCGCTCCTCCTCGCTGGTGGGGTGGTCCAGCACGGCGGGGTCCTGCTCGGCGCGCGTGCCCAGATGCAGAAGCAGCGTGGCGTCGCCGCCGTCGTCCAGGATCATGTTTGAGTAGCCGCCATCGGGCCATTCGAAAATGCGGTGGGTGAACTGCCAGTAGTCTTCCAGGGACTCGCCCTTGTAGGCGAAGACGGGAATGCCGCGCGCGGCAATGGCGGCTGCGGCGTGGTCCTGGGTGGAGAAGATGTTGCAGGAAGCCCAGCGCACCTGGGCACCCAGGGCGGTGAGGGTTTCGATCAGCACCGCGGTCTGGATGGTCATGTGCAGGCTGCCGGAAATGCGCGCGCCCCTAAGGGGCTGGCTTGCGGCGTATTCCTCGCGGATCGCCATGAGGGCGGGCATCTCGCTTTCCGCGATGGCGATCTCCTTGCGGCCCCAGTCGGCCAGGGAGAGATCGGCCACCTTGAAATCGCTGAAGTTGGCAGGTGCGTTCATTACGGTCTCCTGAAAATGAACGGGCGCCGTTGTTCAATGAAATGCCCGGCCGAGCCTGGCCCGCCCTGTGGCGGGTCGCAGCGCCCCTCGGCGGGCGATGGAAAGCTTTGCGTGCATGCGCCTGCGGATCGGGACGGGATCACCGTGGCTGCGCTCACGCGGAGACATCCGTCCCGGCGTAGAGTTCGTCCATGGCGAGCGAGACGCCCACCGACTCGAAGCACACCGTATCGCCGGGTTCGAAGGTCACGTAGAGCCAGCCGATGTCGCCCTGCCGGCGATAGATCTCCACCTGCCGCCGGTCCTGGCTCACCAGGGCGTACTCCTGGAGGCTCGCGAGCTTGCGATAGGCCGCGAGCTTCTCCCGGCGGTCGATGGTCTCGGTGGCCGTGGAAAGCACCTCCACCACCAGCACGGGCGCTTCCACCACCAGTGCCTCACCCGCGGCCACGGGGGCCTCGCTGCAGGTGACCATGACATCCGGGTAGTAATAGGCATCGGCAGCGGCGACGTGGAGTTTCACATCGCTCATGAAGACCTGGCAGGGCTTCCCGGCCAGCCGGCCGAGGAGGGTCGCCGCAAGGTTCAGGGCGATGCGGTTGTGCCGCTGGCTGCCGCCGGCCATGGCATAGACCTCCCCGGCGACATACTCATGCCGCTGGGTGCTTCCGGCTTCCAGGGCCAGATACTCTGCCTCATCGAGGAGGCGGCGTTGAACCGTCTGCATCCCTACTCCATTCGGGGTCAGGTCTTTACCTTATAGGGGGGCCAGGGGTCGCCGCTGAAGCGCCTCCCACGGCAGGGGCCAAGCCTGGGGCAGCGGCTTCAGCCGCGGTAAGCCCCATCAGTGCCTTCGGTCGCTGCTGAAGCGCCTCCCACGGCAGGGGCCAAGCCTGGGGCAGCGGCTTCAGCCGCGGTAAGCCCCATCAGTGCCTTCGGTCGCTGCTGAAGCGCCTCCCACACCCGCATCCCCATGTTCCCCCATGAAGGGGGCATGCGGGAGCGGCTACAGTCCCGCGTCCGCGCGCAGCGCCTCGGCCTTGTCGGTATTTTCCCACGTGAACTCCGGTTCGTCGCGCCCGAAGTGGCCGTAGGTGGCGGTGCGGGTGTAGATGGGCCGCAACAGGTCGAGGGTCTGGATGATCCCCTTGGGGCGCAGGTCGAAATGTTTCTCGATCAGCTTGACGATACGCTCGTCGGGAATCCTGCCGGTGCCGTAGGTATTGACCATCAGCGACACGGGTTTGGCCACGCCGATGGCATAGGCCACCTGGACCTGGCATTTGCGGGCGAGTCCCGCGGCAACGATGTTCTTGGCCACGTAGCGCGCGGCATAGGCCGCGGAGCGGTCCACCTTGGACGGGTCCTTGCCGGAGAAGGCGCCGCCGCCATGGGGGGCTGCGCCGCCATAGGTATCCACGATGATCTTGCGCCCGGTGAGACCGGTGTCCCCGTGGGGCCCGCCGATGACGAAACGGCCGGTGGGGTTTACCAGATAGCGCGTATCCCGGCGCATCACCTCGGGTATGACCGGCTTGACGATTTCCTCGATGACCGCCTCGGTGAGCACGGCATGGGACACTTCGGGATGGTGCTGGGTGGAGATCACCACGGTGTCCACGGTGCTGGGCCTGCCGTCCACGTAGCGGATGGTGACTTGGGATTTGGCGTCCGGACGCAGCCAGGGCAGCCGTCCGTCCTTGCGCAGCTCGGCCTGACGCTCCATCAGACGGTGGGCGTAGTAGATGGGCATGGGCATGAGCTGGGGCGTTTCGTCGCAGGCGAAGCCGAACATGAGGCCCTGGTCGCCGGCACCCTGGTCCAGGAACAGGCCTTCCCCTTCGTTCACGCCGATGGCGATGTCCTGGGACTGTTTGTGGATGGTGGTGAGCACCGCCGCGGTCTCGTAATCGAAACCGATGGCCGGATCGTCATAGCCGATGCGCTTGATGGTCTCGCGCGCGATCTGGCTGTAGTCGAGCACCGCGCCGGTCGTGATCTCGCCCGCCACCACGCACAGATTGGTGGTGACGAGGGTCTCGCAGGCTACGCGGGAATGGGGGTCCTGGGTTAAGATCGCATCCAGAATCGCGTCGGAAATCTGGTCGGCCACCTTGTCCGGATGACCTTCGGACACCGATTCGGAAGTGAACAGGAAATCGCTCATTTTGCGGCTTCTTCTCTGGAAGTTCGTCAGAATTCAGCAGGATATCACATTGCCCCGGCTCCCCAAAGGCGCGTTTCGGCCATGGCCGTGCTGATGCGGCTGGCCGCGCGTGTGCCCCTGACGCTCCTGCATGGGCTGGGTGTGCTGCTGGGCTGGCTCGTCTATGCCGTTTCACCCACCTATCGCCGCCGGCTGCGGGACAACCTCGCGGCCAGCGGTGTGGCGCCCGATGCCCGCGCGCTGCGCCGCCTGCGTCATGCCGTGATCGCCCATGGGGGCAGGGCCGTCGCGGAACTGCCCGTGATCTGGGGCCGCCCCTTGCCGGAAGTGGCGGCACTGGTGCGTGCCTGTGACGGCTGGGCCCTGGTGGAGGCGGCGCAGGCGGCGGGACGCGGCATCATTTTCCTCACACCCCATCTGGGCTGCTTCGAAGTGGCCGCCCTCTACGCTGCCCAGCGCATGCCGCTCACCGTGCTCTACCGTCCGCCGAAACTGCGCTGGCTGAGTGGAGTGATGGAAAGCGGGCGCGCCCGGGGGGGGCTGAGGCTTGCGCCCACCGATGTCACGGGCGTGCGCAGGCTGCTGGCCGCCCTGCGGCGCGGCGAGGCGGTGGGTCTGCTGCCGGATCAGGTCCCTGCCGCGGGCGAGGGCGTGTGGGCGCCCTTCTTCGGGCGTCCCGCCTACACCATGACGCTGGTGGGCCGTCTTGCCGCCAGGACGGGCGCAGCGGTGCTGCTCGCGGTGGCACGCCGGCTGCCCCGGGGACGGGGCTATCACCTGACGCTGCGTCCCCTGCCGTCGCCCTTCACCGGTGAGCCCGCGCACGATGCCCGTCTGCTCAACGAAGTCATCGAGGGTCTGGTGCGCGAATGTCCCGGCCAGTATCTGTGGAGTTACAACCGCTACAAGCGTCCGCGCGGCGCGGGGCCCGCCGCATGATCGCCCGTCTTGGCATCTTCGCCGTCTGGCTGCTGCACTTCCTGCCCCTGGAGCTGCTCAATCCCCTCGGCCAGGCTCTGGGGCTTCTGTTCTACGGGCTGGGGCGGGAGCGCCGGCGGGTGGCGCGCATCAACATCGGGCTGTGCTTTCCCGAGCTTACGCGCGCCGAGCGGGAAAAGCTGGTGCGCCGGCATTTCCGTGCCTTCGGCCGCAGCGTCCTGGAGCGGGGCATACTCTGGTGGTCGTCGGCCCGGCGCATCCGGCGTCTGGTGCGCATGGAAGGCGTGGCACACTGGCAGGCGGTGCGCGGCCGGCCGGTCATCTGGTTCGCGCCCCACTTCGTGGGACTGGACATGGGCGGGACGCGGCTTGCGCTGGAGGCGAATGCCGCCTCGATGTACAGCGCCCAGAAGAATCCGGTATTCGACCGGCTGCTGCTGCGCGGCCGTACGCGCTTCAACGAGCAGCGCCTGTTCTCGCGCCAGGATGGCGTGCGCGAGGTGGTGAAGGTGATCCGACAGGGCGTGCCCTTTTACTATCTGCCGGACATGGACTTCGGTCCGCGGGATTCCATCTTCGTTCCCTTCTTTGGGGCGCGCGCGGCCACCATTACGGGACTGTCGCGCCTGGCGAAGCTCGGGCACGCCGTGGTCGTGCCCGTGGTCACCCGGCAGCTGCCGGGCGGGCAGGGCTACGTGCTGCGTTTCCATCCGGCATGGGAAAATTTCCCGACTGATGATGTGGAAGCGGACACCCGGCGCATGAATGCCTTCATCGAGGACCGCGTGCGGGAAATGCCGGAGCAGTATTTCTGGCTGCACAAGCGCTTCAAGACCCGACCGCCCGGCGAGCCGCGTCTCTATTGAGGAGTCGTCATGGAACGCACACCGGAACCGGAACTGATGGACGACCTGGAGCAGGCGCGGGCCTACGCCGAGGCCGATTTCTCCGAACCCCACCAGGCCTTCGTGGAGCATTTCCGCGCGCGCTTTCCCGATTTCCGGGGTGGCCGCGTGCTCGACCTGGGCTGCGGACCGGCGGATGTCACCGTGCGTTTCGCCCGCGCCTTCCCCGACACGCACATCACCGCCCTCGACGGCAGCGCGCCCATGCTGGAGTTCGCGCGCCGACGGCTTGCGGCCGAGGATCTCGCGGGACGCATCGAGCTCGTCCTGCGGCGCCTGCCCGCAGCCGTCGCCGGCGGCTACGATGCCGTGATCTCCAACAGCCTGCTCCATCATCTGGCCGACCCGGCGGTTTTGTGGGACACCGTCCGCATGGCCGGACGGCCCGGTGCATGCGTGCTGGTGATGGATCTCATGCGGCCTTCTTCCATCGCCGAGGCGGAGCGTCTGGTCGCCTGCCACGCCGCGGAGGCGCCGGCGGTGCTGCGCCGGGATTTCTTCAATTCGCTGCTGGCCGCCTATCAGCCCCGGGAAGTGGCGGCCCAGCTCGCCGCGGCGGGCCTGGGCCATTTCCGGGTGGAGGCGGTGAGCGACCGCCATCTGCTGGCCTGGGGCCGGCTGCCCGAGGGAAAGGACGCGCCATGAGTTTCGTCAATCCGCCGCCGGAGGTGATCCGCGATCTGCTTGGGCGGGTGAAGACCATTGCCGTGGTGGGCCTGTCACCCAAGCCCGACCGGCCCAGCTATCAGGTGGCGCGTGCCATGCAGGGCTTCGGCTACCGCATCATCCCGGTGCGCCCGGGCGTGGCCGAGATCCTGGGCGAGAAGGCCTATGCCCGCCTGTCGGACGTGCCCGAACCCATCGATCTGGTGGACGTGTTCCGGGCTGCCGAACATTTGGATGCCATCGTGGACGAGTGCATCCGTCTGAAGATCCCGGCCCTCTGGATCCAGGAGGGCATCGTCAACGAGGCGGCCGCCCGGCGGGCGGTGGAAGCCGGCATCACCGTGGTGATGGACCGCTGCCTGTACAAGGACTATGTGGCGAATCTGTAGAGGCCCCGTTCTCGCACTCACTGCGGCGGCATTGGGCCTCGGTGTCGGGGCGGCGCGCGGCGACGATCTCGCCCAGGGCCAGGCGGCCTATCAGGCGCGCGACTATGCCCAGGCTTTTCTCCTGCTCGCGCCGCTGGCGGAGCAGGGGGTGCCCGAGGCGGAGTATGTGTTGGGGGAAATGTACCGCAAGGGCGCGGGGGTGGTGGCGGACCGGGGGGAAGCCCTGGTTTGGCTTGCGCGCGCGGCCGAAGCGGGTCACGTGCCGGCGCAGATCGCCCTTGCGCAACTCTACGAGGCCGAAGGCGAAGGCCGGGATCAGGAACGGGCGCTCCACTGGTTTCGGCGCGCGGCGGAGAGCGGTCAGGCCGAAGCCTGTTTCCATCTGGGACTGCATTACATCCGCACGGAAGCCCACCGGGACTTTGCGCAGGCGGCCCACTGGATGCGCCGCGCCGCCGCGCAGGGACATGCCGAGGCCCAGTATTTCCTGGCGCGCCTGCTGCTCGACGGGCGTGGCCTGCCGGCCGACGAGGCGGAAGCCCGCAGCTGGTTCCAGCAGGCGGCGCTTCAGGGCCATGGGCGGGCCCAGCGTTTCCTGGCACTGCTGGCGTGGCCGGACACACCGGACCGCGCCCTGGAGCTGCGCGAACTGCGGCGGCATCTCGCCGCGGGCACCGCGCGGCTTGCCGGCGTGAGCAGCGACCCGAGCTACGGCACACGGGACAACCCCATCCGTGCGGGACGCGATTATGGGGCCCAGTGGGCCTATCTCAACGCCCTGCGCGGCCCGCGGGGCGAGCTGGTGCATTACCGCAGCCTCGGGCCCTGCTGTTTCTTCAACCATCCAGACGCGGCGCGCGGCAAGGGCTTTCTCGACCGCTACGAAGTCCAGTATGCAGGCAGTGCGCCCGCTATACTGTATTTCACCCTGTTTTCCGACGACGTCCGGCTGGAAGCCCCGGCCGGCTTCGGCGTCGCGCCAGCCACCACGGATTAGCCATGCACCTGCGCTTCACCAAAATGCACGGCCTGGGCAACGATTTCGTCGTGTTCGACGCCATCCACCAGGACGTGAAGCTTTCCCGCGAGCAGTGCCGCTTCCTCGCCGACCGGCATTTCGGCGTGGGCTGCGACCAGATCCTGCTGGTGGAGCGGCCCACCGTGGCGGATGCCGACTTCCGTTACCGCATCTTCAATGCCGACGGCGGCGAGGTGGAACAGTGCGGCAACGGCGCGCGCTGCTTCGTGCGTTTCGTGCACGACAAGGGTCTCACGCAGAAGAAGCAGATCCGCGTCGAGACCCGCGCGGGCATCATCGTGCCGCGCCTGGAGGAGGACGGCCAGGTCACGGTGGACATGGGGATGCCCCGCTTCGAACCGGAGGACATCCCCTTCCTCACCGACAAGCGGGCCGTCACCTATCTCCTGAGCGTGGGGGCGAAGATCATCGAGGTGTCGGTGCTGTCCATGGGCAATCCCCATGCGGTGCAGGTGGTGGATCGGGTGGAGACCGCGCCGGTGGCCCACGATGGGCCTCTCATCGAACATCACCCCAGTTTCCCCAACCGCGTCAACGCCGGTTTCATGGAAGTGGTGAGCCGCGACCACATCCGGCTCAGGGTGTGGGAACGGGGCGTGGGCGAGACCCTGGCCTGCGGCACGGGCGCCTGCGCGGCGGTGGTGGCGGGCATCACCCGCGGGCTGCTCGACCATCGTGTGCGCGTCACCACACGCGGCGGCGACCTTACCGTGCGCTGGGCGGGGGACGGGCACCACGTGTTCATGACCGGGCCGGCGGTGACGGTGTTCGAGGGGGAGATCGATCTTTGAACGGCAACCAGGGGCTTGCTTTATACTCGGCATTTCCGAGGGACGGAACACGCAAAGGATCACGATGAAACTCGAAGCGGAAGACGTGGCGCGCTACCTGCGGGAACATCCGGAATTCTTCGAAACCCACGCGCACCTGCTCACCGAAATCAACATCCCCCATCCCCACGGTGGCCGCACCATTTCCCTCGCGGAACGCCAGCTGCTGGCCCTGCGCGACAAGAATGCCCTGCTCGAATCCAAGCTGCGGGAGCTGATCCAGTTCGGCGAGGAGAACGACGCCCTCGGGGAGCGCGTGCACCGCTTCAGCCTGGCCCTGCTCATGGCCACCAGCCTGGAATCCACCCTGCACGCCATCCACTACAACCTGCGCGAGGATTTCGCCGTCCCCCACGTCGCCATGCGCCTGTGGGAGGGCATGGACAGCCATCCGGGCCTCACCGAATTCTCCGGCACCAGCAAGGAACTGCGCGTGTATGCGGAAAGTCTCGCCAATCCCGTGTGTGGGCCGCACGCCCTGTACGAGACCGGCACCTGGTTCGGCGAGGACAGTGCCCGCCTCAAGTCCTTCGCCATGGTGGCCCTGCGTGCGGAACATGCCTTCGGCTTTCTGGTGCTGGCGAGCGAAGACCCCCAGCGTTTCTATCAGGGCATGGGCACGCTGTATCTCAAGCGCCTGGGGGAACTCATCAGCGTTGCCCTCAAGCGCTACCTGCCGGGTGAAACCGCTTGAGCTCCCAGCCGGCGCGGCGTCCCTGCTGGCCGGCTTCCTGTCCCATCTGGCCCACGAACGGCGGCTTTCCCCCCACACGGTCGCGGCCTACCGGCGCGACGTGGAAGCTTTGCTCAGGCAGGCAGGGGCGACGCCGCTCGATGAACTGAGCGTGCACCACATCCGGCGCTTTCTGGGTCAGCTCCACGCCCGGGGGCTTGCCGGCAAGTCCGCCGCGCGCGTGCTTTCCGCCTGGCGCACCTTTTTCCGCTGGCTTGCCCGGGATCACGGTTTTGCACGCAATCCCTGCGACGGCCTGCGTGCGCCCAGGGCGGAAAAAAAGCTGCCCGCGGTGCTTTCCCCCGATGCGGCCAGCCGTCTCATGCAGGTGGAGGGTGACACGCCTATCGCCCTGCGTGATGCCGCCATGCTCGAGCTGTTCTATTCCTCTGGCCTGCGCCTGTCGGAGCTCACCGGGCTCAAGGTGCAGGACGTGGATTTCGCGGGCGGAGAGGTGCGGGTCACGGGCAAGGGCGCCAAGACGCGGGTGGTGCCGGTGGGACGCTTTGCCCTGGAGGCGCTGAGCCGGTGGCTCGCGGTGCGAAACGCTTGGGCGGGGCCGGATGTGGCGGCCCTGTTCGTCAGCCGCCAGGGGCAGGCACTCCATCCACGCACCGTGCAGGCACGCGTGGAATACTGGGCGAAGCGGCTGGGTCTGGGTCAGCACGTGCATCCCCACATGCTGCGCCATTCCTTCGCCTCCCACGTGTTGCAGTCCAGCGGCGATCTGCGCGCAGTGCAGGAGATGCTGGGCCACGCCAACATCTCCACCACCCAGGTCTATACCCATCTCGACTGGCAGCATCTCGCGCAGGTGTACGACGCCGCCCACCCGCGTGCCAGGAAGAAGGGCTAGGCGCGCGGCGGGGGAGCGGTGCCGGCCATGGCCAAACTCATCCTCAAACCGGGCCGCGACAAGTCCCTGCGCCGGCGCCATCCATGGATCTTTTCCGGCGCCGTGGCACGGGTGGAGGGTTCTCCCCAGGCCGGTGATACGGTGGCCGTGGTGGATGCCCAGGGCACGTTCCTGGCCTGGGCGGCCTACAACGGCAGATCGCAGATCAGCGCGCGGGTGTGGAGCTGGGACGCGGCGGAACGGGTGGATGCGGCCTTCTTCCACCGGCGTGTCGCGGCGGCGGTCGCAGCGCGGGATCACCCGGATCTGGATCCCGCCTGCTGCCGCCTGATCCATGGCGAGTCCGACGGCCTGCCGGGCGTGATCGCCGACCGCTATGGTGACACGGTGGTGCTCCAGCTCTCCACCGCCGGTGCGGAGTGCTGGCGGGAGGACATTGCCGATGCCCTCATGGGCCTGCCCGGTGTGGCGCGCGTGTTCGAGCGCTCCGATGCCGAGGTGCGCACCCTGGAAGGACTGGCTGCGCGGGTGGGCGTATTGCGCGGCGACGAACCGCCGGACGCGATCGAGATCCGGGAGTACGGCGTGCGCTTCCTGGTGGACGTGCGCCGCGGCCACAAGACCGGTTTTTACCTCGACCAGCGTCTCAACCGCCAGGCCGTGGCGCGGCTGGCGCGGGGGCGGCGTGTGCTCAACTGTTTCTGCTACACCGGCGGCTTCACCCTGCATGCCCTGGCGCAGGGGGCGGCCCACGTCATCTCCATCGACAGTTCCGCCGAAGCTCTCGCCTGGGGCCGGCGCCAGCTCGCCCTCAATGGCCTGGATGCCACGCGTGCGGAATGGGTGGAAGGTGACGTGTTCCGCCTTTTGCGCGAGTACCGCGATGCAGGACGGCGCTTCGGTCTCATCGTGCTGGACCCGCCCAAGTTCGCCCCCACCGCGGCCCAGGCGGCGAAGGCCGCGCGTGGCTACAAGGACATCAACTGGCTGGCCTTCCGGCTGCTGGAACCCGGTGGCTGGCTCGCGACCTTCTCCTGTTCGGGTGGCGTGTCCGAAGACCTGTTCCAGAAAATCGTCGCAGGTGCCGCGCTCGACGCAGGTGTGGAAGCAAACATCGTCGCCCGTCTCCATCAGGGACCCGATCATCCCGTGGGGCTGTCCTTTCCCGAGAGTGCCTATCTCAAGGGACTGCTATGCCGCGTGAGCTGAGCCTTCCGCTGTCCGCCCGTGCCTGGGGCCGTGACGATTTCGCCGCTGTGCTGAAAAGCGAGCTGGAGGCCCTGCCGCCCCACGAACTGCCCTTGCAGGAGGCCCTCTCCGGCACCAGTCATCTGGCACCGGAACCCCACCGGGTGCGTGTGATTCACGTCGAGCAGGTGGGCCCGTCCGTGCGGTTGCGGGTGGGCGTGTTCTACGCGGGCGTCGTCGCCGGCTGCAGTTGCGCCGACGATCCCACCCCCGTGGAACCCCAGCCGGAGTACTGCGAGCTCGATCTTGTCCTGAATCCCGCCAACGCCCGCGCCTCGGTCACTCCGCGCGACGGATGACATCCCAGACCTGCTTCCAGCATAACCCGCAGTTATAGACAACGGCCGCCTCGAACGAGGCGCCCATGGATCTGTCCTTCTGCTTGCGGACTTTGCCAGCCCTTTCCTCGATCACAGCCGGCGGTTCGCCTTGCGTGCCGCGCCGGGCGTGTGAATAGCTGTAACCGGGCTTATCGCTGCAGGCGGCTGCTTATCAGGCCATCGTGCGCGAGCGCCTCGACTGGCAGGCACGGCGTTACGCCTGAACGTCGCGAAGGCGCCTCTTGCCGGATTACTTCCCCCACCCTGTTGCGCAAGCGTGTGGACTGCTCGCCGTCCCCGGAAAGCGGCGCCACTCGTGCGCCCCCGCAAACACGGGCCCGTGGCAACCCAGTGGTCTGCCCTCTTGCGAGCTATGTCTTCGTCATGGATACTGTATGCTTTCTGCATAGCCAGGAAGCTGCATGGGAACGGTCAACCCCTTAGCCACCCGGCGTGTGGCGCTGTGCTTCGATGAGCGGGGCAATCCGCAATTCCACTCCACCTTGAGCCCGGAGGACTTTTGCCAGCGGGCCCTGTGTGTCGCCCCACCCCGCCACGTCATCCCCATCGTGTTCGTGCCGGGCATCATGGGGAGTAATTTGCGGTCGTTGAAGCGGATAACCGGTAAAACCGTCCCTGCCTGGCGGCCGCCCAACGGGTTATGGGAAAGCTTGGGCGAAGTACGCATGCGGTTAAAACAAAAACCGGAGGCCCGGCAGCTCCAACTCCACCCCAGCCGGGTCGAAGTGGACGACGGCGGCTTTGTCTCGATCCCCCGCGACTGCTACAACCTGGACACCCGGGAAGCCCGCCGGCGCGGCTGGGGGGGAGGTGCACTGGGAGTCCTACGGCCCCTTTCTGCTCACCCTGGAACGCGCCCTCAACGACCAGTACGAAGACTGCGGCCGCCCCACCGCCACGCCGCTTGCCGTCTGGCAGCGGGCCCAGCGGCTCGATGAGGACACCCGCCGCCGCTGGGGCGCCCGGGGCGAGGCCCCCCCCCTGAGCCCGGCGGCCTTCCAGCGCCTGGACGACTACTACTACCCCGTCTGGGCCTGCGGCTACAACTGGATGGAAAGCAACGAGCGCTCCGCCCGGCGCCTGCTCGAACGCATCGAGGCCATCCTGACGCACTACCAGGCAAGCGACTTCTTCATCCCGGAAGGCCGGGTGATCCTGGTGACCCACTCCATGGGCGGGCTGGTGGCGCGGCGCGCCGCCCAGCAGGCCCCCGAGCGCATCCTGGGGGTGGTGCACGGGGTGCTGCCCGCGCTGGGGGCGCCCGTGACCTACCGCCGCTTCCGGGCGGGCACGGAAAGCAATGGCCTGTTCGACCTCGTGGGCAAGCTCACGGCCGTGGTGCTGGGCTGGAGTGCGGCGGACACCACCTGCGTGCTGGCCCACTCCCCCGGCGCCCTGGAGCTTCTGCCCACCCGGGACTATCCCCCGGGCTGGCTCCGGGTGAAGGCGGGCACCCACACCCTCCTGAGCCTGCCCGAAACCGACCCCTACAGCGAGATCTACGCCAAGCGGGTGCAGGACGTCTGGTGGGGCATGGTGGACGAAACCCTCATCGATCCGGCCAAGTTGCTTGACAAAAGCCTCCCCCCCTTCCACGCATATCTAATTGCGCTGCGGGAAGCACGCAAATTCCACGACACCCTCGGCCTCTATTTCCACCCCCAGACCTATGCCTATTTCGGGGTGGATCCCTGTCTGCCCACCTTCCACACGGTCTGCTGGGAGGCCACATCCCGCTTCGAGGACGGCCCCGTGAAACTCGGCCCGGAAGCGGGCGAGCGGCTCCGCCAGGCCCGGGCCACGGACTGGGACGGGCTGGGACGCTGCGAGGTGGCCCTGGGCGAGGACACCGTGCCCTTCCGGCTGGGGGCCAAGGACGGCCCCGGCGATGGCACGGTGCCCGAGCCCTCGGGGGCCCAGGTGGAACGGGCCGGCCTCAGGGCCAGCTTCCGCCTGCAGGGCGTGGAGCATGCCTCGAGCTACCGCCATCCCGAGGTGTGGGACAACGTCTGCTACTGCATCGCCCGCCTGGTGGCGCAGGCCACACCCGTGACTGAACTGCCCCAATCGAAGAAGGAGCGCTTCCCATGTCCCGATGGCTCTGCTGGCTCGTCCTCTGCCTCCTCGGCCCCCTCGCCTGGGGCGCTGATGACATGACCGGCATGCGCACCGTCTGTTTTGGGCGCTTTCTCATCGACGTGCCCCAGGAGGCCGTGGTGAGCGGCCAAAGCTACGAGTACATGTTCGGAGAGATCCGAAGCGAGCGGCTGGGCGGTGGCCCCGCCCTGTTCGAGCAGCGCATGGCCGAGCGGGAGGCGCTGTTACGCAAAAGGAAGCCGGAGGACGATTTTGCTCTGGTCGAGACGCGGCGGCTTTTTCCGCAGGCCAGGCTCTTCAAACTCACGAGCCAACTCATCACATTGCGCAGTTTCGGCTTCGAGGGCTACCGCCTGGACAAGGGTATGTTGTATTCGACCGCGGTAAATGGCGTCAGCGCCAGCGGAATCGACTCGGTGCTCCAGGCTCTGGAAACCAAACTCCTCCCCAAGCTGCGCTACCGCCTGCCGGAGGAAATCCCCACCGAGCCGGGCTTCTGCCTCGAGGAGGGCTTCATCGCCGATGCCGGCGATGAGTTCCACTACGAGCGGGCAGGCATCAGCTTCCGCATCCCCCGCTGGCCGGATGTGCTGATCTCGGTGGAAACCCTTACCAACCGCGACAAACTCAGCGAACCGCTGCTAACCCGCATCAGCAGGCCTTTCCCCGATTTCCTCGCCCAGGTCGCGTTGCAGCTGCGCGTGTTGCGCAAGGGAGAACGGAACGTGGGACCCATTGCCGGGCAGGAGGTGCTCGACGCGCTGCCCAGCGGCAAAGGCTATGCGATCCACCATTTCGTCTGGGAAGCGGGCGGGGAACCCCGCTCGGTGTTGCGTCCTTCGATCAGCCTGGAATTTATGACCGGCGACGGACGCGAGACGGGCGAGCGTTATGTCCCCCCCTCCCTCACCGACGAGCAGGCCATCCGCCTGTTCGACGCCATCGTCAATTCCATCCGCCTGCGGCCCACGGGGCCCGGCAAGGGCGCGGCCGCCACCCCGCCGCCGCGCCTGCCCCTGGGCACCCGGGTCACCAGCCGCGCCCTCTGCCCCGAAAGCGGCCTGTGGCAGTGCCTGAACGAAGACGTCAGTCTCACCCCCCGCCGCCGCTTCATCCCCCGCGGCGCCCCCATGCCCTATGGCCTGGCCAGCCGCCCCGCGCCAGGGCTCAGGGGGCTTTTGGGCGGCACGGAAGACACCCCCGTCGAGGTCACCTGGCAGCTGGTGGACTACGGCGATGATCCCCCGCAAGGCTGAACCGGTGCCAGGCATGGGGCATCTGCAGCCGCTATCGGCATAAGTGCAGAACCCTTTGTCACTCCTTTGCGGAGGAAGGCGCGCGATGCGGATTCCGCACATGGGGCACAAGATTTGGGGGGCTGCCGGATAAGGTACTGGACGAATACAGTGTCTTGTCGCTGCAACACGGCGCTGCTAGCATGGCGAGCTTTCCCGGGGGAGGTTCCGTGGGTCGTGGCTGGTTTGCCTGGCTGCTGAGCTTCGCGCTGCTGTTCGCGCAGCAGGGTGCGCTCGTCCATGCGCTGGGGCATTTGACCGCCAGCCGCGCCCCGGCGGAAAAGCAGCTTCCCCATTCCCCGGCCTGCGAGCAGTGCGTGGCCCATGCGCCCCTGGGTGCGGGACTTGCTTCCCAGCCCCCGCAGGTCGCGCCTGCTGCGCCCGCGCTGCCGGCCCTGTCTGCGCCGGCGCGCAGCTTTTCGCCACGTTTCTTCACCGCCACCCGTTCCCGCGCGCCGCCCCGCCTCGCCTGAAGTATTCCCAGTCGGTGTCCGGGCCCGCGCCCGGCCATCCATGTGAACTTCGTTTTGCGAGGAGTCATCATGTTCCTGCGTCACTGCATTGCAGGCGGCCTGCTGGCCGCCCTGCCGGCATTCGCCTGGGCGGTGGATGCCGACATCGCCGCCCTGCGTGCGGAAATCGAAGCACTGCGCGCTCAGTACGAGGCCCGCATCGCCGCCCTGGAGGCCAGGCTCGCCCAAGCCGAACAGAGTCGAGCGGCCGCGCCGGCCCAACCGGCACCCGTCAACACCGCCACGGCCTTCAATCCGGCCATTTCCCTGATCCTGTCTGGCACCTATGCCAACCTCAAGCAGGATCCGGCGAGCTGGCGCCTGGATGGGTTCGTGCCCAGCGGAGGCGAGGTGGGCCCCCCTCCGCGCAGCTTCAGTCTGGGTGAATCCGAGCTGATGCTCGCGGCCAACATCGATCCCTATCTGCGCGGGGAATTCATGCTGGCCGCAGCCCTGGACAATTCGGTGGCCGTGGAGAACGCCTACCTGCAGACCCTGGCCCTGCCCCAGGGTCTCACCCTCAAGGCGGGGCGGTTCTATTCTGGGATCGGCTACATCAACGAGCAGCACCCCCATGCCTGGGACTTCGTGGATGCGCCCCTGGCGCAGCAGGCCTTCCTGGGCGGCCAGTATGCCCAGGACGGGGTGCAGCTTAAGTGGCTGGCGCCCACCGAGACCTTTTTGGAACTCGCTGCGGAGTTGGGGCGCGGCCACAACTTCCCGGGTGCGGAACGCAACAAGAACGGTGTGGGTGCATGGTCCCTGGGATTGCGCGCCGGGGGCGACCTCGGGACGAGTCATTCCTGGCTCGCGGGTCTTTCCTATCTGCACACCAGGCCCCGCGACCGCCGTTTCGAGGCCGAGGATGTTTCGGGCAACTCGGTCAGCAACGCTTTCGACGGCCGCTCCAATCTTCGGCTCGCCAGTCTGGTCTGGAAATGGGCGCCCGGGGGCAACCCTGCCTACCGGAA
The DNA here is from genome assembly GCF_055379455.1 of Thiobacter subterraneus. Taxonomy (NCBI): domain Bacteria; kingdom Pseudomonadati; phylum Pseudomonadota; class Betaproteobacteria; order Burkholderiales; family Thiobacteraceae; genus Thiobacter; species Thiobacter subterraneus. The sequence continues at coordinate 2,276,263 of NZ_AP042402.1, forward strand.
TTTCAAGTTCCAGACCGAGTACTACCGCAGCCGCGAGCAGGGCAGCTTCACCTACGACGTGGATGGCGCGGCGCTCACGGACGCCTTTCGCAGTGTCCAGTCCGGCTGGTATGCCCAGGGGGTGTATCAGTTCATGCCCCGCTGGCGTGTGGGAGTGCGGTATGACCGGCTGAATGCCGGCACCGTGGATGCCGGCGCCAACAGCGGCCAGCTGCCCATCCTCGCGCCCTACGACCCCCACCGCACCAGCGTCATGGTGGATTACAGCCCGTCGGAATACAGCCGCTTCCGGCTGCAGTTCGCGCGCGATGCGGCACGGCGCGATGCCACGGACAACCAGATCTTCCTGCAATACGTGATCTCCCTGGGAGCGCACGGGGCCCATGCCTTCTGAGCCGGGGCCTGCCCTCAACGGAGATGGATCATGCTGAAGAGACTGTTTGCATTCTGCATTTTGTCGCTGGCCTGGCCTGTCCACGCGGCACTCAACGTCTTCGCCTGCGAGCCCGAGTGGGCCGCCCTGGCGCGGGAACTCGGCGGTGATCGGGTGAGCACCTACGAGGCGACCACGGCGCTGCAGGATCCCCACCGCATCCAGGCCCGTCCGAGCCTGATTGCCCGCGCCCGCACTGCCGATCTGGTGGTGTGCACGGGCGCCGACCTGGAAGTGGGGTGGCTGCCCATGGTGCTGCGGCAGGCGGCCAACCCCAACGTCCAGCCGGGCCGGCCCGGCTACTTCGAGGCCGCCGCCTTCGTGCCCCTGCTGGAGGTGCCGGCCCGCCTGGATCGTGCCGAGGGCGATGTCCATCCCCGGGGCAATCCCCACATCCAGCTCGATCCCCGCAACCTGTTGCGGGTGGCGGAGGCGCTGGCCGCGCGCATGGGCGAACTGGATGAGGCGAACCGCGCCCACTATCAGGCCCGGCTGGCGGATTTCAGAAGCCGCTGGCAGGCGGCCATCGCCCGCTGGGAACAGCAGGGTGCCTCCCTGCGGGGCATGCCGGTGGCGGTGCACCACAAGGTGTTCACTTACCTCTTCCACTGGCTGGGCCTGAAAGAGGTGGCGGTGCTGGAACCCAAGCCCGGCATCGAGCCTTCCGCCGCCCACCTCGCGGCGGTCCTGGAGGACCTGAAGCGGCAGCCCGCACGCATGGTGCTGCGCGCCAGCTATCAGGACGCGCGCGCCTCCCAGTGGCTGGCCGAACGCGCGGGCATTCCCGCTGTGGCCTTGCCGGCCACCGTGGGGGGCACGCCCGAGGCAGGCGACCTCACGGGACTGTTCGATGCCATTCTCAACCGCCTGCTGGCGGCCCAGGGCCAGCGATGAGCGGGCTCGAGTGGACGCTGCTCGCGCCGGCCTTCGTGGCCGGTTGCCTGGTGCTCGCCACCCACGTGCCCCTGGGCCTGCAGGTGCTCGCCCGGGGCATCGTGTTCATCGACCTGGCCGTGGCCCAGCTTGCGGCCCTGGGGGTGCTGGGCGCGGAGCTGGCCGGCTGGGAACCCCACGGGCTGGCCATGCAGGGTGTGGCGGTGGGTGCGGCGCTTCTGGGCAGCTTCGCGCTCACCCATGCGGAACGACGCTGGCCCGAGGTGCAGGAGGCGCTGATCGGCGTGCTGTTCGTGCTGGCGGCGAGCGCGGGCATTCTCCTCGTCGCCCACAATCCCCATGCCGGGGAACACCTGCAGGACATGCTGGCGGGCCAGATCCTGTGGGTGGGCTGGCCCCAGGTGGCGGCGCTGGCGGCGGTCACGGGGGTGCTCGTTGCCGTGCTCTACCTGGGTCGCGCCAGTCGCGCGCGTTTCCTCTTTTACGGCGTGTTTGCCTGCGCCGTGACGGCCTCGGTGCAGATGGTGGGTGTGTATCTGGTGTTCGCCAGCCTCATCATTCCGGCGCTGGCGGTGCGCCGCCTGCCGAAGGCAACCGCCGTGCCCCTGGGGCTGGCCTGCGGTGCGGCGGGCTACGCCCTGGGACTGGTCGCCTCGGCCCTGTGGGATCTGCCCGCGGGCGCGGTGATCGTCTGGGCGCTGGCCCTGTGCGCCCTGGCGCTTGGCCTGCGCCCCCGGCGCTGAGTCCGGCTCCCATCCCGGCGGCATGGCGCGATTGCCGTGCGCTTCGCCGCTGTGTCACAATCCCCGCGATCCATCCACTGCCACGGGCGGGGAGCACGCTGCATGAGCCTCAAGCTGTCCATTCCACCGGTTGCCGGGAGCTCGGGTGTCGTCCTGGAGACCCGTCCCCGGCAGGTGAAGGAATGGCTGGAGGCCCTGCCCCTGGCCAATGGCTTCGAGGCGGCGCGCAAGCTGGCGGATGCCCTGGTGGCGAGCCGCGGCGTGCGTCTTTCGGAAGAGGCGCGGCTGCGCTTCCTCGGCCAGTATCGCCAGACCATCCACGCCCTGCTGCCCGCCCTGCGCCAGGAATACGAGGGGCGGCCCCTGCCCCTGAACGGGCGCCCCAAACAGGCGGCGCAGCTCGCCCGGGAACTGCTCACCGAGCTTTCCAACGGCTACAAACTCGCGCTGATGGAACTCGCCCAGCGGCGCTTCGTGCTGGGGGGCCAGAAACTCGCGCCCCTGGCGGCCCAGCGCATTCTCGAGGGCCTGGGGGACCTGCTCGACATCTGCTACGAGACCTATGCTCCCACGCCGGCGGGACTGTGGGCCGAGCTGCACCAGGTGTACTGGTACGCGGCCCGGGAACAGCATCACGAGACTCCCCTGCCGGCGGAGGAAGGTGGCGGCAGCGTCAACGAAACCTACAAGCGCATCCTGCTCACCGCGCTGGCCGATCCCTACCGCCTGTTGCAGGGCCAGCTCAGGGTGGTGCGCATGTATCTCACACGCAACGCGGGGCGCGCCCTGCTGCAGGCCCTGGCACCGGCCGAAGCCCCCCATGGCCTGTTCCTGGTGCGGCTGGACGAGGACCGACCCCCCCGGCCCCTGGCCCATCACAGCGGCGCCACCGATGCCCGCAGCGACATCCTTCTCAACACGCTGCCCTTCGTGCGTCAGCTGCACGAGCAGCTGCAGGCGGTGGAGGCGGGCACGCCGGCTGCGGATGCCGGTCTGCCGGAAGCCGCCGATCCCGCTGCGCGCGCCCTGTTGAAACGCCTGCTGCCCCAGTGGGGGCTCGGGCCGCGGCGGGTCTTCCAGCGCCTCGCGGCGGATCAGGATGCCTACATTTGCACAGGGCTGTCGGCGCTCTACCACACGCTGGCGGGCGCGGGCGATCTGCTCGCGGAGGCGGCGCCGGAGCAGCACGAGGAAATGGAAATCACGGTGCAGCTTGCCCGGGCGGGCGACCGCACCGGCCAGCATGCCACTTACAACTGCGCCACCTGGCACGTGGTCAATGAAAGCGCGGGCGGTGTTGCCCTGGTGAACGCGCCGGAGAACGTGAGCCGCATCCGGGTGGGCGATGTGATCGGCCTGCGCACCGCCCACGGCGAGTGGGGCATCGCCGCCGTGCGCTGGATCCAGGCCGAGAGCGCCGAGCGCCTCCATGTGGGCGCCCAGTTCATCGCGCCGCGGGCGCTTGCCGTGGCCGTGCGTCCCACCATCACCGCGGCGGATGCTCCCTATCAGCCGGGGCTGCTGTTGCCCGCCGTACCCAGCCTGAGACAGCCGGAGCGGCTGCTGGCCGCGCGCGGCACCTTCCACCCCCAGCGCGAGCTGGAACTGCGCGGCGCCGAGGGCACCCGCATCGTGCGCGCCGGCCAGCTGCTGGAGCAGACCGACAGCTTCGAGATTTTCCTGTTTGCCTGAACTGGTTCAGGCACCCGCGCCGCCGGCGAGATCGGCCAGGGTGGTGTTAAGGACCGCTTCGCCACTTTGGGCCAGGGCCTCCAGAAAATGCGCGATGCCCGGATGGCGGCTCGCGGCGGCCTGGTCATCCCAGAGGAACAGCCGGTACACCTGCCGCAGCACGATGTGCGTCGGGGCACGGGCCAGCAGCCAGCCACCCTGCTCGGTTTGGGCGACGAAGCCTGCCGCGCCCAGGGTCTCGAGGAGGGCTTCCGTCTCCGCGGCATCGGTCGGCAAACCACGTTGCAGCGCATTCAGTGACGGTGTCTCGCCCCGTTCCTGGGCTGCCGCCAGCGCAAGCAGCAATTCCAGCGCGGCGACGAAATTCGAGCCGGGCCGGTGCGTTCGCGCGCCGGCGCCCGCGACCCAGGCGGGCAGGGCAGCCGTGATCACCGCACCGCCCAGCACCACCAGCCACGAGAGATAGATCCAGAGCAGAAAGATGGGCAGCGCCGCGAAGGCGCCGTACACCAGCCGGAAAGTGGGAAAGCTGGTCACATACCAGGCGAAGCCCTTCTTCATGAGTTCGAAGGCGAGCCCCGCCGTGAGCCCGCCCACCAGAGCGTGGCGGAACGACACCCGGCGGTTGGGCACCAGCAGGTAGAGCAGCGCGAAGGCAAGGGACACGAGCAGCAGGGGCACCGGCCGCAGCAGGTGCACGCCCACCAGCGGGATGTGTCGGGCATAACCCAGCGAGAGGGTCATCAGGTAGGAGGTGATGGACAGGCTGGCGCCCAAAAGCAGAGGCCCGACGGTGAGCACGGCCCAGTAGGTGACGATGCGCTGTCCGAGGGGTCGCGTCTGGCGCACGCGCCAGATGGCGTTGAAGGCTTCCTCGATGGTTTGCATGAGCATCAGGGCCGTGAGCACCAGAAAGGCGATGCCCACCAGGGTGAGGCGCGCCGCCTTCTCCGAGAACTGCACCATGTAAACGGTGATGATCTTGCCTGCGATCTCCGGCACCATGTGGGTGAGCAGGAAGATCTTGAGTTCGGTCATCAGATCCCCGAACACCGGGAAGGCCGCCAGCACCGCCAGCGCCACCGTGATCAGGGGCACGAGGGACAGGAGTGTGGTGTAGGCGAGCGCCGCCGCAGTCTGGGGGCAACGGTCTTCGAGGAAGCGCCGGGAGACGAAGCGCACAAAGGCCGGGCTGCGCCTGAGCGCGCGCCACAGGGCGGGGCGGGGAAACATGGGGCGGACGGTAGCACCCGCCCTTCGCGAGCGTCAAGGTTGCCGCCGGCGGCAGCGAAATACGGGATAATCGTCACGCCCAGGGAGACACAGCTCCAGAGACATTGCTCCCGAGACAGTGGAGGAAACATGAATCCAGCAGAACGCGCACGGCGGCTCGTGCGCCGCTGCCATGCCGGCGTGATCGCCACCCAGTCCCACGACATGCCCGGCTTCCCCTATGCCTCCTTCGTGGAATTCGTGGCCGACCACCAGGGGCGGCCGGTGATGCTCATCAGCGCCCTGGCCGAGCACACCCGCAACCTGCATTATCAGCCACGGCTCAGTCTCGCGGCGGCCGGGGCCATTGAAACCAACGTGCTGGCCGCGCCGCGCTTCACCTGCGTGGGCGAGGCCCGGCTGGTGCCCGACGGGGAGATTGCCGCCTGCCGGGCGCGCTATCTGCGCTACCTGCCCCACGCGGCGGATTACCTGTCCCTGGATTTCGCCTTCTGGCGCATCGAGCCGGTGCGGCTGCGCAGCATCCCGGGCTTTGGCGCGGCGGTCTGGGTGACCGCGGGCGACTATCTCGCCCTGGGCAGCCGCCTTGGCGAGGTGGAGGACGAGATCCTCACGCACATGAACCAGGAACACCGCGATGCCCTGGCCGTCTATGCCCGGGGGGCGGGGGTGGCACGGCCGGGCGAGGTCGCCATGGTGGGCATAGACTGCGATGGTTTCGATCTGCGCGTGGACGGGCGCCTCCTGCGCATCGACTTTGCCGAGCCGGTGTGGGATGCGAAGGGTGTGCGCGACGCCCTGGTCAGGCTGGCCCAGGGCGGGCGGGGTGCAGCGTGAGGCTGGCCGTCGCCCATTACGGCGCCATCGTCAGTCTGACGGCCCTCATCTTCCTCTGCCTGGGGTGGGAGCTCCTCTGGGCGCCGCTGCGTCCCGGCGGCTCCTTCCTCGTGCTCAAGGTGATCCCGCTGCTTTTGCCCCTGTTCGGCATTCTGCGCGGCAGGCGCTACACCTATCAGTGGTCGGCCATGCTGATCCTGCTCTATTTCACGGAGGGCGTGGTGCGCGCCTGGTCCGATGGCCCGCCGGCCTCGTACTTCGCTCTCGCGGAAGTGGCACTGTCCCTGGCCTTCCTGTTCAGCGCCACTGCCTATGCCCGACTGAGCGCGCGCAGCCCGGGCTGAACCCGGCGGGTGGCCTCATGTCTCACGCTGCATGGAAGAACCAAGCCTGCCCCGTTTCCTGTGCGACGTGATGCTGGCGCGGCTTGCGCGCTGGCTGCGTGCCGCGGGCTATGACACCGCGCTGGCCGCGCCGGATGCACCGGACGACGCGCTGGTGCGGCGGGCGGTGCTCGAAGACCGCTGGCTCATCACCCTGGACCGGCAGATTGCCGACCACCGGGCGGGGCGCGGCCGGGTGATCGTGCTGGAACATGGTCCGGTGGCCGTCCAGGCGGCGCGGCTTGCCGAAACCCTGGCGCTCGACTGGCTGGCCCGGCCCTTCAGCCGCTGCCTGCTGGACAATGCGCTGCTCACCCCAGCCTCACCCCATGCCGTGAGCCGGCTGCCGGCGCGGGTGCAGGCGGAGGCTTCCGGGTTTGCGGCCTGCCCTGCCTGCGGCCGCCTCTATTGGGCCGGCTCCCATCACCGGCGCATGCACGCCACCCTCACGGCCTGGCAGGACGCCGCCCTCAGCCGCTGACTTCCACCAGCCTGCCGTCGGCGTAAACCAGCGCGCTGCGCACGCGCCGTCGGGGATACAGGGGAGCGACCGCCGCGCGGTAGGCGGCGAGCTGGGCGCGGTAGGCGGCAGGCGGCGGCTCCTGCGCCTGTTCTCCCATCTTGTAGTCGAGGATCCACACCTCGTCGTCGAATTCCACCAGGCGGTCGATGCGGCGCAGCTCGCCGTCCAGGTTCACGCAGGGCACTTCGTTGAGGGCGCGGCGAAACCGGCTGGCATCGAAGAAGCGGGCAAGCTGCGGGGCGGTCACCAATGCCTCGGCCTCCTGCCAGAGGGCATCGAAATCCGCCGAAGCCAGTCCCAGTTCCCGCCGCAGGCGCTCGCGCGGGGGCGGTGCGCCCGGTGTGGTGAGCACTTCCAGCATGCGGTGCAGGGCGATGCCCCGCCGGATGGCGGGCGTGTGAACCTCGGCCACTCGCCTGCCCACGGGTGTGGGGGAAGGTGGGGACGTGGTGACCGGCGCGGCCGCGGGGGTCAGGCTTGTCTGCACAGGGGGCGGCAGCTGGGCAAGATTCAGGGGATGGTCGCAGCCGGCCGCGACGATGCGGCCATAACCGCTTTCCCTCTGCTCACTGCCGGAGGCGCTCACGATCAGGTATTGCTTGGCCCGTGTGAGCGCCACGTAGAGCAGGTTGAATTCCTCGGTGCGTGCCAGCGCCGCCTCTTCCTCCAGAAGCCCAAGGCGCGCCCGGCCCCGTTCGTCCTGACGGGTGTAGAAGGAGAAATGCACCGGCGCGTCGGCTCCCGGCGGCCAATGCACCAGCACCCGGTAGCTGTCGTTGGCATTGGGCTTGTGCTGGGCATCGATGAGACAGACGATGGGGGCCTCCAGTCCCTTGGCCCCGTGGATGGTGTGGATGCGCACCGCATCGCCGCCGGCGTCCACCGCGCCCTCGTCCGGCGCCTCCTCACCCGCGTCGCGCAGCGCGGCCAGCTCCTGCAGGAAGCGGGGCAGGGAAGGATAGCGGCCGCCCTGCACCTTCAGGGCGAGTTCCAGGAAGGCGTTCAGATTGGCATGCACGCCCGCCTGTTGCGTTGCCGGCACGGCCGCGGCGTAGCGGGCGTGGATGTCGCCCTCGAAATAGATGCGGTCGAGCAGGTCGTGCACCGGCAGCCGGTCGGTGAGGGCGCGCCAGCGATCCAAGAGCTCTGCGGCGCGCGTGAGCGCCGGCGACGCCTCCCCCGCCGCCACCAGTGCGGTGAGCCGCTGCCACCAGGTGCGCTCGGGACGGCCCGCCAGTTGGAGCAGATCCGCGTCGTCGGCGCCGAACAGGGGGCTTTTCAGAACCTGGGCCAGACGCAGGTCGGCAAAGGGCAGCACCAGGAATTCCAGCAGGGCACCGAGATCCGCGGCTTCCAGGGTCTCCAGCAGCCCGCCCTGGCGCGCGGTCAGGTACGGAATGCCGGCGGCCTTGAAAGCCTGCTCGAAGTGGATGAGGGGCGTCCGCGTCCGGGTGAGCACCATGATGTCGCCGAAGCGGGCGGGCCGCTCGCCCTGTTCATCGCGCACCGGCAGCCGGCCCACCAGTTCCCGCAGGGTGGCCGCAAGCTGGCGCGCTTCCCGGGCCTGGGCGCGCTCGTCTTGGGGCGGGGCTTCCTCCAGGGGATTGCGCAGCCTGGTGGCGGGCGCGACTTCGCGTTGTTCGCCTTGCACCAGGGGCAGGATGAGCACGCCGCCGGGCCGGTCTGCGTCGTGGGCCGTATGGGGCCGGAAATGGGGAAACTCGGCCACCTCCCGGAACACGCGGTTGACCAGGTCGATCACCGCCGGGGCGCAGCGCCGCGACTGGTCCTGGGTGAGATACACCGCGCCGTAGTGCTGCCTGAGCCAGTCCCGGGCCAGATCGAACAGGCGCGGCTCCGCGCCCCGGAAGCGATAGATGGACTGCTTGGGATCGCCCACCAGGAACACGGTGGGACGACGGTCCGCGGCTTCGCTCGCCGCAAGCCAGGTCCTGAGGATTTGCCACTGCACCGGATTGGTGTCCTGGAACTCGTCCAGCAGGATGTGGCGATAGCGGGCATCCAGCTTGTATTGCAGATACTCGGCGTGATCGCCTTCGGCCAGCAGCTGCCAGGCAAACAGCTCGATATCGGCGAAATCCAGGACGGCCTTCGCTTCCTTGAGACGCTGGTAGTGCCCGAGATAGGCCACCGCGCAGCGCAGGGCCGCCTCGTTGAGATGCTGGATGCGGGCTGCCAGCCGGGCTTCCTCGGTGTCGAGCAGGCGCTCGACCAGGGCCTGGCAGCGTTCGAGGGCGCCGGCGCCCCCATGGCGCTCGGCGAGCCGTACCCACTCCGCGCGCAGCTTGCCCTCGCCGGTGAGAGCGGTCTTGCGGATGGCCTCGAAATATTCCTCGTCGCCGCGCCCGTTGCGCGCCAGGTTGGCGGCCAGCCCGCGCTGTCTTTCCGTACCTCGCGCCAGCAGCTGCGCCAGGAAGCCGGCTTCCGTTTCCCCGCCGGCGGCGAAGAACTGCGCCACGGGATCGAGGCCGGGCACGTGGCCCAGCTGCTGCCGCAACTGCTCTACGGCATGGGCCAGGGGATCGGCGCAACCCCGGGTGTAGGCCTGCCATTCGGTGCGCCTTAGCAGGAAATCGTCCAGGGCGCGGCGCGTGTTGTTTAGCCCCCATTCCCGGAACAGCTCGCCAAGGGCCTGGGCTTCCGGTCCGTCCGGCGCGTCGGCCAGACGGTCGGCGAAGGCCTGCCAGGCTTCCTCCCGCAGCGCCGCCGTGTGTTCCAGCAGGGAGACGTTGCCCGCTGCAGCGAAGGCCAGCGGCGCATGGCGCAGCAGCTTGAGAAACCAGCCGTGGAAGGTGTCGATGGTCAGACCCGGTTCCGCGGCGAGTACCTGCTCGAACAGACCCCGCGCCCGTGGCAGCAGGTCTTGCAGGGCATCGGCGCTCACGCCGCGCTGGAGCAGAAAGTCTTGCGCCTTCTCTTCCGGCAGGGTGGCCAGCAGGCGCAGCCACTCGTTGAGGCGGGCCTGCATTTCCTGTGCGGCCTTGCGGGTGAAGGTGATGGCGAGAATCTCGGAAGGTTTTGCACCCGCCAGCAGGAGGCGCAGGATGCGCGAGACCAAAAGCCAGGTCTTGCCACTGCCCGCGCAGGCTTCCACCACCACACTGGCCGTGGGATCCAGCGCCTGGGAGGTGAGGGCGTCCGGAACACTCATGGCACTGGCGCCCAGAACGCGCGCCGGCACAGGCCTGCCATCTCGCAGTGACCGCAGGTCTCCTCCCGTCCCTGGGCGCGCAGGGGCGCGCCGGCGCGCAGGGCCCGGACGAGCTCGATGAGCCGTGCCTCGACCGCAGCAGCCTCTTCCCCGATGTCCCGGGGGAAGGCCACCGTTTTCGGACCGTCCCTGCCCAGCGTGAGATAGGCGGCGTGCGCTACGGGTTCACCTGCCAGCAGGGCATAGACCGGCAGCTGCACGTCCTCGCCCGGCTCCTGCAGCCGTTCGCGCAGCCTGGTGGGGTGGCCGGTCTTGTAGTCCAGCACGGCCACACGACCCCCGGCTCGGTCCAGCCGGTCCAGGGTGCCCACCAGTTCCACGGCGGCTCCATCGTCCAGGGTGAGCAGGCGGCGGCGTGGGGCTTCCTGTTCCGCCACCGTCCATCCGTCCTGCTCCCGTTCCTGCTGCCAGGCAAGGTATGCGGGCAGAACGGCCTCCCAGGCAAGCTTCCAGGCGTGGTTGATGTAGTTCTGCGCCAGGAGCGGCGCGAACACTTCGTCGGTGATCCCGCGCAGGATCCGTTCGGCCTCGGCCATCCCCAGCCGCGTAATGGCGGCATGGCGCGCGTGGAAGCGCGCCAAAATGGTGTGGACCACTTCGCCGAAGTCCTGCTTCTCCATTTCCACCGTGACCTCGTCCTCCTCGTTGAGGCCGAGCACGTGTCGGGCGAAATACTGGTAGGGACAGGCGAGCAGACTGTTGTAGCCGCTGGCGGAGATCCGGGCCGGCACCTGGGCGGGCGCGAGACGCGGCGCCGGGCAGGGTGTGGCGCCGGAAGCCAGGGGGGGCGCCGACGCGCCGTCGCGCAGGACGAGGTCATCCTGCCAGGCCATTTCATGCAGGGTGGCGAGCACGTCCAGCCAGGGACTGGGCAGATGGGTTTCCCCGTCCACCTCGCTCTGCCAGATGGCGAGTACCCGATCGGCCGCCGACAGCAGCGCGGCGAGATCCCTGCGCTGCCATTCCAACACGTCGCTGCTCGTGGGCAGCCCAAGTTCGGCGCGCACTGCCTCGTTGAAGAAGACATTGCCCTCGCCGCGGGCCGGCAGTTCCTCTGCGCCGGCCCCCAGCAGGATGACGCCGTCGAAACGGCGCAGCCGGGTGGCGGCCAGATGGGTGAACACGACCGGACTTTCGATGCCCGCATCGCGAAAGGTCGCCGCTTCCAGCTGTGCGTCGAGCAGCCGCCGCCATTCGGCCAGGGTGAAGCGGCCGGGGGTTTCGCGTGCATCCTCGGCCAGGGTGGTGAGCAGGGCAAAAAGCTGGGCGCCTGCGAGATCCGCCCGCAGCGCCTCGCTGACGCCCAGGCCGTCCAGGGTCTCCTGGAGGACGGCGAACCAGTGGGCGAGGGGCTGCGCCTCCCGCGGCCAGGGCCGGCGCGCCGCCTCCAGGCGCTCCAGGAGGGGCAGGCTCGCGGAATCGGTCTCCCGCGCCGCCGCCCGGTAGTGGGCGAGCCGGGAGACCAGATTGCGGCGGCGGATGAGCCGCTCCAGCTCGTACACGGCTTCCCGCCGCTGGGGTGCCGGAATGTCCGCGAACACCATGGGCGACTTGAGGAAGTCGAGGAGTTCCCGGTGATGGAAGTCGCTGGCCAGGAGATCCAGCCAGCGCATCACCACCGAGGCGGCCGCGGCGGTGGAAAGTGTCCAGCCCGTCTCGTCCGCCACCAGGATCTCCCGGCGTTCCAGCAGCGCACGCAGCCGCCGCGCCGCCAGCCGGTTCTGGGCCACGACGGCAATGGACTGGCGGCCCTCGGCGAGCCACCGGCGCACCTGGGCCTCGGCTGCCTGGGCGGCCTGTTCCAGGCTGGGCGCGCCCAGCAGGTGTAGCCGCTTCGAAACGGGACTGGCCGGGAAGCACCGGCGCAGCCGGTGGGCCCGTTGCGCCAGCGTGTCCGCGCCCGCCAACCAGGCTGCGGCCAATACCTGCTGGAGGGGCTCCCCGGCGGAATCCAGCACCGCCGGGACGAACAGCCGCACCGGCGCACGTTCGGCATAGCGGATGAGGCATTCCGCTTCCACCGGCGCAAGCTGGCTGACACCCACGGCATAGAGGGGCGCGCTGGCCTCGCGGGCGAGGCGGGCCAGCCGCAGGACATAGGCGGTGGTGGCATCCGGCCGGTCGGCCAACACCGTGTTGTGTACCTGCCAAAGACTGTGCACCAGCCGGGCCTCGAAGCGCAGCGATGCGCCTTCCCGGGCGCCGTAGGCGGCCGCCAGGCGCCGGGCAAAATCCGCCTCGTCCCAGGGCAGGCCCACTTGGTGCAGGGTGATTTCGTCGAACAGGGTGGTCAGCGCCCGGGCCATGCCCCAGCGGTCCTGCTCGCGCAACCAGCCCCGCTCGCGCAGGGCGCCGTAGAGCAGGGCCTGACGGGCCAGCTCCGGGGTCTCCGGCCGTTCCAGAGGCACCTGGGCCGCCAGCTGGGGCAGGGTGGTGAGGCGGGGGAGCAGCAGGGTGGGCCGGCCGGCGGCCCGGGCCAGGGCGCGGGCGAAGGGGGCGGCGGCGTGCAGGCTGGGCAGGAGGACGATGAGTCCCGACAGATCCGGCAGGGCATCGCCGTGCAGCTCGACGAGGCGCCGTGCCGCCTGGTCCAGGGCGGCGGCGGGGGAAACGGTCTCGGTGAGGGAGGCCAGGGCGTCCGGGATCACGCGCGGCGGGCGCCGGGGGGCTTCAGCGGATGAGCTGGTCGCGCTTGTTCTTCACCTTCGCCCATTCGTCCGCGTCCGGCAGGGGATCCTTGCGCTCGGTGATCACCTTCCAGACCTTGGCGAGCTCGGCATTGAGGGCGATGAAATCGCGCTGATCCTCGGGCACGTCGTCTTCCGCATAGATCGCCTCCACCGGGCACTCGGCCACGCACAGGGTGCAGTCGATGCACTCGTCCGGGTCGATGACCAGGAAGTTGGGACCCTCGTGGAAACAGTCCACGGGACAGACGTCCACACAGTCGGTGTATTTGCAGCGGATGCAGGCTTCGCAAACGACGTAGGCCATGGCAGATGTCCCGAATCAGGCGCAAGAGCTTCGATTGTAGCTTCGGCGCGGCCCCGGAGCAAAACCGGCGCACCGCTTCCCAAGGCCCCGGATTTTCGCTAGCATAACTCCAGCCAGTCCAATATCAACCCCAATAAATCAACGCATTAGCCCATCACCCAGACCGCCGCACCGGCGGCTTTTTCGTCTAGCGAGGATGTCATGAGCGAACACATTCACTACGTCACCGACGATTCCTTCGAACAGGAGGTGCTGCAGTCCGAGCTGCCCGTGCTGGTGGATTTCTGGGCGGACTGGTGTGGGCCGTGCAAGATGATCGCCCCCATCCTGGACGAGGTGGCCCAGGAGTACGCCGGCAAGATCAAGGTGGCCAAGCTCAACATCGACGAGAACCAGGCCACGCCGCCCAAATACGGGATCCGTGGCATCCCCACCCTGATGATCTTCAAGAACGGCAACGTGGAAGCCACCAAGGTGGGGGCCCTGTCCAAGTCCCAGCTCACCGCCTTCATTGACAGCAACATCTAAAGCGTCTATTTTTCCGTCTAAAGTTCTCCGGCCGGGTCCCCGATAATCCCCAGCAAGGGGGCCCGACCACTTCGCCGGCGGCAGGTCGGCAGCCCGCCGGGTCCACTCCGCGTTTCGACTCCTTCCTCAACCGTTCTCTGCCCCACGAGTTTATGCATCTTTCCGACCTCAAAAGGCGTCACGTCTCCGAACTGGTGGAGATGGCCGTCGCCAACGAAATCGAGAATGCTGCGCGCATGCGCAAGCAGGACCTGATCTTCGCCCTGCTCAAGAATCAGGCGCGCAAGGGTGAAAGCATCTACGGCGAAGGGACCCTGGAGGTGCTCCAGGACGGCTTCGGCTTCCTGCGCTCGCCTGACAGCTCCTATCTGGCCGGTCCCGACGACATCTACGTCTCTCCCAGCCAGATCCGCCGCTTCAACCTGCACACCGGCGACACCATCCAGGGCGAGATCCGCACGCCCAAGGACGGCGAACGCTATTTCGCCCTGGTGAAGGTGGACACCGTCAACGGTGAACCGCCGGAAAACGCCAAGAACAAGATCCTGTTCGAGAACCTCACGCCGCTGCATCCCACCGAGATGCTCACCCTGGAGCGGGACATCAAGGCGGAGGAAAACATCACCTGCCGCGTGATCGACATGATCGCGCCCATCGGCAAGGGGCAGCGCGGGCTCCTGGTGGCGCCGCCCAAGACGGGCAAGACCGTGATGCTCCAGCACATCGCCCATGCCATCACCGCCAACCATCCGGACGTGGTGCTGATCGTGCTGCTCATCGACGAACGGCCCGAGGAAGTGACGGAAATGTCGCGCACGGTGCGCGGTGAAGTGGTGGCCTCCACCTTCGACGAACCCGCCACCCGGCACGTGCAGGTGGCGGAAATGGTGATCGAGAAGGCCAAGCGGCTGGTGGAACACAAGAAGGACGTGGTGATCCTGCTCGATTCCATCACGCGCCTGGCGCGCGCCTACAACACGGTGCAGCCGGCTTCCGGCAAGGTGCTCACCGGTGGCGTGGACGCCAATGCCCTGCAGAAGCCCAAGCGCTTCTTCGGCGCCGCGCGCAACATCGAGGAAGGGGGGTCGCTCACCATCATCGCCACCGCCCTCATCGACACCGGCAGCCGCATGGACGACGTGATCTACGAGGAATTCAAGGGCACCGGCAACCTGGAGATCCATCTCGACCGGCGTATGGCGGAGAAACGCATCTACCCCGCCATCAACGTCAACCGCTCCGGCACCCGGCGCGAGGAATTGCTCATCAAGCCCGACGTGCTCCAGAAGATCTGGATCCTGCGCAAGCTCCTGTATCCGATGGACGACCTGGAAGCGATGGAATTCCTCCTGGACAAGATCCGGGCCACGAAGAACAACCAGGATTTCTTCGACAGCATGCGGCGGGGTTGAAGGGGCTTCCAGGCCTGCCCCGCTGCGGGGTCGCATCCCCGCTGGTGCGGGGCCCCTGCTCCGCCCTGCGCGGGGCGACCTTCCAGCGATGGCATACCTCCTCGACAAGATCCGGGCCACGAAGAACAACCAGGATTTCTTCGACAGCATGCGGCGGGGTTGAAGGGGCTTCCAGGTCCGCCCCGCTGCGGGGTCGCATCCCCGCTGGCGCGGGGCCCCTGCTCCGCCCTGCGCGGGGCGACCTTCCAGCGATGGCATACCTCCTCGACAAGATCCGGGCCACGAAGAACAACCAGGATTTCTTCGACAGCATGCGGCGGGGTTGAAGGGGCTTCCAGGTCCGCCCCGCTGCGGGGTCGCATCCCCGCTGGCGCGGGGCCCCTGCTCCGCCCTGCGCGGGGCGACCTTCCAGCGATGGCATACCTCCTCGACAAGATCCGGGCCACGAAGAACAACCAGGATTTCTTCGACAGCATGCGGCGGGGTTGAAGGGGCTTCCAGGTCCGCCCCGCTGCGGGGTCGCATCCCCGCTGGTGCGGGGCCCCTGCTCCGCCCTGCGCGGGGCGACCTTCCAGCGATGGAATTCCCCCTGGACAAGATCCGGGCCACGAAGAACAACCAGGATTTCTTCGACAGCATGCGGCGGGGTTGAAGGGGCTTCCAGGCCTGCCCCGCTGCGGGGTCGCATCCCCGCTGGTGCGGGGCCCTTCCCATCGGGCGGGCAGGCAGCCGATTCCCCCGGGGTTCTTGCGCGGGGCCGGCTTTTCCCCCATAATTGCCAGCTTTCCCTGCCAGGGCGCGCCCCGGGCGCGTCCGGAAATCACGCATTTGCGCAGACTTCAAGGACTTGCGATGAAACCCGAGATTCATCCCGCCTACGCTGAGATCACGGTGACCTGCAGCTGCGGCAACACGTTCAAGACCGGCTCCACTCTGGGCAAGGACCTGCACATCGAGGTCTGCTCCCAGTGCCATCCCTTCTACACCGGCAAGCAGAAGATCGTGGACACCGCCGGCCGCGTGGAAAAATTCCGCCAGAAATACGGCCGCAAGTAAGTGTCCGGGCGGGAGAAAAAAAGCGGCTTCGGCCGCTTTTTTTTCGTCCCTGCAAACCTTCTGCCCGGGCTGGCAGGAAACTTGCTCGCGATATTGCTGTGGCCGAGTCTTTGGCCGTATCATGGCCCTGTCACCTCTGGTTTTCGCGGCTGGCCGCGGCCCATTGCGCCGCCGGGCTGACGCGGACAACCCGAAGCGGGCCGGTTCCGGCGACGATTTCCTGTCACCTTTGACAACTGACGCAGACAGCAGGTCCATCGGTGGTGTTTTCCTTTTTTCGCAGGGGCAAGAACCAGGACGGGCCGCCCACCGTGACGCCGCCGCGCCCCGTGGTGCCGGCGGGGGCGACCCCCCAGCCGGCTGCGCCGGTGGCTGGCGAGCCCCCGCCGAAGGCCGAGCCGCCGGCCGAGGCGCCCGAGACCGACTGGGATGATCTGCTGGTGGCTTCCACCCCCACGGCGGAGTCCTACTCGGCGGTGGAAGAGGCCGCCGTGCTCTACGCCAACGAGCGCGTGGCCGAGGCCATCACCACCCTCGAGACCTTCCTGCGGGAGAACGCCGGTTCGCGCGACTTGCAGCCCTGGCTGCTGCTGTTCGATCTGTACCAGTCCCAGGGCATGAAGCAGCAGTTCGACGAACTGTCCATGGAGTTCGTGGTGCGCTTCGAGCGTTCCGCGCCGGTCTGGGAGCCGCCCAGCATGGCCGCGCCGGCGGCGCCCGCTGCGGCCAGGACGGCTGCGGGCCCCACGGTGGCCCTCAAGGGGACGGTGGACGCGCGCGCGGAGCCGGCCATCCAGCGCCTGCTCAAGCTGGCAGAGGGCCAGAACGTCGTCCGGCTCGACGTCACCGAAGCGGAAGGAATCGACGCCTCCCGCGCCCAGCTCCTCGCCGAGGTGCTGCTGATGATCCGCAAGGCGGGCAAGCGCGTGGCCCTGATCGGGGGAGGCGAGTTCACGGCCCGGATCCGGGCGCTCACGGCAGGCGCGGGCCGGCAGGAACCTGCCTACTGGCGTCTCCTGTTCGAGCTCTATGAGTTCCAGAACCGTGTGCAGGAGTTCGAGGACGCAGCGGTGGACTATGCGGTGACCTTCGAGGTCTCGCCGCCGTCCTGGGAACCGGTGGCGGATCTGCCCGTGGAGGGAGAGGAGGGAACCGGCGCCGCTCCGCAGAACGTGCAGGAAGCCGAGGGCGACGTGTTCCGGCTGGAAGGCGTGCTCGATTCCGCGCACGAACACCGGCTCAAGGAGTTGGAGCGTTTTGCGGAAGGGCGCAGCGAGATCACGGTGGATCTGAGCCGGCTGGTGCGGGTGGATTTCATGACCATCGGCTCGGTCATCAGCACGCTCATCAATCTCAACCAGGCTGGCAAGAAAGTGACGCTTTCCGGCCAGAACGAAATGGTGCATGCCCTGTTCGAAGTGATGGGCGTGCGCGATTTCGCCACGCTGGCCCGGCGCAAGGCGCGCTAGCGCCCGGGCCGGCTTTCTCGGGACTCCCTATGGAACAGTTTCACGGCACGACCATTCTTTCCGTGCGGCGCGGCAGCCGCGTGGCCATGGGCGGCGACGGACAGGTCACGCTGGGCAACGTGGTGGTGAAGGCCTCCGCGCGCAAGGTGCGCCGACTCTATCACGACCGGATCCTGGCCGGTTTTGCCGGCGGGACGGCGGATGCCTTCACCCTGTTCGAGCGTTTCGAGGCCAAACTGGAAAAGCACCAGGGGCATCTGCTGCGCTCGGCGGTGGAACTCGCCAAGGACTGGCGCACCGACCGCATGTTGCGCCGGCTGGAGGCCATGCTGGCCGTGGCGGACCGGGAAACCTCGCTCATCCTCACCGGCAACGGCGACGTGCTGGAGCCGGAGCACGGCCTGGTGGCCATCGGCAGTGGCGGACCCTACGCCCAAGCCGCCGCGCGCGCCCTGCTGGACCACACCGATCTCGCGCCGGAGGAAATCGTGGGCAAGGCCCTCACCATCGCCGCGGACCTGTGCATCTACACCAACCAGAACCACGTGATCGAAACACTCGACTGACGCACTGCCTCTTACCGATGCCATGCAGATGACCCCGCAGGAAATCGTCCACGAACTGGACAAACACATCGTCGGTCAGCAGGCGGCCAAGCGCGCCGTGGCCATCGCGCTCCGGAACCGCTGGCGGCGCATGCAGGTGGCCGAGCCGCTGCGGCAGGAAATCACACCCAAGAACATCCTCATGATCGGGCCCACCGGCGTGGGCAAGACGGAAATCGCCCGTCGCCTGGCGCGCCTGGCCAACGCCCCGTTCATCAAGGTGGAAGCGACCAAGTTCACGGAAGTGGGTTACGTGGGGCGCGACGTGGACACCATCATCCGCGACCTGGTAGAACTGGCAGTGAAACAGACGCGCGAAGAGGAAATGCGCAAGGTGCAGTTCCGCGCCGAGGAAATCGCCGAGGAGCGTATCCTGGACGCCCTGCTGCCGCCAGCGCGCGACACCGGCTTCGGCTTTGGCACGGAGGGCGCCGCCCAGGAGGAGTCCGGCACGCGCCAGAAATTCCGCAAGATGCTGCGCGAAGGCAGGCTGGACGACAAGGAAATCGAGATCGAAGTGGCCGCCGCCACCCCCCACATGGAGATCTTTGCGCCGCCCGGCATGGAAGAACTCACCAGCCAGATCCAGGGCCTGATCCAGAACCTGGGCGGCGCCCGGCGCAAGCTGAAGAAAATGCGCGTGAAGGAAGCCTTGCGCAGACTCACCGAGGAAGAAGCCCTGAAGCTCATCAACGAGGAGGAGATTCGCCAGCGGGCGGTGGCCAGCGTGGAGCAGAACGGCATCGTGTTCATCGACGAGATGGACAAGATCGCCAGCCGGGCGGAGGTGAGTGGTGCCGACGTCTCGCGCCAGGGCGTGCAGCGCGACCTGCTGCCCCTCATCGAGGGCACCACGGTTTCCACCAAGTACGGCATGATCCGCACCGACCACATCCTGTTCATCGGCTCGGGAGCCTTCCACCTGGCCAAGCCCTCGGACCTCATTCCCGAGCTGCAGGGCCGTCTGCCCATCCGCGTGGAGCTGGACTCCTTGTCCGTCGAAGATTTCGAGCAGATCCTCACCGGCACCGATGCCTGCCTCACCAAGCAATACCAGGCGCTGCTCGCCACCGAGGGCGTGACGCTAGAATTTGCCCCGGATGGCATCCGGCGCATCGCCGAGATCGCCTACGAGGTAAACGAACGCACCGAAAACATCGGCGCACGCCGGCTGCACACCGTGATGGAGCGCCTGCTGGAAGACATTTCCTTCGCCGCCGACCGGCAAGCCGGCAGCACTGTGGTGATCGACGCCGCCTACGTGGACGCCCGCCTCAAGGATCTCGCCCGCAGCGAAGACCTCGCCCGCTACGTGCTATAACGCCCACCCCGTCGCCCAGGCAGAAGAAGAGACTGGGGTCAGGTCTTTACTTTATAGTGCGCCCGTCCCCCGACCGCCTGGCGGACGCACCAGCGTGCCCGCGCGGTAATCCCGGATCGCCTCCTCGATCTCCTCGCGCGTGTTCATCACGAACGGCCCGTATTGCACCACGGGTTCGCGCAGGGGCCGTCCCGAGACCAGGAGGAAGCGCGCGCCCCCTGCGCCGCCCACAATCTGCACCTGCCCGCCGGGGGAGAGCACCGCCAGGGTGTGCACGGGCAGCGCCGCCTCCCCCACGTGCGCTTCACCCTCGAACACGTAGACGAAGGCCGTGTGGGCGGCAGGCAGGGCGTGCTCGAGCCGTGCACCGCCGTCAAGCTGCACGTCCAGATAGTGCACTTCGGTCGTGTGGTCCTCGATGGGCCCGCGTACCCCGGCGTACTCGCCGATCAGAATTCGCACATGCCGTCCCGGCGCACTGATTTCGGGAATGGCCTCGGGCGGGAATTCCTGATAGGCGGGTTCGCTCATTTTCTGCGCCGCGGGCAGGTTGATCCAGAGCTGGAAGCCACGCATCCGTCCGGCCGTCTGCTGCGGCATCTCCGAGTGAATCACGCCGCTGCCCGCCCGCATCCACTGGGCGCTGCCGGCACGCAAATCACCCGCGTTGCCCATGCTGTCCCGATGCAGCATGTGACCGTCGAGCATGTAGGTGAAGGTCACGAAGCCCCGGTGGGGGTGATCCGGAAATCCGGCGATGTACTGGTCTGGATCGTCGCTGCCGAAATGATCCAGCATCAGGAAGGGGTCGAGATGGCGCAGCGCAGGCAGGCCGATGCTGCGGTACACCGTCACACCGGCGCCTTCAGTGACCGGCCTGGCCACGATCTTTTGCACCACGGTACGCAAGCGCATGATGGCATCCTCGCGGGATGGAACCGCGCAGTGGGGGGTGCGCACATTGTGCCCGAGTCACGGTCGCCTGGCGATGGCACTGATGTTTGTGTCGCGCGCTCAGGCTGGGCTGATCAGGGCTCGTTGGCGAAGTCGGCTTCGGTGCGGTTGCCCCTGCCCGGCACGGTGCCCAGCCGTTCGCGCAGGGAGGTGAGACGCTCGCCCAGACGCACGGCGTAGTAGGCGGCGTTGGACATCACCTTCTTCACGTAGTCGCGGGTTTCCGTGAAGGGAATGGATTCCACGTACACCGCGCCTTCCAGCGGCCGCGCGGCCTGCCAGCGCCGGGCGCGTCCGGGCCCGGCATTGTAGGCTGCCGTGGCGAGCACCGGGCTGCCGTCGAGGCTGTCGTACACGTGCCTGAGGTAGTAGGTGCCCAGGCTGAGATTCGTTTCCAGCTCGTTGACCAGCCCCAGATGGAAACGGTCGAGGCCCAGGCGTTTGGCCACCCATTTGGCGGTGGCAGGCATGAGCTGCATCAGGCCCGAGGCGCCCACGGCGGATTTGGCCACCTGCACGAAGCGGCTTTCCTGGCGGATGAGGCCATACACCCAGGCGTCGTCCAGGCCCAGCCGGCGGGTGAAGCCTTGCATGACTTCCCGGTGGGGCGTGGGGAAGCGCAGTTCGAAGTCGTGCAGCTGCTGGGTGCGCTCGGCGCTGGCGATGGCACGGTCGTACAGTTCGTTGCGGCGGGCCAGTTCCGCGGCGGCAAGCAACTGCCGGTCATCGAAGCGGCGGATGGCCCATTGCCATTCCCGCGTCCCTTCGCTGCGCAGGCCTGCCCGGAACAGGGCGAGGGCGCGCGCAATGCCCGGCAGGGCAGCGATGGCGCGGATTTCCTCCTCGCTGGCTTTGTAGTTGGTGGCGGGTGGGGCCATGACGGTGCCCAGTTCCTCCAGGGCGAGCTGGCCGTAATAGGAATGCTCGCGGGACAGGGGCACCAGGATTTCGCCGGCCGCGACGGACCGACCCAGCGCCTTGAGGGCGCGCGCCTTCCAGTAGCGCCATTCGGGCTGGCGGGCAGCCTCGGGGCTCATGGACTCGATGGCCTGCAGCAGCGCCCGCCAGTCACCGTCGCGCAGGGCGGCGCGGGCCTTCCAGGCGAGCTGGGAGTCCGTGAGGGGTGCGCCCTGGGCGCGGGCAAACCAGGCCAGGCTGGCGGGATCGTGGCGGCGCGCAGCCTGGGTGGCGATCTGCCCCCACAGCCAGGCCCGGTCTTCCGGCGCGAGGCGCTCTCCGAGTTTTTCCAGACGCTCCGCCGCCTGGGCGGGATCGTTGCGGGCGATGCGCTGCACGGCGAACAGGACCATTTCCCGCTGGGCGCGGTCGGAAAGGGTCCAGCCACCGCGATCCAGGAAACGCTGGGGATTCTCCGCAATGGCCTCCAGCGACCGGAGACCCGGCTGATGGCGTTCCGGCAGGTAGCGGGCGATGTAGCGTGCCACACTGACACGGCCTGCTTCCAGCGCCAGCCGCAGGCGGACGAAGACGTCGTCCACGGTCAGGCGTCCCTCCTGAGCCAGCCGTTCGAACAGGGGATCGCAGCTCGCCGGCAGTTCCGCGCCATGGAACCAGAGGCGTTTGGCTTCCTCCAGCGGGCTCGAATCCCCGGGCAGGAGTGCGAGCCGCGCCTGCAGCGCATAGCAGGTGACCTCCCGGTCCTCGTTCACCAGCAGGGGATATTCCGCGCTGAAGGTCTTCCAGTCCTGGCGCCTGCCCAGCACCTTCAGCCACTCGCCGCGCAGACGGTCCGACAGGTAGGAATCCGGGTAAGCCGCGAGGAATCCCCGCACCTCGTCGGCGGAGGCCTTGTCCAGATCCAGCATGAGCTGCCAGTAACGGGCCAGGGCGGCGAGAGGATGGCCTTCGAGGCGCTGGGCGGCCTGGGCGAGCCGGGCGGCATGGCGGGCATTGTAGGCATCCCGCGCCGCGAGGATGTCGTCCTCGGGAGCAGCCGGTGCCGCGGGCGGCAGGAGGAGGATGGCGAGGAGGGCCACGACTCGGCCGATGTTCCGGGCCTTGCTACGCATGAACCATGCTGCCCCTGAGTTGCTATAGTGAGAGCGCCGCGCGGCGCACGTCTCCGCGCTGGCGCGGCGCCCTCCGGGAAAAACGCTTCGTGGAAGACCTGCGAATCAGCTTTGGGATCATACACCATGCCCTATGTGAGCCTTAATCCTGCCACCAACCAGGTGCTCGCCAGTTACCCGAGCTGGGACAGTCACCGCCTCGCCGAAGCCCTGGAACGCGCCGCCGTGGCCCAGAGGGACTGGGCGCGCAAAAGTTTTGCCGAACGGGCCGCGGTGTTGCGCGAGGCGGCGATCCACCTGCGCCTGCATCGGGACCGCTACGCCGAACTCATCACCCGCGAAATGGGCAAGCTCCTCCGGGAGGCGCGCGCGGAGGTGGAGAAGTGCGCCACCGCCTGTGAGTACTACGCCCAGCACGGTGCCCTGTTCCTGCAGGAGGAGCCGGTGGAAACGGACGCGGGCAGGAGCTTCGTGGCCTATGCACCCCTGGGAGTGGTGCTGGCGGTCATGCCCTGGAATTTCCCCTTCTGGCAGGTGTTCCGGGCGGCCGCGCCGGCGCTCATGGCGGGCAATGGCGTCGTGCTCAAGCATGCCTCCAACGTGCCCCAGTGTGCCCTCACCCTGGAGCAAATCTGGCGTGAAAGCGGCCTGCCGGCGGGCGTGTTCACCACCCTCATGATCGAAGCGGGCGACGTGGCCGATGCCATCGCCAGCCATCACGTGCAGGCGGTGACCCTCACCGGCTCGGAGGAGGCGGGGCGGCGGGTGGCGGCGGCGGCCGGCCAGCATCTCAAGAAATGCGTGCTGGAACTGGGCGGCTCGGATCCCTTCATCGTTCTGGCCGACGCCGATCTGGATTTCACCGTGGAGCAGGCAGTGGCCTCGCGCTTCCTCAACTGCGGTCAGTCCTGTATCGCCGCCAAGCGTTTCATCCTGGTGCCGGAGATCGCCGAGGATTTCCTGGCGCGCTTTGTGGCGCGTGTCGAGGCACTGGCGGTGGGCGACCCCATGGAGGAAGGCACCCAGATCGGTCCCATGGCGCGCCTGGATCTGCGCGAGACCCTGCACCGCCAGGTGACGGATTCCATCGCCCAGGGGGCGCGCGCCCTCACCGGCTGCCGCCCGCTCACGCGGGAGGGGGTATATTACGCGCCCTCCGTCCTGGACCAGGTCACCTCGAAATGCCGCGCCTATCACGAGGAACTGTTCGGGCCGGTGGCCAGCATCATCCGCGCCGCCAGCGAGGAGGATGCGCTCCGCATCGCCAACGACACGCGCTTCGGCCTGGGGGCCTCCCTGTGGACACGCGATCTCGCGCGCGCGGAGCGGCTGGTGGGGTCGTTGCAGGCCGGCTCCGTTTTCATAAACGGCCTGGTGAAGTCCGATCCCCGTCTGCCCTTCGGCGGCGTGAAGGCTTCCGGTTTCGGCCGGGAACTGTCCTACCACGGCATCCGGGAGTTCGTGAACGTGAAGACCGTGTGGGAGCGCCAGGTGCGCGCCACACCACGCGTCTAGCCGAGGAACAGCCGATAGGCCGGGTTGTGGGACTCGTCCCACCAGGGATAGCCCAGCCGCTCCAGGAAGTTCTGGAAGGCCGCCTGGTCCGCGTCCGGCACCTGTATGCCCACCAGCACGCGCCCGTAATCCGTGCCATGGTTGCGGTAGTGGAACAGGCTGATGTTCCAGCCGTGGGACATGCTGTCCAGGAACTTCATCAGCGCCCCCGGGCGCTCCGGGAACTCGAAGCGGAACAGGCGTTCGTCCCGGACCTGGGGCGCATGGCCGCCCACCAGATGGCGCACGTGCAGCTTGGCCATCTCGTTGTCCGTGAGGTCGAGCGCCCGGAGTCCGGCCGCCCTGAGCTGGCTGATGATGTCCGCCACCTCGTGCCGGTCCTGTACCTGCACGCCCACGAAGACATGGGCCTCGCGCGGGTCGGCATAGCGGTAGTTGAACTCCGTGATGTTGCGCGGCCCGAGCAGGGCACAGAAGCGCCTGAAGCTGCCGGGTGTTTCGGGAATGGTCACGGCCAGGATGCCTTCGCGCTGCTCGCCCAGCTCCGCGCGCTCCGCCACGTGACGCAGGCGGTCGAAGTTCATGTTGGCGCCGCTGGCGATGGCCACCAGGGTCTTGTCCTTGAGCCGGTGCCGCGTGGCGTAGGCCTTGGCACCGGCGATGGCCAGCGCCCCCGCTGGTTCCAGGATGGAGCGGGTGTCCTCGAACACGTCCTTGATGGCGGCGCAGATGGCATCGGTGTCGCACAGCACGATCTCGTCCACCAGCTCGCGGCACAGGCGGAAGGTTTCCTCGCCCACCTGTTTCACCGCCACGCCGTCGGCGAACAGCCCCACCTGCTCCAGCACCACGCGGCGGCCCGCCTTCAGGGAACGGTACATGGCGTCGGCGTCCACCGGCTCCACGCCGATGATGCGGGTTTCCGGGCGCAGGGCCTTCACGCACGCCGCCACACCGGCGATCAGGCCGCCGCCCCCCACCGGCACGAAGATGGCGTGGATGGGGTCGGCATGCTGGCGCAGGATTTCCATGCCGATGGTGCCCTGACCCGCGATCACCTCCGGGTCGTCGTAGGGATGGACGAAGGTGAGCCGGTGCTCCTTTTCCAGCCGGCGCGCATGGGCGGAAGCCTCGTCGTAGGAATCGCCGTGCAGCACCACCCGGGCGCCGCGGTTCATGACGGCCTGTACCTTGATCTGGGGAGTGGTGGCAGGCATGACGATGGTGGCGTGGCAGCCAAGACGCTGGGCCGCGAGCGCCACACCCTGGGCGTGGTTGCCTGCCGAGGCGCAGATCACGCCGCGTTTGAGGGCCGCCGGCGGCAGGTGCGCCATCTTGTTGTAGGCACCGCGCAGCTTGAAGGAGAACACACTCTGCATGTCCTCGCGCTTGAGCAGGACGCGGTTGCCGGTGCGGCGCGACAGGCCCGGCGCCAATTCCAGCGGGGTTTCGATGGCCACGTCATAGACGCGGCTGGTCAGGATCCTGCGCAGGTAATCGGGAACGGCGTTCATGGGAATTATTGTCCGGAAACGGGCATTTTAATTGAGAAAATCCCTGTCCGGCGCTATGCTTGGAAGCTTTCTGGCGATCGGGAAAGCACACCATGACGCAGGACGAACTCAAGCAGGCCGTGGCGAAGGAAGCGGTGAGCTTCGTCGAGCCCGGCTTGATCGGCGTGGGCACCGGCTCCACCGCCAACTATTTCATCGACGAGCTGGCCAAGATCAAACACAAGATCGATGCCGCGGTGGCGAGCTCCGAGGCCACCGCGCAGCGGCTCAGGGAGCGGGGCATCCGCGTCATCGACCTGAACGAGGCAGGCCAGCTGCCCCTCTACGTGGACGGTGCCGACGAGATCACCGAGCACCTCGCCATGATCAAGGGCGGCGGCGGCGCGCTCACTCGGGAGAAAATCGTCGCCGCGGCGAGCGACAAGTTCATCTGCATCGCCGACCACACCAAACTCGTGGACGTGCTGGGCAAGTTTCCCCTGCCCATCGAGGTGATTCCAATGGCGCGCAGCTACGTGGCACGGGAACTCGTCAAGCTGGGCGGGCAGCCAAAACTGCGCGAGGGGTTCGTCACGGACAACGGCAACGTGATCCTGGACGTGCACAACCTCAACATCCTCAACCCGGTGGAGCTGGAGAGCACGCTGAACCAGATCGTGGGCGTGGTGACCAACGGTCTGTTCGCGCGCCGCCCGGCGGATCTGGCGCTGATCGCCACCCCGCAGGGGGTGACTGCCCTCAAGCGCTGAGGTGTCGCCGATTCTTCACAATTCCACGGTATGCTGGGCCGTTGGCCCGGGAGACAAAGATGGCTGAACACACTTCCAAGCAATTCGATGCCGAACTGGAGTCGGTGCGCTCGCGCGTGCTGCAGATGGGCGGCCTGGTGGAGGAGCAGATCATCCATGCGGTGGAGGGCCTGATCAACGGCAACCTGGAGCTCGCCCAGACGGTGATCCAGAACGATCACCGGGTGAATGCCATGGAAGTCTCCCTGGACGAGGACGTGAGCCACATCATCGCGCGCCGCCAGCCCACTGCCGGCGACCTGCGCATGCTGATGATGGTCATCAAGACCATCACCGATCTGGAACGCATTGGTGACGAGGCGGCCAAGATCGCGCGCATGACCAAGCTCATCTACGAGTCGGACCGCATCACCCAGCCGCGCTTTTCCCAGATCAAGCACATGAGCGAGATGGTGGTGGACATGCTGCGTCGCGCCCTGGATGCCTTCGCCCGTTTGGATCCCACTGCCGCCACCCAGATCGCCCGTCAGGACATGCAGGTGGACGAGCAGTTTCGCAGCGAGCTGCGCCACCTCATCACCTACATGATGGAAGATCCCCGCACCATCAGCATGTTCATCGACATCATGTTCGCCGCCAAGGCCATCGAACGCATCGGCGACCACGCCAAGAACATGTCCGAGTACGTGGTGTACATGGTCAAGGGCAAGGACGTGCGCCACACCAGCGTGGAAGAGATGGAACGCGAGGTGCTGGAATGACGCCGGTCGGCCTGTCGTGAGCGAGCACGCCGTCGTCGCCGCCGTCGATCTCGGCTCCAACAGTTTCCGCCTGCAGGTCGCCCGCGTCATTGGCGACCAGATCTACCCCCTCGACGCGCTGAAGGAAACCGTGCGCCTCGCGGCCGGACTGCGCGAGGACAAGACCCTGGACGAAGCGGCCCAGGCGCGGGCGCTGGCCTGCCTCAGGCGCTTCAATGAGCGTCTGCGCGGCCTGCCGGCGGAGGCAGTGCGCGCCGTGGGCACCAATACCTTCCGGGTCGCCAAGAACGCCAAATCCTTTTTGCGCGCCGCAGAGGAAGCCCTGGGGTTCCCCATCGAGGTGGTGGCGGGCAAGGAGGAGGCGCGGCTCATCTACCTCGGCGTCTCCCACAGCCTGCCGCCCTCCAGCGCACCGCGCCTGGTGGTGGACATCGGCGGCGGGTCTACCGAGTGCATCATCGGCGCGGCCTACGAACCCAGGCAGATGGAAAGCCTCTATATGGGCTGCGTGAGCTTCAGCCGCCGCTTCTTCGCCGGCGGGCGCCTGGGCAAGGCGGCATTCCGGGAGGCGGAACTTGCCGCGCGCGCGGAACTGCAGGCGATCGCCGCAGAATTCGGCGCGGGCCACTGGCAGCAGGCGGTGGGTTCCTCCGGCACCGTGCGCGCCCTGGCCGACATTTGTCGCGAAAACGGTCTCACGGACGGCGTCATTACCCCGGAAGCGCTGGATGCCATCCGCGCCATGCTCATCGAGGCGCGGGAAGTGAAAAGACTCAGGCTGCGCGGCCTGTCCGCCGACCGGGCGCCGGTGATCGCCGGTGGCTTCGCCATTCTCGCGGCGGTGTTCCGCGAGCTGGGCGTGACCCGCATGGAGGCGGCCAATGGTGCCCTGCGCGAGGGCATCCTCTACGACCTGGTGGGCCGCTTCCACCACCACGACACCCGGGAGCTCACCGTGGAGGAATTCCAGCGCCGCTACCACGCCGACCGGCGTCAGGCGGAGCGGGTGGCGCGCACCGCGGCCCGGCTGCTGGCAGATGTGGCAACGCGCTTCCATCTGGAGCCGGAAGCGGCGAAACATCTGGAATGGGCGGCACGCCTGCACGAGATCGGCATCTCCATCGCGCACTCGGGTTACCACCGGCATTCCGCCTATATTCTGGCCAATGCCGACATGCCGGGTTTCTCGCGCAAGGATCAGGAGCGGCTCGCCCTGCTGGCGCGCGCCCACCGGGGGGCGCTGGCCAAGGTCGTGCCCCTGGTAGGCGCGCCCGAGGACTGGCTGCTGATCGGCGTGCTGCGCCTGGCAGTGCTGTTCAACCGCAGCCGAAGCGACCAGCCGCTGCCGCCGCTGGCTTTGGAATGGGATCAGCGGGGGTTCCGTCTGCGACTGGATGCACGGTGGCTGTCCGACAACCCCCTGACCGAGATGCTGCTCCACAAGGAGCAGGAGGAGTGGCGTTCCGTGGGCGTGCGGCTGGAGCTGGCCGACCCCGCCTGATGGCGGCGGGTTACGCCGGCCGGCGTTGCGGAATGTCGGCGAAGATCACCTGATCGACGTCGCCGTAGCTGGCGAGGCGGTCCAGGAGTTTCACCGTGCGCCGGCCCTCTCCCACGAACAGCTCGTATAACTTGTGCAGCTGGTAGCTGCCCGCCTCCAGGAGCAGACATTCGTCATCGTGCAGCCCCGGTTCGGGGGGAAGCAGGATGGCGGGCGTGTGGTAGTAAGTCTGGGTGTCAGCCGCGGTCTCCCACACGGAGAGCTGGGATTCGGCCGGACGCATCATGGCGGCATGCGGGGCGCGGGAAAGCACTTCCAGACCCACCTCCGCGGTCTCGACACTGGGCCGCTCCACGCGGCGGATGATGCCGATCTCCCACGCCCCCGAATCGTGATGAAGGCCCACCGCGACGTTGCGCGTGACCCAGTCGCCCGGGCTGCTGGTGATTTCCACGCCGTAGCCCTTCTCACTCACGTCGCGTACCACCCAGCTTTCGCAGGCCTCGCTCTCCGCCGGCATGGGCGTGGCGGCCAGGGCCTTGAGACGTTCCTGCTGCTGGCGCGTCCGGTCGCGCACGAAACCGAAGATATGGGTGTCCACCTGTCCCTCGTAGGTGAGGGTGTCGGCGAGGGAAGCGGGTTTCTGCGGCGGGATCTGTTCCTGGCTCATGCGCCGGTACACGTCGCTGAAACCGTGGATCACGCAGATGTTGAGGAAGGAGCGCCGCCGCTCGTCGCGGCGCTTGTCGAAGTGCTGGTGTTCGGCCACCGGGCGCGCCCGGCTCAGGCTCTGGGCCAGTCGTGCCAGCACTTCCAGCAGATCTGCCCGCCGGTAGGCGGTGGGATCGGCCAGCCCCAGCAGGGAAGGCATGGCGCCCTGTTCCACCTGCTTGAGGGCCGTCACCAGACGCGGCACGGCGGCACCCGGCCCGAAGCAGCGCGCCATGAAATGGCGCTCCGAGGTCTGGCTGATGCGCGCCGGCGGCTCGCGCCTGGAGAAATCCACATGGAACACCGTGGTCGCGCCCGGCATGTCCTCCCATACGAAATCGCCCGAGACGGCATTGATCACGTGCCGCGCGAGGGCGAGCTGGGGCTTGGTGAACTGGCGGGGATCGGTCACGGTGGGCATGAGCAGCTTGAGCAGTTCCTGGACGAAGGTGGTCTCGCTGCCCAGACTCGCGTTGAGGGTCACCGTCACGCGCATGAGCCCGCGTTCCTCGGCGAGCTTGATCAGGGTGTAGACCTGGTCCCACCAGGCTTCCGGCAGGGGTTGATAGCGCAGCTGGAACCAGTGGCCCTCCAGGTCCAGCCGGCGCACGGTGCGCACCGCCAGCGCCGCCAGATCCGCCACCGCGCGCCGGCTTTCGAGAAATTCGGCGATGCAGCGGTAATGGGCGTTGATGGACGCTTCCAGGAATTCATGGACGGTGGTCCAGATGCGCTGCTCGATGGCCTTGTGTAGCCGCGCCGACCGGGTGTACTCCTCGCGCAGCTTGCGCTCCGCCACCTGCCCCGCCTGGTCGAGACGGAACAGCTTGGTGGAACGGTTCTTGAGGGGCGCTTCGCCGGCGAGCTGCAGCAGCCAGTGGGTCAGCTCCTGCAACACCTGTGTCGGGTCGTTGACGGGCAGCCCGGCCAGGACGGTGGTGAGCTCCTCATCCCGGGCGAGGGGGTGGTCGGAGCCCTTGGAGAAGAATTTCCGGAACGCAATCATGGCTATGGCCGCTCGAGGGGTGGGGTGGCGATCGGGCCACCCGGGTCACCGCGCAGGCGCGGTGGCAGCATACGAGCAAGTCCCATGCCAGAAACCCTGTCCGGAAAGCCTGCGATGGAGGTGGTGCCGACAGTAGGATTCGAACCCACGACCTTCTGATTACAAATCAGCTGCTCTACCAGCTGAGCTATGCCGGCCAGACCGTCATTATCCCAGATTTCGCCGGGGAAGAACCGGCCCGGGGGCCGTCTCTCCCGCGCGGCTGACCGGCGGCCCGCCCGCCGACCCGCCGTGGAGGAAACCCTTCTTCTTTAAGGCCTTCCGGCCAGAAACGGAGAAAGCGGCCGCAAAAACCCCGGAAACCAGACAAAAAAGTCCTGTATCAGAAGGACTTATCTGGGTAATCAAAATTTCTGTATTGCTACATTATGGAATTCTTATGTAGAGTCCGCGCCTTCCCGCGCAGGCGGCCGGCGCCGGGTGATCCGCCGGATGCATTAGCAGTTCAGCATGTTGTGATGCTTGGCGGCTGGCCGCATCCATCGGCTATGGTGGGAAAACGCCGGGAAACGGCGTGACGGCCGGGGCGGCTTCGCGGGTTGCCATTGACGAGGACGGGTTCATGAGCGCAGTGATCAAGACCGAAAACCACGACCGGCAGGAAGTGAAATACACGACCTGCTATATGTGCGCCTGCCGGTGCGGCATCAAGGTGACCCTGGAGGACGGCAAGGTTCGCTTCATCCAGGGCAACCGCAACCATCCCACCAATCAGGGCGTGCTGTGCGCCAAGGGCAATGCCGGGATCATGAAGCAGTACTCCCCGGCCAAGCTGAAGAAGCCCCTGATGCGCAAGCCGGGCGCGCCCCGCGGTGCAGGGGAGTTCGTGGAGATCGAGTGGGAGCAGGCCCTGGATCTGCTCACCGACCGGCTCGAGCTGATCCGCTCCACCGACCCCTCCAAGCTGGCCTTCTTCACCGGCCGCGACCAGATGCAGGCCCTGACCGGCCTGTGGGCACAGCAGTTCGGCACGCCCAACTGGGCGGCCCACGGCGGCTTCTGCTCGGTGAACATGGCGGCGGCGGGTCTTTACACCATCGGCTTTTCCTTCTGGGAATTCGGTGCCCCGGACTGGGATTACGCCAAGTACTTCATCCTGTGGGGGGTGGCGGAGGACCACTCCTCCAACCCCATCAAGATCGGTCTGGAAAAGCTCAAGCGCCACGGCGGCAAGTTCGTGTCGGTGAATCCGGTGCGCACCGGCTATTCGGCCATCGCCGATGAGTGGGTGCCCATCCGCCCGGGCATGGACGGGCTGCTCGCCCTGTCCATCGTGCACGTGCTGCTCTCCCGGGAGCTGTTCGACTGGGAATTCCTGGTGCGCTACACCAATGCGCCCTGGCTGGTGGTGCAGACGCCGGGGCAGAAGGGTGACGGGCTGTTCCTGCGCGACGAGGCGGGCAATCCGCTGGTGTGGGATCTGGAAAAGCAGGCCTTCGTTTCGGCACTGGATGCGGACATCGCGCCCGCAATGTTCGGCGAGTTCGTCGCGCCGGACGGCCGGCCGGTGAAAACCGTGATGAGCCTGGTCGCGGAACGCTATCTCGATGAACGCTACGCGCCGGAAAACGTGTCCCGGGAATGCGGGGTGCCGGCCGAGCAGATCGAGCGCCTCGCGCTGGAGATGGCTCATGTCGCCTTCAAGGAGCAGATCGAGCTCGATATCGAATGGACCGACGTCTGGGGCCGCAGGCACGACAAGGTGATCGGCCGTCCGGTGGCGATGTACGCCATGCGCGGCATCTCCGCCCATTCCAACGGCTTCCATGCCTGCCGGGCGATCCATCTGATCCAGATCCTGCTGGGGGCGCTGGACGGCCCGGGCAACTTCCGCGCCCGCGCGCCCTATCCGAAGCCCATTCCGCCCCACCAGCTGCCCGAGAACAACCTGGACATCATCCATGCGCCCAACACGCCCCTGGCGCGTCCGCCCCTGGGCTTCCCCACCCGACCCGAGGATCTGGTGATCGACGCCGAAGGCCACCCGGTGCGCATCGACAAGGCCTATTCCTGGGAGTCGCCGCTGGCCTCCCACGGCCTGATGCACATGGTCATTACCAATGCCACCAACCATGACCCCTATGCCATCGACACCCTGATCCTGTTCATGGCCAACATGGCGTGGAACTCCACCATGAACACCAAGGGCATCCAGGAGATGCTGGTGCAGGAGGATCCGGAGGAGTTCGGGCAATACAAGATTCCGTTCCTGGTGGTGGTGGACGCCTTCCACTCGGAGATGGTGAACTTCGCCGACCTGGTGCTGCCGGACACCACCTACCTGGAGCGCCATGACTGCATTTCACTTCTGGACCGTCCCATCTCCGAACCCGATGCGGCGGCGGATGCCATCCGTCACCCGGTGGTCACGCCGGACCGGGACGCGCGTCCCTGGCAGGAAGTCCTGGTGGAGCTGGCCTCGCGCCTAAAATTCCCGGCTTTCACCAACAAGGATGGCACCCGCAAGTTCAAGGACTACAAGGACTTCATCGTCAACTTCGAGCGTTCGCCGGGTGTCGGCTTCCTGGCCGGCTGGCGCGGCAAGGACGGCACCAAGTCCCTCAAGGGCGAGCCCAATCCCAATCAGTGGGAGAAGTACATCGAGAACCAGTCCTTCTTCGCCCACCACTGGCCCGACAGCCAGAAGTACAACCGGTTCGCCAACAGGGACTACCTGGAAGTGGCGGCGGACGCGGGCTTCGTGGGCAAGGTGGAGCCCATCATCATGCAGATCTATTCCGAGCCGCTGCAGAAATTCCGGCTTGCCGGCATGGGGCTGTACGATGGCCCCCAGCCCACCAATCCGGCGGACCGCGAGCGGCTCGTGAAGTATTTCGATCCGCTGCCCCTGTGGTATCAGCCCCTGGAGCAGCAGCGCGTGAACGCGGAGGAATATCCCTTCTACGCGATCACCCAGCGGCCCATGTTCATGTACCACTCCTGGGATTCCCAGAATGCCTGGTTGCGCCAGATCATGGCCCAGAACTATCTGCACATGAACGCGAAAAAGGCGGCGGAGCTGGGGCTCAAGGACTACGACTGGGTCTGGGTGGAATCCCACAACGGGCGCATCCGCTGCCAGATCAAGACCATGGAAGGCTGCGAGGAAAACACGGTGTGGACCTGGAACGCCATCGGCAAACAGGCCGGCACCTGGGGCCTCGAGCCGGACGCCTCGGAGGCGAGGAAGGGCTTCCTGCTCAATCACCTCATCTCCGAGCTTTTGCCGGAAAAACCGGGCGAGCGGCGCATCACCAACTCCGACCCGGTGACCGGCCAGGCGGCCTGGTTCGACTTGCGGGTGAGAATCTACAAGGCCGAACCGGATGAAGTGGGCAGCTGGCCCCAGTTCCCGGAGGTGAAGCCGCTGCCCTGGGATGACGGCAGGCGTCCTGCGGTGCTGCGCTACAACGCCCGGAGTGACAAGTAATCCACGTGACGAGCACGGGGTGGACAGGACGGGGCAGGCGGTGAGCACGATGTCATTGCGGCTTTCTGCGCCCGCCTCCCCGGTCACCCTGCAACCATAGAGACAGAGCGAAAACCCATGAGACTAGGTCTTGTTATCGACTTGGACGTTTGCGTCGGCTGCCATGCCTGCGCCATCGCCTGCAAGCAGTGGAACGCCTCCGGCACCACCGGGCCGCTGTCCGACTACGACCCCTATGGTGCGGAGCCCTCGGGCGTGTGGTTCAACCGCATCCGCCATTTCGAGGTGGGCGAGTATCCCAACAACAAGACCATCAACTTCCCCATGTCCTGCATGCACTGCGAGGACGCCGCCTGTGTCACGGTGTGTCCCACCGGCGCATCCTACAAGCGTGCCGAGGATGGCATCGTGCTGGTGGACCAGGACAAGTGCATGGGTTGCAACTACTGCTCCTGGGCCTGCCCCTACGGTGCGCGGGAACTGGACCGCGCCTCCGGCACCATGAAGAAGTGCACCCTGTGCGTGGACCGCATCTACGATGAATCCATTCCCATCGAGGAACGCCAGCCGGCCTGCGTGCTCACCTGTCCAGCCCATGCGCGCATGTTCGGCGACTTCGATGATCCGGATTCCGCGGTGTCGCGCGCGGTGCGCGAACGGGGCGGCTACCAGCTCCTGCCGGAGCTGGGCTACAACCCCACCAACCATTACCTGCCGCCGCGCAAGGCGCCGCCCATCCCCACGGAGAACCTGGGCAAACCCGGGTTCAGGGAGCGGCTGAAGACGTTCGCCAACAAACTGGTCAAACGGTGAGAGGGCGGGCGTGAGGAGCGCAGGCCCGCCCGCCGCCACCCACGCCTTCCCTCGCACCCCTCGCTTCACGGAGACACACATGCATCCCGCATTCAGCGTCATCTTCTTCACCGTCAGCTCCGGCGCGGGCTTCGGCCTGTTCGCCCTGCTGTATCTGGCCGACCTGCTCAAGTTGGGCGGCGGGCTTGCGCCGCAGCAGGTCTGGGTGGCGGGCGCCATCGCCCTCGTGCTCATCATCGCCGGCCTGCTCTCCTCGGTGGGCCACCTGGCCAATCCCAAGAATGCCTGGCGGGCCTTCAGCCGTTGGCGCACCTCGTGGCTATCGCGGGAGGGTGTGTTCGCCGTGGCCTTCTTCCCCTTCGCCTTCGGTTACATGGGCCTGTCCTTCCTCGATCTCGGGCTGGAGGGGTTGCGTCTCGCCCTGGGTGCGCTGGCCACTTTGCTGGCGTGGATCACGGTGTTCTCCACCAGCATGATCTATGCGTGCCTCAAGACCATCCGCCAGTGGAATACCCCGCTGGTGCCCGCCAATTACCTGGCCCTGGGGCATTACACCGGCGCGCTGATCCTGATGCTGGTGGCGGCCCGGGGCGATGTGGAGCTCGCGCCCTACTATTTCCTGGTGCTGGCCTTCCTGGTGGCGGCGGCCTTCCTGAAGGGGCTCTACTACTTCTGGATCGGCAGCCCGGTGGCCGTGTCCACCATCAACACCGCCACCGGCTTCACCCGCGCCCAGGTCAAGCTGTTCGACGCGGGCCATACCCACGGCACGTTCCTCACCCAGGAATTCGGCTTCCAGCTCGCGCGGCGCTGGGCGCTGGCGCTGCGTGTGGTCGTGTTCCTTGCGGGCTTCGTGATCCCCTTCCTCTGGCTGGTGCAGGCCGGTCCCCAGGCCGGCGGCGGCGCAGGGGTGGCCCTGGTGGCCCTGCTGGGGGTGCTCGCCGAGCGCTGGCTGTTTTTCGCCGAGGCGCGTCATGTGGTCAATCTGTACCATGGCGCCCAGCGCTGTTGAATCTTGAAATTCGCTTGCCTGCCTGTATATTAGCGGGCGCTAATATACTTTC
Source organism: Thiobacter subterraneus (assembly GCF_055379455.1). Lineage (NCBI taxonomy): Bacteria > Pseudomonadati > Pseudomonadota > Betaproteobacteria > Burkholderiales > Thiobacteraceae > Thiobacter > Thiobacter subterraneus. The sequence goes on from NZ_AP042402.1 coordinate 2,311,726, forward strand.
GGAGGGTTCCCATGTTTGGAATGTATGGCATCAAGGAAGTGGACCCGCACACCGTCCAGCGTATGCAGGCGGAGGGCGAGGTGGTGCTGGTGGACGTGCGCACCGAGGCGGAATATGCGGCGGGCGCCATTCCCGGCGCGAAGTTCATGCCCCTGCACCTGCTGCCCCTGGCGGGCGATCAGTTGCCCAAGGACAAGCCGGTGGTGTTCTACTGCCGCAGCGGCGCCCGTTCCGCCCAGGCCTGCGCGTTCATGGCCAACAAGGGCTATGACCAGGTCTACAACCTGGCCGGCGGCATCATCAATTGGGCGCGCGCGGGGCTGGCCCTGGCCGCGGCCTGACGCCGCCACGCGGCCCGCCCGGGCGCGGGAGTTGCCAGCCGCGGGCAAGTGGATTATAAATAGCCGTTTCATGCATATTCGTTGTTGCGAATTTTTTCATAAACCCCTTCTGGAGGCTCACCATGCACTTTGACAAAGAACTCGACGCCCGCGGCCTGAACTGCCCGCTGCCCATTCTGCGCACCAAGAAAGCCCTCGCCGAGATGTCCAGCGGCCAGGTGCTGAAGGTCATCGCCACGGATCCCGGTTCCGTCAAAGACATGCAAGCCTTCGCCAAGCAGACCGGCAATGAACTGGTGTCCTCCGCCGAGTCCGGTGGCGAGTTCACCTTCTTCATGAAGAAAAAGTAAACCCCGCAACCCTCACGCCTGCACATAACGATAACGACGGTTGGACAGAGACGGGCGCGACTCAACCCTGAGAGGAGGCACCCACGATGGATGAAAAGAAACTGGCGATCATCGCCACCAAAGGCACGCTCGACTGGGCCTACCCGCCCCTGATCCTTGCGTCCACCGCCGCGGCCCTGGGTTATCAGGTCCAGGTCTTCTTCACCTTCTACGGTCTGCAGATCCTGCGCAAGGACATCAGCGGCCTCAAGGTGAGCCCCCTGGGCAATCCGGGCATGCCCATGAAGATGCCCTTCGGACCGAAGTGGTTCCAGAGCATCAACTGGAACATTCCCAATGCCATCCAGGCCATCGTGCCCGGTTTCGAGTCGCTGGCCACCGCCCTCATGAAGAAGACCATCGCCAACAACGGCGTGGCGACCGTCGAGGAGCTGCGCACCCTGTGCCGGGAAGCCGACGTGAAATTCATCGCCTGCCAGATGACCGTGGAGCTGTTCGGCTTCGAGCACGATGACTTCATCGATGGTATCGAGTACGGGGGCGCGGCCACCTTCTTCGAGTTCGCGGGCGAATCCGACATCTGCCTGTTCATCTGAACCGGCCTGCCCCGCAAAACCGGCGTTGCCCTTCGGCCGCCGGTTTTTTCATGCCCGTTTCCCTGATCGTTTCGGGGTCGAGATGGGTGACGCGCTGGGTTAAAATCGCGTTACCCGAATTTTTCCGGCAGGCGCGCCGCCGGCGCGCCGAAAGCGATGATGAGCACGGTACGCGGCTGCCCCTTCCCGGACGATCTCTATTACGACGTGGAATCCAACGTATGGTGCCGCCGTGAGCCGGACGGCAGCGTCACCGTGGGCATGACCGCCTACGCCACCGCGCTGGCGGGGCCCATCGTGGCTTTCACACCCAAGGCGGTGGGCCGGCGCGTGGAGCAGGAACGTTCCGTGGCGACGGTGGAATCGGGAAAATGGGTGGGCCCGGTGAAGGCACCGGTGAGCGGTGAAATCATCGCCGTGAACGAAGCCCTGGATACCCAGCCGGGCCTGGTCAACGAAGACCCCTACGGGGCCGGCTGGATGGTGCGCATGCAACCCAGCGAGTGGGACGAGGAAGTGGGGACGCTGCTCACCGGCGAGGCTGCCCTCAACGCCTTCGAAGTGAAGATGGAGGCGGAGGGCTTTGCGGGCTGCGCCTGACGGCCGGCTTCACACCGGGCGCAGGACATTCGTCGAGATGGGCGCGCCACTTCCCACCGCAGGCATCGAAGCCTTCGATGCCGTCCCCCTCGATGCCGCACTCACGCAGGAACTGCTGGCCCACGGGCCAGCCTCCGCGGCCATCCGTTTCCATGTCCCCAGCTTCAAGGCCTACCGCTCCAGCGAGATTGCTTCCTGCGGCGTCGCACGCTGGCCCGCGGTATCCATCACGGGAGGCGACTGCGCTCTCAACTGCGATCACTGCAGGGCGCAAATTCTCGCGCCCATGATTCCCGCGCCCACGCCCGAGGACTTGTGGCAGGTGGTGAACCGCGAGATTGCCCGCGGCGCGCGCGGCATGTTGCTCACCGGCGGCTCCAACCGGCGCAACGAGGTCGAGTACGGGCCGTATCTCGCGGTGCTGCGCCGCATCAAGGACACCTTTCCCGCCTTTCGCATCGCGCTGCACACGGCGCTCACCGACGCGGCGCGGGCGCGGGCCCTGCGCGATGCGGGCATCGACGTGGCCATGATGGATGTCATCGGCGCCCAGGACACGCTGACCCAGGTCTATCACCTCAAGCGTCCGGTGGCGGATTTCGAGGCGAGTCTCGCCGCCCTCATGGCCAGCGGTCTGCGCGTGGTGCCCCACATCGTGCTCGGGCTGCATTACGGCCGTCTGCTGGGGGAATGGCAGGCGCTGGAAATGGTGGCGCGCCACCGCCCCCATGCGCTGGTGCTGGTGGCGGCCATGCCCTTCTATGCGCCGCCGACGCGGCCCTTCGTCACCCCGAATCCCGAGGAGGTGGGGCGCTTCTTTCTCGACGCACGGCGCGCCCTGCCGGACACCCCCATCCTGCTGGGCTGCGCACGGCCGCCCGGCCGGGCCCGTGTGCGCATCGATGCCTACGCGGTGCTCGCGGGGCTCGATGCCATCGCCCATCCGGCGGAAGGGGTGGTGGAACTCGCGCGCCGTCTGGGGCGGGAGACCCGGATCGTCGGGGGCTGCTGCTCCCTGGCCCAGGACGCCGCGCTGGAAATGGAGGCGCTTCTGGCGGATGGGGCGGGCGTGCCCGAGGCGGCGCCGTCTGCGTCCTTTCCACTGCCGGTGGTGACCCATGGCTGAGCGCTGGCGGCTGCTAAATACCGGTCTGCGCAGTGCGGCGGAGAACATCGCGCTGAACCGCGCGCTGCTGGAGGCACGGGCCGCGGGGGCGGGCGCCAATACCCTGCGCTTCCTGCGCTTTACGCCCAGCGCCCTGGTGGGCTTCCATCAGGACCCGCGCCAGGAACTGGACCTCGATTATTGCCGGCTTCACGGCATCGAAGTGCAGCGGCGCATCACGGGAGGCGGCGCCATCTATTTCGACGCCGGCCAGCTGGGCTGGGAACTCTATCTCGCACGCAGTGTGCTGGGTGTCGCCGATCTCGCCCTGATCGCGCGGCGCATTTGCGAGGCGGCTGCACAAGGCATCGCCAGCCTCGGGGTGGATGCGCGCTTCCGCCCCCGCAACGACATCGAGGTGGCGGGGCGCAAAATCTCCGGCACCGGCGGCGTGTTCGAGGGCGATGCCCTCATGTACCAGGGCACCCTGCTCATCGAGTTCGACGTGGAACGCATGCTGCGGGTGCTGCGCATCCCCGCCGAGAAACTCGCGGACAAGGCAGTGGCCTCGGCCCGCGAGCGGGTGACGAGCCTCGCCGAACTGCTGGGTCACACGCCCCCTCTCGACCGTGTGCAGGCGGCGCTCATCCAGGCTTTTGCCGACACCTTCGGCGTGGACTTCCAGCCGGCAGGACTCACCGCAGACGAGGAACACCGCTTCGCCGGGGCGCTGGCGGAGATCGCTACACCGGACTGGGTTTACGGGGAGGGCGCGCGGCAAGGGGCGGCGCGGGTGGAGGCGGTGCACAAGTTCCCGGCGGGGCTGGTGCGCGTGGGGCTCGCCTACGATGCCCGCCGGGACCGCATCGAGCAGATCCAGTTCACGGGCGATTTCTTCGTGCATCCCCGGCGCACCATCCCCGATCTGGAAGCCGGGCTGCGGGACGTGGGGGCGGCGCAGCTCCAGGCAGCCGTGCAGGCGTTCTTCGCACAACGCGAAGTGGACATGGGGGGCCTCACACCGGGCGACCTCATCGCGGTGGCGCAGGCGGCCCTTGCCCGCGCGCGGGGGGCGGGTACGGCATGAGCCCGGAGGCCGTGGACGTGCTGGTGGTGGGCTGCGGGCCGGCCGGTGCCAGTGCCGCGGCCGCCGCTGCGGCGCGGGGCCTGTCGGTGCTCGTCCTCGAGCGACGGCGTCGGGTCGGTCTGCCCGTGCAGTGCGCCGAGTTCATTCCCCTGCCCCTTGCGGGCCTGGCGCAGGGCGCGCGGGCGGTGCGCCAGCGCATCGTTGGCATGCACACCTGCCTGCCCTCCGGAACATGGTTCCGTGCCGACCTGCCGGGACTCATGATCGACCGCGCGCGGTTCGATCAGGCCCTGGCGGGCCGCGCCGTGGCGGCGGGGGCACGGCTTGCCACCGGCACCCTGCTGGCAGGGCTCGAGGCGGCCACGGGGGTGGCGACTCTCCGGAACGGTGCAGGCATGCGTGTCCTGCGCTTTGGCGCCTTGATCGCAGCGGATGGTCCCCACTCCTCCGTGGCGCGGCTGCTGGGCCTGCCACCGCTGGCGACCCTTGCCACCCGGCAGTACACCGTGCCCCTGTGCACGCCCGGGCCGGACACCGAAGTGTGGCTGTCGGACGCCTATCCCGGCGGCTATGCCTGGCTGTTTCCGCGGGGACAGGAAGCCCATGTGGGCCTGGGGCTCGAGGGTTCCCCCCGGCAGATGAAGGACGCGCTGGATGCCCTGCACAGACGGCTCGTTCAGGCGGGCAGGGTGGCCCCCACCATCCTGCGCCGCACGGGCGGCGCGATCCCCATAGGCGGCATGCGGGCGCGGCTTGCCCTGGGGCGCGTGCTGTTCGCAGGGGATGCGGCGGGACTCACCCATCCCGTGACGGGGGCCGGCATTGCCGCGGCCGTGATTTCCGGCGAGCGCGCGGGGGCGGCGGCGGCGGACTGGCTGGCGGGCCGCGCCCAGGCCCTGGAGGACTATGAGGCGGAACTGCGCGATACTTTCGGCTCAAGCCTTGCGCGCGCCGTCGCCCGCCGGCAGGGCCTGTGGCAGGCGGCAAGACGCGGCGATGCCGAATTCCGTCGTGGCTGGACCGCCTTTCCGGAATACTTCCGCGACGGCTGACGCACCGGCAACCCCCCTGTGGGAGGCGCTTTGGCGGCGACCCGGGGGATCCAGCGGCTTCGCGGCTGAAGCCGCTCCCGCGGCGCGGCTGGCCGCGACGGGCGCCACCCCTCGATGGGGTGGCCACAAATTCCCCTCGCGTGGCGGAGCAGGCACCACCGAAGGAGCAGGTTTTCGCGGACACGGGCGACGAACCATGGAGCAGACCATTCATTTCTACCGGCCCGACGTGCGCCGGCGCACACCACAGATGCGCTCCCCCGAGTACGTGCAGATGAGCACGGCGGCGGCCATCACCCTGGGGCTCGTGCCGGGGCGGATGTACCGCACCGACTGCACCCACTGCCTCAATTTGCTGGTCACCTATCCCGAAGGCTGCCGCGCCAACTGTGCCTACTGCGGCCTTGCGCGGCATCGCGAGGAGGCGCGCGATTACGCCGACCGCAACTTCATTCGCGTGGACTGGCCCACCGCCCGCTACGACGACGTCATCGCCAGGGTGCGGGCCGGCGCCGACCGGGGCCGCTTCCAGCGCATGTGCATCTCCATGATCACCCACCCGGATTCCGACGCCGACACGCGCGTGCTGCTGGAAAAATGGGTGCGCGCCGTACCCCACGTGCCGGTCTCCATTCTTTCCAACCCCACCACCATGACACGGGACGATCTGGTGGAGCTCAAGGCCCTGGGGGCGGAGATCTTCACTGTGGCGCTGGACGCGGTCACGCCCCAGATCTTCGAGCGCACGCGCGGCCGCGCGGTGGACAGCCCCCACCGCTGGGAGAAGTACTGGCAGGCCATCGAATGGGCGGCGGAGGTGTTCGGACCCGAGCGCTTCGGCGTGCATCTCATCTGCGGCATGGGCGAGACCGAACAGGAAATCCTCGGCGTCTGCCAGAAGATCCGTGACCTGGGCGGCCACAACCACCTGTTCGCCTTTTTCCCGGAGCGCGGCTCCCTCATGGAGGACTGGCCCGCCTGCGATCCCGGCCAGTGGCGGCGGGTGCAGCTGGGGCGCTACCTCATCGACTATGGCGGCGGCCGGGTCGAGCACATGCGCTTCGACGACGCCGGCCGTGTCACCGACTTCGGCGTGCCGCGCGACGTGCTGGAAGCCATCATCGCCGGCGGCAAGCCCTTCCGCACCTCCGGCTGCCCCGGCCCCGAGCCCGACGTCTCGGCCTGCAACCGGCCCTACGGGGATTCACCGCCTTCCGACATCCGTTCCTATCCCTTCGCCCTGGAGCCGGCAGACATCGAAACCGTCCGCCGGCAGCTCGAGGGCGCCTGACTGCCGCCGCGGGATCCTCCGGGGGGCGCCCCTGAATGGCTTTTCACTGATCCCCACGCTCCCCCATCAAAAGGGAGCCCTCCAGCCGCCCGAAAGTACAGCCCTGACTTCAGTCTTCTCGACGGTTCCTGCGACCAAATGCCGCAGGCGGACTCCTGCGGGGGCGGCGCTACAATTGCACTTTTTCGTCCCAGGCCATGCCTTCGCACACTGCCGACCAGAGCCTGCGCCGGCTGCACGTCCTGCGGCTGATCGAGATCGCCGGCCAGCTTGCCGCCATCGCTATCGCCCGATACTGGCTGGGGCTCGAGCTGCCCCTGACAGCCATGCTCACCGTGGTGGCGGCCCTGGTGGTGCTGACCGTGTTCACCTGGGCACGGTTGCGCTGGGGCGGGCCCGTGGTGGAGCCGGAGCTGTTCGCGCAACTGCTGGTGGACGTGGTGGCCCTGTCGCTGCTCCTCTATTTCACCGGGGGCGCCACCAATCCCTTCGTGTCTCTCTATCTGCTGCCCCTGTCGGTGGCGGCGGCGCTGCTTGCCGCGCCCTATGCCTGGGCCCTGGCGGCGCTCACCCTCGCCTGTTACACGCTGCTTTTGGAGTATTACGTGCCCCTGCCCGGCATGGAGCCCCAGGCACCCCTGACCACCCTCATGGGGGGCGGCGAGCATGCGCTGCCCATGCACGGCGAGCATGGCCAGTTCGGCATGCACGTGCTGGGCATGTGGCTCAATTTCGTGATCAGCGCCGCGCTCATCACGTTCTTCGTGCAGCGCATCGCCGACAGCCTGCGCGCCCGGGAGCGCGAGCTGGCCGCGGCGCGCGAGGAGGCCCTGCGCAACGAGCGCATCGTGGCGCTGGGCACGCTCGCTGCCGGGACGGCCCATGAGCTCGCCACCCCACTCGCCACGGTGGCGGTGGTGGCCGGGGAGCTGCAGGAAGAATTCTCGGAGGATCCTGAGCTTGCGCCCCAGCTCGGTCTGATCCGGGAGCAGGTGGCCCAGTGCAAGGCGGTGCTCCAGCGCCTGGTGGACTCCGTGGGGCAGTTGGAGCGCGGCGTTCGCCGCGAAGTGGCCCTCACCGACTACGTGGAGACCCTCGCGGAACGCTGGCGCCTGCTCTGGCCCCAGACGCCCCTGGTCGTGCGCCAGATGAGCAGTGGAGCGCGGCTGTCCATCGATGACACGCTGGAGCAGGCCCTCCTCAATCTGCTCAACAATGCGGCCAAGGTTTCGCCGGCCGGTGTGGAACTGGAAGTGGACACGGAGGGGGACTGGGCCGTGCTTCGTATCCTCGATCACGGGCCGGGGCTACCCGCCGAGGTTATCGCCGCCGCCGGCAAGCGGTTCCTGCCCCAACACAATCAGGCCGAGCCGGCGCAGCAGGGACTGGGCATTGGCCTGTTCCTGGCCAATGCCACCATCGAGCGGCTGGGCGGGCAGGTGCATCTGCGCAACCGGCCGGAAGGCGGCGGCGTGACCGAGGTGCGCCTGCCCCTGGTGCGGGGAGGGGAAAATGCCTGAGTCCCCACGGGATTTGCTGCTGGTGGACGACGATGCCACCCTGCGCGGGGTGCTGGCCCGGGCGCTTGCCCGGCGCGGCTTTCGCGTGCGCTGCGCGGCCAGCGGCGAGGAAGCCCTGGCGCTGGCCCGCGAGGAGGCCCCGGCGTTTGCCGTGGTGGATCTCAAGATGAGCGGCATGTCCGGCCTGGCGCTGGTGCCGCAATTGCGCGCGCTGCGCGACGACATGCGCATTGTGGTGCTCACCGGCTATGCCAGCATCGCGACCGCGGTGGAAGCCATCAAGCTTGGGGCGACCCATTATCTGGCCAAGCCCGCCGACCCCAACGAAATCGTCGCGGCGCTGGGGCGCGCCAGCGGCGATCCGGCGCTGCCGGTGCAGGCCGAACCCCTGAGCGTGGACCGGCTGGAATGGGAGCACATCCAGAAGGTGCTGGCGGAACACAATGGCAACGTTTCCGCCACGGCGCGCGCCCTGAAGATGCACCGGCGCACGCTCCAGCGCAAACTGGCCAAGAAGCCCGTGCCGCGCTGAGGGGCCCTGCGGGCCGTCCTCAGGATTCCCGCAGCACGAAGGCGAGTTCGGTGGTGAAGTTGCCCACGCCCTTGTGGTTGGTGGGCGTCCAGCCGTGGGCCTTGAGGTAGTCGGTCATTTCCCGGGTCATGGCGGGATTGCCGCAGACCATGACGCGGTCCACCTCGGGGTCGGGTGCGGGCAGATTCAGGTGTCGGGACAGCTCACCGGAGCGGAACAAATCCGCGCCCCGCGCCTGCAGGGGAAAAGTCTCGCGGGTGACCGTGGGCACGTAATGGAAGTGTCCGTCCTCCCGTGCCGTCAGCTCCTCGCGGTAGGCGAGTTCCGCCACACTGCGCACGGAATGCACGAGCACCACCTGTTGGAAGCGGCGGTGGGTTTCGCTGTCGCGCACCAGGCTCATGAAGGGGGCCAGGCCGGTGCCGGTGGCCAGCATGTAGAGCACGCGTCCCGGACGGATGTGGTCCAGGGTGAGGGTGCCCGTGGGCTTGTCGTTCACCCAGACCGTCTCTCCGGGCTTGACCTGCGCCAGGAGGCTGGTGAGCGGACCGTCCGGCACGTGAATGCTCAGGAACTCCAGATGCTGGGCGTCGTTGGTGGAGACGATGGAATACGCCCGCGCCACCAGCTTGCCTTCCCGACGCAATCCCAGGGTCACGAATTCGCCGTTGCGGAAGCGCAGGGGCGCGGGCCGGGTGACGGCGAAGCTGAAGGTGCGTGCCGACCAGGGGCGCACCCATTGCACGGTCTGTTCGCTGTAGGCCATGGTGTCTCCGCAGGGGAACCACCCATGGGACCCGTATTCTCGGCCGCGGTTCCCGCCAAAAAAATGCGCCCCGCAGGGCGCATTTCCTGGTTGGGCAAGAGGCTTATTCGCCCACCAGATCCCGGTAGGCATGCCAGGTGGCGTGGCCCAGCAGCGGGAAGACCACGATCATGGGCACGAGCCACAGGAGGAAGGACAGGGCCGTGAGGGCCACAATGATCGCGCCCCACACCAGCATCGTCAGCGGGTTTTCCCGCACCACCCACAGGCTGGTGACGATGGCGTGGGCCATGTCTGCCTTGCGGTGCAGCATCATGGGCAGGGAGACCACCGACAGGGCAAACACCAGGACCGCCAGCGCGCCGCCCGCCGCGGCGTACACCGCCAGGAACGGCAGATTGCCCCCCGCGAACAGACCCGCCAGGGTGAAGCTTTCTCCCGCGATGTCACCCGGGTGCAGCAGGGCGACCAGGATGGCCGACAGCCGCTCCCAGCTGGACAGGATGAAGGCGAGCCCGGCCGCGAACAGGCCGATGGAGCCCCAGTTGCCGCGCAGGGTGGCGAACCATGGCCCGCCGCCGGCCTCGCGCCGGCGCGACTGTTCGTAGAAGGACAGGGCGAGGAAGGGCGAGATCAGCAGGAAGCCCGACAGCAACGTGAGCACCAGGTGGGGTCGGGGCCAAGCATAGGTAATGAGCCCATAGCCGATGAGGCTGAACAGGGCCCCCACGCCCAGGGATAGGGGCCAGCAGTGGGCCAAATCCGCCGCCCCCCGCCGGAGCCATAGCAGGGGCCGACTGGCCTCAACCCGGTTGATGGTGGGCAGGTCGATGCTGTGGGTATCGGGTTTGATGGAAACGGTGCTCATGACTCCCTCCTTTCACGGGCTGGTATGGCTTGCTTCCACTATCAATTTAGACGACCGGGCGTCGCCCGCGTTCCGTTTTTGGCGGAAGGGAGCGGGAGTCGAACCCACCCGGGCACGTCTGACGTGCCCAACCGGATTTGAAGTCCGGCCGCCCCACCGGGGACGTATCCCTTCCATAAACCCCTTTCATGCGGCCTCCACCCTGAGGGGCGTGCGCAGGCGATGGCGGTCGCCCACCCGCCGCGTGAGGCCGCTGCGGTCGAAGTATTCGAGTATCTGGATGGCGAGCTTGCGTCCGGTGCCGATGCGGTCGCGGAAGGCCGCGGCCGTCACGCCCTCGTCCCGGGCCATTTCCGTCACGATGGCGGCGAGGGTCGTCACCGCTTCCGCCAAGAAGAAGTGATCGTGGGCCACCTGGCACACCTGCCCGGTGCGTGCCACGCGCTTGAAGAGCAGGCGCACCCTGTTTTCGTCGAGGAGCTGGGCGCGGGCGATGTCGCGCACCCGCGGCGGCATGAAGGGCGCTTCGGCGAGCAAAGGACGCAGGCGTTCCCACAGCGCCTCCTCCGCCGGTGCGAGCTGCACGCGGTGTTCCGGCAGGTGCAGGGCGGCGCCCGTGAGCATGACCCGACCGCTTGCCAGCAGATCGTCGAGCACGGCGCGGAACAGCCCGTGGGGCAGGGTGGGCAGGCTCATGCGCCGGAGGCGCTCCCGGTCCGGACCCAGGGCATCCGGCTCCTGGGCGTGATGGGCGGCCAGGCGTGTGAGTATGCGCTCGATCAACGCCTGCCATTGGGTGGGGCCCGCGAGCCAGTCCACGTCCGGCCCCTGCACCCGGCGCAGGCCGGTGGCTGCGACCAGGGCGTCCAATTCCTCCGGCCGCAGGTTGCGGTTGCGGGCGAACCGGGTGAGATCGAGCCCCAAAGGCGAGACGGCCAGCAGGGCGGACAGGGCATCGGGCGAGCCTTCCGCGGCCAGCCAGGCCAGACGCTCGGCCGTGCGGCGGCGCCGCGCGGGCGGGTCGTTGTCGAGGATGAAGCCGCCTGCCAGGGTCGCGCTGGCGGCCGCATCCCGCAGCACGAAGCGGTCGCCATGGACGCCCACCACCGGCTGCTCGGGCACGATCTGCACCAGTCCCTGGGCGCCGGGCTCGAGCGTCTCGCGGTCCAGGGGCAGCACCCGGGCGAGCACGTCCTGACTGCCCAGGTGCAGGTGGGTGAGCGTCCAGGGCGCCAGCGGGCGCGGCGCGCTCGCCAGCACGCGCAGCACGGCGTCGAAGCGGCGCACCGGATGATGGGCGGCCGGGGCCACGACCCAGTCGCCGCGCCGGATCTGGTCCTTGTTCACGCCGGCCAGATTGAGGGCGACCCGCTGGCCGCCCCAGGCCGTCTCGGCAGGCTGGTTCTGGGCATGGAGACTGCGTACCCGCACCGGCAGACCCTGGGGCGAGACCACCAGCCGGTCGCCCACGGCCACCTGTCCGGAGTGGGCGGTGCCCGTGACCACGGTGCCGGTGCCCGCCAGGGTGAACACCCGGTCCACCGCCAGCCGGAACCCGCCCTGGGTGCGCCGGGCCGTCGCGCTGAGGGCGCGTTGCACCAGATGGTCGCGCAGCGCCGGGATGCCTTCCCCGGTGAGACTGGATACCGCGAACAGGGGCGCACCGGCCAGGCGGGAATCCGCGAGCCAGGCGCGGATCTCGCTTCTGGCCTCCTCAAGCCGGGCGGCAGACACGCGGTCCACCTTGGTGAGCACCACGGCGCCCCGGTCAAGGCCCAGCAACTCCAGAATGGCCAGATGCTCCCGACTCTGGGGCATCACGCCGTCGTCGGCCGCCACCACCAGGAGCACGAAGTCGATGCCGGTGGCGCCGGCGAGCATGGTGTGCACCAGGCGTTCGTGGCCCGGTACGTCCACGAAGCCCAGCACCGGTCCTTCCGGCAGGGGCACATAGGCATAGCCCAGATCCAGGGTGATGCCCCGTGCCTTTTCCTCCTTCAGGCGGTCGGTGTCCACGCCGGTGAGGGCGCGCACCAGGGCGGTCTTGCCGTGATCGATGTGACCTGCGGTACCGATGATCATGGCAGGGCGAGCCGGCCAAGCTGATCGACGAAGGCAGGCACGTCTGCCTGCTCCAGGCAGCGCAGATCGAACAGCAGCGCATCGTCGGCGATGCGGCCGATCACCGGCGTCGGCAGGCGGCGGAAGGCCGCTTCCAGGGCTGCCAGCCGGCGTCCGCGCCCGCGCGCGCCGCCCAGGGGCTCGATGCGCAGACCACGGCTTTGCAGCCGTTCCACGGGCAGGGAGCCACTGCCGATCTGACTGGCGAGGTGCGTGGGGGCGACGCTGGCGTGGCCCGCCAGCACGCTGGACAGGCGGGGGGCGACGGCTTGGACGGTGTGTTCGATGTCACCGGGCGTGCGCGTGAGCAGACGCAGGGTGGGCAGACGGGCCGGCAGCCGGTCCGGATCGCGATAGAGGCGCAGCACCGCCTCCAGCGCCGCATAGGTGAGTTTGTCCACACGCAGGGCACGCTTGAGGGGGTTTTTCCGGATGCGGGCAATGACCTCCCGGCGTCCCACCAGGATGCCCGCCTGGGGGCCCCCCAGCAGCTTGTCCCCGCTGAAACTCACCAGGTCGGCACCGGCGGCGAGCGCCTGCTGGGGCGTGGGCTCCCGGGGCAACCCGTAGCGGGTGAGGTCCACCAGGGTGCCGCTGCCCAGGTCCACCATGAAGGGCAGGCCCCGCTCGTGGGCGAGGGTGGCCAGGGTGGCCTCGTCCACGCTGGCGGTGAAACCCTGGATGGCATAGTTGCTGGTGTGCACCTTGAGCAGCAGGGCGGTTTTCGGGCCCAGGGCCTCGGCGTAGTCATGGCGATGGGTGCGGTTGGTGGTGCCCACTTCCACCAGCCTGCAGCCGGCGCGGCGCATGATGTCCGGAATGCGGAAACTGCCGCCGATCTCGATCAGCTCGCCGCGGGAAACGATCACCTCCCGTCCGCGCGCCAGGGTGTTGAGGGCGAGCAGCACCGCCGCCGCATTGTTGTTGACCACCGTGGCGGCTTCCGCCCCGGTGAGTGCCTGCAGCAGCGGCTCCACCAGACCGTCGCGCTCGCCGCGCCGGCCGTCCTCCAGGTCGAATTCCAGATTGCAGGGGCGGGCCATCACCTCGGCTACCTGCGCGATGGCCTCCTGCGGCAGCAGGGCGCGTCCCAGATTGGTGTGCAACACCGTGCCGGTGAGATTGAACACGGGGCGCAGTGCGGGCCGGCCCGCGGCTTCCAGCTCGGCGGCGACCGCGCCCGTGAGGGCCGCTTCCTCCAGCGCGCCGGCCGGCAGGCTGCCGGCCAGGGCGCGGCTGCGCAGGCGGCTGAGCACCGTGCGCACCGCCGCCAGGGTGGGCTGGCGGCCGTGGCTGGCTGCAAGGGCCTGCACGCCGGCGAAGGCGAGCACCCTATCCACGGCGGGCAGGGCGGCGGGCGTGGGGTTCTGCATGGTTCACCAAACGACACGCGTCATGGTGGCGGGGCATCATGTTCAGGTGGCGAGCAGGTACGGGTTGGGGCCGCTGCGGGAGAGGCCCTTTTCGTCCATGAGCAGATCCAGGGCCAGGCTGGCCACGTCGTCGGCCAGGGCATCGGCCTGGGGATCCTTCTCCCGGCGGATCAGTTTGAGGTAGGAGTTGCAGCTTTCGCAGGCTTCGGCCTGGACCCAGGGGATGTGCCCTTCGATGCTGTAGTAGGCGAGCGTTTTGGCATCGCCGCAGTTGCTGCACTGGGCGCGCACGAAATGCCACTCGCTGTTGCAGCGGCTGCAGTGCAGGTAACGCAGGCCCTGCTCGGCACCGCCGATCTGCAGCACCGAGGCCACCGGCGGTGCGCCGCACACGGGGCACAGGGTGGCGGGTTCGGCGCCGGCATCGAGGCGATCGGCGAGGCTCGCCGCCAGATGCACCCAATACACTTCCAGACTGGCTGCGACGAAGGGCGCCCAGGCGGCCGGCAGGTCCTGCAGCCGGTGCGCGAGCAGCGCCTGGGCGGCCTGATCCAGGGCGGCATCCTCCGCTGCGGCCACGGCCCGCGCGGCGCTGCGTCCCGCAGGGGGCAGGTCGTCCGCCGTGGCGTCGGCGAACCGCCGCACCAGGACGCGCCAGTGGGCATCGAGGGTGATGCCGGGAGGCGCCAGGGGGGGCATGCGGTGGGCGCGCACCTGCTCCAGGGTGGCGGCCGGCGGCAGCGGCAGCGCCGGCATGTCTGCGCGGGCCGCGTGTTGCGCGGCAGCCAGGGCGCCCAGGAATTGCAGGAAGGGTTCCAGGCTGTGACCGGCGGCGAGCTGCCGGAAACGTGCTGCACGATCGGCGAACAGGCTGGCGGAAGCGAGCCGCAGGCGCGGCAGGTCGCCCGCCGGCGGCTCGATGTGTCCCGGTTGCAGGATCCCCGTCATCGGCTGCGGCTCACCTCTTCATACCAGGCGGGGTGATGGTGTTTCGCCCAGGCGGCGGTCACCGTGCCCCGGGTCATGGCCCGGATGGAACCCTTGGTCCAGATGGCCGAGTAGATGTGGATGATGATGGCCAGGATGGCCAGGAACGCCGCCGCCGCATGCACAAGCACCGCCAGCCGCAGCAGCCCGACCGAGAAATAGGGTGCGAACCAGGGCTGCCAGATGACGATACCGGTGATGAACAGCACGGGGATCAGCACCACCAGCGACCAGAACAGGTACTTCTGCCCAATGTTGTATTTGCCGATCTTGGGCAGGGTCACCGGCTCGTTGCGCAGGATCTTGGGCAGATGCTTTTTCCATTCCCGGTCGGCGGCGGTGATGCGGTTGTCCGGCGCCAGGCGCAGGGCGAAGGCGGCGAAGGACAGCATCAACACCACCCCGATGAAGGGATGGAGGATGCGGGTCCAGGTACCGCCGCCCAGCAGGTTGCTCAGGAAAAAAAACGCCGGGTGGAACAGTGCCAGCCCGGAGAGCGCCAGCAGGATGAAACTGATGGCGATCACCCAGTGGTTGGCACGGTCACGGGGGCAATAACGGGGAACGAGGGGTGCGCTCATGATGTGTGCTCCTTGTCCTCTTCGACCTCATTGGGACCCGCGGTCACGTAGTGGAAGAAGCCCGCCAGCACGGCCAGCCCGAGCCCTAGGCTGGCCAGGGGCTTGGTGATGCCCTTCCAGAGGGAAACCAGCGGACTGATGCCCGGGTCCTTGGGCAGGCCGTGGTAGAGCTCCGGCTGGTCGGCATGCTGCAGCACGTACATGACGTGGGTGCCGCCCACGCCCGGCGGGTCGTACAGGCCGGCATTCTGGAAACCACGCGACTTGAGGTCGGCGATGCGTTCCTCGGCGTGGTGGATCATGTCCTCCTTGGCGCCGAACACGATGGCACCGGTGGGACAGGTCTTCACGCAGGCGGGCTCCAGGCCCACCGCCACCCGGTCCGAGCACAGGGTGCACTTGTAGGCCTTGCCATCCTTCTTCGACAGGCGCGGGATGTTGAACGGACAGCCCGTGATGCAGTAGCCGCAGCCGATGCAGTTTTCCTCGTGGAAATCCACGATGCCGTTGGCGTACTGCACGATGGCACCGGGCGAGGGGCAGGCCTTGAGGCAGCCCGGGTCGGCACAGTGCATGCAGCCGTCCTTGCGGATCAGCCATTCCAGCCGCCCCGGCGTGACTTCCACCTCGGAGAAGCGCATCACCGTCCAGGACTGGGCGGTGAGATCCACGGGGTTGTCATAGACGCCCACGTTGTGGCCGATCTCGTCGCGCAGATCGTTCCACTCCATGCAGGCCACCTGACAGGCCTTGCAGCCTATGCACTTGGAGATGTCGATGAGCTTGGCCACCTCGGTGGTGGCGCCGCGCACCGAAGGCGACGGCGTGGTGGTGGCGGAACGCGCTTTGATGTCCAGGGATTGCAGTGCCATGGCCGCCTCCTCATGCCTTCTCGATGTTCACCAGGAACGCCTTGAACTCGGGCGTCTGGGCGTTGGCATCACCCACGAAGGGTGTGAGCCGGTTGGCGAGGAAGCCTTTCTGCGCCACGCCCACGAAACCCCAGTGGATGGGCACGCCGATGGTATGCACCTTGCGGCCGTCCACCATGAGCGGCTTCAGGCGTTTGGTCACCACCGCCACTGCGCGCACATAGCCGCGGTTGGAAACCACCTTGACCGTGTCGCCGTGGCGGATGCCCTTCTCCTTGGCCAGCTCCTCGTCCAGCTCCACGAACTGGGACGGCTGCACAATGCTGTTCAGGCGCACGCTCTTGGTCCAGTAGTGCTGGTGCTCCGTGAGGCGGTAAGTGGTGCAGACATAGGGGAACTTGTCCGCCTTGCCCAGCCGCTCCCTGTCGTACTTGAAGATGCGCGCCGCCGGGTTGCTCAGGGCCGCCGGATTGTTGGGATGGAAGGGGTTTGCCGCCAGAGGCGTCTCGAACGGCTCGTAATGTTCGGGGAAAGGCCCTTCCGCCAGGCCCTTGAGGGCGAACAGCCGGCCCACCCCCTCCGGGTTCATGATGAAGGGGCCGACGTTCTCCTCGGGCGCGGCGTCCGGCCGCATGTCCGGCACGTCGAAGCCGCTCCACTTGGTGCCATCCCAGGCGATGGTCTTGCGTTTGGCATCCCAAGGCTTGCCCGTGGGGTCGGCATTGGCGCGGTTGTAAAGCACGCGCCGGTTGGCCGGCCAGGCGAAGCCCCAGTTGAGGTAGAACCCCAGGCCCGAGGGGTCGCTGTTGTCCCGGCGCGCCATGAGGTTGCCCGCCTGGGACCAGGCGCCGCAATAGAGCCAGTTGCCGCAGGCGGTGGAACCGTCGTCGCGCAGCTGGGCAAAGCCGGCGAGCTGCTCCCCGGCCTTGGCCAGGACCTTGGTGGGATCCTTGGGATCCGTCACGTCGGCCAGCGCCCTGCCGGAGAACTCCCGGGCGAGTTCCTCGGGTGCAGGGTCGTCCGGCTTGGCGTAGGCCCAGGTGAGATTGAGCACGGGCTCGGCGAAGGTGCCGCCTTCCTTGCGGTAGAGCTCCCGCAGCTTGGTGAAGATGCCGGCGATGATGGCGGTGTCGCTCTTGGCCTCGCCCGGGGGATCCGCCGCCTTCCAGTGCCACTGCAGCCAGCGCCCGGAGTTGGTGAAGGAACCCGTCTCCTCGGCGAAGCAGGTGGAGGGCAGACGGAACACCTCGGTCTGGATCTTGGCAGGATCGGCCTCGTGATATTCGCCATAGTCCCGCCAGAACTCGGAGGTCTCCGTGGCGAGGGGATCGATCACCACCAGATACTTGAGCTTGGCAAGGCTCTCCTGCACCTTCTGCACGCAGGACACGGCCGCCAGCGGGTTGAAGCCCTGGACGATCATGCCGTTCATCTGCCCGTTGTGCATGCGCTCGAACATGTGCAGCACGTCATAGGGCTTGTCCAGTTTCGGGAACCAGTGGTAGCAGAAGTCGTTGTCCTTGGTCGCCGCATTGCCGTAGAAGGCCTTGGCCAGGGACACCCAGAATTTGGGGAAATTCTGCCAGTAGCTCATCTGGTTCGGCCGCAGGGGCTTCAGTGACCGCGCGCTGAGGAAATCCTGGAAAGCCTGTTCCTTGTCGGCCGGCAGCCGCAGATAGCCCGGCATCACATTGGTGACCAGGTTCATGTCGGTGATGCCCTGCACGTTGGCGTGGCCCCGCAGGGCATTGACACCGCCGCCCACGCGCCCGATGTTGCCCAGCAGGAGCTGGATCATGGCCATCGCGCGGATGGTCTGGGAGCCCGTGGTGTGCTGGGTCCAACCCAGCGCGTAGAGGATGGTCATCACCCGGTCCGGCGTGCTGGTGCTGGCGATCAGCTCGCACACCTTGAGGAAGTCTTCCTTGGGCGTCCCGCACACCCGGCTCACCATCTCCGGCGTGTAGCGCTCATAGTGCTTCTTCATGAGCTGAAACACGCAGCGGGGATGCTGCAGCGTTTCGTCCACCTGCACGTAACCGTCCTTGCCCAGTTCGTAGTCCCAGGTGTCGCGGTTGTAGCTGCGTTTCTCCGGGTCATAACCCGAAAACAGGCCGTCCTTGAAGTCGAAATCCTCGCGCACGAGGTACGGCGCATTGGTGTAATGCCTCACGTACTCGTGGTGGATCTTGTCGTGGCTGAGCAGATAGTTGATCACGCCGCCCAGGAAGGCGATGTCCGAGCCGGGCCGGATGGGGGCGTAGAAATCCGCCACCGCCGCCGAGCGGGTGAAGCGGGGATCCACCACCACCAGCTTGGCGCCGCGCTTGGCCTTGGCTTCCGTCACCCACTTGAAGCCGCAGGGGTGCGCCTCGGCGGCATTGCCACCCATGATCAGGATCAGGTCGGCATTCTTGATGTCGACCCAGTGATTGGTCATCGCACCGCGCCCAAACGTCGGGGCAAGACTTGCCACCGTTGGCGCGTGTCAGATGCGTGCCTGGGTATCGAGGGCGACGATGCCGAGGCTGCGGGCGACTTTCACCGACAGCCAGCCGGTTTCGTTGCTGGCGGCACTGGAGGCCAGGAAACCGGTGGTGAGCCAGCGGTTGACGATCTGCCCGTCGGCGTTCTTCTCGATGAAGTTCTTGTCCCGATCGTCCTTCATCAGGCGGGCGATGCGGGTGAAGGCCTCATCCCAGGAGATGCGCTTCCATTCCCGGCTGCCGGCGGCGCGGTACTCGGGATAGAGCAGGCGCTGTTCGCTGCGCACGAAGTCGAGCAGGCCCGCGCCCTTGGGGCAGAGCGTGCCCCGGTTCACCGGATGATCCGGATCGCCCTCGATGTGGATGATCTTGCCGTGGGCATTCTTGGCCTTGTCGCCCAGGGTATAGATGAGCAGGCCGCAGCTCACGGAGCAGTAGGGGCAGGTGTTGCGGGTTTCGGTTGCGCGCGCGAGCTTGAATTCGCGGACCTCGGCCAGGGCCGCGCCCGGCGTGAAGCCGAGCGCGGCGATGCTGCCGCTGCCCACCCCCGCGGCGCAGATTTTGAAGAACTGGCGCCTGGTGATGTTCATGTTGCCTCCTGTGGTTCAATCCGCCTGGTCTTTCTGTCGGACCAGCTTTTTCAACCAATAGCACGCCCGTTCCCGATTGCAAGTCCTAAATCACGATTTCGCAATGCGAAAAAGGGGTGGCAACCGGCTCCAGTCGAAACAGGGGCCGGGATCGGTCTTGCGACCGGGGGCGATGTCGGCATGGCCGGCAATGTCGGTGACGGGATGGGCGGCGGCCAGGGCCGGCAGCAGCCGGGCGAGGGTGGCGTACTGGGCCTCGGTGAAGGGTTCGAAGTCGGTGCCCTCCAGCTCGATGCCGATGGAGAAGTCGTTGCACCGCTCCCGGCCCCGGAAACAGGACACTCCGGCATGCCAGGCCCGGTCACGGGTGGAGACGAACTGAATGAGTTCCCCGTCCCGGCGGATGAGGAAATGGGCGGATACCCGCAGACCGCGCAGGGTTTCGTAATAGGGATGGGCGTTGGGGTCGAGGCGGTTGGTGAACAGGTCCAGGATGCCGGGGCCGCCATATTCCCCCGGCGGCAGGCTGATGTTGTGGATGACCACCAGACTCACCGCCTCGCCCGCGGGGCGGGCGTCGAAATTGGGCGAGGGCACGCGCCGCACGCCTTCGATCCAGCCCTCGGCGTCAAGGCGCAGGGCGCTCACGGTTCCTCCTGGGGCGGTGCGGCCAGGGCCGCGTCGAGGGCGGCACCCAGGGCGCCCGGCGTGAGTTCGGTGTCCAACACCGCGTGGAAGCGGCCGTCCCGGTACAGGAACAGGGCCGGCAGGTGGAACAGGTCGAAGGCGCGGGCCAGCGCCGTGGCCTGCTGCACGTCCACCTTGTAGCAGGTGACGCGTCCAGCCAGGGCTTCGGCCAGGAGACGCTCCGCCACCCGGCAGGCGCCGCAGTCCGGACTGGCGAACAGCACCAGCGCCGGGCCGGGCGTGGCCGCCAGACGCTGGTGGTAGTCGAATTCGGTGAGGGCAGGCAGCATGGCCCACAGTATAATGCGCCCCTTTCCTTCCCTTCTGCAGGAAAGCCCATGGTCTTCGTGCAATTGCTCATCGCCCTGCTCGTGATCCTGGTGGCGGCCGAAGTGTTCACCAATGCGCTGGAACATCTCGGCGAGCGGCTGCGTATCTCCGAGGGGGTCACGGGGTCGGTCTTCGCCGCCGTGGGCACCGCCCTGCCGGAGACCCTGGTGCCCCTGCTGGCCATCTTCGGCGGCACCGCGGACCAGCGTGTCAACGAGGAAATCGGTGTGGGCGCCATTCTCGGCGCGCCCCTGATGCTCTCCACCCTGTCCCTGTTCCTGATGGGCGCAGCCGTGCTCACGCGGCGCGGGCTAACCGGCCGGCTGACGCCGGAGCGCACCGGGCTTGCCCGCGACCTGGAGTTCTTCCTCATGGCCTTCGGGCTGGCGGCGGTGGCCCTGTTCGTGCCCCATGAGCTGCCCGTGGTGCGCGTGGGGCTGGCGTCGGTGATGGTGATGATTTATTTCGTGTACCTCATGCTCACCTTCCGCGCTTCCGCCAGGCTGGTGGAGGACGGGCATGGCACCGAGGCCCACGAGAAGATGTTTCTGGCCCGGTTCGGATTGCCGGAAAGCTTCCCGGTGATCCTGGTGCAGCTGGCCCTGGGGCTTGGCCTGCTCATCGGCGGCGCCAAGGGCTTCATCCACGGTGTGGAGGAGGTCTCCCGCCTCATGGGCTGGTCGGCCCTGCTCCTTTCCCTGATGATCATCCCCATCGCCACCGAGCTGCCGGAGAAGGTGAACAGCATCCTCTGGATCCGGCGCCACAAGGACACCCTGGCCTTCGGCAACATCACCGGCGCCATGGTGTTCCAGGGCACCCTGCTGCCTGCGATCGGCATCACCCTCACGCCCTGGGCGCCGGAACGGGCAGTGCTGGCCGGCGTGATCATCACCTTCGGCGCCGCCCTCTGGCTGCGCCTCATGCTCGCCCGCGGCCAGCTGCGCCTGTGGCACCTGGGGGTGAACGGCGCGCTCTACGTGACCTACCTGGCCATTGCCCTGGCCTAAAGTACGGGCCGTGCCGGCCGCTACTGCATCCTGTCGCTGACGGCAGGAGGCAGTCATGGCAGGCAATCCGCTGACCGATCTGGAGCTGGACCGCCCGGGGCTCGACGCCGCGGGCTGGCGCCGTTCCCTGTCCAACCATCTCGTCTACAGCATCGGCAAGGATCCGATCACCGCCACCCACCGCGACTGGTTCTACTCGGCCGCGGCGGCGGTGCGCGAGCGCCTCATCGAGCGCTGGATGGAAACCATGCGCAGCTATTACCGCGCCGATACCAAGCGGGTGTATTACCTGTCCATGGAGTTCCTCATGGGCCGCACGCTCATGAACAGCGTGCTCAACATGGGCTGTGAGCCGGCCTTCCGGGCTGCGCTGGAAAGTCTGGGTCTGGATCTCGAAGCCATCCGGGAGGTCGAGCACGATGCCGCCCTGGGCAACGGCGGTCTGGGACGGCTGGCCGCCTGTTTTCTGGATTCCATGGCCACCCTGGGCATTCCGGGCTATGGCTACGGCATCCGCTACGAGTACGGCATGTTCACCCAGAAAATCGAGAACGGCTGTCAGGTGGAGCATCCGGACAACTGGCTGCGCTACGGCAACCCGTGGGAATTCCCCCGTCCGGAAGTCCTCTACCAGGTGAAGTTCCACGGTCGGGTGGTGGAATACGCCGACGGCCAGGGCCGCCTGCGCCATCACTGGGTGGACACCGACGATGTGATGGCCATGGCCTATGACACGCCCATTCCGGGCTATGGCACGGAGACGGTGAACAACATGCGCCTGTGGGCGGCCAAGGCCACGCGGGATTTCGACCTCAGGTATTTCAACGAGGGCAACTACATCAAGGCGGTGGAGGACAAGAACGAATCGGAAAACCTGTCCAAGGTGTTGTATCCGGACGACACCACCGAAATGGGCCGCGAGCTGCGGCTCAAGCAGCAGTATTTCTTCGTCTCCGCCTCGCTGCAGGACATCCTGTTCCGTTATGCCAAGCATCACGAGGGATTCGATGCGCTGCCGGACAAGGTGGCCATCCAGCTCAATGACACCCATCCGGCGATCGCGATTCCCGAACTCATGCGCATCCTGGTGGACGACAAGGGGCTTGCCTGGGATCACGCCTGGGACATCACCCGCCGGGTGTTCGCCTATACCAACCACACCCTGATGCCGGAGGCCCTGGAGACCTGGCCGGTGCCCCTGTTCGAGCGGGTGCTGCCGCGCCATCTGCAGATCATCTACGAGATCAACCACCGCTTCCTCCGGGACGTGGCCCACCGTCATCCCGGCGATCACGAGCTTCTGCGGCGCGTGTCGCTGATCGAGGAGTCGCAGCCGAAGCGGGTGCGCATGGCCCATCTGGCCATCGTGGGTTCCCACAAGGTGAATGGCGTGGCGGCCATCCACACCGAGCTCATGCGCCAGACCATCTTCGCCGACTTTCACCGCCTGTGGCCCGACAAGATCGTCAACATGACCAACGGCATCACGCCGCGCCGCTGGTTGAACCAGGCCAACCCGGAACTCGCGCGCCTGTTGAACGCGCACATCGGCAGCGGCTGGCTGCGCGATCTGGAGCAGCTTCGGCGGCTGGAGCCGCTGGCCGGCGATGCAGCGTTCCGCCAGGCCTTCGGCGCCGTGAAGCAGGCCAACAAGATCCGGCTGGCGCGGCTGATCGCCCAGCGCCTGGGCATCGAGGTGAATCCGGACTCCCTGTTCGACGTGCAGGTCAAGCGCATCCACGAATACAAGCGCCAGCTGCTCAACCTGCTGCACGTGATCACCTTGTACAACCGCATCCGCGCCCACCCGGAGGGCGACTTTCTTCCCCGCACGGTGATCTTCGGTGGCAAGGCTGCGCCGGGCTACCGCATGGCCAAGCAGATCATCCGCCTCATCAACGACGTGGCGGACGTGGTCAACCACGATCCGCTGGTGGCGGGGCGGCTCAAGGTGGTGTTCATTCCCAACTACGACGTGTCCACTGCCCAGGACATCATTCCCGCCGCGGATCTGTCGGAGCAGATCTCCACTGCGGGTACCGAGGCCTCCGGCACCGGCAACATGAAGCTCGCCCTCAACGGCGCGCTCACCATCGGCACCCTGGACGGCGCCAACATCGAGATCCGCGACGAGGTGGGGGCGGAGAACGTCTTCATCTTCGGGCTCACCACGGAAGGTGTGGCGGCCCTGCGTGCCGCGGGTCACGATCCCTGGCGCCACTACCGGGAAAATCCGGAGCTCGCCCAGGTGCTGGACATGATTCGCGATGGCTTCTTCTCGCCGGAGGAGCCCACGCGCCACCGGTGCATCTTCGATGCCCTCACCGCGGGCGGCGATCCTTTCCTGCTTTTGGCCGACTATGCCGACTACGTGGCCTGTCAGCAGGAGGTGGAGCGGGTGTACCGCGACCGGGAGGAATGGCTGCGCCGGGCCGTGCTGAACGTGGCGCGCATGGGGCGCTTCTCCGCGGACCGCACCGTCCGCGAGTATGCCGAGGTGATCTGGAACGTGAAGCCGGTGCGTGCGCGCCGCCGGGTGCGGCGCTGAGTCAGTCGATGCCCAGGCGCTCCAGCCGGTAGCGCAGGGCGCGGAAGGTGATGCCCAGCAGTTTCGCTGCGGCAGTCTTGTTGTAGCGGGTCTTCTCCAGCGCTTCCAGGATGGCTTCCTTCTCCACCCGGTCGAGATATTCCTGCAACGGCCACTTGGCGCCGGGCTCCCGTGCCGTGTCGTCCAGTGCGGCTTCCGGCACCGAGAGGTAGAGATCCTCGCGCCCGATGGTGCTGCTGTTGCACAGGGCGAGCGCCCGTTCCAGGATGTTCTCCAGCTCGCGCACGTTGCCCGGGAAGCTGTAGTCCTGCAGCGCCGCCACCGCCTCGGGCGACAGACGGGGGACGGGCACACCGCTTTGCGCGGCCAGCCGCGCCAGGATGGCCTCGGCCATGGCCGGGATGTCCTCACGCATTTCCCTGAGCGCCGGCATCCTCAGTTCGATGACGTTGAGCCGGTAGTAGAGGTCCTGGCGGAACCGGCCACTTTCCACCAGCTGCGCCAGGTTCTGGTGGGTGGCGCTGATGATGCGCACGTCCACCGGCTCCTCCTGGGTGGCCCCCACCTTGCGCACGCGTTTTTCCTGGATGGCGCGCAGGAGCTTCACCTGCATGGGAAGGGGCAGGTCTGCCACCTCGTCCAGGAACAGGGTGCCGCCGTCGGCGGCCTGGAAGAAACCCTCGCGATCGGCTTCCGCGCCGGTGAAGGCCCCCTTGCGGTAGCCGAAGAATTCACTCTCCATGAGATTTTCCGGGATCGCCCCGCAGTTCACCGCGACGAAGGGCTTGTCGCGCCGGTTGCTGCGCTCATGGATGAGACGGGCGGCGAGTTCCTTGCCGCTGCCGGATTCGCCGGTGATGTGCACCGGCGCCTGGCTGCGGGCAAGCTTGTCCACCATCGCCCGCACCTGCTGGATGGCCGGCGAACTGCCCAACAGGGTGCGCGGTGTCGCCGTTTCCGGGGATTTCTCCGGTACCTTGAGCGCCGACTTGATCAGGGCGCGCAGCTGCTCCAGGGAAACCGGCTTGGAAATGTAGTCGAAGGCACCGGCCTTGAGCGCCGCAACGGCGTTCTCCGCACTGCCGAAGGCGGTGATCACCGCCACCGGCAACTGGGGGTGGTGCTGGCCGATGTACTGCACCAGTTCCAGGCCGGTGCCGTCCGGCAGGCGCATGTCGGTGAGGCACAGGTCGAACCACTGCTCCTCGAGCAGTTTCCGCGCCTCCGCCACGCTCATGGCCCGCTGGGGTTCCAGACCCATGCGCAGCAGGGTCAGTTCCAGCAGCTCGAGCAGGTCGGCCTCGTCGTCCACGATCAGGACGCGGGGGCTGGTGGTCTCGCTGGGGCGCTGGGCACGTTTCACCGGGGTTCTTCCTTACCGCAGATGCGGAACTGGCCACCCGGGGCCAGCTCGATGTAATCCAAGCTGGCCTGGTTGGCTTCGGCGAGCTGGCGCGCGATGTACAGGCCCAGGCCGGTGCCGGTGCTCTCCGTGGTGAAGAAGGGCTCGAACAGATGGGCCTGGTCTTCCGGGGCCACGCCCGGCCCGTCGTCTATGACATCCAATTGTACAACACCGGGTTGCAGGCCCCGGCTGCCCACCACGCGGATGCTGCCCGGGCGCTTCGAGCCATGGCGCCAGGCATTGCGGCACAGGTTCCACAGGATCTGGTGCAGGTGATAGCGGTCGAACATCAGGCGCAGGTCCGGGTCGCATTCCACCGACAGGGTTTCCCGGGGAATCTTCTCCACCTGGGCGAATTCGTCGGCAAAGTTGGCCAGATACGGGGCGAGCGCAATGGGCTCGGGATTGCCCCGGTCCTTGCGGTTCAGCTGCAGGATGTCCTGCACCATGCGATCCAGACGGAAGGTATTGTCCCGGATGATCTCCAGCAGCCTGCGCTCGGTAGGATCGCGCCCGCTGTCTTCCTGCAGCAGCTGGGTGGCATGGCCGATGGCGGACAGGGGATTGCGGATCTCGTGGGCGATGTTGGCGGTGAGCCGGCCCAGCGCCGCCAGCTTGAGCTGCTGCGCCTGGGCCTGGGCGCGGCTCATGTCCTCCAGGAAGATCACCGCCCCCAGCCGCTTGTCCCCCTGCACCGGCACGAAGCGCACGCGGAAGGTGCGTGCTTCCGCGGCGCGCAGGGGCAAAAGGTCGATGTCGCTGCTTTCGCGCCAGGTGCCGAAATGGCGCGCCACCTCCGGGGCGTAGCGCGCCAGGGTCACCGTCCCCCGTGGACCGGGCAGCGGGCCCAGGATACGCTCCGCCTGGGGGTTGACCTGCCGCACGTGACCAGCGCCGTCCACCACGATCACGCCATCCTGCATGTCCTGGATCACCAGCTGGTTCACCAGATCGAGGTTGGCCAGATCCAGGCCGCGCTGGCGGGCGAGCTCTTCCGTGAGATACAGCCGCCGGCCCAAATAGTGGGCCAGGCCGGCCACCGCGAAAAAGCTCACGGACAAAAGCGCCGTCTGGAAATATTCCGCGCTGCCGTCGCTCCTCAAGGCCCAGAGGGTCTGCTCCGCGAGCACGGCCAGGGTGGCCACCGCGGCATGGAACATGGCCAACCGCCCCTGGGCCACCAGGCTGGAAGCGGCCAGCGTGATGAGCAGCAACAGCCCCAGACCGCTGGCCATGCCGCCGCTGGCGAACATGAGCACCGCGATCAGCAGCACGTCCGCCAGCACCTGCACCGACAGCTGCAGCTCGAACCGCGGCCAGCGGTTGTGCGTGGTCACCATGAGCACGCCGCCGAACAGGATATAGAGGAGGCTGGCCACCACGAACAGGGTGGGGTGGTAGCGTCCGATCAGGATCTGCTCGCCCAGCAGCAGATGGGCGAGCAGGATCACGCCGGCGACGATCAGCCGGTACAGGTTGAAGTAGTGCAGGGACTGCCAGTAGGTTTCGCTGACGCGCGGTGGTCGGGCGGAAGCGTCGGGCCACATGGGCGCGCAATTATTGGCGGCGGGCCTTCCGGTGCTCTTCGCAGCAGAAGAATTCGCCGCCGCTCATGATGGCTTCGCTGCGGGGCGTGTTCACGCCGCAGATCACGCAGCGCACCATGTCCTCGGGCGGGGCCGGCGGCCGGGCCTGGGGCGGCGCCTGCAGGCTGCGGTAGTAGTTCTTGATGACGAGGTAAAGAAGAAAGAGGCCGACCAGGAGAATGAGCAGGCGCATGAAACCGATCCGGTGACCGCCCGGGGGCGGAACAAACCGGAGCATCATAGCATCTTTGCCGGACTGCCGGCGGAGGGGAGGAAAGCCCCGGGGCGGGGCTTTGCCACACTTGCCGTCACGACGGCAGGGAATTGGTCGGGGTGAGAGGATTCGAACCTCCGACTCCTGCGTCCCGAACGCAGTACTCTACCAGGCTGAGCTACACCCCGTTCTTTTGACGACACTGGCCTGGGCGGCGTGCCGATGGCGTCTCCGCGCTTCCCTAGTGATTCCGGGAAACCGCGAAAGCTGCCAATTCTAGCAGGGTCTGCTTGTAATTTGAATCGGGCAGGTGGGCGATGGCGGCACAGGCGGTGTCGGCCTCGCGCCGGGCGGCCGCCGCGGCGTACTCCAGGGCGCCGGTTTCGCGGATGGCGGCGGAGACTGCCGGGAAGTCTTCCAGCCCGCCCTGCTCGATGGCGCGGCGCACCAGGGCGGCCTGGTCGGCCGTACCCCGGCGCATGACATAGATCAGGGGCAGGGTGGGCTTGCCCTCGGCCAGGTCGTCGCCCAGGTTCTTGCCGATCTGGTCCTGCTGCCCCGAGTAGTCCAGCACGTCATCGATGAGCTGGAAGGCCGTGCCCAGATGCATGCCGTAGGTGGCCATGGCCTCCTCGTCGGCGCCGTTCGCCCCAGCCAGCACCGCTCCCAGGCGGCAGGCCGCCTCGAACAGCTTGGCGGTCTTGTAGCGGATCACCTGCAGGTAGCGTTCCTCGTCGATGTCCGGGTCGTGGCAGTTCATGAGCTGCAGCACCTCGCCCTCGGCGATGACGTTGGTGGCGTCCGACAGGATTTCCATGACCCGGTGGCTGCCCACGCCCACCATCATCTGGAAGGCGCGGGAATAGAGAAAATCGCCCACCAGCACGCTGGCGGCGTTGCCGAACAGGGCATTGGCGGTCTGCCGACCGCGGCGCAGGCTGGATTCGTCCACCACGTCGTCGTGCAGCAGGGTGGCGGTGTGGATGAATTCCACCACTGCCGCAAGGTCATAATGCTTGTCACCCTGGTAGCCGAAGGCGCCCGCGGAGAGCAGCACCAGGGCCGGGCGCAGGCGCTTGCCGCCGCTGGCAATGATGTATTCCGAGACCTGCCGGATCAGCACCACATCGGAATGCAGGCGGCGGCGGATCACCGCATCCACGCGCTGCATGTCCGCTTCGATGAAGCGGCGGATTTGCTCGAGTTGCACGAAACGGGCCGAAAGAGGGGAAACGCGTATGGTAGGAAGGCGCACCGGGGCGGTCAAGGCGCGTTCGGCCCCGTTGCCCCGGTGGGGCGGGCCTTTGACCCGGCAGGGTTTTTTCGGTAGAATGCGCGGTTTTCCGAAATGGACTGACGGAGATTCCCATGTATGCGGTCGTAAAAACCGGAGGCAAGCAGTACCGCGTCGCCCCCGGCGAGAAACTCAAAGTAGAACAGATACCGGCAGACATTGGCAGCGAAGTGGTTCTGGATCAGGTGCTCATGCTCGCCGACGGCGACAAGGTGACCGTGGGCAACCCCCTCGTTCCCGGTGCCAGCGTGCGCGCCACGGTGCTGGCCCATGGCCGGCATCCCAAGGTGAAGATCTTCAAGCTGCGCCGGCGCAAGCACTACCAGAAGCACCAGGGACATCGTCAGAACTACACCGAGCTTAAGATCGAGAGCATCGCGAGCTAACGAGGCAAACCATGGCACACAAGAAAGCAGGCGGCAGCTCCCGTAACGGCCGCGATTCCGAATCGAAACGCCTGGGCGTGAAACGCTACGGCGGCCAGCTGGTCAACGCGGGCGAAATCATCGTGCGCCAGCGGGGGACCCGCTTCCATCCGGGCGAGAACGTGGGCATGGGCAAGGACCACACCCTGTTCGCCAAGGTGGCGGGCAAGGTCCATTTCGCGACCAAGGGCGCCCTGAAACGCCACGTGGTGAGCATCGAGCCCCTGGCCTGAGCGTCAGCCGAGGCTTGTATCCGATGGAAGAGGCCCTATCCTGCGATAGGGCCTCTTGCTTTTTGTCCGGCCTCCCTTTTTCTTCGCGCGCCATACCATGAAATTCATCGACGAAGCCATCATCCGCGTCCAGGCGGGCAAGGGCGGTGACGGCTGCGCCTCGTTCCGGCGCGAGAAATTCATTCCCAAGGGCGGGCCCGACGGCGGCGACGGCGGGCGGGGCGGCAGCGTCTATGCCGTGGCCGACCGCAACATCAACACCCTCATCGACTACCGCTACCAGCGCCTGCACAAGGCCCAGAACGGCGAGCCGGGCCGCGGCTCCGACCAGTACGGCGCGTCCGGTGCCGACATCGTGCTGCGCGTGCCGGTGGGCACGGTGATCACCGACCTCGATACCGGGGAACTGGTAGCCGACCTCACCGAGGACGGCCAGCGCGCTTTGCTGGCCAGGGGGGGACGTGGGGGCCTGGGTAACCTGCACTTCAAGTCCAGCACCAACCGCGCGCCGCGCCAGTTCACCCGGGGCGAACCCGGGCAGGAGCGGCAGCTCAAGCTGGAACTCAAGGTGCTGGCGGATGTGGGCCTCCTGGGCTTGCCCAACGCGGGCAAGTCCACCTTCATCCGGGCCGTCTCGGCGGCGCGTCCCAAGGTGGCGGACTATCCCTTCACGACCCTGCATCCCAACCTGGGGGTGGTGCGGGTGGACATGGAACGCAGCTTCGTCATCGCCGACATCCCGGGTCTCATCGAAGGCGCGGCGGAAGGGCACGGGCTGGGTCATCAGTTCCTGCGTCATCTGCAGCGCACCCGCCTGCTGCTGCACATCGTCGATCTCGCGCGCTTCGATCCCGGCGCCGATCCCGTGCACGATGCGCGCGCCATCGTCGAGGAGCTGCGCAAATACGATGCGGCGCTCTACGAAAAACCGCGCTGGCTGGTGCTCAACAAGATCGACCTGATCCCGGAAGGGGAGCGGCAGGCACGCATCGATGCCTTCCTTAAGGCCTTCGGCTGGGAGGGGCCGTGGTTCGCCGTGTCCGCCATGAGCGGCGAAGGTTGTGCCCGGGTCATCCACGCCGTGGCCGATTATCTGGAGCGCGAACGCAAAGCGGAACAGGCGCGGCAGGCCGCCGGCACGCCGGAGGGGGCGTAAACACGCCGCCGGCGCGCCCCGGCCCGGACCAGCCGGTTTTCGCAGGCGCGGCGCTCCCCGACATGCGCCGGTCGTGCGGCTTGGCGACGAGCGGCCCGCCCGGGTTTCTAGGATAATAAGCGCCATGCAATCCATCCTCGCCAAATCCCGCTGCCTGGTGGTGAAAGTCGGCAGCAGCCTGGTCACCAACGAAGGGCAGGGGCTCGACACCCAGGCCATCGCCCACTGGGCGGACCAGATCGCGCGGCTCAAGGAAATGGGCAAGCAGGTGCTGCTGGTGTCCAGCGGCGCGATCGCCGAAGGCATGCAACGGCTGGGCTGGAAGAAACGGCCCCATGCGCTGCATGAGCTGCAGGCGGCGGCGGCCGTGGGGCAGATGGGGCTGGTGCAGGTCTATGAAACCTGCTTCCGCAAGCATGGCCTGCACACCGCGCAGGTGCTGCTCACCCACGAGGATCTCGCAGACCGCACCCGCTATCTCAACGCCCGCTCCACCCTGCGCACCCTGCTGGCGCTCAACGTCATTCCCGTCATCAACGAGAACGACACGGTGGTCACCGAGGAAATCAAGTTCGGCGACAACGACACCCTGGGCGCCCTGGTCACCAATCTGGTGGAGGCCGATGCCCTGGTCATCATGACCGACCAGAAAGGCCTGTATTCGGCCGATCCGCGCAAGGACCCCCATGCGCGCCTGATCCAGGAGGCGCGCGCCGGCGACCCGGAGCTGGAAAAGATGGCGGGCGGTGCCGGCAGCGCCATCGGCCGCGGCGGCATGCTCACCAAGGTGCTCGCGGCGAAGCGGGCGGCGCGCAGCGGCGCGCACACGGTGATCGCCTGGGGCCGGGAACCGGATGTGCTGGTGCGCCTGGCCCGGGGCGAGCTGATCGGCACCCAGCTGCTGGCCGACGAGGGCAACAAGGTGGCGGCCCGCAAGAAGTGGCTGGCAGACCATCTCCAGGTGCGCGGGCGTCTGGTGCTGGATGCGGGGGCGGTGCGCGCCCTGGTGGAAGAGGGCAAGAGCCTGCTGCCCATCGGCGTGGTGGAAGCCCACGGCGAGTTCGGACGCGGCGAGGTGGTGGCGTGCGTGGACGGCGAGGGGCGCGAGATCGCGCGCGGGCTGGTCAACTACGACGCCAGCGAGACGCGCCGCATCCTGCGGCAGCCTTCCAGCCGCATCGAGGCCATCCTGGGCTACGTGGACGAGCCCGAGCTCATCCACCGGGACAACCTGGTGCTGCTCTGATGACGCAGCGCATCGAAATCGTCGAGGGCGACATCACCCGGCTGGCGGTGGACGCCATCGTCAACGCCGCCAACGAGAGCCTGCTGGGGGGTGGCGGTGTGGACGGTGCCATTCACCGGGCCGCCGGCCCCGAGCTGCTGGAAGCCTGCCGAAAGCTCAACGGCTGCCCCACCGGCGAGGCGCGCATCACACCCGGCTTCCGCCTGCCCGCCCGCTTCGTCATCCATACCGTGGGACCGGTCTGGCACGGGGGCGACCGAAACGAGGATGCACTGTTGGCGAGTTGTTACTGGGAGAGCCTGCGGCTTGCCCATGAGCACGGCTGCAGGACCATCGCCTTTCCTGCCATCTCCACCGGCGCCTACGGTTTTCCCCTGAAGCGTGCCACTGCCATTGCCGTGCGCGAGGTGCGTGCGGCGCTCAAACGCTATCCCGACATCGACACGGTGTATTTCGTCTGCTTCAGCGAGCGGGCACGCCGGGCCTACGAGACGGCGCTGGCCAGTTCCTGAACGTGGGCCACGGCGCTTTTGCCCAGCGCCGCGAGATCATAGCCTCCCTCCAGCGTGGACACCACGCGGCCGCCGCAGCAGGTTTGGGCGATGGTCAAGACCTCGCGCGTGAGCCAGGCGAAATCCTCTTCCGTGAGCAGAAGCATCGCCAAAGGATCATCGCGGTGGGCGTCGAAGCCCGCCGAAATCAGGATCAGCTGGGGCGAAAAGCGGGCCAGTGCGGGCAGCCCCACTTTTTCCCAGGCCTGACGGAAGCCCCGTCCGTCGGTGCCGGCAGGCAGGGGCATGGGCACGATGTGCGCGTTGCCGGAATCCGCCCCGCTGAAGGGGTAGAAAGGATGCTGGAAGCTGGAGGCGAAAAGCACGCGCGGCTCGTCGTGGAAGATGTCTTCGGTGCCGTTGCCGTGGTGCACGTCGAAGTCCACGATGGCCACCCGCTCGAGGCCATGGACCGCGAGCGCATGGGCGGCGGCCACGGCCACGTTGTTGAACAGGCAAAACCCCATGGCCCGGTCCCGGCAGGCGTGATGTCCCGGCGGGCGCACGGCGCAGAAGGCGTTGGCGAACTCACCCGCCAGGACGCCGTCCACCGCGGCGACCACCGCTCCCGCGGCATGGCGCGCCGCGCTGAGGGAATGGGGATTCATGGCGGTGTCCGGGTCGAGGGCCACGAGACCCGCGGCCGGCGCCATCGCCGCGATGGCCGCGAGGTATGCGCCATCGTGGACGCGCCCGAGCTGCCCGTCGTCGGCGGCTGGGGCTTCCCGGGGCAGCAGCCGGTGGGCGAGCCCCGTGGCGGCGAAAGCGTCCGCGATGGCGATGAGGCGCGCCGGCCGTTCCGGGTGGCCCGGCCCCATCTCGTGGCGCAGGCACGCCGGATGGGTGAACCAGGCCGTGGCCATGGGTCTATCTCAGATTGGCCAGCCGCTTGCGCGCGATGTCCGCGGCGGGACTGGTGGGGTAGCGTGCCACCAGATCCTCCAGGGTCCTGCGTGCCGCAGCGCGGTCGCCCAGCTCGGTCTGGGCGCTGGCCATGTTGAGCAGGGCATCCGGCACCTTCGCGCTTTGCGGATAGAGGCTCAGGAGCTTCTGCTGGGCGGCGATGGCCGCCTTGTAGTCGCGCAGGGCGGAAAAGGAATTGCCGATCCAGTACTGGGCGTTGGCCGCCAGGGGACTGGCGGGATAGGTCTTGAGGAAGTTCTCGAAGGCGGCGATGGCGCCCTGATAGTTGCCGATCTTGAACAGGTTGAAGGCGGCCTCGTAGGCCCGGCTCTCCGACCCCGTGTCGGCGGCGGCAGGGGCCGCGGCACCCGATGCCGTGCCGGACGCGGCAGGCGGCGCGGCGGCGGGCCCGGCGGTCTCCAGCTTGCGCAGCCGGTCGTCCAGATCCACGTAGAGATCACGCTGGCGTTTCTCCACCGTCTCCACGGCATGGGTGTTGACCTCAAGCTGGCCGCGCAACCTGGCCAGCTCCGCCTTGAGGCCCTCCATCTGCTGCACGAGGTCGATCAGTCCCTGGGCGCGCAGCTGGGCATCCAGCCGACCCACGCGTTCCTCCAGGGCCTTGAGATCCTCCCGCAGCTTCTGGTTTTCCTGGGCCAGGGTCTGGATACGCGCGCGGGCCTCGTCGTCCGAGAACAGGCCCGCCGCGGCGGGCAGGCTGGCGATGAGCAGCAGCCCCAGCAGCAGGTTGCGCGCCCGGCGTGCCATGTTCACTCGCCCTGATAGACGATGTCCACGCGGCGGTTCTGGGACCAGCAGGACTCGTCATGACAGGTGGCGCGTGGTTTCTCCTCGCCAAAGCTCACGGACTCCATCTGGCTTTCCGGCACGCCCAGCACGCTCATCATCTTGCGCACGGCATCGGCCCGGCGCTGACCCAGGGCCAGGTTGTACTCGCGGCTGCCCCGCTCATCGGCATTGCCCTGGAGGAAGACCTTGGCGGACTTGTGCTCCACCAGATAGCGGGCATGGGCCTCGATGATCGACCTGTATTCGGGCTTGATGGCATCGCTGTCGTAATCGAAATAGATGCTGCGCTTGGACAGGATGTTATTGGGATCGGTGAGGGGGTTCACCGCGGTGCTGGGCGGTGTGAGGGGCCGCGCGGCACCTTCGCCGGCACCGGCGGCCGGGGCGGCCGTGCGGTCTTCCACCGCCGCGCGCGGCTGTTCCTTCGCGGATTCCGTACTGGCGCAGCCGGCCAGCAGCCCGGCGAGAAGCAGACTGAGCGTGAATCGTTTCATGATGTTCTCCTTTTGCATGAGTGGGTGAAGATCAGGGTTGGGTCTTGAGTCGCGGCCCCCACGCCGGCTCGCGCACGTCGCCCGCTTCGGTGGTGAGCTTCTGTTTCACCCGCCCGTCGCTGGAGACGGCGGCCAGGCTGCCCCGGCCGCCCTGGGCCGTGGCATAGAGGATCAGCTTGCCATTGGGCGCGAAGCTGGGCGATTCGTCCATGCCGCCGTCCGTGAGCACCTGCACCTGACCGGAGGCGATATCCTGCACCGCCACCCGGAAGCGTCCCCCCTCGCGCTGGATGAAGACGAAGCTCTTGCCGTCGGGGCTGTAACGCGGGCTCACATTGTAGCTGCCCTGGAAGGTGAGGCGCACCGGTTCACCGCCGTAGGCGGGCATGCGGTAGATCTGGGGGCTGCCGCCGCGGTCGGAAGTGAACAGGATATAGCGCCCGTCCGGCGACCAGCTGGGTTCGGTGTCGATGGCGCTGCTGTTGCTGAGGCGTTTGAGGCCGCTGCCGTCGGCGTTAATGGCATAGATCTGGGAAGTGCCGTCCTTGGTGAGCACGATGGCGAGCTGCCGGCCATCCGGCGACCAGGCGGGGGCGCTGTTGCTGCCCTTGAAATTGGCCAGCACGAAACGCCGCGCGGTGGCCAGTTCCTGCACGTAGATCACCGGCTTCCTGCTTTCGAAGGCCACGTAGGCGAGCCGCGTGCCATCCGGCGACCAGGCCGGGGACATGATGGGCTCACGCGAGCTGAACACGGTCTGGGCGTTGGCGCCGTCGGAATCCGCCACCTGCAGTTCGTGCAGACTGCCCCGTTTGGTGATGTAGGCGATGCGGGTGGCGAACACGCCCGGATCACCCGTTAGTTTCTCGTAGATGATGTCGGCGATCTGGTGGGCGGTCAGGCGCAGTTGGGCAGGGCTTGTGGGCAGGCTGTAGCCGGCGAGCTGCTGCACGCCGCCCGGCGACTGGGGATCTTCCCTGACCGTGTCCAGCAGCCGGAACTGCACCTCCAGCCGGCCATTGGGCTGGCTCACCACGCTGCCGATCACCAGGGCCGCGGCGCCGCGTGCCTTCCAGTCGGCGAGCCTCACCTCCGAGGGCCGTTGCGGCAGGGGCGTTACACCGGCGGTGCTCACGATCTTGAACTGGCCGCTGCGGGTGAGATCGGCGGCGATGATGCCGGAGAGGCGGTCGCGCCAGGCGTCTTCGCCCGAAAAGGGTGCGATGGCCACGGGAATCTGCAGCGCGGCGCCGCCGGTGATCTCGATGGTGAGGGCGGCCTGGGCGGGCGCCAGCCAGCAGGCGAACCCCAGCCAGATGACGGTGCGCAGGAGCGACGACAGGCGGATGTCAGTCATTGGGATCATTGGGACGGATGATCAGATGCAGGTTGCGGAAAGCCTGAAAAATTTCGGGCTGCGGCGGCACCGGCAGCGGGTCGGCCTGCAGGATGGCGTATTCCACCGCCCGGTCACAGGCCGGCAGGCCGCTGCCGCGGGTAAGCACCGGCTGGCTGCGCAGCTGCCCGGTGGGCAGCAGGGCGATGTCGAATTCCAGTTGCACGTTGGCTTCCCCGCAGGGCTGCCGGTTGAGGTAGCTGCGGATCTTGCGCTTGATGCGGCCCTTGTAGTCGCCGATCACGGACTCGCTGGCAGACGTGGCGCGGGCGGCCTCCATCATGGCCTGCTGGCGCTGGATCAGCTCCAGCTGCCGCTGCAGGGGATCGGCTTCGCTCACCGTGGGCTGGGGCGTGGGCCGGGGCGCGGGCTTGGGCTCGGCGACGGGTCTGGGCGCCGGTTCCACTTTCGCGGGCTCGGGTTTTTTCGGCTCGGGCCGGGCCCTGAGGGCGATGTCCGGCTTCGGCGTCTCCGCCTTCGGCTCCACTTTCGGCTCCGGCCTGGGCGCCGGCCGGGTTTCCCGGACCGGCGCGGGAGCCGGCGCCGGCGCGGCGCGCGGCGTGGCCGGCAGCGCCGACCACAGATCGGCGATCACCGGCTCCGGCTCCTCTTGGTTCCAGCGCACCCCGAGGGCGAGCAGGCCGAGGAACACGAGATGCACCAGCAGGGCGAGCAGGCCGGCGCGCAGGGTGTCGGCGGATGGGGCAGACAAACGCATCTCCACGCTCACAGCCTCAACTGCCCGCGGGCTTTGCCAGCAGCCCGACCTTGCGTACCTGGTTCTGCTGCAGGAGATCCATCACTTCCAGCACCTTTTCGTAGCGCACGCTCCGGTCTGCGGCGATCACCACCGCCTGGTCCGGATTCGCGGCCTGCCTGGCCCGGATCGCCTGCACCAGATCCGGGCGGCTCACGGCCACCTCTGCGCCCGCTTTCGAGCGGTCGCGCAGCCTGAGGCTATTGTCGGCGCGGATGATGACTTCCAGTGGGGCCACCGGGGCCTTCAGTTGCTGGCCCACCCGGGGCAGCTCGATCTGCCCGGGGTTGATGAGGGGCGCGGCCACCATGAACACGATGAGCAGCACCAGCATGACGTCGATGAAGGGCACGACGTTGATCTGGTTCATCTGACGGCGTGGGCGGCGGTTCATCGTGGCGTCAGTGGGGTGCGTCACAGGGGAGCATCACCGGGGGGCGTCACCGGGCCTGGCGCTGGAGGATGTTGGACAGCTCCTCCATGAAGCTTTCGTAGCGGGTGGCCAGGCGGTCGATGTCGTGGGTGTAGCGGTTGTAGGCAATCACCGCGGGAATGGCGGCGAACAGACCCATGGCCGTGGCGATCAGCGCTTCGGCGATGCCCGGGGCCACGTGGGCCAGGGTCGCCTGCCCCACGTTGGCCAGCCCCCGGAAGGAATTCATGATGCCCCACACGGTGCCGAACAGCCCTACGTAGGGACTCACCGACCCCACGGTGGCGAGGAAGGACAGCTTGCGTTCCAGCTGATCCAGTTCCCGCTGATAGGCGGCGCGCATGGCGCGGCGCGTGCCGTCCATCACCGCACTGATGTCCATGCCGCCCTGGCGCTTGAGTTTGCTGAACTCGCGAAACCCCGCCTCGAAGATCTTGGCCATGCCACGCGGGACGATGGGCCCCGAGGTGAGGGACTGGAACAGGGCGTTGAGATCCACGCCGCTCCAAAATTCCCGCTCGAACCCGTCCGCCTGGCGGGCGGCTTCCCGGAGGGCAAACAGCTTCTGGAAGATGAACAGCCAGGAGAGGAAGGAGGCGGCCAGAAGCAGCAGCATCACCAGCTGCACCACCAGGCTTGCGTTCGCCACCAGGGCGAGGAAGGACAGGTCTGTAGAGGCTTGCACGTTCACGAAAGGCTTTCCAGTCGGTTGCGCAGCACGGCGGGAATGGCGGTGGGCCGGAAGGTGCTCGCCTGCACGCAGGCGATTTTGACGCGCGCCGTGACCAGGGGCGCGTCACGCTCGATGGTCTGGGCGAGTTCCAGCATGCTGCGGCGCAGGTGGATGAGGCTGACGGTCACCGTGAGCAGATCGTTGAAGCGGGCGGGGCGCAGGTATTCTATCGTCAGGGCGCGCACCACGAAGATGACATCGAAGTCACGCAAAAGTTGCGGCTGCTCGAAACCCGCGGCGCGCAGCCATTCTGTGCGCGCCCGCTCCAGAAACTTGAGGTGGTTGGCGTAATAGACGACACCGCCGGCGTCCGTGTCTTCGTAATAGACCCGCAAGGGCCAGGTGAAGGCGGCAGCCGGCGCGACCACCCCGCTCACTGCTCGTTCCACAGGTCGAGCGTGCCGCCCGGTGCCGCGAGTCCGAAATGCTGGTAGGACAGGCGGGTCGCCACCCGCCCGCGTGGCGTGCGCATGAGATAGCCCTGCTGGATCAGGAAGGGCTCCAGCACGTCTTCGATGGTGTCGGGCGCCTCGCCGATGGCGGCGGCCAGATTATCCAGACCCACCGGCCCGCCGCCGAATTTTTCCAGCACGGCGGACAAAAGCTTGCGGTCCATGGTGTCCAGTCCCACCTTGTCCACGTCCAGCATGGACAGGGCCGCGTCCGCCACCTCCGGCGTGACGCGGCCCCCGGCGCGCACCTCGGCATAATCGCGCACCCGGCGCAGCAGGCGGTTGGCGATGCGGGGCGTGCCCCGGGAGCGGCGCGCGATTTCCAGTGCCCCTTCGGGCGAGAGTTCGACGTTGAGCAGGCGTCCGGAACGCATCACGATCTGCTGCAGTTCCTCCGGCGTGTAGAACTCCAGCCGCGCGACGATGCCGAACCGGTCACGCAGGGGGTTGGTGAGCATGCCGGCGCGGGTGGTGGCACCCACCAGCGTGAATGGGGGCAGGTCCAGCTTCACCGAGCGGGCCGCCGGCCCCTCGCCGATCATGATGTCGATCTGGAAGTCTTCCAGGGCGGGGTAGAGGATCTCCTCCACCACCGGGGACAGACGATGGATCTCGTCGATGAACAGGACGTCGTTGGGCTCGAGGTTGGTGAGCAGCGCCGCGAGATCCCCCGCCCGTTCCAGTACCGGGCCCGAGGTCTGGCGCAGGTTGACGCCCATTTCCCGCGCGATGATGTGGGCCAGCGTGGTCTTGCCCAACCCCGGCGGCCCGAACAGCAGCACGTGATCCAGGGCCTCACCGCGTTTGCGTGCCGCCTCGATGAAGATCTCCAGCTGCTCCCGCGCCTTCTTCTGGCCCACGTATTCCTGCAGCGCGCGGGGGCGCAGGGCGCGCTCCAGCGCCTCTTCCTGGGGAGAGAGGGGCGCGGGGGAGATGAGGCGGTCGGTTTCAATCATGGCCTGGCATTGGGCGGGCGCACAGGCGTCGCCCGCTTTTTCTGCGGGATTGCCGTGCCCTGTGCGCGGCGGGCCTCATCGGTGGGCTCATGCCTTGGACAGCAGTTTGAGAGCCTGCCGGATGCCGTCGGACACGGACACATCCTTGGGCAACTGTTTCACGGCCCAGCTCGCTTCCTTGGGATTATACCCAAGGGCCAGCAGCGCATTGACCACGTCGCTCTCGCTGCCGGCACCGGCTTGAGTCTCTGCGGGGGCAACCGCCACGGGGGCGAGCTTGTCCTTGAGTTCCAGCAGCAGCCGCTCCGCAGTCTTCTTGCCGATGCCCGGCACCCGGACGAGGCGTGCGCTTTCCTGACAGGCCACGGCCTGGGCCAGCTCCGCCACGCTCAGGCCGGAAAGCACGGCCAGCGCAGTCTTGGCGCCGATGCCGCTCACCCGGATGAGCTGACGAAAGGTCTGGCGTTCCTCCTCGCTGCCGAAACCGTAGAGCAGATGGGCGTCCTCGCGCACCACCAGATGGGTGTGCAGGCTCACCCGCTCACCGGTGGCGGGCAGGTTGTAGAAGGTGCTCATGGGCACGTCCAGCTCGTAACCCACGCCATTGACGTCCACCACGATCTGGGGCGGCCGTTTCTCCAGCAGGATGCCCGTGATGCGGCCGATCATAAGGGGCCTGCCGTGGAAAACAGCGCGGCCGCCAGCAGAAGCCCCGCGAGATGGGCGGCGGCCAGGGTGTCGCGGATGGCCGGGGCGAGGGCTGCCGGCGTGTCGGCATGACGCTTCAGGACGGCAAAGGCGCGCAGGCTCAGGGGCGCGGCGGCCAGGGCCGCGGCCGTGGCTGCCGGCAGGGCACGCAGGGCGATGGCGAGCACCAGGCCACCGTACGCCAACAGCAGGATCAGGCCGTAGCCCCGTGCCGCCAGCCGGGGCGGCAGACGCACCACCCAGTGGCGCTTGCCGGCGGCGGCGTCAGCTGCGCGGTCCGGAAACTGGTTCACGTAGAGGATGGCCGTCACCAGCAGGGCATAGGGCCAGCCCGCCGCCCAGGGCAGGGGGGCAAAGCCGGCGCGCTGCACGAAGTCGCTGCCCACCACGACCAGCAGGAAACCCAGGGCGACGCAGATCTCGCCCAGGCCACGCCCGTTCAGGCGCAAAGGCTCGGCCGAGTAGGCCCAGCCGAGGAACAGGCCCACGGCACCGATGGCGATCAGGGCCGGCCCGGCATGCAGGGTCAGCCACAGGCCGGCGGGAATCACAGCCGCCAGCAGGGCGAAGCCGAAGGTGGCGGTGGCGCGCGGCGTGAGCACTCCGTTCTGGATGAAGCGGCTGCCACCGGTGTAGGGATAGATGCGATCCACGTTGCGGGCATCGCTGCCGTTCAGGGCATCGTAATAGTCGTTGAGCACGTTCACGCCGGCGTGGGTGAGCAGGGCCGCGAGCAGCGTGACGGCGGCGCGGGCCGGTTCCAGGGCGATGCCGTCGTGGGCGGCCCCCGCCAGACCCAGCACGACACCCACCAGGGTGATGGTGAGGAAGGCCGGGCGCGTGGCCAGGAAATAGCGCAGCAGCGGGTTGGGCAGGGCCGCCAGCGTGGGTTCGCGTGCCGTCATCAGAGCCGTCCCACCAGGCGTCCGTTGCGCATGCGCCAGCCGCTCGGGGCGAAGCGCCCCAGCCCCTGGCTGCCGTGGGCATGGCAGATGGCGCAGGCCAGCGCGTCCGCGGCATCCGGTGCGGGCGTGCCCGGCAGCGCCAGCAGGCGTCGCACCATTTCCTGGACCTGTTCCTTTTCCGCGTGGCCGTTGCCCACCACCGCCTGCTTCACCTGCAGCGCGGTGTATTCCGTCACCGGCAGGCCCTGGGCCACCGCGGCACAGATGGCCGCCCCGCGGGCCTGCCCCAGGAGGAGGGTGGACTTGGGATTGACGTTGACGAACACCTGTTCCACCGTCACGGCCTGGGGCCGGTGCTCCAGGATGATCTCCGTGAGGTGGTCGAAAATGGCCTTCAGCCGCTGGGGCAGTGTTGCCTCGGGCGTGCGGATGCAGCCGCTGGTGACATAGGCCAGGCGTCCGCCTGCCTGCTCGATGACGCCGAAACCGGTGATGCGCAGTCCGGGGTCGATGCCTAGGATGCGCATGCTGCGGCGCTCACTCCATCACCGCGGAGGTATAGACTTCCTGCACGTCGTCCAGGCTCTCCAGCGCATCCAGCAGCTTTTGCATCTTCACCGCATCCTCGCCCTTGAGCTCGGTCTCCGTGGTGGGCTTGAAGGTGATCTCGGCGAACGCCGGCTTGAGTCCGGCCTTTTCCAGGGCGGCCTTGACCGCGGCGAAATCGTTGGGAGCGGTGATGACCTCGATGCTGCCGTCATCGTTGGTGATCACGTCCTCGGCACCGGCTTCGATGGCCGCCTCCATCACCTTGTCTTCCGAAGTGCCGGGGGCGAACACGATCTGCCCGCAGTGCTTGAACAGGAAGGCCACCGAGCCGTCGGTGCCCAGGTTGCCGCCATGCTTGCTGAAGGCATGGCGCACGTCCGCGACGGTGCGGGTGCGGTTGTCGGTCATGCAGTCCACGATCACCGCCGCGCCGCCGGGACCGTAGCCCTCGTAGCGCACCTCCTCGTAGTTCACACCCTCCAGCTCGCCGGTGCCGCGCTTGATGGCGCGCTCGATGTTCTCGGCGGGCATGTTCTCGGCCTTGGCCTTCTCGATGGCCAGGCGCAGGCGGGGGTTGAAATTGGGGTCGCCGCCGCCCAGGCGCGCCGCCACGGTGATTTCCTTGATGAGTTTGGTGAAGATCTTGCCCCGCCGGGCGTCCTGGCGCCCCTTGCGGTGCTGGATGTTCGCCCATTTGGAATGACCTGCCATGGTGCACGTATTCCCCGTTTGCGACAGACGCCATGTTACCATCGGGGCCTGTTTTTATCGAGATTCCAGGGGGTTCCATGAGCGAGCCGATGCTCATCGCGAAGGGGGAACGGGAGGTTTTCCTGCTGCCCGGCATGGCCAACCGGCACGGTCTCATCACGGGCGCCACCGGCACCGGCAAGACCGTGACCCTGCAGGTGCTGGCCGAGAATTTCAGCCGCATCGGCGTGCCGGTGTTCCTGTCGGACATCAAGGGCGACCTGTCGGGCATCAGCCAGCCGGGGCAGCCCACGCCCAGGATCCGGGAACGCATTGAAAAACTGGGTCTGGGGGAGTGGACCTTCGAGGCCTCGCCCGTCACCTTCTGGGACGTGTTCGGGGAGCTGGGGCACCCGGTGCGGGCCACCGTGTCCGAGATGGGGCCGCTGCTCTTGGCGCGCATGCTCAATCTGAACGAGACCCAGGCGGGCGTGTTGGCCCTGGTGTTCAGGATCGCCGACGACCAGGGCCTGTTGCTGCTGGATCTCAAGGACCTGCGCGCCATGGTCCAGTACGTGGGGGAACACGCGCGGGAATTCACCACGCAGTACGGCAATGTTTCCGCCGCCTCCATCGGCGCCATCCAGCGCGCGCTGCTGGCCCTGGAATCCCAGGGCGGCGAGCAGTTCTTCGGCGAGCCGGCGCTGGATTTGGCCGATCTCATGCAGACCGACGGCCGGGGCCGGGGCATCGTCAACATCCTGGCGGCGGAACGCCTGATGCAGGCGCCCAAGGTCTATGCCGCCTTCCTGCTGTGGCTTCTGGCGGAACTGTTCGAGCAGTTGCCGGAAGTGGGCGACCCGGACAAGCCGCGCCTGGTGTTTTTCTTCGACGAGGCGCACCTCCTGTTCGAGGACGCGCCGCAGGCGCTGCTGGACAAGATCGAGCAGGTGGTGCGCCTGATCCGCTCCAAGGGGGTGGGCGTATTCTTCGTCACCCAGAATCCCCTGGACATCCCGGAGCGCGTGCTGGGCCAGCTGGGCAACCGCATCCAGCATGCGCTGCGCGCCTACACCCCACGCGACCAGAAGGCGGTCAAAGCGGCCGCCACCACCATGCGCCCCAATCCCCGCTTCGATGCGGAACAGGTCATCACCGAGCTGGGGGTGGGCGAAGCCCTCATTTCCACGCTGGACGAGAAGGGGCGCCCCCAGGTCACGGAACGGGCCTTCGTGCTGCCGCCGCGGGGACAGATCGGCCCCATCGACCCGGCCACCCGCCGCCAGTTGATGGAACGCTCCGTCGTCGCCGGCGTGTATGAAAAGACCGTGGACCGCGAGTCGGCCTACGAGGTGCTCAGGGCCCGCGCTGCGCAGGCGCAGCCTGCGGAGGCGTCGGGGCAGGCAGCCGGCCTGGGCGGCGTGCTTGGGGATGTGCTCGCGGGCGATGGCCGCCGCCAGGGGGTGGTGGAAGCCCTGGTGAAAAGCGCCGCGCGCGCCATCGGCAGCCAGCTGGGGCGGCAGATCGTGCGCGGCGTGCTGGGGTCGCTGCTGGGCGGGCGCCGCTCACGATGAGGCGCGACGACGATCTGCTCCTCAAGCTGCTCGCCCAGCCCACGGCGCCCTTTCGCGAGGGCCGGGTGCGTGCCTGCGCGCAGCAGGTTCTGGCGGACGCGGGGGTGCCCCATTTTCTGGATCCCGTGGGCAATCTGGTGGTGGGCGTGGCCTCGCGCGACGATTACCGGCGCCTGCTCGCCACCCGCAGCCGGGAACCGGTGCGGCTGTTCATCGCCCACATGGATCACCCGGGCTTCCACGGTGTGCGCTGGCTCGGCCGCGGCGTCCTGCGCGTGCGCTGGCATGGCGGCTCGCCCACCCGCCATCTCCTGGGTGCGCCGGTGTGGCTTGCGGATGAGACGGACTTCGAGGCAACCGGCGTGCTGCGGCAGGTGAAGCTGCGCAAAGACGGCTTCGCCATCTCGACCGCCGAGGTGCATCTCGATACGCCTGAATGGCGCCCGCGGGCGGCCCAAGTGTATGGTGGCCTGCGTTTCCGCCGGCCGGTGTGGGGCAGCGGCGCCCGCCTCCATGCGCGTGCCGCGGACGATCTGGTGGGCGTCTATTGTGTATTGGCCACGGCCCTGGACGCCTTCCGCACGCGGCGCCGTCCGCCCTTCCTGGGCCTGCTCACGCGCGCCGAGGAGGTGGGACTGGTGGGAACCGTGGCCCACCTCCAGCTGGGCTGGCTCAAAGCCGCGGCACGGCCGCTGGTGGCGGTGAGCCTGGAAGCCTCGCGCACCCTCCCCGGCGCCGAGGTGGGCAAGGGGCCCATCGTGCGCCTGGGCGACCGGCGCACCCCCTTCTCCGCAGGCCCCACCCAGGTGCTGAGCGAGCTTGCCGCCGAGCTTTTGCCCGGCCGGCACCAGCGTCGCCTGATGGATGGCGGCAGCTGCGAAGGTTCCGCCGCCGTGGCCTGGGGGCTGCCCA
Source organism: Thiobacter subterraneus (assembly GCF_055379455.1). NCBI lineage: Bacteria > Pseudomonadati > Pseudomonadota > Betaproteobacteria > Burkholderiales > Thiobacteraceae > Thiobacter > Thiobacter subterraneus. Next base: position 2,355,801 of record NZ_AP042402.1, read on the forward strand.
CCCTGGCCCTGGCGGTGCCACTGGGCAACTACCACAACCAGGGCCTACAGGGCGGGCCCGACTGCCGGGGCGCCCTGGGCCCCGCGCCGGAGTTCGTGCATCGGGGCGACGTGGCGGGCATGCGCCTGCTGTGCACCGCCCTGCTGCGGCCCGGGCTGAACTGGAGCGATCCCTGGCGCGGCGTGCGCAAGCGCCTGGCGGCGATCCGGGCGGACCATGATGCCCTGCTGGGGGAGCCGGCTGCCTAGGGATACACACCCCACTGCGGCACCTCCCTGTTGAAAACGCTGCCGGCTGCCGGGACAATGGTGTGCGCCAACCACAACAAAAAGGGCGGACAACCCATGTCATCCACCAATCTCAGGGCGGCCATCGCCTTTTTCGCCTGGGTCCTGCTCGCGCTGGTGGCGGGCTTTCTCGGCCGCGGGGCCATCACCCGCGTGCTCGGGCCCGACATCTGGCTGTGGGCTGCGCTGTGGGCGGGCTCCATCCTCGGACTGATCAACGTCCTCGTGGTCCGGATCCTGGCCCGGCGCTGACGGGCGGCGGGTCGTCGTGGGGGTAATGGACGACGCCCATGAGCAGCCGCACCAGGCCGTAGGCTGCCCACATCACCAGCCGCCGCCAGAGGGGCACGGCGGCCCAGTCTTCCATGGTCACGCGCACCGCACCGCTGGCGATTTCCGCCAGCATGTCCCTTCGCAGCCGGCCTGCGAATTCGTGGTCGTAGACCACCACGTTGGCTTCCCGTGACAGCAGCAGGCTGAAGGGATCGATGTTGGAGGAGCCGACGGTGGCCCAGACGCCATCGATCACCGCCGTCTTCGCGTGCAGCATGCTTTTCGTGTAGGCATGGATTTCCACCCCCGCTTCCAAGAGCCTGCCGTGCAGGGCCTGGGCGGCGAAGTTGACGAAGGGGTGATCGGTCTGACCCTGCACCAGCAGCACCACGCGCACCCCGCGGCTGGCTGCCCGCAGCAGAGCATGCCGGAAACGGGTGCCGGGCAGGAAATAGGCGTTGGCGAGCACGATTTCCCGGCGGGCCTTGCCGATGGCGCGCAGATAGGCCCGCTCGATGTCGCGCCGGTGGCGCAGGTTGTCCCGGACCAGGAAGCGGGCGCGCACCGTGCCCGCGGGGGGCGGCGGGGTCACCGGGGCGCGGTCGCGGCGGGGCGTATGGCGCAGCTGGGTGAAGGCCACCAGGTGCCACAGCCGGCGCATGACCGTGAGGATCTCCGCCACCAGCGGTCCCTCCACCGCCACCGCGTAATCGTACTGGGGCGCACCGTCGGCCGGATCGGCGTCGTCGAGGATGTTGATGCCACCCACGAAACCCACGGTGGTGTCCACCACTGCCAGCTTGCGGTGCAGGCGCCGCAGGCGGTGGCGGCGCAGCCGCCAGGGGCTGGTTTCGGGACGATAGACCAGCACCTGTACGCCGGCGGCGCGCATCTCCGCGAGCAGGCCGAGGGGAAGCGGTTTCGAACCGAAACCATCCAGCAGGAGGTGGGTGGCCACCCCCCGGCGTGCGGCACGCATGAGGGCTTCGGCGATGCGTCGCCCCGCGGCGTCGTCACGGTAGATGTAGGTCTCCAGGTAGACGTGGGTGCGCGCTGCATCCAGCGCGGCTTCCAGGGCGGGGAAGTATTCGGTGCCGTTTTTGAGCAGCGTGAGGCGGTTGCCGGCGACGAAGCGTTTCATCGGTGGCGCCGGGACGCGGCCGTCACGCCCGGCTCATGGTGGCGGTGAGGACGGCGTGGTCCGAGATGCGTGACCAGGGACGGCCGTGATAGACCTGCGCGCCTTTTACCTTCAGGCCGCGGAAGTAGATGCGGTCCAGACGCAGCAAGGGCAGGGAGGCAGGGTAGCTGCGCGCCGGCGCACCGTGCAGGTGCTCGAACACCTCCTGCACGTGCAGGGTGCGTGCCAGGAACTCCCCGGCGGTGCGCCGCCAGTCATTGAAATCGCCGGCGATGATGAGGGGCGCGTGGGGCGGCACCACTGCCTGGATACGGTCGCGGATCGCTGCGACCTGCTTGTTGCGTCCGCGCTGGCCCAACCCCAGGTGCACGTTGATGCAGTGCAGCGGCTCGGTCCAGCCGGGCACCGCGATCTCGCAGTGGAGCAGGCCGCGGCTTTCCAGGGGATGGGCCGAGATGTCGATGTTCTCCCACCTGAGGATGGGAAAGCGCGACAGGATGGCGTTGCCATGGTGTCCTTCCGGATACACCGCGTTCTTGCCATAGGCGTATTCGGGCCAGATGGAATCGGCCAGGTACTCGTACTGGGAAGGCGTGGGCCAGTTGTGACGCTCGGCATAGGTGCGGTGCTCGCCCAGCACCTCCTGCAGGAAGGCGATGTCGGTGTGCACGCGGCGCAGCTCTTCCTTGAGTTCGTGCAGCACCATGCGCGCATTGAACTGGGAAAAGCCCTTGTGGATGTTGTAGGTGGTGATGTGGATGAGGTCCGACATGATGCTAGCGTTGCAGCAGCCGGCGGATGGCCTCGGCATTGCTCGGGGAGAAGCACTTCTCCGCGGCTTCCTGCCACGGCAGCCACTGGTAGCCCAGGTGTTCCCGCGCCGAAATACGCACCGGCAGGGGGCCGGGCACCTCCAGGCCGAACACGTGTTCGGTGTTGTGGGTGACACCGGGGGCGTAACGGTGGCGCCACTCGGGATAGATCTCGTACACGTTTTCCAGGTTCCAGTCGGTGAGCCGGTAGCGGCGCGCGTCGAGCCCGGTTTCCTCGGCCACCTCACGCACGGCCGTCTCGCGCAGCGTCTCCCCCGGGTGGCGACTGCCGGTGACGGACTGCCAGTAGCCCGGATGGTCGGCACGCTCCAGGAGCAGCACCTGACCGTCGGGCGTGTGGATGATCACCAGCACGGACTCCGGGATCTTGTAGGTCTGGTTCACAACGGGTCAGTAGGTGAGTTTGAGGCCGATGATACCAACGAGGATGAGCCCGATGAACAACAGGCGCAGGGCGGTCACCGGCTCGCCGAACAGGAGCATGCCCAGAAGGGCGGTGCCCACGATGCCGATGCCGGTCCAGACGGCGTAGGCCGTGCCCAGGTGGAGGTGCTTCATGGCCAGGCCAAGCAACACGAAACTCGCGGCTGCGGTGACCAGGGTGATGACCGTGGGCAGCAGGCGGGTGAAGCCCTCCGAATATTTCTGGCTGGTGGCCCAGATGATCTCGAAGAGACCGGCGGCCAGGAGGTAGAGCCATTCCATGGAAAGCGTGCCGGGGAAAGCGTGCCGGGGAAAGCGTCCTGGATGAAGCCGTCGGGCGCAGCGGCCTGCCCGGGGGTGGCCTGCGTCCTCCGCGAAGGTGCCGTTCAGCCGTTTCGGGTTTCCACCTGGCGCAGGCGGATGTGCAGCTCGCGCAACTGCTTTTCGTCCACCGTGTTGGGCGCCTGGGTCATGAGATCGTTGCCCTTCTGGGTCTTGGGGAAGGCAATCACGTCGCGGATGGATTCGGCACCGGCCATGAGCGCCACCAGGCGGTCCAGGCCGAAGGCCAGGCCGCCATGGGGCGGGGCGCCGTATTGCAGCGCATCCAGCAGGAAGCCGAACTTGTTGCGCCGCTCCTCGGCGCCGATGCCCAGTGCGGCGAACACCTTTTCCTGCACGTCCTCGCGGTGGATGCGGATGGAACCGCCGCCCACCTCCCAGCCGTTGAGCACCATGTCGTAGGCGCGGGACAGGCAGGACGCGGGGTCGCTGGCGAGTCGTTCCTCATGGCCCGGCTTGGGCGCGGTAAAGGGATGGTGCAGGGCCACCCAGCGTTTCTCTTCCTCGTCGTATTCGAAGGCCGGGAAGTCCACCACCCACAGGGGTTTCCAGCCGTCCGCCGCGTAGCCCTTCTCGTGGCCCAGCTTCACCCGCAGGGCGCCCAGCGCGTCGTTGACGATCTTCGCCTTGTCGGCGCCGAAGAAGATGATGTCGCCGTCCTGGGCGCCCGTGCGTTCCAGGATGGCGGCGAGGGCGGCGTCGTGCAGGTTCTTCACGATGGGCGACTGCAGGCCCTCGCGACCTTTGGCCCGATCATTCACCTTGATCCAGGCCAGCCCCTTGGCGCCGTAGATCTTCACGAATTCCGTGGCGGCGTCGATCTCGCCGCGCGAAAGCCTGTCGGCGCCACCCGACAGGCGCAGCGCCGCCACCCGTCCGCCCGGCATGTTGGCCGGTCCGGCGAACACCTTGAACTCCACGTCCTTCATGGCATCCGTGAGCTCGGTCAGTTCCAGGGCGACGCGCAGATCCGGCTTGTCCGACCCATAGCGGCTCATGGCCTCGTGCCAGGACAGGCGGGGGAACGGGTCCGGCAATTCGACACCCAGCACCGTGCGGAAGGTTTCGCGGATCATGCCTTCCACCAGGTTCATCACGTCGTCTTCGTCGACGAAGGACATTTCCAGGTCCACCTGGGTGAATTCGGGCTGGCGGTCGGCGCGCAGGTCCTCGTCGCGGAAACACTTGGTGATCTGGAAATAGCGCTCGAAGCCCGAGACCATGAGCAGCTGCTTGAACAGCTGGGGCGACTGGGGCAGGGCGTAGAACATGCCCGGATGCAGGCGCGAGGGCACCAGGTAGTCGCGCGCCCCCTCCGGCGTGGAGCGGGTGAGCATGGGCGTTTCGATTTCCACGAAGCCGTGGCGGTCCAGATAGGCGCGCATGGCGCGGGCCACCCGGTAGCGCAAGAGCAGGTTCTTTTGCATGGACTCGCGCCGCAGATCCAGGTAGCGGTAGGTGAGGCGCACGTTCTCCGACGGCTCCTCGTCCAGCTGGAAGGGCAGCGGGGCGGATGGATTGAGGATGACAAGCCGCGTGGCCACCACCTCGATCGCCCCCGTGGGCAGATGGGGATTGACGGTGCCCTCCGGCCGGCGCCGCACGCGGCCGGTGACCTGCAGCACGTATTCGTTGCGCACCTTTTCAGCGGTGGCGAAGGTGTCGGGTGCGGCGTCGCTCTGGGCAGGGTCGCACACCACCTGCACCAGGCCCTCCCGGTCGCGCAGGTCGATGAAGATCACGCCGCCGTGATCGCGCCGGCGGTGGGCCCAGCCGCACAGGGTGACGGTCTGGTCCAGATGGTCGAGATTGACGTGGCCGCAGTAATGAGTACGCATGGGGATGTCCTGAGGCGCCGCCCGACGGGCGGCGAAAAACCCGAAATTATACCGGAAGCCCCCGCCCGCGGCCCGTCAGTAGCGCCGGCCGTACACCAGCTGCCAGTTGGTCTGGCGATGGCTCACCGTCACGCCCGCACCATTGGTGGCCTCCACCCGGAAGCCGTGGGTCAGCCCGAAGTCGAGGCTGCTGGTGCGGTCGAAGGCGTAGCCCACGCCCGCGGTGACGTGATTGCGCACGATGGCGGGGAAGAGGGGGTGCATGAGCGCGTCCGGCACCGGGTTGGCGGCGAGATTGGCGCCCGCGCGCAGGGTCCAGCGCGGACCCGTCTGCCAGGCCACACCCAGCATGAAAACGTTTTGGTTCTTCCAGTTCTGGTTGAGGGTCAGCTCCAGATCACCGCCCGCATCCGCCTCGAAACGCAGGCGGAAATCCTTCATCACGCGCGCCCACTGCAGACGTTTCCAGTCGGCCACCAGCAGCCAGTCGCGGTGCGGCTGCCAGGCCAGCCCCGCGCTCCAGGTTTCCGGCCACTGGAAATCGTGGACGCGGATCCTGCCGGGCAGGGTGGTGGAGCCGCCGGCGGTGATCAGGCGAATCTCCGCCCGATCGGCGGTCATGTCGGACACCGCGGTCCGGCTGTGCCAGCTCGCGCCGAGCCTGAGGGTTGGGGCGAATTCATAGACCACCCCCAGCTTGCCGCCTGCGCCGTAGCCGCGCGCCTGGCCGGTGAATCGGCTGTCGTTGGAGAAGTCGAAGTAGGCCACGTCGGTCGCGCCCAGGCTCGCCAGCCCTGTCGCGAGCGATCCGCCCACACTGCCCTGGCCGAGAGCGCCCATGGCCTGCATCTGGGCACCGTTCATGGCCATCTGCAGGTCCAGGCCCATCCATACGAAGTCGAGGGTGGCGCCCACCGACAGCCCGGGTGAGACGGTGTAGGCCAGGGGAAAGATCACCCGCCCCACCGACAGCTCGCTACGCGTGGTGAGCCCGCTGCCTGCGCTCATGAAGGTGTCCCCGGCATATTCCGTGCCCATGCCTCCCTGACCGTAGATGCCGAAGCCCCAGGCGAGGTCGCCCGTTTTCTTCATCCAGCCGAAAGCGGGCATGGAAAAGGCGTCCGCGCGGGAGCGCGCCGTCATGGCGCCGTAGCGGGCTTCCACCGTGGGCCCGAGGAAGCCGTAGGCAAGATCCGCGCGGCGGCCCGGCTCCATCAGGGCCAGGGTGGCGGGATTGTTCATCATGGCCGCCGTGCCGTTGTCGTAGGCCTGGGACGCGCCTCCCAGGGCAGTGGCCACGGCACCGTAGCCTTCCATGTTCATGCCATTGGTGGCGCAGGCGCAGGCAGCGAAGCCCATGAGGCAGGCGCCCAACAGACTGGGCAGGGCCGGCGTGCGGCCCGTGGACATCGGGAGGGAACGCATGAAAACTCCAGGCACAAAAAGGCCGGGAGTATAGCGTCTTTCCGGAACAGGGGAAGTCGGTAGCGGAGTACTGGCCCGATGGCGGCTTCAGTCGCCGGGGTAGACCGCGGCCCGGTCCCGTGCCGGGGCGGCCACGGCCCCCATGGAGACGATGTATTTCAGCGCGAGGTCCACGCTGATGGGCACCTCGCGGGTTTCTTCCTTCCTCACGTAGAAGTAGAACCCGTTCACCGGGCTGGGGGTGGTGGGAATGAACACCGCCACGTAGTCCTCGCCGAGGAGGGTTCGCACTTCCGCGGGGACGTTGGTCTGGAAGGCGAGGGACCAGGCTTCCGGGTGGGGATAGCGCACCAGCAGCACCTTGCGGAAGGCCTCCCCCTGGCCCGAGAACAGGGTGTCGCTCACCTGCTTGACGCTGCTGTAGATGGATTTCACCACCGGGATGCGCGCCAGCAGACTTTCCCACAGGACGAGCAGCCGGCGGCCGAAATAGTTGGCGGTCACCATCCCCGTGAGCAGGATCACGGTGAGCACGACGATGGCGCCCAGGCCCGGCACGTGGGTGCCGAGCCAGCGGTCCGGGTGGTAGGCTTCGGGCAGCAGGTCCAGCACCCCGTCCAGGGTGCCGATCAGGAAGCCGATCACCCACACCGTGATGACCAGGGGCACCCAGATCAGCAGGCCGGTGACGAAGTAGCGTTTAAGAGGTGGGGTGCGCATGAAAAAAACGGACCGGGGCCCGGCCGGTCCGCTCCATCCCGTGGGGTGCCGTCAGGCCTGGCAGGCCGGGCAGGCGCCGGCGCCGCAGGCGGGTGCGGGCGCTTCCTCCTTCTTGGGCGCGGAGCCGCCCCCCTTGAAGTCGGTGGCGTACCAGCCGCTGCCCTTGAGCTGGAAGCCGGCGGCCGAGAGCATCTTGGAGAAAGTCTCCTTGCCGCACTCGGGGCAGGTGGTGAGCGGGGCGTCGCTCATCTTCTGCAAGTATTCCTTCTGGAAGCCGCATGCGCTGCAGCGGTATTCGTAGATCGGCATGATGCGCTCCTGAAAAAAACAAGTGCTTGAATTATACAGCAAAACAGGTCGCGGGCCGAGCCCGCACGCGCCCAAGATGGGGGCAGGGCCGCGAAACACAAGCCCCTCACGTGGTGCTGCAATCGTCCAGGGGTTCGGGACGGTGCAGCCCGAAGCCCTGCGCATAATCCACGCCGAGGGCGGCGAGCTCTATTCGCACGGCTTCGCTCTCCACGAACTCCGCGATGGTCTTCAGCCCCACCACGTGGCCGATGCGGTTGACCGATTCGACGATGGCCCGGTCCATGGGGTCCACGAGCACGTTGCGCACGAAATGGCCGTCGATCTTGAGGTAATCCACCGGGATGTTCTTGAGATAGGAAAAGGAGCTCAGGCCCGCGCCGAAGTCGTCCAGGGCGAACTGGCAGCCCCGCCGGCGCAGGGCCTCGATGAAGGACACCGCCCGGTCGAGATGGGCCACCGCCGCGGTTTCCGTGATCTCGAAGCAGAGTGACCGGGCCGCCACACCGGCGCGCGCCCGTTCCTCTTCCACGAACTCGAAGAAGTCCGTGTCGTTGAGGGTAGTGCCCGAGATGTTGATGAAGAACTGACCCGGGGTGGGCTGGCCCGCCGTGCGGGCGCGCGCCACTGCCTGCAGCAGGTGGCGTACCACCCAGCGATCGATGGCGGGCGCCAGGTTGTAACGCTCTGCCGCCGGCAGGAAGGCGCCGGGCAGGACCAGACCCCCCTGTTCGTCGCGCAGACGCAGCAGGAGTTCACAGCAGCCCGGCGTGCCGGCTCCCCCCCTGAGCGGAAGGATGCTTTGCCGGTAAAGCACGAAGCGGTTTTCCGCCAATGCAGCGTGGATGCGTGCCACCCACTGCATCTCCCCTTGGCGGCGCAAAAGCTCACGGTCGTCCGGCGCATATACGTGCACGCGGTTGCGGCCCAGGTCCTTGGCCGCATAGCAGGCCACGTCGGCATGGCGCAGCAGTTCCGTGAGGCTGGCTCGGTCGTCGGTGACGGGCACCAGCCCGATGCTGCCACCCAGGCTGAAATGCGTGCCGGCCCAGGTGAAGCGGAAGCCGTTGATCGCGCCGAGCAGCGCCTGCGCGGCGCGTTCCGCGTCCGGCAGGGAACAGTTTTCCAGCAGCAGGCCGAATTCGTCGCCGCCCAGACGTGCCAGGGTGTCGCCCCCCTGCACGCGGTTTCTCAAAAGGCGGGCGAGCTGGCGCAGAAGCTCATCCCCTGCGCCGTGGCCGCAGGTGTCGTTGACCACCTTGAACTGGTCCAGGTCGAGATAGAGCAGGGCATGGGGACCGGGGCGGGCGAGCGTCTCCTGCAGGCGCCGCTCGAAGCCATGGCGGTTCAAAAGCCCGGTCAGGGCGTCGTGGAAGGCCATGTGGGCGATGGTGGCTTCCGCTGCCCGGTGCTCGCGCCGCCGTGCTGCCTCACGCAGCTCGCGTTCGATGGCGGGCACCAGCCGCGCCAGGTTGTCCTTCATCAGGTAATCGGCGGCCCCGGCCTTCATGGCTGCCACGGCCAGGTCCTCGCCGATGGAGCCGGAGACGATGATCACCGGCGCGTCGCAGGCGCTGGCCCGCACCAGTTCCAGGGCAGCGTGGGAGTCGAACCCCGGCAGGTTGTGGTCGGTGATGATGACGTCCCAGGGCTGGTGTGTGAGCGCGGCGCGCAGAGCAGCCGCCGAGTCCACGCGCCGGGTGATGGCGTCGAGCCCGCCGCGCTTGAGCTGGCGTTCCAGGAGGAGCGCATCGTCCTCCGAATCCTCCACCAGTAGCACGCGCAGGGGCCCGGCCATCAGCGCGGCCCCGCGGGGGGAGGGACGTTGAGCACGAGCCAATAAAGGCCCAGCTGGCGCACGGCCTCCATGAACTGATCGAAGTCCACCGGTTTGCAGATGTAGCTGTTGGCCCCCAGCTCATACCCGCGCAGGATGTCCTGCTCCTCGCGGGAGCTGGTCAGGATCACCACCGGCTGCAGCCGGGTGCGCGGGTCGCTGCGCAGGGCACGCAGCACTTCGAGCCCATCGAGCCGGGGCAGCTTGAGGTCGAGCAGTATCAGCTGGGGATTTGCCGGGGGACGCGCGGCATGGGCATTGCGGCAGAGCAGGTAGTCCAGCGCCTCCACGCCGTCATGGGCTACCACGACTTCGTTGAGGATGTGGTTTCGCCGCAGGGCGCGCAGGGTGAGCGCCTCGTCGTCCGGGTTGTCCTCCACGAGGAGGATGGTCTTGCCACTGCCGTCGTTCATGGTGCGGTTCCTTCCCGGTCGAGGCCGGGGCCGAGGGTGAAGCGGAAGATGGCCCCGTGCCCGGGTTCCGCTTGCGCCCAGACGCGCCCGCCGTGGCGGTGGATGATGCGCTGCACGGTGGCAAGGCCGATGCCCGTGCCTTCGAACTGCGAGGCGTGGTGCAGACGCTGGAAGACCCCGAACAGTTTGTCTGCGTATTTCATCTCGAAACCCACGCCGTTGTCACGCACGAAATACACGAGGGCGTCGTTGTCGCGTTCCGTGCCGAACTGGATTTCCGGCGCGGGTGTGTGGCGGGTGTATTTCCAGGCATTGCCCAGCAGGTTGGCCAGGACGATGCGCAGCAGGGTGGGGTCGCCTTCGGCCATGATGCCGGGCTCGATATGCACGGCGATGCCGTCGCGCGGCTCGGCGGCCTGCAGTTCCCCAATCACATCCTGGGTCAGGGCGCTGAGATCCACGGCCCGGCGCGCCAGCGGCGCACGCGCCAGACGGGACAGCGCGAGCAGACCGTCGATCAGGGCCGCCATGCGCTGGGCGGCCGCGCGCACGCGCTGCAGGTAGTCGCGGCCGGTGGCGTCGAGCGCGTCGCCGAAGTCTTCCAGCAAGGCCTGGGAGAAACCGTCGATGGCACGCAGCGGCGCGCGCAGGTCGTGGGACACGGAATAACTGAACGCCTCCAGCTCCCGGTTGATGGCGGCGAGCTCCCGGCTGCGCGCCGCCAGCAGGCGTTCCGCCATGCGGCGGCGGCTGATGTCCAGGGTGTAGCCGATCATGCCCACCGGCCGCCCCTCGGCATCGTGCAGCAGGGACAGGGAAAGATGACCGTCGAACAGGCTGCCGTCCTTGCGCTGCATGGACACTTCCACCTCATGGGCGCCCCGGGCCTTCAGGGGGGCGATGATCTGCTCGCGCAGGAAACCGGGATCCGGATGCAGCCGTGCCACCGGTTGCCCCAGCATTTCCTGGGCGGTGTAGCCAAAGAGCTGCTGCGCGCCCCGGTTCCAGCCGGTGACGATGCCGTCCAGATCGGTTCGCACCACGGCATCGTGGATCTGGTCGAGGATGGCGGCCTGTTCCTCGATCGTGCGGGTGCGCTCGGCGAGCAGGGCTTCCAGTCGGCGCTCGCTGGCGCGCAGGGCGGCATCGGCGGCCTCGCGCGCCAGGGCCTGTCCCAAATCCGCGGCGAGACGCTGCGCAAGGGTGATTTCGTGGATGCCGAAGGCACGGGCTTGGGTGGCATAGATGGCGAGGGCGCCCACCACGTCGCCTTCCACGCGCACCGGCGTGGCCAGCACGGAACGGAAGCCGCGCGCGCGGGCCATTTCGCGCCAGGGCGCGAAGGCGGGATCGGTTTCCGTGTCTTCGGTGATCACGGTGCGGCCCTCCCTGATGGCGGCACCCACCGGGCCGCGGGCGCGGGGCGAGTCGTCGGCGCGCACGTCCGCTGAGGCCAGATAGCCCTGGTCGAAGCCCCGGCAGGCCACGGGAATCACACGCCGGTCGCTGCCCACCATGCCGATCCAGGCCATGCCGAACCCGGCCTGCTCCACCAGCAGGGTGCAGATCGCCTGCATCAGTTCGCTGCCGCCGCGTGGCGTGAACAGGAGATCGGTCGCGGCGAGCAGGGTCTGCAGCATGCGCTGGCGGCGGGCCTCCGCCTCTTCCGCCCGGCGGCGCGCGGTGATGTCCACGAAGGACACCACGGTGCCGATGGCGCGACCATCGCGCTCGATGGGACGGGCCCAGTATTCCACCGGAAAACTCGTGCCATCGCTGCGCCAGAACACCTCCGTGTCGCAGTGGATGGACGTGCCGGCGGCGGTGGCCAGCCCCATGCGGCAGGCCTGTGCCGGGTAGGGACTGCCGTCGGCATGACTGTGGTGGATGAGGGCGTGCATGGGCCGTCCCAGCACCTGGTCCGCGCGGTCGTAACCGAGCAGCCGGAGCGCGGCCCGGTTGATGAACAGACAGCGCCCCTCCAGGTCGCCGCCGTAGATACCCTGCTCGGTGGGGTCCATGATGAGGCGCAGGAGTTCGCCTTCCTCGCGTCGGGCGGCTTCTGCCCGTTGCCGCGCCTCGTGGAGGCGCCGCGCCGCCAGGGCGAGGCCCGCCTCGCGGGCCAGGTTCTCGATCAGCGCGACATCGCGCGCATGCCAGTCCCTGGGCTGGCTGCGGGTGCTGGCGATCAGGACACCCTGGGCATCGTCGCCTTCGCCCGGAATGGGGGTGACCAGCACGGAGCGGGTGCCCAGGGCCAGACGCAAACGCTGGCTGGTGCGCGCGTCGTCGGCGAGATTCGTCAGAGCCAGGGTCTCCCGCTGCTCGAGGCAGGCACGGGCAAGGGAAGGCTCCTGCCCGGAGAGGCGCCAGTATCCGGCGGCTCGGTAAGCCGATCCTGCCTGGGCCACGGCCACCAGATCGCCGCTGTCCGCCTCACGCAGCACCACAAAGGCGGATTCGGTGGTGAGGGCCTGCCGGCACAGATCGGCCACCCGCGCCAGCAGCGCCGTGCTGCCGAGGTCGCTGTCCGCCGCGCGCAGGAGCCGGTTGTTGAGATCGAGCACCGCATTCTGGGTGTGCAGCCGGTCGAGCAATGCCGCCATGTCGCCTGTGAGCACTCCCAGTTCGTCCGTCGACTGCGGCTTGAGAGGGCCTGCCTCCGCTGCCTGTCCCCCCTGTCCCAGCAGCGTCGCCAGGGGGTTGAGCGACTGGCCCAGGCTGCGTGCCACCAGCAGCGCGCCGGTCGCTGCGAGCAGCGCGAGCCCCAGCCACACCCAGAAGGTTTCCAGCGTGAAGAAGCCGGTTCGCGTCCAGTAGTACTGGACGAGCAGGGTGTCCACGAGCAGGGGCGTGAGGATGGCGGTCAGCAGGAACCGGATGCGCAGCCCGATCACGGGCTGGCGCAGCTCAAGCCCGCCGAGGGCGCGGCCGAACAAGTCCAGCATGCGGAAGAAGATGGGCAAGCCGACGATGATGGAGACACTCAGCGCAATCAGGGCGATGCGCAACGCGTCGGCGGTTCGGGGCGCGTAATCGGTGTACAGCGCGGCCGCGGCGATCACCGACACCGGCGCCAGGGCGAGATAGGCGAGAAAGGCGGCCCAGTAAACGACGGGAAAGCGGCGCAGCGCGGCCCGTGCCGCATCTGCCGTGGCGCGGCCGTCGAGCCAGTCGGCCAAAGGTCGCGCCTGTCGCGGCAGGGCCCACAGCGCAAAGGCAAGCCAGGCGATGATGTAGGCCGGCTCCAGGGGAGTGGTGAGGATGTCTGCGAGCTGGCCGGGCGTGAGCACGCCGGTGAGCAGAATGAAGCCGAGGCCGCACACCGGGGGCAGGCCAAAGGCATAGAACACCAGCCGGCGCAGGGCGGCGAGCAGGGCTTTGCCGTCCGGAGGACTCATGGGGACCGTTTCCGGGTTCGGTTGTGCCACCGCCCGCCCCCGCAGGAAAGAGGAATTCCAAGCATAGCCTACGCCAACGGCGTCCTGGGTTTCGAAGCGCGCGCCTCTGATACAATGGAGGAAGCTGTAATTCCCTGAGCCGGCAAAGGTTTTTTCTGCCGGATCCCATGCACCAAGCCGATGAGGATTTCGATATGGCAGACCAGTTATTCCAGGCAATCGAGGCCGGCGATGTGAGCCGGGTGCAGTCCCTGATCGCGGCCGGTGCCGACGTGAACGCAGCGGGCGAAGGCGGACTCACGCCGCTGATGGCAGCGGCGCGTGCCGGTCACCTGCAGATCGTGCGCGACCTGCTCGCGGCCGGTGCGGACGTGAAGGCGGAAGACGAGCGCGGCTACACCGCCCTCATGCACGCCTGCTACAACCCGGAGCTCGACCGCGGCTTCGCGGACGTGGTGCAGGTGCTGCTGGAAGCGGGTTCCGACATCGAGCACAAGATTTTCTACGGCGTGCGTCCCCTCATGCTTGCGGCCGGGGCGGGGGAGGCAGAGGTGGTGGACGTGCTCATCAAGGCCGGAGCGGATGTCAAGGCGCGCAACGAGGGCGGCCGCACCGCGCTCATGATGGTCAAGGACAAGGACTACATCGAGGTGATCAATCTGCTCCACGAGGCGGAATCCCTGCTCGACTGGGAGCAGGGCGGTGCCGAGTGCGGCTCGCGCAACGCGCCGGGCAGCAATGTGATCACCTTCCTCAAGCCCCAGAAGAAATAATTCCGGCTCATTCTTTTGCCGTGGCGGCGCGCGGGTGTCGCCACGGTGTCCCATGCGTTTCGAAACGCCTCTCCTGGCGGGCACGCTGATCCGGCGCTACCAGCGCTTCTTCGCCGACGTCCGGCTGGACGACGGCGGGACGGTCACCGCCCATTGTCCCAACACCGGCTCCATGCTCGGCTGCCAGACACCAGGTGCGCGCGTCTGGTTGTCCCGCGCCGAAAACCCTGCGCGCAAGCTCGCCTACACCTGGGAACTCGTGGAAGCGGCCCCCCGGCGTGCTGGTGGGCATCCACACCGGGCGCAGCAACCGACTGGTGGAGGAAGCCATTCGTGCCGGCCGGCTTGCCCCGCTTGCGGGTTATAGCGGACTGCGGCGCGAGGTGACCTGCGGAGAGTCCCGCATCGATCTGATGCTCGCCGCGCCGGGGCGCCCGGACTGCTACGTGGAAGTGAAGAACGTCACCGCTGCGGTGGCGGGTGGCATCGCCCTGTTCCCGGATGCCGTCAGCCGCCGCGGCGAGAAGCACCTGCGCGACCTGGCCCGGCTGGTAAAGCAGGGTCATCGCGCCGTGATCTTTTTCTGCATCCAGCGGGAGGACGTGCAGGAGCTGCGCCCCGCCGATGCCATCGATCCCGCCTACGGCCGCGCCCTGCGCGAAGTGATAGCCGCCGGCGTGGAAGCCTACGCCTGCCGTGCCCGCGTGGGCACCGACGCCATCGTGCTCACCACGCCCGTGCCGGTGGTGTGTCCGTGAAGGCGGCCGCCCGCCCACGCCTGCCCGTCTGACCTTTTTCTGCTCCAGGCACCGCCCCCCCACAATGACAGCGTGCTGCTCAGCAATATTGCCCGTGACATATGTCGCCGAGTAATATTACGCAATCTTAATATTCCAATGGCCTGGCGGGCCCTTCGGGCCACGACGCCGCCACGCCCCGGGACGGTGCCGCGAGATCGTCCGGGGCGCATAACAACGCAGAGCAGAAACGATGAGTGCACCCCACGCGCAAGCCGTGTCCCGCGCCGCTTTGATGCTGGCCCTGGTGCTGGGCAGCGCAGCCCTCCCGGCGGCCCAGATCGACGAAGCCCAGCGCCTGCTGGACGAACAGCGTGCCCGCAGCCGCGAACAGCAGATGCAGCAACCTCCGCCCAGCATCGGGCGCGAGGCGCCGACGGTGCCGGAATCCGACCTGGGCGCCGACCCCGCCGCCCTCCCGGAAACCGAACCGGCCTTCGCCATCCAGCGCATCGAGCTCAAGGGCGATGCCCTGCTCGACCCTGAGGACGCAGCGCGCCTGGTGGCGCCCTTCACCGGCCTGCGCCTGGGCGAACACCGCATCAACCTGCTGCTGCGGCACCTGACCGCCGCGCTCATCGACAAAGGCTACATCACCAGCCGCGCCTACATCGGTCCGCAGAACCTCGCCTCCGGCGTGCTCCAAGTGACCCTGGTCGCCGGTCGTATCGAGGCGGTGAAACTCGACGGCAGCGAGGCCAGGGGCCGCGCGCTCGCGCCCCTGCCATTCCGTGCGCAGGACGTGTTGCGCCTGGCCGACCTGGAGCAGGGCGTCGATCAGATCAACCGCCTGCGTTCCCGCCGCGCCGAGATGCAGATCCTGCCCGGCCAGTCGCCCGGCGGCAGCGTAGTGGACATCCGCACGCAGGTGCAGGCACCCTGGCGCGTCCACCTCGGCGCGGACAACGCCGGCCAGAAGAGCACCGGCACGATTCGCGGCCGCGTCATGGTCGAGGCCGACAATCCCCTGGGCCTGTTCGACGCCTGGAACCTGACGCACATCCAGAGCAGCGACAGCAAGGCCTCGCTGCTCTCCGTATCCGTGCCCTGGGGCTACAACACCCTGTCCTACACCTACACGGTGTCCGACTACGCGAGCCCCATCCCGGGGCTTTCGGCCGTGATCGCCGGCGATTCCGCCAACCACAGCCTCGCAATCAACCGCGTGATCCAGCGCGATGCGGTCTCCCGGACCGCCCTCGACGCCATGCTCACCCTGCGCCGCGCCCAGCGGGACGTGGCCGGCATTGCGCTCACCCCGCAGGACATGAGCGTGCTGCGGCTCGCCGCCAGCCGGCTGCAGCGCTGGCCAGGAGCGGAGTTGAGCGCCGACCTCGGCTATGTGCGCGGCCTCAGGGCCTTTGGCGCCGAGGCGGACGTGGACGGGCTCAGCGCCCCATCCCCCCACTATCAGTTTGAGAAACTCGATTTCAATCTCGCCGCCACCGTGGGTCTCGGCCCGCACTTCGCCTGGCGCGGCAGCGTGACCGGCCAGCGCGCCCAGCGCGGCCTGCACAGCTCGGAGCAGATCTTCATCGGCGGCGCCGGCACCGTGCGCGGCTTCGAGGAAGGCCAGCTTGCCGGCGACCGCGGCGCCTATACCCGCCACGAGCTGCACTGGACGGACGCCGCGGCGCAGACCCAGGCGATTCCCTATCTGTTCTACGACTACGGGCGCGTGCGCCTGCTGGCCGACCCCGCTTGGAAGCAGCTCGCCGCCCTGGGCGTGGGGGTCCGCGCGGCGTGGCAGGGACTCAGTGCGGAAATCAACTGGGCCCGGCCCGTTTCCGCACCCGAGGCCGTTTCCCGTCGCGCGCGGCTGCACATCACGCTCGATTACCAATTCTGATGCCCCACAAGGTGACACCATGAAACCGTTCATCTCCCCCGCTCTGCTCGTCGGCTGCGCGCTGTGTGCGTTTACCGGCACGGCCGCCGCCGCCCCTGTCAAAGCGCCCGCCGTGGCCGTGGTCAACGGCAAGCCCATCACCCAGGCCCGGTTCGACCGCGCGCTGCGGCAGGCCCAGGCAGCGGGCGCGGCGGACAGCGAGGCCTTGCGCGCGGCGATCAAAAACCAGCTCATCGCACGCGAGTTGTTTCGACAGGAAGCGGAGAAACGCAGGCTGCAGAACGACCCCGAGGTGATCGAGGCGCGCGACAACGCCATGATCGCCCTCTACCTCCGGCGCGAGATCAAGCCCGCGCCGGTGAGCGAGGACCAGGTGCGCGCCCAGTACGACGCCATCGTCGCCACTCTGGGCGAGAAGGAATACAAGCCGCGGGTGATCGAAGTGAGTGATGCCGCGCTCGCTGCCTCGCTCGCCGAGCAGCTCAAGGCCGACGCCGGCAAATTCGCCGAGCTGGCCCGCGCCCACAGCATCGCGCCCTCGGCCCAGCGCGGCGGCGAGCTCGACTGGGTGTCCTTCCCGACGCCCGTTCAGGCAGGCAAGACCCAGAATCTCCCGCTGCCCGTGGCTGAAGCCATCGCCGGGCTTTCCGCCGGCCAGGTCACGGACAAGCCGCTCGCCATCGACGGCCGCTACCTCCTGATCAAGCTCGACGAAGTGCGGCCGACCCAGGTGCCGGACTATGCCAAAGCCAGGGTGCCCCTGCGCGAGATGCTGGAGCGCCGCGCGCTGGAGCAGGCCACGGCCGAGCTGGTCGCGCGCCTGGTGAAGCACGCAAGAATCGAAATCCCGGAAGCCACGAAGTAAGACGCCGCCCCCCCCGAGCGGCGCAAAGCGCAAGAACGAGGAATCGGCCATGAACGCACACCCGAACACCAAGCTCGCTGCCCACCCCATCCGCGCGATGGCAGAGGCACCCCGCATTTCCCCCTCTCCCCTCGTGGGACTGCGGAAGGGTCGCTGCGAAGCCGCGGGGCACCCACCGGCGTACCCCTTGCGGGTGGAGGGCAGGGGAGAGGGGGCGCGGCAGACCGGAGCATGCAGGGCGCAGGTTCGCCGCCTCCTCGCCGGCTTCCTCTCCGCCTGGCTGGCCGTCTCGCCCCTCGTCACCCTGCACGCGGCCTATGGCGGGCCTGTTGCCGACGTGGCCGCGCCTGCGGGCAGCCGGCCGCAGGTGACGGCCACGCAATCCGGAATTCCCCTGGTCAACATCGCCGCGCCCAATGGCGCGGGCATCTCCCACAACCGCTACCAGCGCTTCGACGTCGATCCCGTCGGCCTGATCCTCAACAACAGCACGCGCGCCGCGGGATCGCAGCTGGGCGGCCAGATTGGCGCGAATCCGAATTTCAACGGCCGCTCGGCGAGCCTCATCGTCAACGAAGTGACGAGCGCCCTCCCGAGCCGTCTCAACGGTCCGCTGGCGGTGTTCGGCGACCCGGCCAGACTGATCATTGCCAACCCCAACGGCATCACCTGCAACGGCTGCGGCTTCATCAACACGCCGCAGGTGGCGCTCACCACCGGCCGCGTGCAGTTCCTCACCGCGCCGGGGGGTGTGCCCACCCCGCCCGGGAACGGCGCCGCGGTGGCCTTCGACGTGCGCGGCGGCACGATTCGCATTGAGGGTCAGGGCCTGGCCTCGCCGCTGGCGCGTCTCGACCTGATCGCCCAGACCCTCAACGTCAACGCGCCGATCACCATTTCCGGCGTGCTCAATCTGCTGGCCGGGCGGCAGACGGTCGCCGCCGAGGATCTGTCGGTCGCCGCCAACGGTGTGGCCAACACACGCGCCGCGATCCAGGCCGATGATCCCGCTGCGGGCGGGTTTGCGGTGGATGCCAGCGTGTTCGGCGCCATGACTGCCGGACAGATTCGCATCGTCTCCACCCCGGCCGGCATGGGCGTGCGCGCCGACGGCCGGCTCGCCGCCCAGGCCGGCGATCTTACGATCAGCGCCGATGGCGACGTGCGCCTCAGGCAGGCCACCGCCAGCCGCGACCTGGGCATCGCGGCCACCGGCAGCGCAGCCAACAGCGGGGAGCTTGCCGCCGCGCGCGACCTCAGCCTCACCGCCGCCGTCCTCGACAACCGCAACGCCGCCATCCGCGCCGGGGCCGATGCGCGGCTCACCGTCGCATCCCTGGACAACAGCGGCGGCGCGATCCAGGCTGCCGGCCAGCTCGATCTTGCCCTGCCCGGCGCGAGCCTCGATCTGGCCGCCCCCTCCATGGGCACCATCGCCGGCGGCACGCAGCTTGCCGTGTCCGCGCGCGAAATCGGCAACACCGGCACCTTTGAACATGGCGCAGCACTCAGCCTCACGGCCACCGACCGCATCGGCAACAATGGCAGCCTCATTGTCGGCGGCGACCTCACCGTGGAGGCCCCCGGGATCGCCAACAGCGGCCGGATGGATGTCGCCGGTGCCCTGGCCCTCGCCGGCGCGCTCACCAATCACGGCGTGCTGCTCGCCGGGGACCTCCTGCTGACCTGCCCCACGGCCTGCCACAACGATGGCGGTCTGATTCTTGCCCGGCGTGATGGCGTGGCGGATCTGACCGACTTCACCCAGGCCGGCGGGCTCATCTCTGCGGCGCAGGACCTGCGCCTGCGGCTTGCCGGCGCCAGCGACAACGACGGCGGGCGCATTGAGGCCGGGCGCGACCTCCTGGTCCGGCTCGACCTGGCCCGTGCGCCGGGGGGCGTGCTGGGCGCCGGGCGGGATGGCGCGGTGAGTTTCGATACCCTGGTGTGGGACCGGGGCCGCCTCGAAGTGGGGCGGGACCTGACCCTGGCCGGCGCCGCACTCACCCTGCCCGCGGGGGGTCTCGGCGCGCCCCGGGACTTCAGCGTCACACTCACCGGTGAGCTTGCCAACCAGGGCGAACTCGTGGCCGGGCGCGACCTGCGGGTGCAGGCCGGGCGGGTGGTCAACACCGCCGGCGTGCTGGAAGCCGGCCGCGATCTCGCCATCACGGCGGATGCCCTCCTGAACCAGCGCGGCCCGCTTGCCATCCGCCATACCAACTGGGGTGACTACCAGCCGCCGGGCTCGGTGAACTGCCGCTCCGACCACGGCTACTGCGAAAGCTTCGAGCAGATCGAATCCACCCCGGCGGCCATGCTCTCGGCCGTGCGCGCCTTGAGCCTCCGGGCGCGCACCGTGGACAACGACGCCAGCGTGATCACCGCGGGCGAGGCGGTGGACATTCAGGCCGACGCCTTTACCAACGCCGCCCACACCCTGACCACCACCTGGCATGGCCACTGGCGGGAATGGCGCGGCTGGCTCAGAGGTTACAAAGACCACGACGACTGGGGCCTGACTGTCACCGGCAGCACCCCGGCCATCGTGCAGAGTGCAGGCGGCGTGGCCATTGCCGCTGCCAGCCAGCGCAACACCGGCGTGATCCGGGCCCGGGACGTCTATCTGGGCGGCGCTCTCGTCAACGGGCTCACCGACTACCGCTACCAGACCCCGGCGGCGCTGACCCCGCCGCCGGACCTGGCGCCGCTCCATTTGCCGGCGGGGGCGGTGGCCAGCCCCGTGCCCCAATACCTGTTCGCCAGCGCAAGCCGGCTGGCGCTCTTGGTGCCGGGCCTGGACGCCGGGGTGCCGGCCCTGCTCGACCCCTTCCTGGAAAACCGCTGGCTGGCCCAGATGGCGGCGGACTACGGCTTCGCCCCCCTCGACCGCGAGCGCCTGCTGGCCGCGGCCCGGCGCCTGGCCCAGGCCGAAGGCCTGGCCCCCGGCATCGCCCTGAGCCCGGACCAAATCGCCAAACTGCAAGAGCCCATCCTCTGGTACGTGGAAGAGACCGTCCCCGGCCCCGATGGTACCCCCGTCACCGCCCGTGTGCCCCACCTCTACCTGCCTGAAGTCAGCCGCGCCGGGCTCACCGTCTGGGCGGGGGGAAGCGTTGAGGGGGAGCGCGTCACCCTCGCCGCCGATCACATCCGCAACACCGGCGTGATCGCAGCGCAGGACCTGGACATCGAAGCCGACACCCTGCGCAATGAAAAGCGCTCCGCCTCCATTGGCGAGATCCGCCAGTATGGAGCGGACGGCTACTGGCGGCTCACCGGTGACACTGTGCAGCCGGGCGGCTTCATCCGCGCGGCCCGGCTGCAACTGAACGTGCGGCGCATCGACAGCGTCTCGGGCGAATTCTGGGCCGGGGGACGGGAGATCTCCCCTGAGCTTGGGCAGCGGCTGGGGGAAGCCTACACCTACCGTGCCAACCAGGACCACATCCGGTCCGAGTGGGTGTCCCTCAAGAAGCGCAGTGGGCTCGAACAGGTGGCGGTGATGGCGGTGAGCCTTGCCGTGGCGGTCTACACCGGCGGCGCGGCGGCCGGCGCCCTGGGCTTTACCGAAGGCAGCGCCAGTTACGCCATCGCCTCGGCCTCTCTCGGCAGCATGGCAAGCCAAGCGGTCACCGGCGCGCTCACCGGCCACGCGAGCCTGGGCAACGTGCTCAGAAGCGGCCTCACCTCGGCGGCCACTGCCGGGCTCACCCAATGGGCCGGGCAGGCCCTGAACAATGCCACCCTCACCCAGACCCGGCAGGTGGGTGATGCCCTTAAGGCCGCGCAGACCGCCACGGACCTCAGCGACAAGCTCATCGGCTACACCGTCCGGGCTGGTGTCACCGCCGGCGTGAACCGGATGGTGTACGGCCAGGGCGCGGGCAGCTTCGGCGATGCCTTCGTCAACAGCTTCGTGACCTCGGCCGCCGCGGATGCGGCGAACTGGGTGGGCGGCCACACTGAACTGCAGTCTGCCCGGAACCTCGCCGCTCACGCCCTCATTGGCTGTGCGGCGGCGGCCGCGACAGGCAAGGATTGCGGCGCGGGGGCGGTGGGTGGGGCGACGAGCGCGCTCCTCTCGCCGCTGGTGATCGATGCCATGACTGGCGACGATGTCAGCGCACGCTTCAACGGGCTCACTCCGAGCCAACAAGCCACGGTGGCAGCCTTGTCCACCTTCGCTGGCGGTGTCGCGGCCCAGGCCATGGGGCGTGCTGCCGTCACGGCCGCCCAGGCGGCGCAGAACGAGGCCGTCAACAACGCGCTGCGTCACAGCACCGAAATGGCGAAGCTGCGGCAGCGGTGCGGCGACAGTGTGGAAGGGGGATGCGGGCTCGTCCGCCGGCTGGAGGGTACACAGGCAGTCGTTGACGGCATGCCTGTCAAGGGACCGTGGCAGATCGTGGCGCACGTGGATGCGCAGGGACGGCCTTTGGCCTATTCGGCATACAATACCGATACGCGTCGGACGGATTTCGTCATGGATCCGCGGGACCTGGGTGGGTTCATGACGAGCACTACGCTTCTGATGCGGGCGGCCTCTGGTGCGGGCTATGTGGCGGCCGCCATGCCGGCGTATCAGCAGCGTGCGACGGAGGGAGCATTCCAGACTGCGGCGGGGCTGGTGCGTGGAGACGTCACGCAAATCCGTCAGGGTCTGGGCACGGTTCTGGACAGCATGGGCGAGGCGGTCCAGGATCCGGGGTGGTGGCTGATGGCGGGGACGGCGGTTGTTGGCGGTGGGTTGGCTAGGGTGGGGACAGCTCATGCAGGGGCTGGTGAGATTGTTGCAAACAGCAGCTCGGTCGTTTCAGCGCTCTCACATCCACTTGAAGGATTATCGCCATCGACTGTTGTTCGGTTGGCTGACGAACTGGGATTACAGACGCCGCGCGATTCACTCGTCTTGTGGTCAGGACTCGGTCGGGGACGAGAAGGGATTGTCAGGTCACAGGCCTACGCGGCCGAAAACGGCGGCATGACTCTTGAAATGACGCCCGGCGGTAGATGGCTCGATCAAATGGACCTGTATGGCAAGAGCTCGCCGTTTACGCAAGCCGAAGCAGACCAAATCTGGCGAGATGTTGCCCGTCGAGCCGCGGAACAGGCGAGCGGTCAAGTCCGATCGGTATTGGGCTCCGTAAGACCCAGCAGCGTATATCGCACAGTGGAGGTTCCGACCTTGCTCAACAATCCGAGAGTTCTCGGAATCGACGAGATCTATCTGAAACCTCGGTATACCTTTGGAGGACAGTGAGATGTTTACTTGGATCAACAAGCAAGGTGTGCAGAGTGACCGCGGATTCGTAGTTCAACGTACTGGCCGATTTTCAGTGGAATACCGCGAAGGCGAAAAGGTCGTGACGCTGGATGTGGAAAGCGGTTTGAGCGGTGGGCATCCGTGCATCATTCTCGACCCGAATGCCTTTGCGCGCTGGGACGACGGTACGCCGATTCCACCAGACCAGCAAGCTCGGTTGTTTCAGAACGTAAAGGAGGCAATGGAATTCCAGGGGCTGAAGATGATCGTTGAGAAGGGAGTGTCCGCGGCGGGCTGAAGGTATGGAGCACCGAGGAGAGCGCCGACGCCTTTACCAACGCCGCCCACACCCTGACCACCACCTGGCATGGCCACTGGCGGGAATGGCGCGGCTGGCTCAGAGGTTACAAAGACCACGACGACTGGGGCCTGACTGTCACCGGCAGCACCCCGGCCATCGTGCAGAGTGCAGGCGGCGTGGCCATTGCCGCTGCCAGCCAGCGCAACACCGGCGTGATCCGGGCCCGGGACGTCTATCTGGGCGGCGCTCTCGTCAACGGGCTCACCGACTACCGCTACCAGACCCCGGCGGCGCTGACCCCGCCGCCGGACCTGGCGCCGCTCCATTTGCCGGCGGGGGCGGTGGCCAGCCCCGTGCCCCAATACCTGTTCGCCAGCGCAAGCCGGCTGGCGCTCTTGGTGCCGGGCCTGGACGCCGGGGTGCCGGCCCTGCTCGACCCCTTCCTGGAAAACCGCTGGCTGGCCCAGATGGCGGCGGACTACGGCTTCGCCCCCCTCGACCGCGAGCGCCTGCTGGCCGCGGCCCGGCGCCTGGCCCAGGCCGAAGGCCTGGCCCCCGGCATCGCCCTGAGCCCGGACCAAATCGCCAAACTGCAAGAGCCCATCCTCTGGTACGTGGAAGAGACCGTCCCCGGCCCCGATGGTACCCCCGTCACCGCCCGTGTGCCCCACCTCTACCTGCCTGAAGTCAGCCGCGCCGGGCTCACCGTCTGGGCGGGGGGAAGCGTTGAGGGGGAGCGCGTCACCCTCGCCGCCGATCACATCCGCAACACCGGCGTGATCGCAGCGCAGGACCTGGACATCGAAGCCGACACCCTGCGCAATGAAAAGCGCTCCGCCTCCATTGGCGAGATCCGCCAGTATGGAGCGGACGGCTACTGGCGGCTCACCGGTGACACTGTGCAGCCGGGCGGCTTCATCCGCGCGGCCCGGCTGCAACTGAACGTGCGGCGCATCGACAGCGTCTCGGGCGAATTCTGGGCCGGGGGACGGGAGATCTCCCCTGAGCTTGGGCAGCGGCTGGGGGAAGCCTACACCTACCGTGCCAACCAGGACCACATCCGGTCCGAGTGGGTGTCCCTCAAGAAGCGCAGTGGGCTCGAACAGGTGGCGGTGATGGCGGTGAGCATTGCCGTGGCCTACTACACCGGCGGCGCAGCGGCCGGCGCCCTGGGCTTTACCGAAGGCAGCGCCAGTTACGCCATCGCCTCGGCCTCTCTCGGCAGCATGGCAAGCCAAGCGGTCACCGGCGCGCTCACCGGCCACGCGAGCCTGGACAGCGTGCTCAGAAGCGGCCTCACCTCGGCGGCCACGGCCGGGCTCACCCAATGGGCCGGGCAGGCCCTGAACAATGCCACCCTCACCCAGACCCGGCAGGTGGGTGATGCCCTTAAGGCCGCGCAGACCGCCACGGACCTCAGCGGCAAGCTCATCGGCTACACCGTCCGCGCCGGTGTCACCGCCGGCGTGAACCAAATGGTGTACGGGCAGGATGCGGGCAGCTTCGGCACGGCCTTCGTCAACAGCTTCGTGGTCTCGGCCGCCGCGGATGCGGCCCGGTTCATCGGCGACAACACGGGTGCGGGCCGAGCCCTGGGCGAAATGGGCTCCCCGCAACACGTGCTGGCGCATGCCGCCCTGGGCTGCGCGGCGGCGGCGCTCTCCGGCAAAGACTGCGCCTCGGGCGCCATTGGTGCAGGCGCGAGCGCCTTCGCCGACTCACTGCTGCCCGACCCGGACAGCCCAGCCCAGCGCGCCCTGATGGCAGGCGCGCTCACCTTCATCGGCGGGGCCACCGGGCAGGCGGCGGGCTTGGATGGCGTGACGGCGGCGCAGGCGGCGACGAATGAGGCGGTGAATAATCGGTTGCTGCATCAGAAAGAGATTACTCTGATCAAGTCGCGGGCCAAAGATTTTGCGCGACGGCTCAATGGCGGCAAAGAGCCCACGCCGGAACAAATCGCGCAGGCCGAAACGCGCCTGCTCGATCAAGCCGACCGCAACGTTGATCAACACAGCGACTCCCGGCTGGATGGCGACGCCAATCGCTACCTCACCGATCTCAAGCGCGAACTGGTCAAGGCCGGACAAGACATCCTCCCGGGCGGCGGGCAATATTTCTTCGCGAGCCCGGATCAGTATTTCAACGACCGCATGTATGCGGAGACGCTGAACACCCCGACCGGCCAGCAGGCGTACAGCCAGATTGCGGCAGGGCAGACGGGTCAATATCTGCCGGGGTACTATTACAAGCAGGGCATTGCTGACGCAAACCAGGAAGCAAAACGCCAGGCCGTGGCCGGTGCTGTCACCGCCGGCGCGATTCTCGCGCCCATGGCAGCCGGTGCTTGCCTGACCAACCCGGTGGTTTGCAACCAGATTGGCATCACCACCGCCGAGGTGCTCTCCGAAGGGGGCGTGGTTGCGGGTGGGGTGTTTGCGGCGAAGAGGGTCGGGAGTGTCGTTGCAAAGGCGGCAACTAGCAGCGGTATTAGGGTTACCGAGCATAGTGTTGAGCAAAAAATAAACCGCCAGGTAAGAAGTGCAGATGAGCTTGATGCACTGAAAAATCCGCTGGATGTGAGGCCAGTAAAAATCGATAGTTTGGGGCGGCCAAGTCAGAGATACATTGGCGAAAGGGCCGAAGTCGCAATAAATCCTGAAACTGGGAGAATTGTTTCGGTTAACCCAACTTCATCTAAGAAGGCCGAGAGACTCTTGCGTCAACGGGAGAGAGAGCAATGATTACGCTTTCCCCTCAAGAAATACAATTTATGCTTAGGGTGCTCCCCTTGCCAACGCATATTAAGAGCGAGCTAGAGAGACTTATACATGAGAGTAATAAGTCTATTTCTGATGACATGGCGGATGAATTGCGTGACTTGTGTACAGAACGACTTGATACACACGGTTTTGATGCTAGTTACGCTCCCACGGAAGAAGGGAAAATACTAGAGGCGCTGATTGACAAACTCTTCGTTGGGTAGAGGTTCCAAAGGGAGTAGCCGAACGCGCACTGATGGAAACAACTGGAGGTGGACTTCCCCCGAATTCAGATCATAGGGTCAATTACGAATCCTATGACTATTTGGGTGTGCCGGTGCGCGTCCACCCCAAGATGATTGACGGCCAAATTGTGGACTCCCCACACTTCCCGCCGATTGGCAAGGAGATTGGGCGATGAGGTACACGCGTGAGATGTTTGCTGCGGACTTGGAGCGCCTGTTAAATGAAGGAAGCACCGATTTCAAGCAAATTGCCAAATGGGCCTATGCGACTCGGCTAACGCATCTTGGGGAAATTGACGCAGAGGTCAGTGACTGGCTATTGCGTTTGGGAGCTATGGATATGGGATCGGAGTACGAGTGGAACAAAGAGGAGTTGCGCGATTTGGTGGCGAAAGCACGTGCTTAGGTGACAAGATCGGACCTGCCCCCGAGGTGGGCGAGACGGGCATCGATGATCTGTACAAAGTCAATCGACCGGATGTGGACTACGTCGTGATCGAATACAAATTCGTGGGGGATTATCAGAGGACGGGCAGCGCGTTGCTGGGACGGACTGCGGATGGGCGGCAGGGTTCGGAGAGTTGGATTCTTGGCTCCGGGAGACTAGAGAAATCTGTGAGTCGAGAGCTTGTGCCAGATATTGAGGAGGCCATCCGTAATAGACGTGTTGAAGCCTGGGTGGTTACCACCCGCCCGGATGGGTCAACGGAAATCCAGGTTCTGGATAACGTGGGCAAGCCCAAGCCGGTCGATCTGTCCAAGGTGCTTCCGAGGCAGAACCCAGCGGGGGTTCAGCCATGATCCGGGCGCCGATGGGAGATCAAGCATATTGGGACAAATGGACTGCCTTTGGTGAAACGACCATACGAAGGAAGCTTACTAACTTAAGCGAACCCACGAAAAATCCTGCTTATGAGGCCCAATTCGTCTGGGACCTTTCCCGTGAGTACGGCAGGTTGATCATCACCCGCTACTCCCGCGGCGACTCCATTCGCGAGCTGGGGCAGCATTTCGGGGGATTGCTGGATGCCTGGGAGCTGTCGAACAAGCTGGCCGCGGAATTGAACGCGCAGCTCAAGCCCGGAGAGGGCTGGGACCATCGGCACCTGGCGACCGCGCCGCAGGTGAGCCGGGACCCCCGCGCCCACAACGACCCGCGCGCCTGGGTCTTCGACCTGAAGAACCTCAACCACTACAACTGGTGTTTCTGGCTAGTGGGCTTGGCGCTGGCGCTGGAGATTCCCTCTG
Organism: Thiobacter subterraneus; assembly: GCF_055379455.1. Classification (NCBI taxonomy): domain Bacteria; kingdom Pseudomonadati; phylum Pseudomonadota; class Betaproteobacteria; order Burkholderiales; family Thiobacteraceae; genus Thiobacter; species Thiobacter subterraneus. The sequence goes on from NZ_AP042402.1 coordinate 2,383,149, forward strand.
AGCAATGGCAGCGGCTGCTTGCGCTGCTCGACGCCGAGGGGCAGGACATCCTGCTCGACCGGATCATCGCCAGCCGCCAGCCGGGCCGCCGCGTCGGCAGCCAGCTCGTGCACCCCAAGCCCTACGCCCGCCTGCTTGCAGCAATCGATGCCCCGAAGGAACAACAGGCCGCGCTGCTCAAGAACTTCGTCGACCACTGGTATGCCGAACTCAGGCGGCCGGCGAAGGATGAGCTGTGGTGGTACATCTACGGCGACCCGGTCAAGCACCCGCTGTCCATGGGCAGCTACTTCGGGCGTTGGTGCATCGAAGCGGTGGCGGCAGTGAAGGCCTTCGGGCTGGATGACTCGCTCTGCCTGGGGCACGAACACTACCCGGGGGACCTGCTGCGTCCCGACGGCCCCAGCACCCACCCGGTGCGGCAGGAAGCCAAAGGGGGGCTGCTCGCGCGGCTGTTTGGCAAGAAGGGGTGATGTGTTTGCCCGTCCCCTGAGCGCCGTCCTGGCGGTGTGGCTCTCTGGGAAGGTGTGTGAAGGTGAAGGTGTGAGGTGAAGGTGTCAGTGTCTGAAGGTGTCAGGCTTTGGTTATTGAGTTATTGATTCGCCCGCCCATACCACCCGCCAGCAACAATAACTGCTCCCCGCCCGTGAAGTTTCCCTTTCCTGCCTGCCTGTGGCGGCAGCGCGCTGCTGCTTTGCTGCTGGCCGCCTGCTCCATCACCTTCGGCAACGCCTCCGCCACCGTGCAGGCCGGCAACAGCGTGTGGTCACGGCCGCCAACCAGACCAACACCGGCCTCATCCAGGCCAACGCCGTGTATCTGGGCGGCAACCTCGTCAACGGCATCACCGACTACTTTGTTGCGACCCCCGCGCCGCGCCTGCCGGACGCGGTGATCAACCTGGGCCAGCAGAACCTGCCCAATGGAGCAGTCTTTACCCCCGGCGGGGCGACGCTGTTTGCCAGCGCCTCCCGCCTGGCGCTCCTGGTGCCGGGCCCGGATCTGCTCAACAGCCTGCTGCCGCCGGAACTGCGCGCCGGCGCCACCCCCTACCTGTTCGACGGCTGGCTGGAACAGCAGGCCCTGAGAGCGGCCGCGCTCAACGAGACCGGCCGCGTACGCTTCCTCGCCGGCCTGGACAGTGAAGAGGGCCAAAGCCCCGAAGCCCGCCAGCGCCAGCTGCTGTATGCCGCCGCCGCCGCCCGCTTCGCCCTGAGCGAAGGCATCAAACTCGGCGTGGCGCTGAGCCCCGAGCAGCAGGCCAGACTGCAAGAGCCCATCCTCTGGTACGTGCAAGAGCAGGTCACCGGCCCCGATGGCGCCCCCGTCACCGCCCGTGTGCCCCACCTCTACCTGCCCGAAGTGAGCCGCGCCGGCCTCACCGTCTGGGCGGGGGGAAGCATTGAGGGGGAGCGCGTCACCCTCGCCGCCGATCACATCCGCAACACCGGCGTGATCGCAGCGCAGGACCTGGGCATCGAAGCGGACACCCTGCGCAATGAAAAGCGCTCCGCCTCCATTGGCGAGATCCGCCAGTATGGAGCGGACGGCTACTGGCGGCTCACCGGCGACACCGTGCAGCCGGGCGGCTTCATCCGCGCGGCCCGGCTGCAACTGAACGTGCGGCGCATCGACAGCGTCTCGGGCGAATTCTGGGCCGGGGGACGGGAGATCTCCCCTGAGCTTGGGCAGCGGCTGGGGGAAGCCTACACCTACCGTGCCAACCAGGACCACATCCGGTCCGAGTGGGTGTCCCTCAAGAAGCGCAGTGGGCTCGAACAGGTGGCGGTGATGGCGGTAGCCATTGGGGTGAGTGTGCTTACCTATGGCGCGGCCTCGGAAGCCCTGTTCTGGAGCATGGCCGAATCCAGCCTGTCGGCCACGGTCAGCATGGCGACCTTGGACACGCCAGCCACTGCCGTGGAAGCCTACGCCTGCCGTGCCCGCGTGGGCACCGACGCCATCGTGCTCACCATGCCCGTGCCGGTGGTGTGTCCGTGAAGGCGGCGCAACGGGCTCAGGTCAACTCCTGCCACGCCTTTTCCAGGCGCTTCCAGGAAACCGGATAGGGGGTCTTCAGGCCCTGGGCCCAGAGGGAGACGCGCATTTCCTCCAGCATCCAGCGGAAGGCCGTGAGCCGGGGGTCGATGCGGCCGGCCTTGCGCTGGGCTTCCAGGCGTTCTTGGTAGCGTTGCCACCAGGTTTTGAGGTCGGCGGCGTGCCGGGCATCCCGGTCCGCGTGACCGGGATATTTGTCGAGGCGCTGACCGATGGCGCGCAGATAGCGCGGGAAGTGGCCGAGCTGCTCCCAAGGTGTCTCGCTGAACATGTTCTTGCGCACGAGCTGCGCAAGCTGGGCGCGGATGTCCTGCACCAGAGGGGCGGGCAGGCGGCCGGCGAGGCGCTGGTTGAGGGTGTGGTATTCCGCGAAGATTTCGCCGGCCAGGCGCGCAAGGCCCTGGGCCACCGCGGGCAGGCGGGTCTTGGCCCGGTCCCGCTGGCGGGCGAATTCCTTTTCCGTGCGCGGCAGCGGATCGTCGCCCAGGAAGGCACGGTCGGCGATGGCGGTGAGCAGGTCGCTCTTCAGCTCCTCCGGCGTCATCACGCTCCGGGCCTGCAGGGCGATCTGGTTGAAGTTGGGCAGGTTCTTCTCCCACTGTCGCATCTGCTCCCGCAGCGCAAGCCACAGCAGGCGGCGCACGCCCCTGCGAGTCTCACGTTCGGCGGCTTCCTGGGTGTCCAGGAGGCGCAGGGCGACCGCACTCCCTTCATCCACCAGCGCCGGATAGCCCACCAGGTTCTGCCCGGCTCGGGTGAACTGGATGCGTTCCGGCAGGTCGCCGAAGTTCCACTCCGTGAGCCCCTCGCGCTCGTGCTCGCTGGCGGCGGACTGGGCGAAGGTGAGCTGCGCCGCCTGGCCCAGCTTGTGTCTGAGTTCGGCGAGGTCGCGCCCGCAGGTCAGTTCCGCGCCCGCTTCGTCGATGACGCGGAAATTCATGCGCAAATGCGCGGGTAGCTCATCCGGATGCCAGTCGTCGGCGGCCACGCCGAGGCCGGTGCGTTTGCGGATGTAGGCGGCGAGGGCGTCGGTGAGGGGCGGCACACTGGCTTCTGCCGGGCCCCGGTCCATCGCAGGCGAGGGCAGGCTGTCGAGAAAGCCGGTGACGAAGTCCGGCACGGGCACGCAGGCGGTGCGCACCCGCTTGGGCAGTCCCTTGATGAGGGCGGTGATCTTCTCGCGGATCATGCCCGGCACCAGCCATTCGCAGCGGGCTTCGTCCACGCGGTTGAGCAGGGGAAGCGGCACGCTCAGGGTGACGCCATCGAGGGGGTGACCCGGCTCGAAACGGTAGGTCAAAGGACAGGGGACACCACCCACCAGGAGACTTTCCGGGAACAGGGTCTCGGTCACGCCCTCGGCGCCGTGGCGCATCAGGTCCCCGCGTGCCATGAACAGCAGCCGGGGATTGTCACGCTCCACCTCGCGCCGCCACTTCTCGAATCCCTGGCCGTTGACGATGTCGGCCGGAATGCGTGCGTCGTAGAAGGCGAACATCCTATCCTCGTCCACCAGAACGTCCTGGCGACGCGACTTGTGTTCCAGTTCCCGGATCTCTTCCAGCAGCTTGCGGTTGTGCAGGAAGAAGGGCGCCCGGCTGTCGTATTCACCGGCCACCAGTGCTGACCGAATGAAGATTTCACGTGCCGCCTTTGGGTCGATGCGGCCGTAGTGCACACGCCGTCGCGGCGTGAGGGTGAGGCCATAGAGGGTGGTGCGCTCGTAGGCCATCACTTCGGCACCGCGCCTGTCCCAGTGGGGGTCGAAATAATGACGCTTCACCAGATGGGCGCCCACCTGCTCCGCCCATTCCGGCTCGATTTTCGCCACCGAACGCGCGTAGAGCCTGCCGGTTTCCGTGAGCTCCGCCGCCATCACCCATTTGGCGCTCTTGCGGTGCAGCACGGAGGCCGGATGGATGTGGAACTTGATGTCGCGCGCCCCCTGGTAGTGGCCTTCCTCCGTTTTCACGCCCACGTTGCCCAGCAGGCCCGCCAGCAGGGCGCGGTGAATCTGTTCGAAGGTGGCGGGCGTGGTGTTGGTGCGCATGCCCATCTCCGCCACCAGCCCGGCGAGCTGACCGTGCAGGTCATGCCATTCGCGCAGCCTGAGGTAGGACAGGAAATGGGCATGACACTCCTCTACCAGCTTGCGGTTGGACTTCTTGTGGGCGCGCGCCTCCTCGAAGAAGGCCCAGATCTTGAGAAAGCCCATGAAGTCCGAGCGTGGATCGGCAAACTGCCGGTGGCGGTCGTCGGCCGCGCCTTCCTGACCCATGGGCCGGATGCGGGGATCCTGCACGGAAAGCGCCGAGGCGATGACGAGCACCTCCCTCAAGCAATGTTCCCGCTGGGCCGCGACCAGCATGCGGCCGATGCGCGGATCCACCGGCAGCCTGGCCAGTTCCGCCCCGATGGGCGTGAGGCGACGCTGCTCGTCAACGGCGCCCAGCTCGGCGAGCAGGTCGTAACCATCGGCGATCATGCGGCCGCTGGGCGGTTCCAGGAAGGGGAAATCCGCCACCGGGCCCAGCCTGAGCGCCTCCATGCGCAGGATGGTGCCCGCCAGGGAGGTGCGCAGGATTTCCGGATCGTTGAAGTGCGGCCGTGCCGCGAAGTCGGCTTCCGAGTACAGCCGCACGCACACGCCCGAGGCCACGCGCCCGCAGCGGCCCGCCCGCTGGTTGGCGGAGGCCTGGGAGATGGGTTCGATCAGGAGCTGGTCCACCTTGTTGCGGTAGGAGTAGCGCTTCACGCGCGCCAGCCCCGGGTCGATCACGTAGCGGATGCCGGGCACGGTGAGGGACGTCTCTGCCACGTTGGTGGCCAGGATGATGCGGCGTGCGCCGTGGGGCGCGAACACCCGGTCCTGCTCCTCGCGCGACTGGCGCGCATAGAGGGGCAGAATCTCCACCCCGGGGGGATGGTGTTTGCGCAGCAATTCCGCGGTATCGCGAATCTCCCGCTCGCCCGGCAGGAAGATGAGGATGTCCCCGTCGCGGGACAGGCGTGCCACCTCGTCCACGGCATCCACGATGGCCTGCTCCAGATCCCGCTCCTGATCGTCCTCGTCTTCGCTGCGCACGGGCCGGTAGCGGATCTCCACCGGGTACAGGCGCCCGGAGACCTCGATCACCGGCGCATTGCCGAAGTGGCGCGCGAACAGCTCGGTATTGATGGTGGCGGAGGTGATCACCAGCTTCAGATCGGGCCGGCGCGGCAACAGCCGCTTCAGGTAGCCCAGCAGGAAATCGATGTTGAGACTGCGTTCGTGGGCTTCGTCGATGATGATCGTGTCGTAGCGCCTCAGCAGGGGATCGGACTGCGTTTCGGCGAGCAGGATGCCGTCCGTCATGACCCGGATCAGGTTGTCCGGACTGCCGGTTTCCTGGAAGCGCACCTTGTAGCCCACCACGTCGCCCAGCGGCGTGCCGAGTTCGCGCGCGATGCGCGCGGCCACCGAGCGGGCGGCGATGCGCCGCGGCTGGGTGCAGCCGATCATGCCCTCCAGACCGCGGCCGAGCTCCAGGCAGATCTTGGGCAGCTGGGTGGTCTTGCCGGAACCGGTCTCGCCCGCGACGATCACCACCTGGTGCGCGGCGACGGCGCGCGCGATCTCGCCCCGCCTGGCAGCAATGGGCAGCTCTTCGGGATAGGCAATGGCGGGCACGCGCGCCTCGGGGGAGAGTGCCATGTCAGCGTTTCCGTTCGCGGCGCGCTGCCGGCTGGACACCGGCTGGCAGGGCGGTGGCGAGATGCTGGGCAAGCCGCGCCAGTGTCTCGACGCGCGGGCTGCGGCGGCGCCAGACCAGACCGATGGTGCGGGTGGGCACCGGCGGGGCAAAGGGGCGCAGGGCGATCAGGCGCTTCTCACCCCGCGGCGCGTTTTCCGCGGCGAGCTGGGGCAGCAGGGTGAGGCCCAGGTCCATGGCCACCATCTGGCGCAGCATTTCCAGGCTGGTCGCCTGCACGTCTTCTGCCGGCCGGTTGGCGCGTCCGCACACTTCCAGCGCCTGCTCGCGCAGGCAGTGGCCTTCTTCCAGGAGCAGCAGCGGCGCGCCCGCCAGCTCACGCGGGCGGATCTGATCGCGGGCGGCGAGGGGGTGCCCCGCGGGCAGGGCCACCAGGAAGGGCTCCCGGTAGAGGGGAAACACCTCCAGACCCTCCTCCTCCACCGGCAGGGCGACCAGTGCCGCATCGAAGCGCCCTTCGCGCAGCTTGTGGAGCAGGCTGTCCGTGAGCTCTTCGCGCAGCACCAGCTTGAGCCGGGGGAAGGCCTTGTGCACCGAGACCAGGGCATGGGGCAGGTAATAGGGTCCCACCGTGGGAATCACGCCCAGGTTGAGGGTCACTGCCATCACGTCCTCGGCCACGGTGCGGGCGAGTTCACGGATGCGCTCGGCCTCGGCGACGATCACACGGGCGCTGTCCAGAATCGCCCGCCCCACCGGGGTGGGGGTGATGCGCTTGAGGCTGCGGTCGAACAGGGTGAGACCGAGATAGTCCTCCAACTTTTTCACCTGGGTGGAGAGCGTGGACTGGGTGACGTGGCACGCCTCCGCGGCCTGACCGAAATGGCCCGTGTCGGCGAGGGCGACGATGTAGCGCAGCTCCTGCAGGGTCATGGGGAGCGTCGATGAAAAATCTGAAGATGATTGATTATACCGTCAAATCGCCTGTTGCCCATTTGTCCGGCAGATGGCGGTGGCGCCGGACGAAAGCGGTCTCCCCCGCCAATCGACATCATCGATCCTGGAGGTGAAAAAAATCGATTTCCAATCGGGCGCCGGGCGGCCGACAATGAGCCGCAGGGCATCCGTGGAAGGAAAACGAAACATGGCCGCGCGACTGAGACTCCTGTGGGACATCTGGGCCCGGCTGGGCGCCGGGCTGGGTGGTTTGCTGGTGGAGGGCACCTGATGCGCCCCGCGGTGTTTGGCGCCCCGCCGATGGTGCTGGCGGCCGTGAGCCGGACCGAACTGACCGCGGTGAACGCGCTCATCCAGCGGGCGGTTGCCGGCTGGCTTCTGCCGGAGCGGGTGCGGCGGCTCATCATGCCCAGCTATTGCTACCACGAGGCCGACCTCACCTGTCTCGACCTGCTCGCGGCCCGGGTCAATGGCGCGATCGTCGGTGTGGCGGCGTGGGAAGACGCACCCGTGCGAGAGCTGCCGGCAGGATCACGGGGGCTGCTGCTGCACGGTCTCTATGTGGATCCGCCCTGGCAGGGACGGGGGGTGGGGCGCACCCTGTTCGAGGCAGCCTGCGAGGCGGCGCGGCGCCGGGGTTTCGACGGGGTGCTGGTCAAGGCCCGGCCCGAGGCCGCGGGCTTCTTTGCCGCCATGGGCGGCCAGGCCCTGCCCGTGGTGGACCCGGCGCGCGACTATCCCCACCGCTTCTGGAAAAGTGTCTGAGCAGGGCGGGCATCATGGTGCTAAGTTTGTACAGTGTGGTCCGGGCCTGGCGGCGCGACCTGGCGGCGGCGAAGCGGGCCGCCGCCTACGGGGACGTGCCCCTGGGCGTGTGCTAGGGAGAACATGAGCGAGCTCATCGACACCCTTCCCAGCTGGCGCAGTGTGTGGCGCGCCCGGGCGCGTGCCCATCCCCATGCGGCGCTGGGTCTCGGCGTGGGCGCCCTGGCGGTGCTGCTCCTGTCGGGGGCGAGCCTGTATCGCGCTGCCACCGGCGAAATGGACGGCGTGCTGCGCCTGGCCCTGCTGGGCGGCCTGGCGGGTTTCCTGGCCACGGGACTGGGGGCGCTGCCGGCGCTGGCCCTCACCCGTCTGTCCACCCGGCTGGAGGACAGCCTGCTGGGACTGGCGGCGGGCATGATGCTGGCGGCGAGCAGCTTCTCCCTCATCCTGCCGGGACTGGCCGCGGGGGAACAGCTCACCGGCCATGCCGCTGCGGGGGCCGCACTGGTGGTGCTGGGGCTTGCGTTGGGGGCGGCGCTGATGCTGGGCCTCGACGATTTCATGCCCCACGAGCATGCCCACCTGGGCGTGCACGGGGCGGGCGGCGAGCGGGTTTCGCGGGTGTGGCTGTTCGTGTTCGCCATCGCTTTGCACAACCTGCCGGAGGGCATGGCCATCGGCGTGGCTTTTTCCCGGGGCGATCTCTCGGTGGGACTGCCGCTCACCGGCGCCATCGCCCTGCAGGACATCCCGGAAGGGCTGGCCGTGGCCATGGCTCTCAAGGCCGTCGGCCTCGGTCCCCTGCGGGCGGTGGGCGTGGCGGTGGCCAGCGGCCTCATGGAACCCCTGGGCGCCCTGGTGGGCGTGGGCCTGACCAGCGGGCTGGCGGCGGCCTATCCCGTCGGCCTGGGGCTGGCCGCGGGTGCGATGATCTTCGTGGTGTCCCACGAGGTGATTCCGGAAACCCACCGCAATGGCCACCAGACGGCGGCCACCCTGGGGCTGATGGCCGGTTTCGCAGTGATGATGGTGCTCGACACCACGTTGGGCTGAACGATGAATTCATCAACCAAGGAGAACGGTATGGCCAAGAGGAAATCTCCCGCGGGCAAAGGCGAGAGCGCCTTTCTCACCGACATCAAGACGCTGCGCGAACGCGCGCGCAAGCACATCGAGGATGGCGCGGTCACCCCCGGCTATCAGGCGGACCGTGCCACCGTGATCAAGCTGCTCAATGAGGCGCTGGCCACGGAACTGGTGTGCATCCTGCGCTACAAGCGGCATTACTTCATGGCCAGCGGCATCAATGCCGACGCCGTGGCGCAGGAATTCCTGCAGCATGCCAACGAGGAGCAGATGCACGCCGACCAGATCGCCGCACGCATCGTGCAGCTCAAGGGCGAGCCCAACTTCAACCCGGACGGCCTGTCTTCGCGCAGCCATGCGGAATACGTGGAAGGCGACAGCCTCATCGACATGATCCGCGAGGACCTGGTCGCCGAGCGCATCGCCATCGACAGCTACGGCGAGATGATCCGTTACATTGGCGACAAGGATCCCACCACGCGCCGCATGCTCGAGGGCATTCTGGCCATGGAGGAGGAACACGCCGACGATCTCGCCAGCCTGCTGGCCGACCTGGAAAAGTAGGCTGCGCAAGGGCCCCTTTCCATTGACGCCGGGCCGGGCGACGGGAAAATATCCCTTCGCGCAAGCGAAGAGGAGACGTCGTCGTGAACAAGAACAAAGTCTGCCTTGGCGGGCTGGGGGCGCTGCTCGTGGGGCTCCTGCTTGCCGGGAATGCCCCGGCGCAGGTGGTGCCCCAGGGCGAGGTGTCTCCGCCCCGCCAGGAATCGGGGCCCCGTGGCGGGTTTGGCATCTCCATCGATCTCGGCAGCCTGCTCGGGGCCATCCGCGATGCGGTCAAGCGCCAGGACCCGCAGGATCAGCCGCCGCGCCTGGCCAAGCAGGCCGTGCAGGTGAGTCCCGTGACCGGGGGCGGCTACACCATCGACTGGGTGGTGCAGTATGCCAACACCACCAATGCCACCCAGACCGGTGTCACCATCGTGGACGGACCCATCGCCACCATCCTGCCGGGTTCGCTGCAGCAGCCCGCCGGCTGGGTGGGCACCACCAACGCCAATCCGCCGGTGGACAACTGGGTCAAGTGGACGGGCAATGCGCCGCCGCTGGCCGGTTACATGAGCGCGAGCCTGCCCACAGCCAGCCCTGCCAGCTTCAATCCGGGCGCCGCCTCCGGCGATGGCTTCATGCCCATCCCCTACCGGCGCGCGGGCGTGCTGCGCATCTACTACATCAACCACCACATCGGCGGCGCCCCGCCCCCCAACGACGTGAACACGGCGCTGTCGTTCGGCTGCGTGGACACCACCACCGGCGCGCCCTGTGCCGGCTTTCCCCGCAAACTGCCCAAGGGCGACGGCAGCGGCCAGCCCTCCGCGGTGAGTTTCTACCCCGAGGAATACGACCTGCAGAACGGCCTGCTGTTCTATGCGGTCACCGCCCGGGGTGTCGCCGGCTGGGAGTACGGCCTCGGCTGTTACGATCTCAACAACGACGTGGAATGCGGCTTCTACCGTCTGGGCTCACTCGCGAGCCACACTGGCGAGGCCTACGTGAAAGGCCCGTGGCGCGTGGGCAACCGCCTCTATCTGCTGGCGGCCAACCGCAGGCTCTACTGCCTGGATGCGGGCAACCCTTCCGTGTTTTGTCCGGGACTGGCGAGCTACGACACGGGGTTCACGCTGCCGGCGGGTGTGTTCCCCTATCCGGGGCCGCTCAATTACTGGGGACCGTCCGTGTTCGGCGAGGTCATCGGCAGCCGACTCTACCTCACCACGGATGACACTCCCCAGTCCGGGTGGTCGCCGGTGACCAAGCGCCTGCGCACCTTCTGCTACGACACGGGCAGCAATTCCGCCTGCGCGGGCTTCGCCATCCCGGTGCGCACGGTGAGTGCCGTGCGCACCACGCCCTTCCTCCATTTCGACGCGGCGGGCGTGGCGCGCCATGTGTGCGTCCGCCTCAAGGGCACCAGCCAGAGCTGCGTGGATGCCAGTACGGGCGCGGTTTCGGCACCGGCCACCGTCATGCCGGGCTTCAATTCCAGCGAAGGCTTCGGCTCGGAAGTGGTGGTGGGACGGCGCACCTATTTCCCGGACTACCATTTGGGCGACCAGTCGGTGAAGTGCTGGGACTGGTCCACCCAGGCGGCCTGCGCGCCGGTGGCCTCCTTCCCCGCCTGGACCACCACGCCCAAGAACTACGCCGTGAACGTGGACGACCGGGGCTGCCTGTGGGTGCTGGGGGACAATGCCCACGCCACCTGGAACTTCGATCCCGCCAAGCCCCTGGTCAACGGCAAGGCCCAGCGCTGCGGGGGGACGGAGGGTGTGTTCACCCAGGTGTTTCTGCCCTGGCAGTACTGTTCCGGCCCCAGGCCTTTTGCATGGACGCAGCTGGAAGTGGCCAACGCCACCCTGGCCCAGTTCACCCAGCTGATCCTGCGGGTGAAGGATGGCGCGGGCAATGTCATCTTCACCTTCGATGCCCTGGCCAGCGGCACGCTGCAGACGGCCATCACCGCCATCGATCCCCAGACCAATGGCCAGCCCCTGCGCGTGGAAGTGGACTATGCCCTGGCGCCCGGGGTCAACGCGACGCCGGAGCTGCGTGCCCACTATCGGGCCTCGCCCCTGGAGTTCTGCTTCAGAAGCACCCACACCTGCAACCAGGGGCCCATCACCAACCAGGTGGGCGTGACGGAACCGGCGGCCCTGCAGCTGCCGCCCGTCACCGTGCAGGTGCCTCTGCCCCAGGGCTGCGGGGGCGGCGCGGCCGAAGGGTCCCAAGGCGGCTCCCCGGCCGACGCTGGCGCCGGCTCTCCCGGCTCGCCTGTTTCCGGCCCATCTGGCGGCCCGGGCGCCGGAAGTGGCGCAGCGGGCGCGGTGGCGGCGGGGGGTGTCGCGGCCGCCATCCTCGGCGATCAGGCAGCCGTGCCGGCGGTGGAGTGTCCGCCTGGCATCCCCGACTGCAGGGTGGCGCAGAGCACACCGAATGCGCCGCCCAAACGCTGCTACTGGCGGCCCAAGGTGAAAACCCAGCCTGCCCAGAGCGCGACGGCGAAACCCAAGCCCCGCGCGAAGGCACCGTCCAAGCCCGTTGCCGCCAAACCGGTTGCGACCAAGACCGCCCCGGCCGGCGCCAAACCGGCCACCGGGACCGCTGCCAAGCCCAAGCCCCGGCCCAAACCCAAGCCTGCGCCGGAAATGGAATGGGTGTGCGAGGATTGATGGCCGGCGCGTGACGCCCCGCGCCGGCCCGAACCACGGGAAATTCGGACCGGCGCGGTCGGCGCTCAGCCCGTGCTCCAGGCGCGGGGCTTGATCATGCCCGCCAGCTTGCAGGCCTGCTTCACGTAGCCGTAGGGAAACAGCCGGTAGAGGTGTTCCTTGGCCGCTTTGCGGTCCATGCCGCGGCCGGCCAGATGGTCCTGCACGTGGCGCACGTCCGGCGCCACCTGATGCTCGCTCCAATACTCCCGCATGAAGCGCAGCACATTCCAGTGGTCTTCGGTGAGGGTGATGCCCTCCTCGGCGGCAAGCTGCTGCGCCACCTCCTCGGACCAGTCTTCCGGATTGATCAGATAGCCCTCCCCATCGCGGGCCACGGCCAGTTCGGTCGTCATGGTGTCCTCCAAAAATGCCCAATTCGAAACATAAGGACGCCACTTGATGCAATCAAGCGATATTATTTGGCCGTTGCTATCGAAAAAGGCGATTCAAGATGACCGAACAGCTGCCGCGCCGGCTTGCCCTCGACGTGGAACAGGCGCGCACCTTCCTGGCCATCGTGGGCCGGGGCAGCTTTCTCGAGGCCGCGCGCCAGCTCAACGTGACCCAATCCACGGTGAGCGCGCGTGTGCGCGGGTTGGAGCAGGCGCTGGGGGTGCGGCTGTTCCAGCGCAACCGCGCCGGGGCCAGTCTGACCCTGGCCGGCCGCCGCTTCCTGCCCTATGCCCAGCGGCTGGCGCGCGTGGCGGAACAGGCCTGGCGTGAGGTGGGGCTGCCATCCCGCTACCGCAGCACCCTGCGTGTGGGCGCCCGCATCGCCCTCTGGGAGGGGCTGCTGCCGGCGTGGCTGGCCCGTTTGCGCAAGGCCCATGGGGATGTCGCGGTGGAGGCGGAGATCGGCTTCGAGGCGGACCTCATGGGGCGGCTCACCGAGGGCAGTCTCGACCTCGCGCTGATGTACACCCCCACCCACACGCCGGGTCTGGTGGTGCGTCACCTGTTCGACGAGGAACTGGTACTGGTGTCCGACCGGCCACGGCGTCGCCCCGGCCGGGAATACATTCACGTGCGCTGGGGACCCGGCTTCGACCAGCAGGAAGCCGCGGCCTTCCCCGGTCTGGAGCCGCCGCCGCGGGTGGTGAACGTGGGCTGGCTGGCGGTGCAGCTTTTGCTTGGCGAGGGGGGCAGCTGCTACCTGCCCTGGCGCATGGCCGAGCCCTGGGTGCAGGCCGGCCGGCTGCACGTGCTGCGCAGCGCACCGCGCCTGCCGCTGCCTGCCTACGCGGTGTACCGGGAGGAGGACGCCCAGGGTCTCGTCGGGACGGCCCTGGCGCTGCTGGCGGCCATGGTGGCGGCACCCTCGCCCGGCCCATGAGCTGCGCCGGCCCGCTGCTACAGCCGGTGGCGCGCGTCGCGCAGCGTAAAGCCGGGCACCGGGCGCTCCAGTGCGCGGCCCAGGGCGATGACCTTGAACAGCTCACCCATTTCCGCCGGTGACAGCAGCCTGCCCACCGCCTGGGCCTCGGGGGCATAGCGCACGGTGTCGGCCACCGGCAGCTGCGCCAACAGTTCGGTGATGCCGCATTCGAGGAGGAAGGCCGCCTGGGTGGTATAGCCCACGAGCTCGAGTCCGGCCGCTGCCCCGGCCTCGGCGATGGCCGTGAAGTCCACATGGGCGGTGAGGTCCGACAGTCCCGGCCAGAGGAAGGGATCGGCATGGGCGTGATGGCGGTAATGGCCCATGAGGGTGCCGGCGGCTCGCTGGGGGTGATAGTACTCGGCGCGCCCGAAGCCGTAGTCGATGAACAGGAGCAGGCCCCGTCGCAGGCGTTGCGCGAGGGTCTGCACGAGGCAGGTGGCGGCGCGGTGGATCTCGATGAGATAGCCTTCCGGCAGGGCCAGCGCCGCGGCCCGGGCGATGAGATCCCCGTCCTGGCAGGGGCGGTCTTCCCAGCCGAAACCGTTTGGCGTGACCACCACGCCCCGCTCCAGAAAGGTCTCGCCGCGCCGCAGGAGCAGGTGGACCGGCAGGGCATCCAGCACCTCGTTGCCCAGGGCGATGCCCGTGAAGGCTTCCGGCAGGTGATCGAGCCAGCTCACCCGCGCGGCCAGCGCCGGCGGCAGCGTGGCGATCAGCCGGCGCTGACGCCCGGCCAGCTCGGCCGAAGGTTCCAGGATCAGATAGCGTGCGGGGGGCACGCCCAGGCGGTCCAGTTCCGTGAGCAGGTCGAGCGCCAGCCGTCCGCTGCCCGCGCCCAGCTCGAGGAGGTCGGCCGGCCCGCGCAGCGCCGCCAGCACCTCCGCGCAACAGCGGGCGAGGCTGCGCCCGAACAGGGAAGTCATTTCCGGCGCGGTGATGAAGTCGCCCTGCGCCCCGAACTTGATGCTGCCCGCGGCGTAATAGCCCAGCCCCGGCGCATGCAGGACCAGCTCCATGTAGCGGGCGAAGGGGATCCAGCCGCCGGCGCGCCGGATCTCTTCGCACACGAAGGCACTCACGCGCGCACTGTGGGCGGCGCCATCGGGGCTGGGAGCGGGCAGGGCGGGCATGTGGTAGATTTCGAACTTTCCGGGAGCCCGGCAGACGGCTCCGGAAGGGGCATTGTAGCGGCCACGGACCAAGCATGAACAACAGTCAGGCGGACAAGGTCGTCCTCATCACCGGCGGTGCCAAGCGCGTGGGCGCGGTGATCTCGCGCATGCTGCACGCGGCCGGCTGCCGGCTCATGATCCATTACCGTTCCTCGCGGAGCGAGGCCGAGGCGCTGGCCCACGAGCTCAATGCCAAACGGCCGGACAGCGTGGGGCTGGTGCAGGCGGATCTGCTGGACATCGCCGGCCTGCCGCGGCTGGTGCACGATACGGTGGCGAAATTCGGCCGCCTGGACGTGCTCATCAACAACGCCTCCAGCTTCTATCCCACCGAGGTGGGTCACATCACCGAGCAGAACTGGCAGGATCTCATCGGCACCAATCTCAAGGCACCGCTGTTCCTCTCCCAGGCGGCGGCGGATGCCCTGCGGCACGCCCATGGCTGCATCGTCAACATCGCCGACATCCATGCCGAACGGCCCATGAAGGCCTATGTGGTGTACAGCATCGCCAAGGCGGGACTGGTGGCCATGACCAAGTCCCTGGCCCACGAATTGGGCCCCAACGTGCGCGTGAATGCCATTGGTCCCGGACCCATCCTGTGGCCGGAGGACGATCCCACCTTCGACGACATGGAACGCCGGCGCATCATCGCCCACACCCTGCTCAAGCGGGAAGGCACGCCGGAAGACATCGCGCGCGCGGTGCGATTTCTCATCTTCGACGCCACCTACACCACCGGCCACATGCTCACCGTGGACGGCGGGCGGAGCGCCAGCCTGTGACGACCTCCCCGACGCCGTCCTTGACGTCGCCCGTCACGCCCTCCAGGCGCCTGGTGTCCGCCGCCGGGCGGGCCATCGGCGACTACGACATGATCCGCGCCGGCGACCGGGTGCTGGTGGCTGTGTCTGGCGGCAAGGACAGTCTGTCCCTGCTGCACGTGCTGCTGCATCTGCAGAAAAAGGCGCCGGTTAGGTTCGAGCTCGCCGCGGCCACCGTCGATCCCCAGTCGCCGGATTTCGATCCCTCTCCCCTCAAAGAGTACGTGCCGCAACTGGGCATTCCCTATTTCTACGAATCCTTCCCCATCGTGGAACAGGCGAAGCAGTCCATGCAGGGCGATTCCTTCTGTGCCTTCTGCTCCCGTCTGCGGCGCGGGCTGCTCTACGGCTGCGCGCGGCGGGAAGGCTACAACGTGCTGGCCCTCGCCCAGCACCTGGACGATCTGGCGGAGACTTTCCTGATGTCGGCCTTCTTCGGCGGCAGGCTGCGCACCATGCAGGCCCATTACGTGATCGACGCCGGCGACCTGCGGGTGATCCGCCCCTTCGTCTATGTGCGCGAGCGGCAGACCGCCGCCTTTGCCAAAACCGCGCGGCTGCCGGTGATTCAGGAAAACTGTCCCGCCTGTTTCGCCATGCCCACCGAGCGCATGCACATGAAGCAACTCCTGGCCGGCCTGGAAAAACAGCACCCGCGCATCTTCCCCAATCTGCTCACCGCCATGCGGCCCCTGATGGGGCCCATGAAGGAAGGGCGGCGCCACATGCCGCCCCATCACCGCAGCGATCCCCTGGTGGTGGACTGAGACTTCCCCCCCCAAAATCATTCCGTTGAACAAGCGTGGAGCACCATGACCAATCCCGTCGCGATTCATTCCTTTGAGCCACCGCGGCGCACCCTGATGGGGCCCGGGCCTTCCGACGTCCATCCGCGCGTGCTCGCCGCATTGGCGCGGCCCACCATCGGCCATCTCGACCCGGTCTTCGTGGAGATGATGGAGGAGCTCAAGACGCTCCTGCGTGCCGCCTTCCTCACCGAAAACGAACTCACTTTCCCCGTGTCCGGCCCCGGCTCGGTGGGCATGGAAACCTGCTTCGTCAATCTGGTGGAGCCCGGTGACCGGGTGATCGTGTGCGTCAACGGCCTGTTCGGCACCCGCATGGTGGACAACGTGCGCCGCTGCCGGGGCGAGCCCATCGTCATCGAGGATGCCTGGGGCGAACCGGTGGACCCGAACAAGCTGGAAGATGCCCTGAAACGCCATCCCGGGGTCAAGGTGGTGGCCTTCGTCCACGCCGAAACCTCCACGGGTGTGGCCTCGGATGCCAAAACCCTGGCGGAAATCGCCCACCGGCATGGCGCGCTCACCCTGGTGGATGCCGTGACCTCCCTGGGCGGCTCGGAACTGCGCGTGGATGAATGGGGGCTGGATGCGGTCTATTCCGGTAGCCAGAAATGCCTGTCCTGCGTGCCCGGCCTGTCTCCCGTCACCTTCAGCCCCCGTGCCGTGGAGACGGTGAAGAACCGCAAGCAGCTGGGGCAGAGCTGGTTCATGGATCTCACCCTGGTGCTGGGCTACTGGAGCGCGGCCAGGCGCACCTATCACCACACGGCGCCCATCAACGCCCTCTACGCCCTGCACGAGGCGCTGGTGGTGCTGGCGGAGGAGGGCATCGAGAAGGCCTGGCAACGCCACCGCGCCATGCACGAGCAGCTCAAGGCCGGGCTTTTGCGCCTGGGGTTGGAATTCCTGCCTGCCGAGCCCCACCGCCTGCCCCAGCTCAATGCCGTCAAGGTGCCACCGGGCGTGGACGAAGCGGAGGTGCGCCGGCGCCTGCTCACGGAATACGACCTGGAAATCGGCGCCGGCATGGGCCAGCTCGCCGGCCGGATCTGGCGCATCGGTCTCATGGGCTACGGCGCCCGCCAGGAAAACGTGGACCGTTGCCTGTCGGCCCTTTCCCGTGTGCTGGCGCGCTGAAGACGCCTCAGCCCAGCCGCTGCCGGAGCGTGTGCGCGGCGGCCACCATGTGGGCAAGCGCCGGCTCCACTTCTTCCCAGGTGCGCGTCTTGAGCCCGCAGTCCGGATTCACCCAGAGGCGTTCCGGCGGAAACAGGGCTGCCGCGTATTCCAGCAGCGCCACCATGTCCGCCGTCGCCGGGACCCGGGGTGAATGCACGTCGAACACGCCGGGCCCCAGCTCGTTGGGATAGTCCGCGCAGGCGAAGGCCCGGACGGATTCCATGCCGGACCGGCTCGCCTCGATGGTGAGCACGTCGGCATCCAGCGCAATGATCGCGGGCAGGATGTCGGCGAACTCGGCATAACACATGTGGGTGTGGATCTGGGTGGCGTCCCTCACGCCCGCCGCGCACAGGCGGAAGGCGCGGGTGGCGGCGGCGAGGTACTCCGCCCGTGCGGCGGCACGCAGGGGCAGCCCCTCGCGCAGCGCCGGCTCATCGATCTGGATGATGCCGATGCCGGCCCGTTCCAGATCCTCCACTTCGTCGCGCACCGCGGCGGCGAGCTGCAGCAGGACCGTGGCCTGGGGCAGATCGTCGCGCACGAAGGACCACTGGAACAGGGTTGCCGGCCCGGTGAGCATGCCCTTCACCGGTTTGGCGGTGAGGCTCTGGGCGTAGCGTGTCCACTCGAGCGTGATGGGTGCGGGGCGCGCCACGTCGCCGTAGAGCAGGGGCGGCTTCACGCAGCGCGAGCCATAGGACTGCACCCAGCCATTGCGGGTCACCGCGAAGCCCGCCAGATGCTCGGCGAAGTATTCCACCATGTCGTTGCGTTCGGGCTCGCCGTGCACCAGCACGTCCAGCCCGAGCGCTTCCTGCAGCCGGATGGCGTGGGCGATTTCGCCTTCCATCAGGGTGCGGTAGTCCGCAGGCATCAGCTCGCCGCGGCGCCAGGCGGCACGCGCCTGGCGTACCGCCGGCGTCTGGGGAAAAGAGCCGATGGTGGTGGTGGGCAGCAGCGGCAGTCCGAGGCGGGCGCGCTGGGCGGCACGCCGCACGGCATGGGGTGAGGGGCGCCGGCCGGGCTCATCGCCCAGCGCGGCGAGGCGTGCCGCCACCGCCGGCCGGTGTACCTGGGCGCTGGTGCGCCGGGCCTCGACCTGGGCGCGCGCCGCCGACCAGTCCACCGCCTCGCCCTGCAGGGCGTGTTTCAGGGTGATGAGCTCGTTTAGCTTCTCCCGGGCGAAGGCGAGCCAGCCCCGCAGTTCGGTATCGAGGGCCGCTTCGCCATCCAGACTCATCGGCACGTGCAGCAGGGAACACGAGGGTGCCAGCCACAGCTCGCGCCGGCGCTCGGCCGCGGGCCGCAGACGGGCAAAGGCCGCATCCAGATCGGTGCGCCAGACGTTGCGGCCATTGACGATGCCCACCGAGAGCACCTTGTGCGCCGGCAGCCAGTCCAGCACCGCCGGCAGGTCGGCCGCCCCGCGCACAGCGTCCACGTGCAGGCCGTGCACCGGCAACTGGCAGGCCAGGCGGGTGTTCTCCGCCAGGGGAGCGAAATAGCTGGCGAGCAGGAGGCGCGGGCCGGCGCCCGTCAGGGCGGCGTAGGCGGGTTCGAAGGCCGCCTGCCAGGCGGGTGCCAGTTCGGTGGCGAGGATCGGCTCGTCCAGTTGGACCCATGCCACGCCCTGTTGCGCCAGCCGCCCCAGGATCTGGCCATAGACCGGCAGCAGCCAGGGCAGAAGATCCAGGCGGGAAAAACCCTCGGTCTTCTCCTTGCCCAGCCAGAGGAAGGTGAGGGGACCGAGCAGCACCACCTTGACCGGATGGCTGAGCCGACGTGCCTCCTCCACCTGTGCGAACAGGCGTTGCGATCCCAGGCGGAAGCGGGTGTCCGGCGTGAACTCCGGCACCAGGTAGTGATAGTTGGTGTCGAACCACTTGGTCATCTCGAGGGCCTGACCCCGGCCGCCGCAGCAGTGGCCGGCGCCGCGGGCCATGGCGAAATAGCGGGCCAGCTCCGGCTCGTCCCCGCGGAAGGGAAAGCGGGCGGGCTCGCAGCCCAGAAGCTGCACGTGGTCGAGCACGTGGTCATAGAGGGAAAAGTCTCCCACCGTGACGAAGTCCAGCCCCGCCCGCGCCTGCTCCGCCCAGTGGACGGCCCGCAGGTTCCGGGCGGTGTCTTCCAGTTGCGCGGCGGACCATTCGCCCCGCCAGTGGGCTTCCAGGGCGAACTTCAGTTCCCGCTGCGCGCCGATGCGCGGATAACCCAGAATGTGTGTCCGAACCAGGGGTGTCATCTTGTGCTCCTCGATCAGGGGCGCCCATAATCGGGCTTTTGCGCATCATGAGGCAAGCGCATTGTTTTCAAATCATCATGAGGAAAATTCATGATCGAGCTGCGTCACCTGCGTGCTGTGGCTGCGCTGGCGGAAACCGGCAGCGTGAGCAGGGCGGCCGCCCGTCTCAATCTCACCCAGTCCGCCCTGTCCCACCAGATCGCTGCGCTCGAGGCTTATCTCGATCTCGCGCTGCTGGAGCGGGGGCGTCGCCCCCTGCGCTTGACGGCCGCCGGCGAACAGCTGCTGGCGCTCGCCCGGCGGGTGCTGCCGGAGGTGGATGCGGTGCGTCAGGAACTCGCCCGCCTGAAGGCCGGTGGGGCGACGCGGGAGCTGCGCATCGCCGTGGAATGCCATACCTGTTACGACTGGCTGATGCCTGCCATGGACGCCTACCGCGAGCGTCATCCCGAGGTGGAGCAGGATCTGGTGCCGGGCTTTCACGCCGACCCGCTGGCGCTGCTCGGGACCCATGAGGCGGATCTGGTGATCGTGTCCGAGGCGCGGGCGCGGCGCGGGATCGCCTATTTCCCCCTGTTCCGCTACGAGATGGTGGCGCTCCTGGCGCGCGGCCATGGGCTGCTGGCGCGGCAATATCTGACCGCGCGTGACTTCGCGGGGGAGACCCTGATCACCTATCCCGTGCCGGACCGCATGCTGGACGTGGTGCGGCGCGTGCTGAAGCCCGCGCGGGTGAACCCGCCCCGGCGCACGGCCGAACTCACCGTGGCCATCCTGCAGCTGGTGGCCTCGCGGCGCGGCATCGCCGTACTGCCCCGCTGGGCGGTGGCCGGCTATCTGGAGCGGGGCTATGTCGTGGCGCGGCCGGTGGGGGCGCGGGGGCTGTGGGGACGGCTGTATGCGGCGGTGCGGGCGCGGGAGCGGGCTCTGCACGCGGACTTCGCCCGGCTGCTGGTGGAGACCGCGCGCAGCGGCCTCCAGGGGCTGGCCGACTGAGGCCCGTCAGGAACGGTGGAGCTTGAGGACCTTGGCAGGTCCCTCGTGGCGGTTCCTGCGCGCGAGCTGCTCCAGGGCGAGGTGGAATTCCCGCGGCAGGCGTTTCATGGTTTCCCGTCCCTTTTCCTGGTAGAAGACGCGGTCGTAGGGCACGGGATCCGTAAGCGACTGGCGCACGTGGGGATCGAAGCGCTGCCAGGCCAGCTCGATCTGGCGGGCGCCTTCGCGGTCCACGAAGATGATTTCCTCGTGGTCGATCACCGCCAGATACTGCATGCTGCGGATGGGCACGAACACGCAACCCTGGGGGCTGCGGGCGAGGAGCAGGCGGGTGAGGTTGTAGGTGGCCGCGGGCAGGCGGGAAGGCTCCCGGTCAAGTTCGTCGCCCCGCCAGAAGGATTCCTCCATGGCCCCTCCTATTCCGCGAACTCCAGCCGGTCCTGCACAGCGGCGACGGCTTCCGCCGCGCAGATTTCGTCCTTGTCGCCGCCGGGGGCGCCGGATACGCCCACGGCGCCCAGCAGGGCACCCGCGGCACGAATGGGGACGGCCCCCTCCAGCATGAGCAGCTCGCTCACACTGTTGATCTCGGGGCGAATGTCCTGGCGCGCCCGGCGGAATTCGGAGCCGCTGGCGCCCGACAGGGTGACGGCGTTGGCCTTGCGCCGGGCGAGCTCCATGGTGAACCGGCTGGCCCGGCTGTCGCGCAGCACGACCTGGACATTGCCGTCCCGGTCCACCACCACCGCGCTCACGTTGTAGCCGCGGCTGCGGCAGGCGTTGACCGCCTGCTGGGCGATGTCGCGCGCGAGTTCCAGGGACATGCGCGGGACTTTGTCCAGATCACCGGCCATGGCGGGCAGGGTGGCGGACAGGGCAAACCCGGCCAAGACCTGCCGGAGCAGGGGCCGCCGCAGAAGGGGTGGCAGGATGCTGAAAGACATGAATCGGCCTCCAGGCTGTGCAGCTTGTGGGGAAACGGGGTCTCGCCTATTGTGGGTAAAGCCCTGGCGTTTTTCCAGTCAACCCGTGAAGGAGGTCCCATGGCCCGCATTCGTCTTGCCACACCTTTCGACCTGCCCACCTTCAGCGACCTGCTGCAGGCCTTCCAGCCCACCGTGGCGGTGGGGGAACAGGCCCTCGGCCACATCGACATGGACGTGCTGGAGACCCCCGAGGCCTTCGTGATCGATGCGGAGCTGCCCGGCGTCGCCAAGGAGGCGATCCATGTCAAGCTGGAGGGCAACCGGGTGGAGATCAGTGGTGAGGCCCGTCCCCGCGCCATCCGTGAGGGCGAGCGCATGCTCTGCCGGGAGCGGCATGAGGGACTATTCCACCGCAGCTTCGCCCTGCCCCACGACATCGACGTGGAGCGGGCCAGCGCCCGCTTTGCCGACGGCGTGCTGGAACTCACCCTGCCCAAGAAACAGGGCGGGCGGCGCGAACTGACGATCGCCTGAGGGGGCGTTCAGCGCGACGGGGGTCGCCAGCCCAGGGCGGCGGAAATGGCGTCCGCCGTTTCCTTCACCCGCTGCGCCCAGTTGCGGTCGAAGCGTTCCGCCGGCGCGGAAATGGACAGGCCCGCCACCAGCCGGCCGTCCGCATCCCGGATGCCCGCGCCGATGCAGCACACCCCCTTCTCTGCTTCCTCGTTGTCGAAGGCGATGCGCTTCTTGCGCACCCTGGCGAGTTCCTCCAGCAGGGCCTCCTCGCTGGTCAGGGTGTGGGGCGTGTAGGCGGGCAGGCCCGTGCGGCGGGCGTAGGCCCGGGCCTCCTCATCGCCCGCCTCGGCCAGAAAAATCTTGCCCACCGCGGTGATGTGCAGGGGCGCGCGGGCGCCCACCACCTGCACCACCCGCATCATGGCGCGGCCGCTGGCCGTGCGCTCCACGTAAACCATCTCGTCCCCCTGGCGCAGGCTGAGATTCACCGTCTCTCCCAGTTCCTGGTGCAGCTGCTGCATGTAGGGCAGCGCCTCGCGCCGGATGTCCAGGCGCGCCTTCACCAGATTGCCCAGCTCCAGCAGCTTGAGCCCGAGGCGGTAGGTGCCGGGCTCCTGCTTGGCGACCAGACCCTTTTCCACCATGACGTTGAGGATGCGGTGGGCGCTGGAGGGATGCAGTCCGGTGAGCGTGGCCAGCTGCTTGAGACTGACGGGCTGGGTGTGGGCGGCCAGCACCTCGAGCAGGTTCATCATGCGGTCGATCACCTGGATGGAGGACTTGCCTTCGCGCTCACTCATGGCTGCCATGGGGAATTTCGGATTGCGAAATCTTATTGCAAAATTTTTCCCCGGCCAAGGGCGTTTTCATTACACTGGCTGTCACCGTGCTCCAGGTGTCGCCGTGCGTGTCGGTCTGTTCGTTACCTGTCTCGTGGATCTGATGCGGCCGTCCGTGGGCTTTGCCGCCCTGCGTCTGCTGGAAGCGGCCGGCTGCCAGGTGGTGGTGCCCCCCGGGCAGACCTGCTGCGGCCAGCCGGGCTACAACAGCGGCGACTACGAGGCTGCGCGCCGCCTGGCGCTGCGCTGGGCGGAAGACTTCGCGGGCTGTGACTACGTGGTGGCCCCCTCCGGCTCCTGTGCCGCCATGATGCGCCTCCATTATCCCCGTCTTCTCCCGCCCGGCAGCGCGGAAGGGGCCCAGGTGGCCGAGCTGGCCGCCCGTACCTGGGAGCTCACCGCCTTTCTGGTCGAGGTGCTGCACGTCGAGCAGCCGCCCGGCCGCTGGCGCGGCGCCATCACCTACCACGATTCCTGTTCCGGTCTGCGCGAGCTGGGCGTAAAGACCCAGCCGCGCAGCCTGCTTGCGCGGCTGCCCGGCCTGGTGCTCACCGAGATGGAACAGTGCGAGACCTGCTGTGGTTTTGGCGGGACTTTCTCGGTGAAGTTCGGCGAGATTTCCACGCGCATGGCCGACCGCAAGTGCGCGGCGATCCAGGCCAGTGGCGCGGACGCCGTGGTGGGGGGTGATCTCGGCTGTCTGCTCAACATCGAAGGCCGGCTGCGGCGCCGGGGCGACACCCGGACGCGGGTGCTGCACGTGGCGGAAGTGTTGGCCGGCGAGCAGGGAGTGGTGCCATGCAGGTGAAGGCCCTCCGGTTCGTGCGCAACGCCCACGAGGCGCTCGCCAACGAGCGGCTGCAGCAGGCGCTGCGCCGCACCGAGTCCCGCTTCGTCCAGGGGCGGGCCCAGGCCCTGCGCGAGCTCGACGACCCGGAGGCGGTGCGCGCCCACGCCGCGGCCATCCGCGACCGGGTGCTGTCCCAGCTCGACCTCTGGCTGGAGCGCTTCGAGCAGGAGGCCACCGCCCGCGGCGCCGTGGTGCACTGGGCGGAGGACGCAGCCGAGGCGCAGCGCATCGTGTGCGACATCGCCGCAAGCCATGGCGTGAAGAAGGCGGTGAAGTCCAAGTCCATGGTGAGCGAGGAAGTGGCCCTCAACGAGGCGCTGCAAGCAGCGGGGGTGCAGGTGGTGGAGACCGACCTCGGCGAATACATCCTGCAGCTTGCGAACGAACCGCCGTCCCACATCGTGGCACCGGTGCTGCACAAGACGCGGGACGAGATCGCCGACCTGTTCGTCCAACATCATCGGCGCCCCCGCAAGACGGACATTGCCGAGCTCACCCGTGAAGCCCGCGAGTTTTTGCGCCCGCATTTTCTTTCCGCCGACATGGGGATTTCCGGCGCCAACTTCCTGATCGCCGAAACGGGCTCGGTGATGATCGTCACCAACGAGGGCAACGGCCGGCTGGCCACCACCCTGCCGCGCGTGCACGTGGCCATCACCGGCATCGAGAAGGTGGTGCCCACCCTGGAGGACGCGGCCACGCTGCTGCGCCTTTTGCCACGCTCCGCCACCGGCCAGGCCATCACGAACTACGTATCCCTGCTCACCGGGACGCGCAACGCCCACGATCACGACGGGCCCGAGCATTTCCACATCGTCCTGCTCGACAATGGCCGCAGCCGGCTCGTGGGGGGTGAGCTGGAACCCATCCTGCGCTGCATCCGCTGCGGCGCCTGCATGAATCATTGTCCCGTCTACCAGAACGTGGGTGGCCACGCCTATGGCTGGGTCTATCCGGGACCGATGGGGTCCGTGCTCACGCCCGCCTACCTGGGCCTCGAGCAGACTCTGCCGCTGCCCAACGCCTCCACCCTGTGCGGGCGCTGCGCCGAGGTGTGTCCGGTGAACATTCCCCTGCCGGACCTGCTGCGGGATCTGCGCCGCGCCCAGGTGCAGCGTGGCCTGCGTCCCCTGCGCGAACGGCTCGCACTCCTTTTGTGGCGCGGGCTCGCGCTGCGACCGCGGCTGTACCGGCGCCTCACCGCCTGGGCGGTGCGGGTGCTGCATGCCCTGGCCGGCAAACGGGGACGGCTCACCGTCCTGCCCTTTGCGCGCGGCTGGACCGATGGGCGCGACCTGCCGGCACCCGCCGGGCGCACTTTCCACGAACTCTATCGGCAAAGGTCCGCGTCATGAATGCGCGTTCCGCCATCCTCGCCAGGCTTGCCCGTGCGCGGCGCGACGACACGCCGGTGACCGCCCGCCTGGCGGCGCCGGTGCGCGGTCCGGGGCCGGCGCCCTATCCGGACCGGGTGGCCCGCTTCGAAGCGCGCGCCCAGGCCCTTGCCAGCAGCGTGGTGCGCCTCCCGGCACTCAAGGCGGTGCCCGCCGAGGTGGCCCGCTATCTGGCCAGCCTCGATCTGCCGCCGCGCCTCGTCTGCTGGCCCGAGTGGCAGGGGCTGGACTGGGCGGGGGCGGGGGTGCAGGCCCTGTGCCGCCCTGCGGTGGGAAGCGATCTCATCGGGCTCACCGGCGCCTTTGCCGGCATCGCCGAGACCGGCACGCTCATGCTGATCTCCGGCGAGACCACACCCGCCACCGTGAGCCTCCTGCCGGAGACCCACATCGCGGTGCTGCCCATGTCGCGTCTGGTGGACACGCTGGAAGATGCCTTCGCCTTGCTGCGTCGGGAGGCGGTACGCTGGCCCCGCGCGGTAAACCTGATTTCCGGCCCCTCGCGCACGGCCGACATCGAGCAGACCGTCACACTGGGCGCGCACGGG
Source organism: Thiobacter subterraneus (assembly GCF_055379455.1). Taxonomy (NCBI): domain Bacteria; kingdom Pseudomonadati; phylum Pseudomonadota; class Betaproteobacteria; order Burkholderiales; family Thiobacteraceae; genus Thiobacter; species Thiobacter subterraneus. The sequence goes on from NZ_AP042402.1 coordinate 2,408,652, forward strand.
CCCTACCGCGTGCACGTGATCCTGATCGAGGCTTGACTATAAAGTAAAGGCCTGACCCCAATGGCGGCTGAAGCCGCTCCCACCCCCGCCCCCTCGATGGGGGAGGGCAGGGGTGGGGGTGAAGGCGAGCCATCCGGTCCCGGGCGCAGCGCAGTGGGAGGCTCTTCAGCGGCGACACTGGCTTGACTATAAAGTAAAGGCCTGACCCCTATGGAACGTGATCGTGATCGAGGCTTGACTATAAAGTAAAGGCCTGACCCCTATGGAAGAAGTTCTGCTTTGGATAGACGGGCGGCCGCAGGCGGCGGACAGCGGCCGCATGGGTGAGGTGTACGACCCGGCGCAGGGTGCGGTGGTGCGCCGGGTGCATCTGGCGGGTGCCACGGACGTGGCGCGTGCGGTGGCGGCGGCCAGGGCGGCGCTGCCCGCCTGGCGCGCCACCACGCCGCTGCGGCGCGCGCGCATTCTCACGCGCTTCCGCGAGCTGATGGAGCGCCATCGGGACGAGCTGGTGCGTCTGGCGAGCCAGGAACACGGCAAGACGCTGGCCGACGCAGCAGGTTCGGTGCAGCGGGGCATCGAGGTGATCGAGTTTGCCAGCGGCGCGCCGCACCTGCTCAAGGGGGAGCATGCGGAGGACGTGGGGCGTGGTGTGGACTGTCATTCCCTGCTGCAGCCGGTGGGGGTATGCGCCGGCATCACGCCGTTCAACTTTCCGGTGATGGTGCCCCTTTGGATGTTCCCGGTGGCCATTGCCTGCGGCAATACCTTCGTGCTCAAGCCCTCGGAAAAGGTGCCTTCCTGCAGCATCCGCATGGCCCAACTGTTCCAGGAGGCCGGACTGCCGGACGGCGTGTTCAACGTGGTGCCGGGGGAGCGGGAGGCGGTGGATTCCCTGCTCGCCCATCCGGACGTGGCGGCGGTGTCCTTCGTGGGTTCCACGCCCGTGGCGCGGCACGTTTACGAGACGGCGGCGCGCCATGGCAAGCGGGTGCAGGCCCTGGGTGGCGCCAAGAACCATGCCGTGGTGCTGCCCGACGCGGATCTGGATTTCACCGCCGATGCCCTGGTGGGATCGGCCTACGGGTCGGCCGGGGAGCGCTGTATGGCGATCTCCGTGGTGGTGGCGGTGGGCAGCGTCGCCGATCCCCTGGTGGAGCGGTTGCGTGCCCGCGCCGCCGCCCTGCGGGTGGGGCCGGGCCAGGCGCCCGGCGTGGACATGGGGCCGGTCATTTCCGCGGCCCATCGCGACCGCATCGTCGGCCTGATCGACAGCGGCGTGGCCCAGGGTGCGCGGCTGCTGCTCGATGGCCGGGGCATTCGTGTCCCGGGCCATGACGCGGGTTTCTTCGTGGGGCCCACCCTGTTCGACCAGGTCACGCCGGAGATGGACATCTACCGGGAGGAAATCTTTGGCCCCGTGCTGGGGGTGGTGCGGGTGCAAAGCCTCGATGAAGCCATCGCCCTCATCAACCGCAACCCTTACGGCAACGGCACCGCCATCTTCACCCGCTCGGGTGCGGCGGCGCGCCGTTTCGAGAACGAGATCGAGGTGGGCATGGTGGGCATCAACGTCCCCATCCCGGTGCCCATGGCCTTCTTCTCTTTTGGCGGCTGGAAGCAGTCCCTGTTCGGCGATCTGCACATGCATGGCATGGAAGGCGTCTGGTTCTATACTCGGACCAAGACCGTGACCAGCCGCTGGCTGCCCGCTGCAGGGGAGGGCGGCGGGCTCACCATGCCCACCCTGTGATGCGCCTGCAAAAAGCGATGCCGGAGGGTTGAAAATCTCCCCTGTGCGGACTACGCTTTACCACAGATCAAGAAAACGTTTCATAATGCGAAAGCGCGGGTTGCCAGAAACGACTAGCGTTGTTCCTCGTCCCATCAACAACCGTCAGGAGGCAGACATGACCAAGAAAGAAACCCCATCCCCCGCCGGTGCCCGCAGAATGAGCCGGCGCAAGTTTCTGGGTGCCGCAGCGGCCACCGCCACCGGTGCCACGGCCCTTTCCTTCCCCATGATCGCCAAGGCGGCCGGGCCCATCACCCTGCGTTTCCAAAGCACTTGGCCGTCCAAGGACATCTTCCATGAATACGCGCTCGACTTCGCCGCCAAGGTCAATGCCATGTCGGGCAACGAGCTCAAGATCGAGGTGCTGCCGGCGGGCGCGGTGGTGAAGGCCTTCGACCTGCTCGATGCGGTGAGCAAGGGTACCCTCGACGGCGGCCATGGCGTGGTGGCCTACTGGTACGGCAAGAACAACGCCGTAGCGCTCTGGGGCTCCGGCCCTGCCTTCGGCATGGACCCGAACATGGTGCTGGCCTGGCATTACTACGGGGGCGGCAAGGAGCTGTTGGACGAGATCTACAAGTCCATGAACATGGACGTGGTGTCCATGCTCTACGGCCCCATGCCGACGCAGCCCCTGGGCTGGTTCAAGAAGCCGGTGACCAAAGTGCAGGATTTCCAGGGCCTCAAGTACCGCACCGTCGGGCTGGCGGTGGAGATCTTCAAGGAGCTGGGCGCAGCGGTGACCCCGCTGCCCGGCGGCGAGATCGTGCCCGCCATGGACCGCGGCCTGCTGGACGCGGCCGAGTTCAACAACGCGTCCTCCGACCGTGTCCTGGGCTTTCCGGACGTTTCCAAGGTGTGCATGCTGCAAAGCTTCCATCAGGCGAGCGAGCAGTTCGAGGTCCTCTTCAACAAGAAGAAATACGATGCCCTCAACGCCGAACACAAGGCCATCATCAAGCACGCCATCGAGGCGGCCTCGGCGGACATGTCGTGGAAGGCCATCGAGCGTTACTCCAAGGATTACATGGAAATGGCCACCAAGCAGGGCGTGAAGTTCTACAAGACGCCGGATGCCATTCTCAAGGCCCAGCTCGCCGCCTGGGACAAGGTGATCGCCGCCAAGAGTGCGGAGAACCCGATGTTCAAGAAGGTGCTTGAGTCCCAGCGTGCCTTCGCGGCCCGCGCCGCGCGCTGGCAGAATGACACCACAGTCGATTACAGGATGGCCTACAACCACTTCTTCGCGGCCAAGAAGTCCTGACTGGGCCGCTGTGCCGCCGGCCTTGCGCCGGCGGCTTTTCGCAGGATTTCCCCCTATGCAGAAATTCCTTCTCGGCGTGGACCGTCTGTCCACCTTCATCGGTCGTTTTTTTGCCTGGTCCATCGTGCTGCTCACTCTGCTGGTGGGCTGGCAGGTGTTTTCCCGTTATTTCCTGCTGAACCCCCATGCCTGGGCGGGCGATGCACAGATCATGCTCTACGGCGTTCTGTTCATGATGGCGGGCGCCTATGCCCTGGCGCACCAGGCCCATGTGCGGGGCGATATCCTCTACGGGTCGTTTTCACCGCGCGCCCAGGCCGCCCTCGATCTCGTGCTGTACATCGTCTTTTACCTGCCCAGCGTGCTGGCGCTCACCTGGGCCGGCTGGAATTTTGCCAACGAGTCCCTCGCCATCCGGGAAAACACCTTCAGCCCGGAACCGCTGCCGCTTTACCCCTTCAAATTCGTGATTCCCACGGCCGGCACCCTGCTCATGCTGCAGGGCCTGGTGGAAATCCTGCGCTGTGTGTTGTGCCTGCGTGACGGAAAGTGGCCGCCGCGCAGCAAGGACGTGGAGGAGATCGACGTGGAAGAACTCAAGGCCATGGTCAAGGATGCGCCGGAGGCCCAGGGATGAAAAAAATGAAACCGGAAGTACTGGTCGGCGCCATTCTGATGGCGCTGATCCTGCTCGGCATCGCCGTCTTTACGCCTTGGGCGACGCTCAACAACGGCCACATCGGCATCATCATGCTGTGCCTGATCGTCGTGGCCATGATGTTGGGCTTCCCCAGTGCCTTCACCCTCACCGGCATGGGCGTGCTGTTCTCCTGGATCGCTTACCGGTCCGTGAATCCGGACATCGCCGTGCGCCAGACCCTGGATCTCGCGGTGCAACGGGCCTATGGCGTGATGACCAGCGACGTGCTGATCGCCGTGCCGCTGTTCCTGTTCATGGGCTACCTGGTGGAGCGGGCCAATCTCATCAAGAAACTGTTCCACGCCATCCACATCGCCACCGCGCGCATTCCCGGTTCGCTGGCGGTGGCCACCCTGGTCACCTGCGCCGTGTTTGCCACGGCCACCGGCATCGTGGGCGCAGTGGTGACGCTCATGGGCCTTCTGGCCATGCCGGCCATGCTGCGTGCAGGATACGACACCAGACTTACCTCGGGTGTGATTGCCGCGGGGGGCACCCTGGGTATCCTCATTCCGCCGTCCATCATGCTCATCGTCTACGGCGCGACCGCGGGCGTGTCCGTGGTGCAGCTCTATGCCGGCGCGTTTTTCCCGGGTTTCCTGCTGGCGCTGCTCTACATTCTTTACGTGATGCTGCTCGCCAAGCTCAAACCCGCCTGGGCGCCGGTGCTGCCCCGCGAGGCGCGGATCGTGCCCCTGCCGCCCCACCTAGAGCACGTCGCGCAGCATTACGGCCGGCTTGCCCTGCCGGCTCTGCTGCGCGCGCTGGTGACGGGCCGCGGCGAGTGGCCACGCCGTGTGCTGGCGAAGGAACTGGTGGTGGCCACTCTGCCCATGCTGGCCTTTGTCATCATCATGGGACTGACTTGGAATGCCCTCACCAAACCCGATGAAACCTTCGACACCAGTGGCCTGGTGGAGATGGGGGTAAATCCGGAGGCCCTCGATACCCGGCCAGGCGAAGGTGCGGCGCCGGGTGTGGCCGAACCGCCGGCGGAGGAGGCTGCACCCGGTGTGGCCGAGCCGCCCCCGGAAGAGGGCGCGCCGGGATTGGCCGAGCCGCCTGGCGCGCAAACCGGCGCCCCCGCTTTGGCCCGCGCGCCAGCGGCGGAATCCGCGCGGCGGGCCGGCGACAAGGCGCAACAACAGGGACGTCTGCCGGCACCCGCCGCGTTCTGGAAAATCCTGTGGGGTGGCGTGGCCGTGCTGGTGGTGGGGTACCTGCTCTTTACCTTCCCGCGGCTGGAAGTATTTCGCATGCTGCTCACCTCGTTCTTCCCCCTGGCGCTGCTCATCCTGGGCGTGCTGGGTTCCATCGTGTTCGGCCTGGCCACGCCCACCGAGGCGGCAGCAGTGGGCGCACTGGGCGGCTTCGTGCTGGCGGCTTTCTACATGGCGCTGGAACGACCCCGTGAGGAGCGGCGGCGCTGGTGGCCGAGCTGGATCGTGCTGTGGGCGGTTTTCCTGGTGTCCGTGGTGTGGTTCATCCTCTACCACGCCCAGATCGTCACCCAACCCCTGAACCACAGGGTGGGGAAGATCTCCATGCTTGCCTTCCTGGCCTGGGCCGTACTGGTCATCTGGCAGCTGAAGCTTCTGCCCATGCTCACCGAATCGGTTTTCCTCACGGCCAAGACCTCCGCCATGGTGTGCTGGCTGTTCGTGGGGGCGAGCATCTACTCGGCGGCGTTTTCCCTGCTGGGCGGTCACCAGGTGGTGGAAAACTGGGTGCTTTCCCTCAACATGACGCCGACCCAGTTCCTGATCCTGACCCAGGTGATCATCTTCCTTCTGGGCTGGCCCCTGGAGTGGACCGAGATCATCGTGATCTTCATGCCCATCTTCGTGCCCCTGCTGTCCCATTACCACATCGATCCATTGTTCTTCGGGCTGCTGGTGGCGCTCAACCTGCAGACGGCCTTCCTGTCGCCGCCCATGGCGCCCTCCGCCTTCTATCTCAAGGGGGTGGCTCCGCCCAACGTGACGCTCACCCAGATCTTCCTGGGCTCCATGCCCTTCATGGGGCTCGTGATCGTCGCCATGGTGATGCTCTACGTCTGGCCGGAGATCGGCCTGTGGCTGCCCGCGCAGCTGTACAAGTGAGGATCCTCCCATCATGGGGGCGGTGCCGGCCGTTGCCGATCCTGGCTACCTCGCCCTGAGCGAGGTGGTGACGGCGCAGCGTGAGGGACTTGTCAGCGCCAAAGCCTACGCCGAGGCCCTGCTGGCGCGGGTGGTGGCGCAGGAACCCCTGCTGCACACCTTCGCCTGGTTCGACCCGGACCATTGGCGTGCCCAGGCCCGTGCCCGCGATGCACAGCCCGGCGGCGGCGTCCTGCAGGGCATCCCCGTGGGGGTGAAGGACATCATCGACACCGCGGGAATCCCCACCCAATGGGGCACACCGGCCTGTCGCGGGCGTGTGCCCAGCCGTTCGGCCACGGTGGTGCGGCGCCTGGAAGCGGCAGGGGGTTATGTCGCAGGCAAGACGGTGACCGCGGAGCTCGCCTTCTATGCCCCCGGCCCCACGCGCAATCCCTGGAATGCGGAGCACACGCCCGGCGGCTCGTCGAGTGGTTCCGCGGCGGCGGTGGCGGCGGGCTTCGTGCCCGTGGCGCTCGGCACCCAGACCAACGGCTCCGTGATCCGCCCGGCGGCCTACTGCGGCGTGGTGGGATTCAAGCCGTCCAGCGGCCTCATTCCGCGTTCCGGCATGCTGTCCTTCTCGCGCACCCTGGACACCGTGGGTGTGTTCGCGCGGCGGGTGGCGGATGCCGCGTGCCTGGCACGGGTGCTCGCCGGCCGGGACGAGGAAGATCCCAGCGGCGTGGAGGCGCCCCAGGCGCTGGCGCCGGTGGCAGCCGCAACGACACCGCCGCGCCTGGCTTTCGTGCGGACGTCGGCCTGGTACCAGGCGGAAGGCTACCAGCGGGAGCATCTGCTGGATCTGGCCAGCCGCTTCGCGGCGGCGGACGCCGTGGTGGAGGAAGTGGCCCTGCCGCCGGTGTTCGAGGAAGGCTGGGCACTGCACCGCACCATCATGTATGGCGAAGGGGCGCGGGCGCTCAAGCCTCTTTACGACCGGCATCGCGCCCAGCTGTCCGAACGTGTGCAGGCGCTCATCGAGGAAGGGCTGGCGATTCCCGATGCCGCCATCGAACAGGCCTGTGCCCGACGGCTGCTGCTCCACCGGGAGCTGCGTGCCCTGTTCGAGCGTTTCGATGCGTTGCTCACGCCGGCCGCCACCGGCGAGGCACCGGCGACACTGGAGCACACCGGAGATCCCGTATTCTGCACCCTGTGGACGCTCACGGGACTGCCCGCGATCAGCCTGCCCAGCGGCTTTGGCCCGAGCGGTCTGCCTCTGGGCGCGCAGCTGGTGGGCCCCTATCTCCGGGACGGCCGTCTGCTGGCGGTGGCGCAATGGTGCGAGGCGGTGATCGCTCTGGCACCGCTGCTCGCCGACACAACCCGTTACACAAGGAGGACTGTATGAACATTGCCTTCATCGGCATGGGCATCATGGGCAAGCCCATGGCCATCAATCTCAAAAAAGCCGGGCATACCGTGTATGTGCACGGGCGCCGGCCGGAATCCATGGAGGAACCGGCGCGCGCCGGCTGTGTGCCCTGTCCGTCGTCTGCGGATGCGGCCTCGCGTGCCGAGATCATCATCATCATGGTGTCGGACACGCCGGACGTGGAACAGGTGATCTTTGGTGACACCGGTGTGATCCATGGTGCCAGGCCCGGCTCCGTGGTGGTGGACATGAGCACCATTTCGCCCACCGCCACCCGCCGCTTCGCCGCCGAACTCGCCCAGCAGCAGATCGACATGCTGGATGCGCCCGTGTCGGGTGGGGAGATCGGCGCCATCCAGGGCACGCTGTCCATCATGGTGGGCGGCAAGCCCGAGGTGTTCCAACGGGTGAAGCCCGTGTTCGAGGCCATGGGCAAGAACATCGTGCACGTGGGCGACCATGGCGCCGGCCAGGTGGCCAAGGCCTGCAACCAGATCGTGGTGGCGGTGACCATCGAGGCAGTGGCCGAGGCCCTGCTGTTTGCGCGCAAGAACGGGGTGGATCCGGCCAAGGTGCGCGAGGCCCTCATGGGCGGCTTTGCCGGCAGCCGCATCCTGGAGGTGCACGGCAAGCGCATGCTGGACAATGACTACAAGCCGGGCTTCAAGACCCGTCTGCACCAGAAGGACATGAACATCGTCATGCAGACGGCCCGGGAACTGGGCCTGGCGCTGCCGGGTGCGGCACTGGTGATGCAGCACCTCAATGCCCTGATGGGCACCGGCGGCGCGGAGCTCGATTCGGCGGCCGTGATGAAGATCGTCGAGCGTGCCTCCGGCATGGAACGCTGAGGCAGGGTTCAGAAGTCGTGCGGGCGGGCCTGCCCTGTCCGCGCGGCCCACGCTCTGCTTGAGCACACATGGAAGTCCAGCATGACAGAGAAAATCGTTTTCCTCGACCGCAACAGCATCATCGCCGACATCCGGCGTCCGGCCTTTCCCCATGAGTGGGTGGACTACGCCAAGACGCGTCCGGAGGAGGTGGTGGCCCGTATCCGGGACGCCAGCATCGTCATCACCAACAAGGTGAAGCTGCCGGGCGAAGTGCTCGCCCAGGCACCGGCGGTGAAGCTGATCGCAGTGGCGGCCACCGGCACCGACAATGTGGATCTCGCCTATTGCCGCGCCCATGGCATCGTCGTTTCCAATATCCGCGGCTATGCGGTGCACACCGTCCCGGAGCATGCCTTCATGATGATGCTGGCGCTGCGGCGCAGCCTGCTGGGGTGGCGCCAGGATCTCCGCGCGGGACTGTGGGAGACGGCCGACCAGTTCTGCCTGTTCACGCGTCCCATCCACGACCTGCATGGCAGCACCCTCGGGCTGATCGGCTACGGCTCCCTGGGGCAGGGCATGCACCGGCTCGCCGAGGCCTTCGGCATGCGGGTGCTGATCGCCGAGCACAAGGGCGCCGCGCAGGTGCGCGCAGGCTACACGCCGTTCGAGACGGTGCTGCGGGAGGCGGACGTGGTCTCCTTGCACACGCCCCTCACGCCCGAGACACGCCATCTGATCGGGGCGCGTGAGTTCCTGATGATGAAACCCGGCGCCATTCTCATCAATACTGCGCGCGGCGGGCTGGTGGACGAGGCAGCCCTGGTGGATGCCTTGAAGAGCGGCGCCATCGCCGGCGCAGGGTTCGACGTGCTGTCGGTGGAACCGCCCCATGCGGGCAATCCCCTGCTCGAACTGGATCTGCCCAATTTCATCCTCACGCCCCACGTGGCCTGGTCCAGCCGCGAGGCGATGCAGACCCTGGCCGACCAGCTGGTGGACAACATCGAGGCCTTCGTGGCGGGCGAGCCGCGCAACGTGGTGACGTGAAGATCGTCATCGCCCCGGATTCCTTCAAGGGTTCGCTCACCGCCCTGGAGGCGGCGCAAGCCATGGCGGCGGGCGTGGGGCATGTCTGCCCGGACGCGGCGGTGCGCCTGTTCCCCCTCGCCGACGGCGGCGAGGGCACCCTGGATGCTCTGCTCCATGCCGGCGGCGGCGAACGTCGCCACACGCGGGTCACAGGCGCCGACGGCCAGCCGGTGCAGGCCGCATGGGGCGTGCTGAAGGATCAGGATGCGCCCGTCGCCGTCATCGAATCGGCACAGATCGTGGGTCTCACACTGGCCGGAGCAAGCGACGTCACCCGGCGCTCCAGCCGCGGCATCGGCGAGCTGATCCGCCACGCGCTGGATGCGGGACTGAAGCGTTTTCTCATCGGTCTCGGCGGTACCAGCACCAACGATGGCGGTGCCGGGCTGCTCGTCGCCCTGGGCGTGCGTCTGCTGGATGCCGCCGGGATGGCGCTGGAGCCGACACCGGCGGGGCTTGCGCGGCTCGCCCGCGTGGACTTCACCGGTCTCGATGCCCGGCTGGCGGGCTGCGAGCTGACGGCCCTGACGGATGTGGACAACCCCCTGACCGGGCCGGAGGGGGCCACGGCGACCTTCGGTCCGCAAAAGGGCGTGCCCCCCGACGCGATTCCCGTCATCGATGAGCGGCTCGCCCGTTTCGCCGCCCTGTGCGATGCCTGGGCGGGGCGGTCCGTGTCGAAGGAGTCCGGTGCGGGCGCCGCCGGCGGCCTGGGTTATGCGCTGCTTCTCATCGGCGCGCGCCGCGAGCCCGGTGCGCGACTGGTCTGCGAGCGGGTGGGTTTGCCCGAGGCCATTGCCGGCGCCGACTGGGTCCTGACCGGAGAAGGCCGCTCGGATCACCAGACCCTGCACGGCAAGCTGCCCATGGAAGTGGCCCGGCTGGCCCACGCCAGCGGGGTGCCGGTGACGCTGATCTCGGGCCGCATCGATCCCGCGGCGCGCCCGCTTCTGCTTGCCCACTTCGACGGCTGTTTCCAGGCCGCGCCCGACGATCTGCCCCTTGCGACCGCCATGGCCCGGGCGGCACAATTCCTGGAAGGGGCGGCGCAACGGGCCGCGCGGGCGCATTGCGCCGGGGATTGCTGATTCGGGAGAACAGGCTTGTCCGAAGACGAGATCCGCTACGGCCGCTGCTACAGCAACGGCATTTACGGAGCCAAGTGGGCCGTGTACCAGATCATCCGGGAAAACGAGGATGGCACGGTGACCTTCAAGGTGGTCGCCGGGGCCAACCGCCGCCGTACCGCCACGCTGCCGCGCGGCGAATTCGCACGCTGGGCCCAGTACGAGGTGGCGCTCAAGGAAAACGAATGGGTGCGGCTGGACCAGCTGTGAACTCGCCCCGGCGCGGCGGCTGAGACGTTCCCGCGACGTCCATGCTCGGCGGCCTGACCCTTCTTCTCCTGTTCCAACTGGCCGGGGAGGTGCTGGTGCAGGTGCTTGCGCTGCCGGTGCCGGGGCCGGTGCTGGGCATGGCCCTGCTCCTCCTCGCCCTGGTGATGCGGGGCGGGGCGCCGCAGGCACTGTCCGATACGGCCAATGGCCTGCTTGCCCATCTCTCCATCCTGTTCGTCCCGGGCGGGGTGGGCGTCATGCTCTATTTGCCGCGCCTGCGCGAAGAGTGGCTGCCCATCACGGCGAGCCTGGTGCTGGGGACCCTGATCACCCTCGCCGGCAGCGCCCTGTTGCTGCGCAGCCTGCACCGTCGTCGGGAAGACAGGGGGCAGCGCCCGTGACCGGCAGGCTGGGCCACATCTGGGTGTATCTCGCGGCGAGTCCGCTGCTCTGGCTTGCGCTCACCCTCATCGCCTACCAGGGGGCGACCTGGGTCTCGCGCCGCCTGAACCAGCATCCCCTGGCCAACCCGGTGCTGCTTTCGGTGGCAACGCTGGTAGGGGTGCTGCACCTCACCGGGACGCCCTATCAAACCTATTTCGACGGCGCCCAGTTCGTGCACTTCCTGCTGGGCCCGGCGACGGTGGCGCTGGCCGTTCCCCTCTACCAACATCTCGACCGCCTGCGGCGCATGTGGGCACCCCTGCTGGTCACGCTCGTGGCCGGCTCGGCGGTGGCGGCAGCGTCGGCCTACGGCATCGCGCGAATCCTGGGCGGCAGCCGGGAAGTGGCCCTGTCCCTGGCGCCCAAGTCCGCCACCATGCCCATCGCCATGGGCATCTCGGAAAAGATCGGCGGCATTCCCAGCCTCACCGCCGTGTTCGTGGTGCTCACCGGCATCCTGGGTGCGGTGCTGGGCAAGTGGCTGCTCGACCGTCTCGGCTGCCGGGACGATGCCATCAAGGGCTTTGCCATCGGACTCACGTCCCATGGCATCGGCACTGCCCGTGCTTTCCAGATCTCGGCGCTGGCCGGGGCCTTTTCCGGTCTGGCCATGGGCCTCAACGGCCTCATGACCGCGGTGCTGGTGCCATTGCTCGCCCACTGGCTGATTGGCTGAGAACAGCACCGGCAAAAGGTGCCGGACGGTCAGGACGCATGGCAAGGGAAGTGGGCCTCGTCACGGCGCACCAGGTGTGGGCAATGACAGGAGGCGCGCTAAAGGTTTGCAGTCAGCCGCCGAAGACACGAGGCATGGCTACTCTCATCCCGACGCTCGGTAGTGCGCGTTTCGATAGCCGGGGCGAGCTCAGGTTTGCCGAACGGCTGCGCGACTTTCTGGAGGAAAACGCCCTGGTCTGGCACAACCTGCCGGTGGGGCCGTGGGGCCAGCGTCCGGATTTTGTCGTCCTGCATCCGGCGCGTGGCCTGGTCGTGCTGGAAGTCAAGGACTGGCGTCTCGACAATCTCATCGAGGCCGACCGCTTCGAGGTGACCCTGCTCACGAACACGGCCCCGGTGAGGCACGTCAATCCCATCGAACAGGTGCGCCAGTACATGTACCGGGTGGTGGATGCGCTCAAGCAGGATGCTTCCCTGCTCATTCCGGATGGCCCACAAAAGGGACAGCTCTGTGTGCCGTCTGGCTTTGGCGTGGTGCTCACCAACATCACGCGCCGGCAATTCGAGTCAACGGACCTGGGCCAGATCATCCCACCCGAAAAGGTCGTCTGCAGGGACGAAATGACGGAGACGGTGGAGGCGGATGATTTCCGCGAGCGCATCTGGTCCCTGGTGTCCCGCCGGCCGGGGCGCATGTTGCCCATGCCCCAACTGGATCGGGTGCGTGCCATTCTTTTTCCGGAAATCCGCATCCGCCAGATTGCACTCCCCTTGGGGGAGCAGGACGCCCCGGGGCGGGACGACCACCTCCTCATGGTGATGGATCTGCAGCAGGAACAGCTGGCCCGCAGCCTGGGTGAAGGGCATCGCATCATACGGGGTGTGGCCGGTTCCGGCAAAACACTCGTCCTCGTTTTTCGCGCCGAGCATCTGGCACGTATTGCGACGCGTCCAGTGCTCGTGCTGTGTTACGGCAACGGCATTGCCGGACGTATCGAAAACGCCATGCAGGACCGGGGTGTGGAGGACAAGGTCCATGTCTTCACTTTCCATTCGTGGTGTTATCGCATGCTGCGCACCTATGATCTGCCGGTGCCGACCGAGCGGGAATATCCGGAGTATGAGGCTCGTCTGCAGGCTGGCGTGACGGGTGTCATGGAAGCCGTGGACAGGGGGCTGATCCCGCCAGGCCAGTATGACGCGGTCCTCATCGATGAAGCGCATGATTTCGAACCGGAATGGCTTGCGCTCGCGGCGCGCATGGTGCACCCGGACACGCGTTCGCTGCTCGTGGTCTATGATGATGCCCAAGCCATTTACAAGGGCAGGAAGCGGCCGGTGTGGAAGCAGTTGGGGATTGATGCATCCGGGCGCACCACGGTGCTCAAGGTCAACCATCGCAACACTGCGCAGATTTTGCGCCTGGCCTGCCGTTTCGCGGCCGATGCCCTGCAGACCCCGGGTTTCGGGGAGGGGGCTGAGACCATCGTCCTGCCTGAGACGGCCGGCCGCGAGGGGCCCGAACCCGTGGTGCGGGCCTGTGTCGATTTTGACGGTGAGGCCCACGCCGTCGCAGAGTGGCTGCAGGCCCGGCAGCGGGGTGGCTATCGCTGGGGCGAGATGGCCGTCGTATTTCCGGAACATGCCATTGGTGAACGGATCGCCCGCATATGCGAACAGCGCGACATTCCCGTCGACCGCGTCAAGAAAAACCGTAACCGTATCGATGTTCGCCGCGAAGCGGTGCGCTTTTTGAGCATGCACAACTGCAAAGGCTTGGAGTTCCCCTGCGTGGCCGTGGCAGGGCTGGGCGCCCTCAACGGTGAGGAGCTGGGCGATGATGTGCGGCTTGCCTACGTGGCCCTGACACGGGCCACCCACGAGCTGTTCGTGAGCTACTCGCGCTCCACACCCCTGGTGGCGCGTCTGGTCGGTTAGGCGGGATGGCACAGCCCCATAACCCCCGCATCGGCCTGGCCCTGGGCAGCGGCAGCGCCCGTGGCTGGGCGCACGTGGGTGTGCTCCGCGCACTGGAGGAGGCGGGCATTCGGCCGGACGTGGTATGCGGCACGTCCATCGGGGCACTGGTGGGGGCGGCCTATGCCGCGGGGGAGATCGAGCGCTTCGGCCAGTGGGTGGAGAGCCTGCGCCTCGCGGACGTGATCGCCTTCCTCGACGTGAAGTTCGCCGGGGGCTTGATCCAGGGCGAACGGCTGATGGAGTTTTTCCGCCGCAATTTCGTGGACCGGCCGGTGGAGGCGCTGGCGATTCCCTTCGGTGCGGTGGCCACGGAGCTCGCAAGCGGCAACGAGATCTGGCTGCGCGAGGGTTCCACCATGGATGCGGTGCGCGCTTCCATCGCCCTGCCCGGGCTGTTCACGCCGGTGGCACGCGATGGGCACCTGCTGGTCGATGGCGGGCTGGTGAATCCGGTGCCGGTGTCCCTGGCGCGCGCCATGGGGGCGGACGTGGTGATCGCGGTGGATCTGTCCTCCGACGTGCTCGGCCGCCATCTGCGGCCCCGGCGCAAGGCGGCGCGTGAAGGGGAAGTCAGTGCCTGGCTGGCGAAGCTGCAGGCCCGTCTGTCCGAATTCATGCCGCGCAATGGGCAGACACTGCCTTCGGTGCTGGACGTGGTGGCTTCCAGCATCAACATCATGCAAGTACGCATCGCCCGCAGCCGCATGGCGGGCGAGCCCCCGGATGCCGTGGTGGCGCCGCGGCTCGCCCACCTGGGGTTGATGGAGTTCCACCGGGGCAGGGAAGCGATCGAGGAGGGCCGGCGCGCAGTGAAGGCGGCCCTGCCGCAGATCCGGGAAGCGCTGGAAACCTGGGGTTGACCGGCTCAGGCCGCCTTCTGACGGGCAAGGCCGGTGTTGAGCAACTCTTCCAGAAAGGCCAGATAGTCACGCGCACCGCGGCAGTTGGGCGCGTGCTCGAACACGCTTTTCATCAGCGCCGGGCTTTCCGCCACGCGCACGTCCTCGCAGATGGTGGTGGCGCAGACGTCCTCGCCGAACTGCCGCCGCGCAGCCTCGAGGATTTCCCGCGCCATGCGCCGGCGCCGGTCGAAACGGGTGAGCAGATAGCGCCGCGGCAGGCGCTTCTTCAGGACATGCTCCAGGGCCTTGAGGGTCTTTTCCACCTGGGCGGCTCCATTGAGCGCAAGGAAATCGGTGGAGATCGGCACCAGCACCAGATCGCAGGCAAACAGCGCATTGAGGGAGAGCACACCGAGCATCGGGCTGCAGTCGATTACCACCGGCTCCTCCCCGCTGCCGAGGGTTTCGGCGCGCAGGGCGCCGGCCAGCCGCGTGACGATGTTGTAGCTCTTGCCGAACACCGCATCGGCCTTGGCCAGGTCCAGGTGGGCGGGAATCATCCGGATGCCGCTGGGAGTCGTGCGCACCAGATCGGTGAGGCTCCGGGTGCGCAGGAAGAAGGCATAGATGCTTTCCTCGCTCCGGTCTATGCTCACACCCAGGGTGCGGGTGAGGTGGGACTGGGGATCGAGGTCGATGAGCAGGGGGCGCTGCCCGCGCGCGGCCATGGCCGCAGCGAGGTTGAGGCTGGTGGTGGTTTTGCCCACCCCGCCTTTCTGATTGAAGATACTGATGACCGTCATGGCGCCCCCCTTGGCCGACCAGCCCAGCATAGCGCCGTGGCCAAAAATACGCAATAAATCCGATTATTGCGCGGAGAACATAAAGTGGCGGTGGAAGAATGTTTGCTAACTGTGGACTGATTTTCCCCGGTCGCGCAGCCGCCCTCGACGGCGCCACCCTGTCAGTGCCGCCCGGCAGGTGGGTGGACGCTCACCCCCACCCGAATGTGGTCCCGGCGCCCGCGCAGCGCTGCCTTTCAGGCATGGCCCGGTGCCGCCTGGGCAATGACACATGCGCCTTCGTTCCCGGCGCCGGCCGCCGTCGCCCCGGGCAGGCTGCCCGGGGCTGTTTAGCCTTTTGCCGATCCCCTGCCGGCGCAACCCGTCCGTGAACCGGGATAAGAGAATGTCCCACGTCCCTGTCCAAGCCCCCTCTGAACTGGCGGCACTCACGGCCGCCTGCGGTGCCCGCCGCCTGCTCGTGCTGGGCTGCCCACCGGGCGATCTGCCTGCCGGCTGCGTGGTGACCCATCACGGGGCTCCGCCCTGGCTGCCCCAAGGGACCGAGGCGACGCGTTTCGATCTGGCCTACGTGAAAGACGTCCTGGAAGGAATGCCCAAAGGGGAGGGCGTGAGGCTGCTGTGCCGTTTGCGCGACCTGTACACGCCGCGCCTCTATGTTCGCTGCGTGCTGGGCGCCTGGGGGGAGAACGATTTCTTCGCCCTGGGGATGGAACGGCTCGCGCTGGACGCGGCGGCCGGGCAGACGAGCGGGCTGTTCCGGTTCGATCTCTTCACCTACAAGCCCGCCCCCGAGTGGTTCAACGCCAAGTACTGGGCCCATCCGGAACTGTGGGACAAATATCCCTGGCTGCCTTCCTGAAAAGCCCTGGGCCGGACTCGACCCCCCGCGCCGTTTCCCTGTCACGGCAGGCGAAGACGCCCGCCGTGCCCCTGCCGGTGCTTCGGGCGCGGCGGGATCAAGTCAGTCCAGCTGGCCCGCGTCCAGGGCCGGGAGAAGGGCCTTCGCGTCCTCGGCGAAGCGGGCAGGCGTTTTGGGCTGGCCGAAGGCAAAGGCCGGCGGTTTGAGTTCTCCCGGGTAGGGCAGGTCGTCGCTGAATTCCAGGCTGCCCACGTAATCGCTGAAACCCGTCATGCCCACCAGCACCACGGCCGTCAGGAGCGCCGTGGTGCCTATGACCCGCGGCGTGAGCAGGGTGGCGAAACGCAGGTGGCCATACAGGGCGGCCGCCGAGACCAGCACGGTTACCAGTTGGAAGATCACGTCCGCCGAGAGTCCCGCCGAAAACGCAAAGGCGTAGTACTGACCGAGGGTGTCCAGCGCGAAGAAGGTGACGACTGCCGCGCTGGCGATGGCCAGGTGCGGCACGAAGGAGGCATGGTGGGCGAAGCTGCGACTGGCCAGGGCCCACAGCCCCGCCCACACGGGAATCGCCACGGCGATGGACAGGGCCGCGAGGAGCAGCTGCTCCGGGCTCATCACTTGGGCACTGCTCTGATAGTGATCGAGGATGATCAGGGCGAGCGCCATGCCATAGGCCAGCGCCGCCCCTGCCCCCTGGGTGAGCCAGCGTGTGGCGCGCGTCAGGCCCAGGCTGTCGCGGCGCGCGGGCGGCACCCGGTAGTCGGCGCTGCGCAGGCGGATCAGGGTGTGACCCAGGCGCAGCAGGGTCTCGCTGCCCAGGGGCTGGCGCGTGATGCGGGTGAGCTGGGGCAGGACATAGGTGCCGTTGTCGCTGTTCAGGTCCACCACCACCGGCCGGCCTGCCTCGTCGAGCTCGATGCGGGCGTGGTCCGGTGACACGAATTCGTCGTCCAGGATGATGTCGTTGTGGTAGCCGCGCCCGATGGACACGGGAAAGCGCTCAAGGCGCAGGCGGCTGTGCACCCGCCCGGACCTGTCCAGCACCTCCGCCACCATCACCGTTTCCACGGCTTTCTCTCCTGGGCAAAACTTTCCAGGTAATGGCGAGCGAAGCGGCGCGCATTGTCAGCGCTGACCCCCGCCAGCACCAAGGTGGTGACCAGGCCCCGCGTGTTGTGGTCGAGGGTGGCGGCTCGCAGCACGGCATCGTAGAGGCCCGGCAGCTTCTTGTAGCGGCGCAGGCACAGGGCCGCCTTGAAATCCAGGCTGCCGTGGCGCACGAAGTCGGTGTGGCAGGCGAAGCGCGAGACGTCCTCCCGCTCCGCCGGAATCTTCTCGTAGGGCTGGTTGAACTGGGCCTGGTACAGGGCATAGAAGCGGAAGCGATTGATGTTGCGCCCCGCGACGAACACATGCTGGAAATGCACCATCCCTGTCTGCTGGGTGCGCGACAGGTAGATGTCGTCCTCGGACGAGCACTGTTGTGTGACCTGTTCATAGACATTGGCAGGGTCGCGTTCGGCATCGCCCCAGCAGCGCAGAAAAGGCGCCACGCGGCCCGGCACGCGGTAATCCCCGAGAGGGCTGGTGGCCAGCGGCTGCGCCAGCAGGCGCTCCATGTAGCGGGCCTGATTGGACAGCAGGTCACGCTGCAGCAGGGCCCGTGCGGCGTCCGGCTCCAGTGGTGCGACACGCGGCGTGCGCGCCAGCAGCTCGGCCACGTAGCGTGCCGGCACCAGAAAGCTCACCTGGTTGCCCGCGGTGGCCACGTTCACGCCCACCACCCGGCCATCGGCCAGCAGCGCGGGGCCGCCGCTCATGCCCGGATTGATGGAGCCGGTGAAATGGATCTTCTCGTAAAGGGAATGTTCCAGCAGGCCGTTGTAGGTGCCTTCCACGATGGTGAAACCGAGATCCAGGGGCGTGCCGATGGAATAGAGGCGCTCGCCGATGGCCACCGGCCCGGTGGCGAGTGTCAGGTGGCGCGGGAAGGCGATGTCCGTGGCCACCAGGGCCAGATCGTGCACCACGTCGAAATTGACCAGGCGCAGGGGCGCGAGCAGGCCGGTGGCAGTGAGCACCTCGCCGCGATAGAGCTCGGGCTTGTGGACGAGATCGGCGATGACGTGATAGTTGGTGACGATGAGACCGGTGGGTGTGACCACGAAGCCGGAACCCACGCCGGCCTTGGCCCCGGAGGAGGCTTCCAGGATGCGCACCTGCACCACGCGGTCCTGGTAGCGGCTGAAGATCTGCTGGCTTTGGGCCAGGGCCGAGTGGGCCCCAAACAGCCACCCGAGACAAAACAGGATGGCATGGATCGCGGCGTTGTTCAGGCAGGGCATGGGGCGATTCTACCCGGGCGTTCGACGCCGCGTCCAACCGGGGCACCGGCCGTGGGCATGACACGAAAACATCCCATCGGATCGGCCCTTCGCCTGCTGCCTGAATGGCGCGACGGGTCCGGCACGGCGCCGCAGGGGCTTGTGCCTACGCCCGCCCTGCGGGGATGCATCCACTGCCCGGCGCACGTTGAAGCCGTCTGCCGGCTCTCGCCCGAGCGCGCGCCACTTGGCCTGCGCATTGCCATGCCCGAGCATGGGCAGGCCGCGTCGCCGCCGCGCTTCCATCTCTGGCAAATCCCGTTTGTGTCGCTTGGTGATCATGGCCCCTCCCCGAATCATGCCTGATTCGACTAACGTGCGACCTCCTCAAAGCATGGTCATCCATTGGGGTGGTTATCAATAGGCCGGAAATCATCCTGCTCCAGACCGCTTCACCCACGTGCAATACGCTCGAACACATCGGCACACTGAATCAGTCGATGCCGTGCCCAGCAGCGATGTTCTCACTATCGGGCGACAAGGCCACCGTCCGATCAGCGGTCAAGGCGGGCGTTTCGGTTTATGTCGTCAATGGCTGCGACATCGCGCGTTTCGGGGAATACCAAGCAGTGAGGCATGGGCGCCACGGCCCAGCGCCAATTGTCGGAACGCAAGCTGAGCGAAAAGACCAAAGGCATCCTGATGAACATGCGCGTCATGGCCGAAGAGGCGGCGTAGGCCGCCCTGAGGAAACGGATACTGGAGAAATCGCTGCCACTGGTGCAAGTCGCCACCGACGTGGTCGAAATGGCCAAGCTCTTGCTCTGAAGCGGTGCAGCGGCAGCCCAATTTGCTCCGATACGGTGCATGCCTCCCCCCCCAAATAAATATATCCGGCCGATTTCAAAACGTTTCCCACCCTGGCACACCGCTTGCTTGGCCCGGCTTGACCGGAGAACCAACGGAGGTTCTTCCGCAGGACAACAGCGTCCGATCCACAGCCCTAAGGGCCGGCCAGAGGAGGTTTTGTTGCAAGATGAGAAATGAAGCCCACCGTCATACTTTCGTTTCAACCCATACTGCCGTGGACGTGACGCGTCGCGATTTCCTGCGTCTCGCCACGGGAGCCGCGCTCATGACCGCGTTACCACACGTCTGGGCCGCTGGCTCGGACAAGCCCGAGAAAGAAGAAGTGAAGATCGGCTTCATCCCGCTGACAGACTGCGCCTCCGTCGTCATCGCCTCGGTGATGGGCTTCGACAAGAAGTATGGCATCAAGATCGTGCCAACCAAGGAAGCGAGCTGGGCCGGCGTGCGTGACAAGCTGATCAATGGCGAGATCGACGCTGCGCATGTGCTCTATGGCCTGATCTACGGCGTCCAGCTTGGCATTGGCGGGCCCAAGAAGGACATGAACATCCTCATGACCATCAACAACAACGGTCAGGGCATCACCCTGTCGAGCCAGATGAAGGACAAAGGTGTCACCAATGGCGAATCGCTCGCCAGGCTGGTGGCGAAAAAGGAGAAGGTGTACGCCTTCGCCCAGACCTTCCCAACCGGCACCCACGCGATGTGGCTCTACTACTGGCTGGCTGCCTACGGCATCGATCCGCTCAAGGACGTCAAGACCATCGTCGTGCCGCCGCCGCAGATGGTGGCCAACATGCGCGTCGGCAACATGGACGGCTTCTGCGTCGGCGAGCCCTGGAACCAGCGCGCGATCATCGACAAGATCGGCTTCACTGTCGCCACCTCGCAGGACGTCTGGGTCGATCATCCGGAAAAGGTCGTCGGCACCACGGCGGAATGGGTCGCAAAGTATCCGAACACCGCGCGCGCCGTCATCATGGCCGTGCTCGAAGCCTCGATGTGGATCGACGCCTCCGCCGCCAACCGCAGCAAGACCGCCGAGATCATCGCCGCCAAGGCCTATGTCAACACCGACGTCGGGGTGATCCGCGGCCGCATGAGCGGCCAGTACGAAAACGGCTTGGGCAAGAGTTGGTTCGACAAGAACCACATGAAGTTCTACAACGACGGCGCGGTCAACTTCCCTTACCTCTCCGACGGCATGTGGTTCATGACCCAGCACAAGCGTTGGGGACTATTGAAAGAGCACCCGGACTATCTCGCCGTAGCGAAGAAGGTCAATCGCATCGACCTCTACAAGGAAGCGGCCAGCCAGCTCAAGGTGCCACTGCCCAGGAGCGAGGTGCGCGAATCGAAGCTGATCGACGGCGTGGTCTGGAACGGAAAGGATCCCAAGAAGTACGCCGACGGCTTCAAGGTCAAGGCATAACACGCACAAGGAGTATGTCATGACAGCAATTACCATCAATGCGATGAAAGTCGGCGACAGCCCGACGGCACAGCCGGCCAGCTGCCCATCTGGGGCCGCGGAACTGACCGCGCCACCGCCTCCGCCTCCTTCGCAATCCGGCCGGCCGAGCACCACGGAGCAGAACTCGGCGGCGTTGCGTGCCTTCTTCGCCGCCATCCTGCCGCCGCTCGTGGGTCTGCTGCTGCTCCTTGGCATCTGGCAACTGGCCACCATGAACGGTGGCAGCATCCCGACCCCCGGCAAAACCTGGGAGGCAGCGACAAAGCTCTTCGCCGACCCGTTCTACCGCAACGGCCCGAACGACCAGGGCATCGGCTGGAACATCCTTTCCTCGCTGCAGCGCGTCGCCGTCGGGTTCGGCTTCGCGGCACTGGTGGGCATCCCGGTTGGCTTCCTGCTCGGGCGTTTCGCCATGCTCTCGAGCATGGCAAACCCGATCATCAGCCTGCTGCGTCCCGTCTCGCCGCTCGCGTGGCTGCCGATCGGCCTGCTGGTCTTCAAGAAGGCCGACCCGGCCGCGACCTGGACGATTTTCATCTGCTCCATCTGGCCGATGATCATGAACACCGCCCAGGGCGTGGCGCGCGTGCCGCAGGACTACCTCAACGTCGCGCGCGTGCTCAACCTGTCCGAGTGGAAGATCGTCACCAAGATCCTCTTCCCCAGCGTGCTGCCCTACATGCTCACCGGCATCCGGCTGTCGATCGGCACGGCCTGGCTGGTGATCGTCGCGGCTGAGATGCTCACCGGAGGCGTCGGCATCGGCTTCTGGGTGTGGGACGAGTGGAACAACCTCAAAGTCGAGCACATCATCATTGCCATCTTCATCATTGGCATCGTCGGCCTGATCCTCGAACAAAGCCTGCTGCTGCTTGCCAAGCGGCTGCGTATGGAGGCCTGAATCATGGAAAAGTTCGTCCAGATCGAAAAAGTCGGCATGAGCTTCGATACCAGGAAGGGGAAGTTCATCGCCCTGCGCGACATCGACCTCAACATCCGGCAGGGCGAGTTCGTCTCCCTGATCGGCCACTCGGGCTGCGGCAAATCCACGCTGCTCAACCTGATCGCCGGCCTGACCACGCCGACCCACGGGGTGATACTCTGCGCCAACCGCGAGGTGGCCGGCCCCGGCCCCGAGCGCGCGGTGGTATTCCAAAACCATAGCCTGCTGCCTTGGCTCACCTGCTTCGAGAACGTCTATCTCGCCGTGGAGCGTGTTTTCGCCGCCAACGAGCCGAAGGCACGCCTCAGGGAGCGTACGACGAAAATGCTCGAAATGGTCGGCCTCGCCCACGCCCTGCACAAGTATCCGGGCGAGATTTCCGGCGGCATGAAGCAGCGCGTGGGGATCGCAAGAGCCCTGGCGATGGAGCCGAAGGTGCTCTTGATGGACGAACCCTTCGGCGCGCTCGATGCCCTCACCCGCGCCCGCCTCCAAGACGAGCTGATGAAGATCTGTGGCGCGACGCGGGCCACGGTGGTGATGGTCACCCACGACGTCGATGAGGCGGTTCTGCTCTCAGACCGCATCGTGATGATGACCAATGGTCCGGCCGCGACCATCGGCGAGATCCTGACGGTCGACCTGCCGCGCCCGCGCGAGCGCCTGAGCGTCGCCCATGACCAGAAATACATGGCATACCGCTCGGCGGTGATCGAGTTTCTCTACGCCAAGCAGTCCCATCCGCTGGCGGCCTGACGGAGAGAGAGCAATGAAGAAACAGAAACTGGTGATGGTCGGCAACGGCATGGCCGGCTGCCGTACCCTCGAAGAACTCTTGAAGCTCGCCCCAGACCTTTACGAAATCACGGTGTTTGGCGCCGAGCCGCATCCGAACTACAACCGCATCATGCTCTCGCCGGTGTTGGCAGGCGAAGCGAAATTCGAGGACATCGTCCTCAACGACATCGCCTGGTACCGCGACAATGGCATCGTCCTGCATCTCGGCAAGCAGGTCGTGAAGATCGACCGCAAGGCCCAGAAGGTGGTCGCCGCCGACGGCACCGAGGTCAGCTACGACAGGCTGCTGCTGGCCACCGGCTCGTCGCCCTTCATCCTGCCGGTGCCGGGCAAGGACCTGCCGGGCGTGCTCGCCTTCCGGGACATCGCCGATACCGAGGCGATGATCGAGGCCGCCAAGCATCACAGCCATGCCGTCGTGATCGGCGCCGGCCTGCTCGGGCTGGAAGCCGCCAACGGCCTCGCACTGCGCGGCATGGATGTGACCATCGTGCACCTGGCCGACTGGATCATGGAGCGCCAGCTCGACAAGACCGCCGCCGACCTGCTGCAAAAATCGCTCGAGGCCAAGGGGCTCAAATTCCTGCTCGGTAAGCAGACCAGCGAACTGGTGGCCGGAGAAAGCGGTCGCGTGGCCGCCGTTCGCTTCAACGACGGGACGAGCATCCCAGCCGATCTCGTGGTGATGGCTGTCGGCATTCGCCCGAACATCGCGCTTGCGCAAAGCGCAGGCCTCCATTGCCAGCGCGGCATCGTCGTCTCCGACACGATGCAAACCTACGACCCGAAGATCTATGCGGTGGGCGAATGCGTCGAACATCGCGGCGTGACATATGGTCTGGTCGCTCCGCTGTTCGACCAGGCCAAGGTTTGCGCAAACCACCTGGCGCGCATCGGCCTCGCCCGCTATACCGGCTCGGTGACCTCTACCAAACTCAAAGTCACGGGCATCGACGTATTTTCGGCCGGCAACTTTATGGGGGGTGAGGGCTGCGAGGACATCGTGCTCGCCGATCCCGCCGGCGGCATATACAAAAAGCTGGTCATCAAGAACGACAGGCTGGTCGGCGCCGTGCTCTACGGCGACACCGGCGACGGCACCTGGTATTTCCAGCTTTTGAAGGACCAGCAGAACATCGCCGACATTCGCGACCACCTGATGTTTGGCAGTCATCATGTCGGCGACGCGGGTCACGGCGGCCAGAACAAAGCCGCCGCGATGCCCGACAACGCCGAGGTTTGCGGCTGCAATGGCGTCTGCAAGGGCGACATTGTCAAGGCGATCAAGACCCACGGCCTGTTCACGCTGGAGGACGTGCGCAAGCACACCAAGGCATCGTCCTCCTGCGGCTCCTGCACCGGACTGGTCGAACAGATCCTGGCTTCCACCATCGGCGGCGCCTACCAGCCGGCCGACATCCACGACAGGCCGATTTGCGGTTGCACGGAACATTCACACGGCGTCGTGCGGGCCGCAATCCGCGAGAAGAAGCTGTTGTCAATCCCCGCCGTAATGCGTGAGCTCGGCTGGAAGACGCCCAACGGCTGCGCTACCTGCCGCCCAGCCCTCAACTATTACCTGATCTCCACCTGGCCGCACGAGGCCGAGGATGATCCGCAGTCCCGCTTCATCAACGAGCGTGCCCACGCCAACATCCAGAAGGACGGCACCTTCAGCGTCGTGCCGCGCATGTGGGGTGGCCTGACCACGCCGGCAGAACTGCGCGCGATCGCCGACGTGGCGGAAAAATACAGGGTGCCCACTGTCAAGATGACCGGCGGCGCACGCATTGATCTGCTGGGAATCCGCAAGGAGGATCTCCCCAAAGTTTGGGCCGATCTTGGCAAGGCCGGCCTCGTCTCGGGGCATGCCTACGGCAAGTCGATCCGCACGGTGAAAACCTGCGTCGGTGCCGAGCATTGCCGCTTCGGTACGCAGCGCTCGATGGACATGGGCGTCAAGCTGGAGAAGATGCTGTTCGGCATGTGGGCGCCGCATAAAGTGAAACTCGCGGTGTCCGGCTGCCCGCGCAACTGTGCCGAAGCGGGCATCAAGGACGTAGGCGTGATCGGGGTGGACTCGGGCTACGAGATTTATATCGCCGGCAATGGTGGCATCAAGACCGAGGTCGCCCAGTTTCTCTGCAAGGTGAAATCGGACGCCGAGGTACTCGAATTCGCTGGGGCCTTCCTGCAGCTCTACCGCGAGGAGGGCTGGTATTTGGAGCGCACGTGCCACTTCGTCGCCCGCGTCGGCCTGGACTACGTCAAGGCACAGGTCGTCGACAATGCCGCCCGCCGCACCGAGCTCTACGAGCGCCTGCTCTACGCCCTGCAGGGTTACGAAGACCCCTGGGCGGCGGCGGTGAAGCAGCAGCCAGCAGAATATATCGCATTGGAGGTGACCTGAATGAACGAGTGGAGAAAAGTCTGCCCCCTGGAAGAAATCCCCCGTCTCGGCAGCCGCCAGATAAACAGCGCAGGCGGCACGATCGCGGTGTTTCGCACCGCCGATGACGAAGTCTTTGCCCTGCATGACAGGTGCCCCCACAAAGGCGGCCCGCTGTCGCAAGGACTCGTGGCCGGCAAGGTTGTCACCTGCCCGCTTCACTCCTGGAAGATCCAGCTCGAAAACGGCGAGGCGGTCGTCCCGGACAAGGGCTGCGCGAAGGTCTATCCGACCAAGGTCGAAGGCGGGATGGTATGGATTGCACTCTGACCGAGACGCGCAGCGTCTGCTGCTACTGCGGGACCGGCTGCGGCGTCATCGTTCAGGCCGTCGGCGACAGGATCGTCGGCGTGCGGGGCGACCCCGATCATCCGGCCAATTTCGGCAAGCTCTGCTCCAAGGGCAACACGCTGCATCTGGCGGCCGTGCGTACGGGGCGGGCCACCGTACCGCTGCTGCGGGAAAGCCGCACCGCCCGGGCGGTGCCGACTTCCTGGGAAAACGCTCTGGAGGTCGCGGCCGAGCGTTTCGCCGCGATCATTCAGGAGCACGGCCCAGACGCCGTCGCCTTCTACGTCTCCGGCCAGCTCCTGACCGAGGACTACTACGTCTTCAACAAGCTGGCGCGCGCACTCGTCGGCACCAACAACATCGACTCCAACTCGCGCCTGTGCATGTCTTCGGCGGTTGCCGCCTACAAAGCGACATTGGGTAGCGACGCTGTACCCTGTTGTTACGAGGATATCGATCTGGCCGATCTGATCCTGATCGCCGGTTCCAACACCGCCTACACCCATCCCATCGTCTTCCGCCGCATCGAGGGCGCGCGTGAGAAGAATCCCGATCTCAAGATGATCGTCGTCGACCCGCGCCGCACCGACACCGCCGCGGCTGCAGACCTGCACCTGGCCATCGCGCCGGGCAGCGATGCCCTACTCTATTCGGCCATGCTCCATGTGCTGCTTTGGGAGGGGCTGATCGACAACGCCTTCATCAAGGAGCACACCTGCGGATTCAACGCATTGCGCGCCCAACTCGCCGAACTCACCCCCGGCGCTGTCGCCGCCGCCTGCGGCTTGAAGCCCGAGGAAATCGTTACCGCCGCGCGCATGTTCGGCCACGCGAAGGCCCCGCTCTCCTTCTGGTGCCAGGGTCTCAATCAGTCGATCCATGGCACTGCCAATGGCGCCGCACTCATCCACCTGCATCTTGCCAGCGGCAAGATCGGCAAGCCCGGCATGGGCCCCTTTTCACTCACCGGCCAACCCAACGCCATGGGTGGGCGCGAAACTGGCACCATGGCGAACCTGCTGCCCGGCCACCGCGACATCAACAATCCCGACGACCGCGCCGAGCTTGCCGTACTGTGGGGTATTCCCGCTTTGCCCGATCGTCCCGGCAAGACAGCGGTGGAAATGTTTGACGCACTTGCCGAGGGCAGCATCAAGGCGGTGTGGATCGCCTGCACCAACCCGGCCCACTCACTGCCTGATCTCGCGAAAGTGAAACAGGCCCTCACCAGAGCCGAGTTCGTCGTAGTGCAAGATGCCTGGGCAGACACCGAGACGGCTGCCTTTGCCGACCTCCTGCTACCGGCCGCTACCTGGGGGGAGAAGGACGGCACCGTCACCAACTCCGAGCGCCGCATTTCCCGCGTGCGGGCCGCCGTGCCGCCACCCGGAGAGGCCCGTGCCGACTGGCGCATCGCCCGCGACTTTGCACTCAAGCTCTCTGAAAAATTCGGCGCTGGCAGGACGGCAAGCTTTGACTTCCATTCGGTCGAAGAGGTCTTCGCCGAGTACGTCAAAACGACTTCGGGCCGCGATCTCGACATCAGTACTCTGTCACACGATGCGCTCGACCAGCTCGGCCCGTTACAGTGGCCCGTGATCGAGAACAAAGGCACGCAGCGCCTCTACTCCGACCACCACTTCGCCTTCCCCGACGGCAAGGCGAGGTTTATTCCCATCGACACGCGCCTTACCGCCGAGGCGCCCGACGCCCGCCATCCCTTTCGCCTCATCACCGGCCGCCTCCGCGACCAGTGGCACGGAATGAGCCGCACCGGCCGCGTGCCGCGCCTCTACAGCCACGAGCCCGAGCCGCGCATCCAGTTGCACCCCTCCGACCTAAACCGCCGCGGCTGGCAGGAAGGTCAGCTGATGCGCGTGAAGAGCCGGCGCGGCGAGATCGTGCTGCCCATCGCCGCCAGCGAGGAAGTGCGCCCGGGGCAGGCCTTCGTCGCCATGCACTGGGGCGCGCGCAGCCTGTCGCACGACGGCATCAACGTGCTGACCATCCCGGCCTTCGACCCAGTCTCGAAGCAGCCCGAACTCAAGCACGCCGCGCTGCGCGTCGAGCCGGCCACCCTACCGTGGCGGCTGGTGGCGCTGCGCTCGCCGGGCCTGGCGGCAGACGCGCACGAAACCGTGCTGGCCTGGCGCGCGCACCTCGCGCCGCTGCTGGCCGGGTTTGAATATGCCACGCTGACCCTCGACGGCCGCGAACGCCCCCTGGTCGCCCTGCGCGTGGCAACGGCCGAGCCGCTGCCCACCGAGCGCATCGAACAGATCGCCAGTGTGCTGGAGATGCCCGAGGCCGCCTGCCTTGCCTACCGGGATCCGGCCAAAAACGTGATCAAACGCGCAAGGATCGAGGACGAACGGCTGGCCGGCCTCCTGCTCGCCGGCGAAGATCAGGCCTCGAATTGGCTGCGCGCGGCGATGAAGGACGGCGTGCCCATCGATGCCCTGCGCCGCTGGCTCTTCGCCCCGCGCGCCGAACCGCCCGTGGCGGTGGTCGCGCCGCGCAAGGTGATCTGCAACTGCCTCGACGTCAGCGAGGATGAGATCAGACACGAAATCGCTGCCGGCGCAGATTTCGTCGCACTCCAGGAGAAACTGCGCTGCGGTACGGTCTGCGGCTCCTGCGTGCCGGGAATCAAAAGAATCCTGCTGAAGTCGCCGAAGGGCGTCCAACATCCATCCCTTGCGGCCGAATAACCATGGACCACAAAACGATACCCGGTGAATTGGACAACTCGTTGCATACACAGGATGAAGATGAAGGACTTACGGAAGCGGATGTTTGCAATGCAATGCAACACATTCAATGCTATATAGACATTTCGATAAATGACTTCCTCGAAATCTATCGCCTTGCCCGATAATGCGCCCGGCAGTGCTAGTCAGGATCCGCCGATCTTTGGAATCGTCAGGCTAAACGGACGTTCCCAGCGGGTTCGTGAACAGTCGTTCTGCGGCGTAATGCCTCGTGGGGCCCTGTTCAGATGCAGTCGGAAGGCCAACTGGGCGGCTCTCCCGGCCATTCCCCCGCCTTTGGGCGGAATCCGGCGAATTTCGCCTTACACATGATGCGCATCCCACCGGCCGGAGAAGTGGCCAATGCGAAACGGGTTGCAGGCAAAAACACGAAGGCGCCTGGCCCGCCAACCTTGCCCGCCCAATGAAGCGCATTTTGCACACGCGACCCACTGTCTTTAGCCAGAGGGCTTCCTCAATCCGTTTACGTGCCTTCAGCGAGATCTGGTCGCCGGTATGCCGCGTCGTCGGCCCGGCAATCGCGGAACCCGTCTTCTTCTGCACCAGGTGCGGTGTGATGCCCAGCTACCGGCAGCCTGCCACAAAGTCCGCTGTGTCATAGCGCCCACCGTCGAGCTGCGTCTGGCGTGCCTAGCGAGAAGCTCCAAGGCCGCCTGGCGTTTCGCTTTGCCGTTTGCTTCGGTGGTGACCACATCCACCACTAGGCCGTTGCGGTTCTCCATCAGCACGTGGCTCATGTGACACAACCGGGAGCCCGTGCCTTCAGCTTTCTTGAACAGCCGGGCGTCCGGGTCGGTGACCGCGGCCTCTCAGCGGCCGGCGGCTGGTTCTTGCTCGGTGAAAGTGACTATTTCCTGAACCGTGGCTGATTCGGGTCAGGCGCGACTTCAACCGGCTGGCGCCCAATGAATGGTGTCCCACCGGAACTGGGGCAATGAGGCGCTGTCGGCGATCGCCCAAGCGTGGTCCGCGCAACGGGCCCGCAATCCCGGGCCAGGGTGTTTCCACCGGGAGCTTTCGTCCCCTGGTCCATGCAGGCCGATTCCTGCCCGCCCGGGTATTCCGTTGGCATTTGGCTTGCGCTTGGCGTATATTCTCCGCGTGGCCCTTTGCCATGACAATCGGGTAACAGGGAGGAACCCCGTGCAAGCACTTCACCAGCCCGCCACGGCGCGCCGTCTGCGGGACCTCTATCACGCCGGCGTCCTCGACGCGGACGCCTTCGAGCGCGCCCTCGAGCTCGCCGGCATCACCCCCGATGCGGCCGCCTGGCGCCGTTTTCTCGACTGGCTGCTGGCCGGGCTGGGAGCGGTGCTGGTGCTTGCCGGCATCGTGCATTTCTTCGCCTACAACTGGGCGGCACTCCATCGCTTCGCCAAATTTGCCGTGGTGGAGGCGGCATTGCTCGCCGCGGTCGCGCTGGCCGGGCGCCTGGGGCCGGATTCCCGGGGCGGGCGTGTCGCGTTGCTGGGCGCGGCGGTGCTGCCGGGCGTGCTGCTGGCCCTCTACGGCCGGACCTACCAGACCGGCGCCAACTTCTACGATCTGTTTTTCACCTGGGGGCTGCTCATCACGCCCTGGGTATTCATCGGCCGCTCCGCAGCCCTGTGGCTGCTGTGGCTGGTGCTTGCCAATCTGGCGTTTGTGGGGTGGCTGGTGCCCGACCATGTATTGACGATTGGTGATTTCTTGCTGGCGTGGGCAACACTGGGGATGCCGGCGGCGCTCAATATCGCGGCGCTGGCAGCCTGCGAACTCTCTGCGGCTCGCAGGCCGTGGCTGTGCGGGCGCTGGATGCCCCGGGTGATCGCGCTGATGGTCCTCGGCAACCTCACGCCCTGGGTGGTGGTGTGGGGGATGGCGGTGTGGGTCTTCTACCAGGAGGACACGCTGCTGGTGCCCTTTTTCTACACGCTGCTGGTGCCCTTTTTCTGGCTCGGCATCACCGCGTTCGGCGTATGGGTGTACCGCACCTGGCGGCGCGACCTGTTCATGCTGACCGTGCTGGCGCTACAGGCCATCGTCGTCGTTACCGTCTTTGTGGGTCGTGGCATGTTTGCATACGGATGGCTTGACATTGGGTCCAGGCTGCTGTTATTGGCGCTGCTGGTGATGCTGATGACGGGCGCCGTGGTTTCGTGGCTGCGGCGGACCGCCCGCGGCTGGGAGGAGGAGGCATGAGCGCACGCAGCATCAATGCGGCGCTGGTCGGGTTGGGGGCGGTGCTTGCCGGCATCGTGTACTTCTTCGCCTACCATTGGACGGCACTCCATCGCTTCGCCAAGTTTGCCTTGGTGGAGGCGGCATTGCTCGGCGCGGTCGCGCGGGCCTGGCGCCTGGGGCCGGGTTCCCGGGGCGGGCGTGTCGCGCTGCTGGGCGCGGCGGTGCTGCCGGGCGTGCTACTGGCTCTCCACGCCCGAACCTACTATACCGAGCCGGATCTCTACCTGCATTTCACCTGGGGGTTGCTCATCACGCCATGGCTGGTCATCGCCCGCTCCGCAGCCCTGTGGCTGCTGTGGCTGGTGCTTGTCAATATGTGGTTGCTGCGGTGGTATCCCGGCTACCGCGATCTCTCCGATGTCCTGCTGTGGATAGCCTGGCCGATGGGTTTCCTTGTATTCACAATCGATATCGCAGCGCTGGCTGCCTGCGAACTGCTTGCGGGCCGCTGGCCCCGACTGTCCGGGCGCTGGCTGCCCCGCCTGATCGCCCTCTTGGTCCTCGGGATCCTGATACTCTGGATGACATCGTGGCTTCTCCATCCTGATTACAGCGGGCTGTGGGGGCCGCTGCTCTGGCTCGGCATCACCGCGTTCGGTGTGTGGGTGTACAGCACTTGGCGGCGCGACCTGTTCATCTTTCTTGCATTGGCGGTTCACGTCATCGTCTTCGCCTTCATTGCCTATGGTGGTGAGAACAAAATCGTTGAAGGTGAATACCACCTCGGCATAGGTGGGCTGTTTTTACTGCTGCTGGTGCTGGGGGCGCAGGCAATCCTGTTAACGGGCGCTGCGCTCGCGTGGCTGTGGCGGGCCGGCCGGGGCGGGGAGGAGCCATGAACGCAACCAGCATGAACGCGGTGCTGGCTGCGCTGGTCGGGGAAGGCCGGCTCGATGCATCTGGTGCGGCCCGGGCGGCGGAGGCGTTGTCCAGTCCCGCCACGGCCATGCCCTGGTACCTGCGGATGCTGGCGGGATTCGGCGGGTGGCTGGCGGCGCTGTTCCTTATGGCCTTTTTCCTGGTGATGCTTTTCCTTTCCGAATCGGGTTTGCGTTCCCTGTCGGATCTGCCGGCTTTCGGTATCCTGCTGCTGGGCGGGGCGATCCTGCTGCGGCGCGCGGAGCGGGGTACTTTTTCCAATCAGATGGCGCTCGCCGTGAGCCTCACCGGGCAGGTGCTGGTGGTGGTCGGCGTGCAGCCAATCAGCACGGCGGGCTCCGCGCTGCTGGTACTGGTGATGCAGGTCTTCCTCATGGTGCTCTACGTCGACCAGATCCACCGTGTCCTGTCGACCCTGGTTGCCGTCTTCGCCATCCCGGTGCTGTTATTTGACTCCGTCCGGTGGTGGCATGATTTGCCGTTGGCCAGCGTTGGCGGCGCGCTCCTGGTCGTGACTGTCTTGGCGCTGCCAGGCGTGCTCGGCCTCGTGTCGATGCGCCTCTGGCTCAGGGAGACCGCCTCCGCCCGCCCCGGTCTTGCGCGGTTGCTGCGGCCCATTGCCTATGGCCTGGTCATGGGGATGTTCGGCCTGCTGCTGCCGCCGGCATACCTGTTCCAGTACGGCTGGCCGGGGTGGGGCATGTTCTTCTGGGAGCCAATGTGGCCAAGCGCAATCCTCCTCGGCGCCGGGCTGCTGTACCTGGTGCACACGCTGTTGAAGGAGCGCGGCTTGCCGCCCTTTGGTGCCTTTGCGCTGTCCGCCTATGGCGCGGTATTGCTGCTGCTTTGGCCCGCCCTGCACGCGCCGGGGCTCATTGCCGCCGTGACCGTGCTGCTGCTGGGCTTCCGCCGCGGCGACCGGCTGCTCATGGGGATCGCGCTGGTGTTTCTGGCGGTATTCCTCAGCGCCTACTACTACAGCCTGTCCCTGTCCCCACTGCTGAAATCGCTGGCCCTGGTGGGCAGTGGCGCGGGGCTGCTTGGCCTGCGCTGGGTGCTTCTGAAACAGCTTTCGGGAAGGGAGACTCTACATGCGCACTAAACTGCTGTGGGGCACGGCCTTGGTCGTGCTCCTGGTGGTGAACTACGGCATCTGGAAACAGGAACGACTGCTGTCTGGGGGACGTACCGTCCTCCTGGAACTCGCGCCGCTCGACCCGAGCTGGCAGATTAAGGGCGACTCCATGCCTCTGATGTACCGGCTCACCGACGACATTCGCGCCCAACTGCCCCCCCAATTCCCCGGCGACGGACTGGCGGTGGTGCGGCTGGACGGCGCGGGCCGGGCGGCGTTCGACCACGTTTATCGGGTGGGCGAAGCGCTGCGGCCGGATCAGGCGCTGATCCGATTCGGGAAGAGCGGCGAGACTGTGTTCGTCAACCCCGACAGGTTCTTCTTCCAGAAGGGGCAGAGGCATATCTATGAGGCGGCCAGGTGGGCTGAACTAAAGGTCTCGCCGGAAGGGGAGGCGGTCCTCAACGGCCTGCGCGACGCTGCGCTGGCGCCCTTGGGCCCACGCCTGGTGGAACGCTAAGGGCGCTGTACCGGCATCCCGCGGCCCGTACCGGGCGGGATGCTGCGAAAAAAACCGGCGGGAATAACGTAACCGCTTGCCCGCCTGTCTCTCTACGCCTCGTGGGGAGAGTCAGGGGGGCAATGCCGGCGGAGCCCTATCGCGACAGCGCGCAACCGCCCAGGCCGCCGGTCGTGCTGCTCGGGGTTGTGGGTCGAGACCGCGCGCATCGTGGCGAAGCTCAAGGGCGGCCCGCCTTCTTGCCGGCCTCGGTCACCTGTACCCATGCCCCAGGCGCGGCTGGTGCCGGACGGTCACTCTCCGGCCACCCAGGCCATGGCCTCGTCGTAGTCCCCGAATACCTCGATGTCCGCATCCACGAACAGGCGCTGCAGCCAGGCGCTCCACGCCAACCACTGGTTGTCCGTCACCACAGCCACCTTGTCGAAGTCGTACTGGTGCGCCCGGGAGAACTTGATTTCCTCCCACACCACGTCCAGGGTATAACCCACCATGTCCCGCAGGTCGATGAGCAGGTTGACCGGCCCCAGCTTCGAGGCATACAGCACGTGCTCCTCGAACTGTCTGAAATCGTCGAGGGTGAATTCACCCAGAACCGAGAGGATGACGACGTTTTTGTCCACGGAGATGCTGATCATGGGGGCTGCCTGGTGGAGAAGCGACAGGCCATTGTATGAAGCCGGACCCCGGCCCGGCAAGCACAGGTCAGTCCGGCCTGCGGCTGGTGACGGCGCTGCTGATGGCGCCGCTGGCGACGATCAGGGCGATGGCCAGCCACGACACGGGCGCTAGCACCTCACCCCACAGGACGATGCCGAACAGGCTGGCGAAGACCACCGTGCTGTAGGCCAGGCTGCCCACCGCCAGGGGATGGCCCAGCCGGTAGGCGCGGGTCATGGCCAGTTGCGCCAGGGTGGCGGTCAGCCCGAGGCCCAGCAGCAGGGGCAGGTCGCCCCAGCCAAGCCCGTGGAACTCGTGCACCAGCATCCAGAAGCCCGCGCCAACGGTGCACACCAGGGTGAAGTAGAACACCACACGCCATTCCGGTTCGCCCGCTGCGCCCAGTTGCCGGACGTTGAGGTAGGCCACGCCGGCGAGGAAGCCCGATGCCAGGCCCAGCACACGGGGCAGGAAGTCCGTTCCGTCGAAACGGGGATTGAGCAGGAGCACCACTCCCACGAACCCCAGCAACAGGGCCGCGGTCAGCCACCAGGCCGGCTTCCGGCGCAGGACCAGGCTGAGCAGCAGGGCCAAAAACAGGGGCGAGGTGTAGTTGAGAGTGATGGCGGTGGCGAGCGGCAGGGTGCTGATGGCATAGAAGAACAGCATCAGGGCCAGGAAGCCGGACAGCCCCCGCCAGAGGTGCAGGCGCAGATGGGGCGTGGCCAGGCTCAGACGCTGCTGGCGCACGATCGCGTAGATAACGGCGAGGCCGATCAGGGAGCGGTAGAACACCAGCTCCGCCGCCGAAAAATGGCGCGCGCCCAGTTTGACGAATACGCCCATCAGGGCGAACAGAAACCCGGCCACCAGCATCCAGCCGGATTTCATGGGGCTTCAGCGCGCAGACAGACGGGCACGGAAAGGGCGGGCGCGGCTCGTGGCGATTCCGGTATTCCCGGCGTCAAGGCGCGGCGGGCGCGTTACAGATGGGGCTCGAGCTGGCGCCGCAGGAACTCGTGGAAATGCAGCATGCCGTCCTCGGTGGGGGACTGGTAGGGTCCCACCTCGTCGGCACCCCGCAGCCAGAGGGCCTTGCGGCCATCCTGCATGCGCTGGCAGATTTCCTCGTCCTCCACGGCCGTCTCCTGGTAGGCGGCCTGCTCGGCTTCCACGTACTCCCGCTCGAACAGCACGATGTCCTCGGGATAGTAGAACTCCACCACGTTCACGCAGGATTCGATGCCGGTGGGCCAGACGGTGCTCACCACCAGGGTGTGGGGATACCACTCCACCATGATGTTGGGGTAGTAGGTGAGCCAGATGGCGCCATGGGCGGGCAGCCGGCCCTCGTCGTAGCGCAGCACCTGTTCGTGCCACTTGCGGTACACCGGCGTGCCGGGCTTGGCGAGGGCGTCGGCGATCCCCACCGTCTGCACGCTGTACCACTCGCCGAATTCCCATTTGAGCTCGTCGCAGTTGACGAAATGGCCGAGCCCCGGGTGGAAGGGCACCACGTGGTAATCCTCGAGATAGACCTCGATGAAGGTCTTCCAGCTGAAGTTGTAGGGCTGGATGTGGACCCGGTCCAGCATGTAGCCCTCGAAGCTCAGCTCGGCTGCCACGCCCAGCCCGGCCAGATCGCGCGCCACGTCGCGCGGGCCCGCGAACAGCATGCCGTTCCAGTTGGCAAGGGGCGTGCGTTCCAGGTTCAGGCAGGGATTGCCGGCGAAGTGGGGCGCGCCCATGAGCCTGCCCGAGAGATCGTAGGTCCAGCGGTGCAGCGGGCAGACGATGTTGCGTGTGTTGCCCCGGCCGTTGAGCATCACGGCCTGGCGGTGGCGGCAGACATTGGACAGCAGTTCGATGCCCTGTCCGGTGTTGACCAGCACCTTGCCCTTGTTCATCCAGTCCAGCACCTGGTAATCGCCCGCATTGGGCACCATCAGCGCGTGGCCCACATAGCCGGGCCCCTGGTCGAACAGGAGTTTCTTCTCCAGCTCGTAGATCTTCGGATCGAAATACCAGTCGATGGGCAGCTGGGTGGGGGTGCGCTTGAGCGCGCTGCTGGCGGAAAGGTCGGACATAGGCCCCTGACGGAATGAACGCGTTGGATCAATACCCCGGGCGGCCGGCGCAGCCGGACCGTAAGGCGACCATTATGTCCGAATTTTCTGACCCGGGCAAGGGCGATGTCGCGAATAGTGTTGCAAAATCAAGACCCGGGTTTGGTTGGGACACCCGTGCCCGGGGCGGCTGCGGAGCAGGCCCGCGCCGCTCGCTCGATTGACCGGCGCCCCCCGCTTGGGGTACTTTTAGTCCCTTTTCTGTGCAGGGCCCGTGATGAGCAAATCGTCCAAAGCGCCGAGTTTCGAGGCCGCGCTGGCGGAGCTGGAGAAGATCGTCGCCAGCATGGAGAGCGGGCAGCTTTCCCTGGAGGATTCCCTGGCCGCCTACAAGCGCGGCACCGAGCTGCTCAAACTGTGTCAGCAGCAGTTGCAGGATGCGGAGCAGCAGGTGCGCATCCTCACCGAATCCGGCGGGCTGGAGCCCTTCTCCGGCGAAGCAGCCAAGTGAACGACGCCCGCGTGATCGTCTCCCCCGCCTTCGAAGACTGGGCCCATCGCCTGCAGGCACGCATGGAGGCGGCCCTGGCACGCCATCTGCCTGCCTCCGACATCGCCCCGGTGCGCCTGCACGAGGCCATGCGCTATGCCGTGCTGGGGGGCGGCAAGCGGGTGCGGCCGCTCTTGGCCTTTGGCGCAGGCGAGGTGGCCGGCGCCCATCCGGACCGGGTGGAGGTGGTGGCCTGCGCGGTGGAGCTGATCCACGCCTATTCCCTGGTGCACGACGACCTGCCCTGCATGGACGACGATGTGCTGCGCCGGGGCAAGCCCACCGTGCACGTGGAATTCGACGAGGCCACGGCCCTGCTGGTGGGCGATGCCCTGCAGAGCCTGGCCTTCCAGCTGCTGGCCCAGTATCCCCTGGCCGACGATCCCCAGCGCCAGCTGGAGATGGTGGCGCTGCTGGCGGTGGCCGCGGGTTCCCGCGGCATGGCCGGCGGCCAGGCCATCGATCTCGCCAGCGTGGGCAAGCATCTCACCCTGCCCGAGCTGGAGTTCATGCACGTGCACAAGACCGGCGCGCTGATCCGCGCCTCGGTCATGCTGGGCGCCCTGTGCGGGGATCTCGCCGAGGGCGACGTGGGCCGCCTCGACCACTTCGCCAAGTTCGTCGGGCTGGCCTTCCAGGTGGTGGACGACGTGCTGGACGCCGAAGCCAGCACCGCCACCCTGGGCAAGACCGCCGGCAAGGACGCCGAGCAGAACAAGCCCACCTACGTGAGCCTGCTGGGCCGTGCCGAAGCCCGCCGGCTGGCCCAGGAAATGCGCGACGAGGCCGTCGCCGCCCTGGCCCCCTTCGGAAAGCGCGCAGAGCGCCTGCGCGAAATCGCCGATTTCATCGTGCTGCGCCGTTTCTGAACATGCCGGAATCCCTGCTCAAGCGCATCGACGATCCGGCCCAGCTGCGCCGGCTGGAGCGCCGGGAGCTGCCGCGGCTCGCCGCCGAGCTGCGCGAATTCCTGGTGGAGAGCGTCTCGCGCACCGGCGGCCATCTCGCCTCCAATCTCGGTGCGGTGGAACTCACCATCGCCCTGCATTACGTGTTCAACACGCCGGAAGACCGCCTGGTGTGGGACGTGGGGCACCAGAGCTACGCCCACAAGATCCTCACCGGCCGGCGCGAGGCCATGGCCACCCTGCGTCAGCGGGGCGGCATCGCCGGCTTTCCCAAGCGTGAGGAAAGCCCCTACGACACCTTCGGCACCGGTCATTCCAGCACCTCCATCTCCGCGGCGCTGGGCATGGCAGTGGCGGCGAAGCGCGCCGGCTCGGAGCGCCGCACCGTGGCCATCATCGGCGACGGGGCGCTCACCGGTGGCATGGCCTTCGAGGCACTCAACAACGCGGGGGCGTCCGACGCCAACCTCCTGGTCATCCTCAACGACAACGAGATGTCCATCTCGCCCAACGTGGGCGCTCTCACCAACTATCTGGCGCGGCTGCTCTCCAGCCGTTTCTATACCGAGGTGCGGCGCCGCGGCGGCGAGGTGCTGAAGGCGCTGCCCCCCATCCGCGAATTCGCGCGGCGCGCCGAGGAGCACTTCAAGGGCATGGTCACGCCCGGCACCCTGTTCGAGGAATTCGGCTTCAACTACGTGGGGCCCATCGACGGCCACGATCTGGACGTGCTGATCGACACCCTGTCCAACATCCGGCGGCTGGAAGGTCCCCAGTTCCTGCACGTGGTCACGAGGAAGGGGCAGGGCTACAAGCTGGCGGAGGACGATCCCTGCCTCTACCACGGTGTGGCGCGCTTCAATCCGCGGCAGGGGGTGGCGGGCAAGGCGTCCGCCCCGCGCACCTACACCCAGGTGTTCGGCGACTGGCTGTGCGACATGGCGGAACAGGATCCGCGCCTGGTGGCCATCACCCCGGCCATGCGCGAGGGGTCCGGCATGGTGGCCTTCTCCGAACGCTTCCCGGAACGCTTCCACGACGTGGGCATCGCCGAACAGCATGCCCTCACGTTCGCGGCGGGACTCGCGTGCGAGGGCCTGAAGCCGGTGGTGGCCATCTATTCCACCTTCCTGCAGCGCGCCTACGACCAGCTCATCCATGACATCGCCCTGCAGAACCTGCCCGTGATGCTGGCCATCGACCGCGCGGGACTGGTGGGGGCGGACGGCCCCACCCATGCCGGCGCCTTCGACCTGTCCTTCCTGCGCTGCATCCCCAACCTGACCATCCTCGCGCCCTCCGACGAGGACGAATGCCGGCAGATGCTCTACACCGCCTATACCCTGGACGGTCCCACGGCGGTGCGCTATCCCCGCGGTGCGGGGGTGGGGGTGCCGGAGCGACGGCAGATGCAGGCTTTGCCGGTGGGCAGGGGGGAAGTCCGGCGGGAGGGCAGGAAAATCGCCCTGCTCGCCTTCGGCAGCATGCTGGCGCCGGCCCTGGCCGCGGGGGCGGAACTCGACGCCACCGTGGTCAACATGCGCTTCGTGAAGCCCCTGGACGACGACCTGGTGCGGGAGGTGGCGCAGTCCCATGACCTGCTGGTCACCCTGGAGGAGAACGTGATCCAGGGTGGGGCCGGCAGCGCGGTCCTGGAATCCCTTCAGAAACAGGGAATTGTGAAGCGGGTCCTGCAGCTGGGGCTGCCCGACCGGTTCGTGGAGCATGGGGATCCGGCGGGGCTGCTGGCCGAGTTGGGACTGGATGCCGCCGGGGTCGTGGCCGCCGTGAAAAATCATACCCGAGCTATTTACTCGGGTATTGAGCTCGCTTATACTGTCAACTCGTGAGCTCGTCCGGGCGCTGCCCGGGTCCGCCCATCAGCAGAAGGATTCCCCCATGAACCAGTGCGAAACCCTGCCCATGGCCGACGTCCAGTCCTCGGCCGACACCCGCCAGATCGCCATCGACAAGGTGGGCGTCAAGTCCGTGCGCCATCCCATCCGGGTGGCCGACAAGAGCGCCGGCGTGCAGCACACCGTGGCCGTGTTCAACATGTACGTCTATCTGCCCCACCACTTCAAGGGCACCCACATGTCCCGCTTCCTGGAGATCCTCAACGGCTACGAGCGGGAAATCTCCGTGGAGAACTTCGAGCACATGCTGCGGGAGATGGTCACGCGCCTGGAGGCGGAATCCGGCTACATCGAAATGACCTTCCCCTATTTCGTCAACAAGACCGCGCCCGTGTCCGGCGTGCAGAGCCTCATGGACTACGAGGTCACCTTCATCGGCGCCATCGAAAAGGGCGTGTTCCGCCAGACCATGAAGGTGGTGGTGCCCGTCACCAGCCTGTGCCCCTGTTCCAAGAAGATTTCCGACTACGGCGCCCACAATCAGCGCTCCCACGTCACCATCACCGCACGCGCCAACACTTTCGTTTGGATCGAAGATCTGATCCGTGTGGCGGAGGAGCAGGCGTCCTGCGAACTTTTCGGCCTGCTCAAGCGGCCGGACGAGAAATGGGTCACGGAACGGGCCTACGACAATCCCAAGTTCGTGGAGGACATCGTGCGCGACGTGGCCGCCGCCCTCAACCGCGATCCGCGCATCGATGCCTACGTGGTGGAGGCGGAGAACTTCGAGTCCATTCACAATCACTCGGCCTACGCGCTGATCGAACGGGACAAGACCAAGCGGCTCGCTGCGTGACTCGAAGCCCCCGCCGGCGGGGTCGCATCCCCGCTTCGCGGGGCCCCTGCTCCGCCCGCCGGCGGGGGGACTTCTCCTCCATTCCCAATCACTCGGCCTACGCGCTGATCGAACGGGACAAGACCAAGCGGCTCGCTGCGTGACTCGAAGCCCCCGCCGGCGGGGTCGCATCCCCGCTTCGCGGGGCCCCTGCTCCGCCCCCCGGCGGGGGGACTTCTCCTCCATTCCCAATCACCCGGCCTATGCCCTGATCGAACGGGACAAGACCAAGCGGCTTGCTGCGTGACTCGAAGCTCCCGCCGGCGGGGTCGCATCCCCGCCAGGGCGGGGCCCCTGCTCCGCCCGCCGGCGGGGGACTTCTCCTCCATTCACAATCACTCGGCGTGTGCCCTGATCGAACGGGACAAGACCAGGCGGCTCGCTGCGTGACTCGAAGCTCCCGCCGGCGGGGTCGCATCCCCGCCAGGGCGGGGCCCCTGCTCCGCCCGCCGGCGGGGGACGTCGCTTCCCACACCTTGTGGGAGCGGCTTCAGCCGCGACAGACGATTGGGTGCCTGCCGATGGGCGCCAGAGGCTGTTTCGCCCTCTCGCATTCTCTTGCCAAAGGGGCGCAGGTTCGCGCCAGCCGCCTCGGCCCGGAACGGAACGGCCTGCCATTGCAGTCAGGCGCTGCCCCAGGCCGCGAACAGGGGGTCGCTGAAGTCACGCTGGCCGCTGTAGGGGTCGTCCACCGGGCGACGCAGGCCCCGCAGGGTCTCGGTATGGAGCCCGGCGAAGCCGGCCTGCTCCAGCAGCCACCGGACCAGGCCCAGGCGCTCGAAGGGATGCAGCTCGCTCCACACCCGGATCGCCTTGGTCGGGAACCAGCGGTCGGAAAAGGTCACCACGAACCGGCCGCCGGGCCTGAGCACGCGTCGCACCTCGGCGAACACCGCAGCCGGATGGGTCAGGTATTCCACGGAGGCTGTGCAAAGGACGAGGTCGAAGCGGGCGTTGGCGAAGGGCAACTGCGGCACCCGGTTGAGGTCGTGCACCACCCGCTGGATAAGCCTGGGATTGGCTGCCAGCTCGGCAGCGTTCATGCCCAGCCCGGTGACATCGAGGTCGGCCGGGCTTTCGGGCAGGTGGCTCTCCCAGCTGGACATGAGGTCCAGCACGCGTGCGCCCGGTTCGAGAAACCGGGCGTACAGCTGCGCCAGCGCGCCCCGGCAGGCGGCGTCGAGATGATGCACCAGCCGCGGCCGGCCGTAGAAGACCGCATCCGGCCCTGCGTCCTCGCGGTCCAGGGCGCCCTCGGGAAAGTAACAGGCGGCGGGCTGGACAGGAGGCGCCTGCATGCCGGGGCCGGTGAAGAGTTCCGGAAAGCGTGAGGCAGCCGCTTCCCGGTCGCTTCCCTGCAGGATGAGCTGCACGGCCCGTCCTGCCAGGGGATGGTTGAGGTCCACCACGAGAGCCGTCTCGTCACACGCCAGCAGCCGGCAGGGGCGCAAGTCCCGCCGGCCTTCCGCCAGGCCGTGGAAGGCCAGGCGGGGGTAATGGCGCCCCGCGAGGGGCGCGACCCCCAGGCGAAACTCCCCGCGCGGGAGGGTGTGGGGCGGCAGTCCCAGCGGCATGATCCAGGGCTGCGGGTCGAGTGTGACCTGCGGCAGGGATGCCATGGCCGCGCGCGCCTGGATCAGCGCGGCGCCGCTGGCCAATGCCCATTCCGGCAGGATCAGCCGGTCGCGGTGTGTGGCCTGCCCATCCTCCCACCGGAGCACCGCTTCGAGACTCATGGGAATGGGGCTCCCCGGTGAGGCGTGGCACGGGCCACGGGCGCTGCCTTCAGTAAGTCTGCGTCAGGGTCAGCACGTTGCCTTCGCGGTTCATCTGCACCCGCGACAGGAAGCTGTTGCCCAGGAGGGCGAAGCCGTCCGGGAGATTGTCCACCACCGTGGCCTCGACGAAATTGAGGGAAATGGCGCCGACCTTCACGTTGTCCAGGGTGACCTTCCACGCCCGCACCATGCCGCCGGCGGTGGAGACCATGCCCTGGGGCGCGCGCGCGAGATCGATGCCGAACTGGCGCGCGGTGTTGCTGCTGAAGGACACCATGGTGGCGCCGGTGTCCACCAGGAAACGGATGGGCCGGCCGTTGATGGAACCCATGGTGGAGAAATGGCCGCCGCTGTCCGCGACGAGCTTCACCGTGGGTTTGCCGCCCCCGGCGAAGCTGGTGGCGATGCGCTGGCCCATGCCCACCTTCCTGCGCTGACCCTCCACCTCGAACACGGCACCGCCGGAATCGGCACTGATGAGTTTCACGCCCTCGGGCGAGGTCTGGCCCGCACTCATCACCCGCGGCGGGCCGCCATTGATGGAGACCATGGCCTTGTTGGCGAACAGTCCCGTGACTTCGATGTCCGTGGCCCACGCCGGCGCACTGGCCGCCAGCAGCCAGGTCAGGATCGACAGCGTAAAATGGCGGCTTGCCTGCGTTCCCATGAAAGGTCTCCCGTGAAACCGGTTGCAGTGTTCCGTCATGCGCCCACCGAGGGCCCGGGCTATTTTGCCAGCTTTCTTTCGGCGCGGGGCCTGCCCATGAGGCTGATTCCCATCGACGCGGGCGCGCCCGTCCCCGGGGAGGTCTCGGCCTTTTCGGGCCTCGTGTTCATGGGCGGGCCCATGAGCGTCAACGATGACCTGCCCTGGATTGTCCCCGTGCTGCGCCTCATTCGCCAGGCAGTGGAGCGGGGCGTGCCGGTGTTGGGCCATTGCCTGGGCGGCCAGCTCATGGCCCGG
Source organism: Thiobacter subterraneus (assembly GCF_055379455.1). Taxonomy (NCBI): domain Bacteria; kingdom Pseudomonadati; phylum Pseudomonadota; class Betaproteobacteria; order Burkholderiales; family Thiobacteraceae; genus Thiobacter; species Thiobacter subterraneus. Next base: position 2,451,098 of record NZ_AP042402.1, read on the forward strand.
GCCCTGGGTGCCAGCGTAGGACCGAACCCGGTGAAGGAAATCGGTTGGGGCGAGGTTCGGGTTCTCGACAATCCCGAGGCGCGTCGGTGGTTCGGCGATGCGCCCCGGCGTTTTCTGGCCTTCCACTGGCACGGCGAGACTTTCACCCTGCCCGAGGGGGCGACCCGCATCCTGGAATCCCCCTTTTGCGCCAACCAGGCCTACGTGCTGGGTCCCCACCTCGGCATGCAATGTCACGTGGAAATGACGCGGGAAATGGTGGAAACCTGGTGCACGGTGGGGGCTGGGGAGATCGCCGCAGCGGGCGGGCCGGCGGTGCAGACGCCGGAGGCGATCCGCGCGGATCTGGACGAGCGTATCGCCCAGCTCAACGCCATCGCCGAGCGCCTCTACAGTCGCTGGATCGCCGGGCTCACCCCCTGAGGGCAGCCCTGGCGCGGCACGCTCTGCCCGCTCTCAATGCGCGGGGCGCAGCAGGGCGGCTTCCACTTCCTGGCGTTTCGCCGGCCCGGCCAGCACTTCGATCAGGGTCAGGGCGAAGTCCATGGCGGTGCCCGGTCCGCGCGAGGTGATGACCTTGCCGTCCTGCACCACCGGCTCGTTCACGTAGGTCACGTCCGGCAGCCCCATCCTGTCCACGAAGCCCGGGTAGCTCGTGGCCCGGCGGCCGCGCAGCAGTCCCGCTTCCGCCAGTACCATGGGCGCGGCGCAAATGGCGCCCGTGAACTTGCCGGCATCGGCCATGCGCCGCAGCAGAGCCTTCACGCGGGCATCCTCGTTGAGGTGTTTCGCGCCGGGCATGCCGCCGGGCAGCACCACCATGTCGTAGTCCTCCCCGAGGGCCTGGTCGAGGGTGGTGTCCGGCACGAGCACGGTGCCGCGGCTGGCCTTCACCGGGCCGGGCTGAAACCCCGCGGTGACTACCTCCACGCCGGCGCGGCGCAGCAGATCGATGATGGTGACGGCCTCCAGTTCCTCGAAACCTTCGGCAAGCGGTACCAGCACGCGGGCCATGATGCCTCCTTCAGTCGCGGAAGTTGGTGAACTGCAGCGGAAAATCGGTGATGGAGCGGCGCACCAGGGCGATGGTTTCCTGCAGCGTGTCCTTCTTGGGGCCGGACACGCGCACCGTGTCGCCCTGGATGCTGGCCTGCACCTTGAGCTTGCTGTCCTTGATGAGCTTGACGATCTTCTTGGCGAGCTCGGTTTCGATGCCGGTTCTCACCGTGACCGTGCGCTTGACCTTGTTGCCGCTGATTTTCTCGGGCTTGCCCAGCTCCAGGCATTTGATGTCGATGCCGCGCTTGATCAGCTTGGCATTCAGGATGTCCTGCACCTGGTCCAGCTTGAATTCGTCATCGGCATAGACGGTCAGCACGTAGTCGGCCTGCTCGACGCGGGCATCCGAACCCTTGAAGTCGAAGCGGTTGGCGACTTCCTTGTTGGTCTGGTCCACGGCATTGCGGACTTCCTGCTTGTTGACTTCCGAAACGATGTCGAAGGAAGGCATGGCTCCTCCTGGATCAGCGGCGTGCCTCTTTGAGCACGTGACTGGTGATGGGCGCCCCCGTGCTGTCGTCGAACTCGATGGCGCACTCGATGGCAAGCCGCGCCAGGGCGTGGGCATCCAGCTTGGGATTGTCGTAGGACGCCCAGAGCGCGCCCATGGCGTATTCGCTGCCCGCGCCGTAGGCGTAGAAGCGGGAAAACTCCTGCACCGTGCGATGGGCGCCGACACCGAAGATACCGTGGGGATTGGCGATGAGCACATGGATGCGCGAGCTTTCCAGATCGTCTTCCTTGTCCTCCGTGGGGTTGAGGAAGTAGCGTTCCTTCATGGCCGCATGGAGTTCCTGCCAGGTGCGGAAGATGGCCTGCACGGAATCGAGACGGGGCGGCGCGTCCAGGCCCGCGAAGTAGTCACGCAGGATGAGGTTGAAGGTGGTGGTGCCGGTGATGGCGATGTAGCTGTCGCCGACGCGAATGATCTTGTCGTGGTTGGCGATGTAGGTCGCGGATTCCTTGGTGGTGCCCCACTTGGTGAGGGTATCCGCCGCAATGGCGATCTGGCCTTTCTTTTTGACAACCGCGAGCGTGGTCATGATTGTCTCCTGTCAGGCAGCGATCCTCTATCCGAAGTGACAGACGTAATCCAGTGTCTCCAGGGTCTCGATGTCGAACTGGCTGTTGCCGGGCACCTCGAACGACTCCCCGGCACGATAGGTTTTCCACTCGTCCTCGCCGGCGAGGCGCACCCGGCACACACCGGCGTTGATTTCCATGCGCTCCGGCGCGCCGGTGGTGAAGGTGAGGGTGCTGGGAAAAATCACGCCACAGGTCTTGCGCGTGCCATCCGGAAACAGCACCGTGTGGGAGACGCACTTGCCGTCGAAGTAGATGTTGGCCTTCTTGACCACGGAAACGTTGTCGAACCGGGACATGGCTGATCCTCAGCGTTGTTTGCGCTTGGCCGCGATACGCATGCGCAGCGCATTGAGGCGGATGAAGCCGCTGGCGTCCGCCTGGTTGTAGGCGCCCTGATCGTCCTCGAAGGTGGCGATGGCGGGATCGAACAGGGAGTCGGTGGGGGAATCCCGGCCGACGACCATGGCGCTGCCCTTGTACAGCTTCAGGCGCACCCAGCCGTTGACGCGTTCCTGGGTGTGGTCGATCAGGGTCTGCAGCGCCTTGCGCTCCGGCGACCACCAGTAGCCGTTGTAGATCAGGCTGGCGTAGCGCGGCATCAGGTCGTCCTTGAGATGGGCCACTTCCCGGTCCAGGGTGATGGACTCGATGGCCCGGTGTGCCTTGAGCAGGATGGTGCCGCCCGGCGTTTCGTAGCAGCCCCGGGATTTCATACCCACGTAGCGGTTCTCCACCAGGTCCAGGCGGCCGATGCCGTGTTTGCCGCCCAGGCGGTTGAGCTCCGCCAGCAGTGCGGCCGGCGACAGGCGCTGGCCGTTGACGGCCACCGGATCGCCCTGTTCGAATTCGATTTCCACGTATTCCGGCTGGTCGGGGGCCTTTTCCGGCGAGACCGTCCAGCGCCACATGTCCTCTTCCGGTTCGGCGGCGGGGTTTTCCAGGTGCCGGCCCTCGTAGGAGATGTGCAGCAGGTTGGCGTCCATGGAGTAGGGCGAGCCGCCGGCCTTGTGTTTCATCTCCACGGGGATGCCGTGCTGCTCCGCGTAGGCCAGGAGCTTCTCGCGCGAGTTGAGATCCCATTCACGCCAGGGCGCGATGATCTTGATGTCCGGGTTGAGGGCGTAGGCGCCCAGCTCGAAGCGCACCTGGTCGTTGCCCTTGCCGGTGGCGCCGTGGGCGATGGCATCGGCGCCGGTGAGGGCGGCGATCTCGATCAGGCGCTTGGCGATCAGCGGACGGGCGATGGAGGTTCCCAGCAGATATTCGCCCTCATAGACCGTGTTGGCCCGAAACATGGGAAACACGAAGTCGCGCACGAATTCCTCGCGCAGATCGTCGATGAAGATTTCCTTCACGCCCAGTTTCCGGGCCTTTTCCCGTGCGGGCTCCAGCTCCTCCCCCTGACCGATGTCGGCGGTGAAGGTGACGACCTCGCATTGATAGCGGTCCTGCAGCCATTTCAGGATCACCGAGGTGTCCAGGCCGCCGGAGTAGGCAAGAACGACTTTTCGGATGCTGCTCATGGCATAGCCTCAGTGGGTGGGATTCTGTTTGGTCAGCACGTCCACCTGGCCGGGGAAGTTGCCGACGTTGAGATAATCCAGGTTCACGCGCTCGCTGGCCTGGTCGATCTGGATGCCCACGGGTTCGCCGTTGGCGGCATAGTTAATGGTGATGCCGGGTGCCGGTTCCCAGGCGGTTTCCGCCTCGCGGGGTTTGAGCTCGATGTAGAGGGCATCCATGTCGCGGAAATAGACGATGTTCATTTCGGGGTCTCGATGCGGCCGAGGAGGAGGTATTCCAAAAGCGCCTTCTGGGTGTGCAGGCGGTTTTCGGCCTCATCCCACACCACGCTTTGCGGGCCGTCGATGACCTCCGCCGCCACTTCTTCGCCCCGGTGGGCGGGCAGGCAGTGCATGAACAGGGCATCGGGCTTGGCCACGCGCATCATGTCCGCGTCCACCTGCCAGTCGGCGAAGGCGCGGCGCCGTTCCTCGTCCTCCGCCTCGAAGCCCATGCTGGTCCACACGTCGGTGGTCACCAGATCGGCGCCCCGGGCGGCCTCCATGGGATCGGCGAACTGCTCGTAGTGGTCGGTCCCGTACAGGCCGGCGCGCTCCGGCTCCACTTCGTAGCCGGGCGGGGTGGAGACGTGGACGTTGAAATCGAACACCTCGGCCGCCTGCAGCCAGGTGTTGCACACATTGTTGGAATCGCCGATCCAGGCCACCGTTTTGCCCTGGATGGGACCGCGGTGCTCGATATAGGTGTAGATGTCGGCCAGGATCTGGCAGGGATGGTATTCATTGGTGAGGCCGTTGATCACGGGCACCCGGGAATGGCGCGCGAAGCGCTCGATGATCTCCTGCTCGAAGGTGCGGATCATGACGATGTCCGACATGCGGGAGATCACCTGTGCCGCGTCCTCCACTGGCTCGCCGCGGCCCAGCTGGGAGTCGCGCGTGTTGAGGTAGATGGCGGCACCGCCCAGCTGGTGCATGCCGGCCTCGAAGGACAGGCGTGTGCGCGTGCTCGCCTTCTCGAAGATCATCACCAGGGTGCGGTCGTGCAGCGGGTGATAGGTCTTGTAGGCCTTGAACTGTTCCTTGATCCAGCGCGTGCGCTGGAACAGGTATTCGAACTCCTCGCGGGTGAAATCCTTGAACTGCAGAAAATGCTTGATCGGCTGCTGTTGTGGCATGGCGCCTCCTCAGGCCGTGGTGGCTGTGCCCGGAAACGCGCGGATCACGGGCACCAGGCCGTCGATGAGATGTTGCGCCTCGGCTTCGCGCAGGATCAGGGGCGGCACCAGGCGCACGATGCGGTCCGAGGTGACGTTGACCAGCAGCCCCTGCTCCAGGGCGCGCGTGACGATCTCGCCGCACGGCCGGTCCAGCTCGATGCCCACCATCAGGCCGTGGCCGCGCACCTGCACCACTCCCGGCAGGTCCTTGAGCCCGGCCGCCAGCCCGTCACGCAGGTAGCTGCCCACGCGCACCACGTTCTCCAGCAGCTTCTCCTCCTCGATGACGCGCAGCACCGTCAAGCCCGCCGCGCAGGCCAGGGGATTGCCGCCGAAGGTGGAACCGTGGTTGCCCGGCTTGAATACCTCCGCTGCCGGTCCCCGGGCGAGGCAGGCGCCGATGGGCACCCCGCCGCCCAGGCCCTTGGCCAGTGCCATCACGTCGGGTTTGATGCCCGCGTGCTGGTGGGCAAACCAGGTGCCGGTGCGGGCGATGCCGCTTTGCACCTCGTCCAGCATGAGCAGCAGACCCTTCTCGTCGCAGAGCTGGCGCAGTCCGGTGAGATAGTCCGGGCTGGGAATGTTGATGCCGCCCTCACCCTGCACCGGCTCCACCAGAATGGCGACGATGTTGGGATTGTGGTCCACCGCATGGCGCGCCGCTTCCACGTCGTTGTAGGGCACGCGCGCGAAACCCGTGACCAGGGGCTCGAAGCCGGCCTGGACCTTGCGGCTGCCGCTGGCGGTGAGGGTGGCCAGGGTGCGGCCGTGGAAGCTTTTCTCCATGACCAGGATGGTGGGCAGGTCGATGCCCTTCTGGTGGCCGTAGAGGCGCGCCAGCTTGATGGCCGCCTCGTTGGCCTCCGCGCCGGAGTTGCAGAAGAAGGCGCGGTCCATGCCCGAAAGCTCGCACAGCCGGGTGGCCAGCGCCTCCTGCAGGGGCACCTGGTAGAGGTTGGAGGTGTGGATGAGTTTCTGCGCCTGCTCGCACAGCGTGGCGGCGAGCTTGGGATGGGCATGGCCCAGGGTATTGACCGCCACGCCCGCCACGGCATCCAGATAGCGCTTGCCGGTGGTGTCCCACAGCCAGACGCCTTCGCCCCGTTCGAAGGCGACGGGCAGGCGGGCGTAGGTGTTCATGAGGTGCGACATTTTCGATCCACCAAAAAGCACACGGCGGCCAGAGCCGCCGTGCGTGTCCGCGGAAAGGCCTAGTTTAGCCGAAAACCACGCCGCTGTGCTGCCAGCCGTAGGCCATGAAGAACAGCATGGGCATGGACAGCATGGTGTTGAAGCGGGAGGCCAGGAAGGCCACGCGACGGGCCCTGGCCTTCTCCTCGTCGCTGGCCGGGGCCAGACCCAGGATCTTCTTCTGGTTGGGCCAGATCAGCACCCAGACGTTGAACAGCATGATGGTGCCGAGCCAGGCCCCCAGGCCGATTCCGGCAAAACCCGGCTGCAGGGTGAACGCCGGCACGAAATGCTGGCCCAACAGCGCCGCGCCGGCCAGCCAGGTGACCACCGCGGCCCAGCGGAAGAACAGCAGGGCACGCGGCGCCACGTGTTTGGTGATGCCGGCGGCGGTGCCGTCCTCGGTGGCGGCCTTGAGGGCGGCGACCTGGACGAAGTTGAAATAGTAGAGCAGGCCGATCCACATGACTCCGGCCAGGATATGGATCCAGCGGGCGAGTACGAGTTCCATGGGGTCTCCTCCCTTACATGAGAAAGTTTTTGACGATGACGTAGAGCACCAGGGTCAGCACGAGCCCGGAAATGACCGTGCCCCACAGGGAGTCCAGCGGGTTTTTCATTGTTCGTTCCTCCTCGGATGTTGGGATGGTCGGGAAAAACTAAGCAATTCCCTCGGATATTTTTCAGGAAAGTGCGGTCTCATGCAATGAAACGGCGGGGCGTGACGGGCTCACGGGCCGGAAGGCCCTCAAGGAACGCCGGCCCGAACCGAAATTTTCCTTTGACTCCATGAAAATTTTTGCTGGCCGGCCAACCAAATGTGATAGAATCCGAATATTATGAAAATCTCAACGAACGATCTCATCATCAAGGGTGTCACCACGTCCGGACGCAGGTTCCGGCCGAGTGACTGGGCAGAACGTCTGGCCGGTGCGCTGGCCGCCTTCGGGGACGACAACCGGGTGAGTTATTCCCCCTACGTGCGGCCGGTCACCCTGGAGGGGGTGGGCTGCGTCGTGGTGTCGCGCGCCCTCAAGGACGTGGACCCCCGTGCCTATGAGTTTCTCGTGGGTTTTGCGCGGGACAACGACCTCACCGTGATCGACGGGGCGGTGTGGGTGACCACCCGCGGCGCCGAAGTGGCTGCGGGCGACTGAAGCGGGACACGGCAGCCGCAGGCTGCCTCCGGGCACAAAAAAGCCGACGCTTGCGTCGGCTTTTTTGCGTGATGGGCTGGTTCAGGCCATGGCCTTGATGGCGGCGGACAGGCGGCTTTTGTCGCGGGCGGCCTTGTTCTTGTGCACGATCTTCTTGTCGGCGATACGGTCGATCACGCGCTGGGCCTCCCGGAAGACTTCCTGGGCGGCAGCCTTGTCGCCGGCGGCAATGGCCTTGCGGACCTTCTTGATGGCGGTGCGCAGGCTCGAGCGCAGGCTCGCATTGTGCATGCGGGCTTTCTCCGACTGGCGCGCGCGCTTGCGGGCTTGTGCTGAGTTGGCCATGTGAACTCCTGAAGATGCGAACTGGAAAAGGCGGCAATTCTACGGGAGCCCGGCACGATTTGCAATGCCGCCAGGGGCTTGCGCCTCGCCGCGGCGGGGCAAAGGGGCTACCATACAGGCTTTTTCTGCCGCCCGTCCATGAATCTGCTCAAAGCCCTGGCCGCCGTGGGTTCCATGACCCTGCTGTCGCGCATCCTGGGCTTCGTGCGCGATGCCGTCATCGCGCGTGCCTTCGGCGCCGGCGCGATGACGGACGCCTTTTTCGTGGCCTTCCGGATTCCCAACCTGCTGCGGCGGCTGTTCGCGGAAGGGGCCTTTTCCCAGGCCTTCGTGCCCATCCTGGGGGAATACCGCGCCACGCGCACCCCGGAGCAGACGCGGCTGCTGGTGGATCACGTGGCCGGCATGCTCCTGCTGGCGCTGTTCGTCGTCACCCTGCTGGGCGTGCTGGCCGCGCCCTGGGTGGTGTACGTGAGCGCACCCGGCTTCAGGGACGAACCGGACAAGTTCGCCCTCACCGTGGCCATGCTGCGCATTACCTTTCCCTACATCCTGTTCATTTCCCTGGTGGCGCTGGCGGGGGGCATTCTCAACACCTACAGCCGTTTTTCGGTGCCCGCCTTCACGCCGGTCCTGCTCAACCTGGCCATGATCGCGGGGGCCCTGTGGCTCGCTCCCCATCTGGATCCGCCGGTGCTGGCCCTTGCCTGGGGGGTGTTCCTGGGCGGGGTGCTCCAGCTTGCTTTCCAGCTGCCCCACCTGGCACGGCTCAAGCTTTTGCCGCGGCCCCGGCTGGATTTCCGGGACGAGGGGGTGTGGCGCATCCTCAGGCTCATGGGCCCGGCGGTGTTCGGTGTGTCCATTGCCCAGCTGTCCCTGCTCATCAACACCATCTTTGCCTCGTTCCTGGCGACCGGCAGCGTTTCCTGGCTTTACTACGCCGACCGGCTGATGGAATTCCCCACCGGCATGTTGGGGGTGGCCCTGGGGACCATCCTGCTGCCCAGCCTGTCGCGCCACCACGCCACCGCCTCCCATGAGGAATACGCCAAGCTCCTGGACTGGGGCTTGCGGCTCACCCTTTTGCTCGCCCTGCCCGCGACGCTGGCCCTGGCGCTCCTTGCCGTGCCCCTGATCACCACTCTGTTCCATTACGGCGAGTTTTCCGCCCACGACGTGTGGATGACGCGCGAGGCCCTGGTGGCCTACAGCCTGGGGCTGCTCGGCCTGATCATGGTCAAGGTGCTGGCACCCGGCTTCTACGCCCGCCAGAACATCCGGACGCCGGTAAAAATCGCCGTGTTCACCCTGCTTGCCACCCAGGCCATGAACCTGGCCTTCATCGGCCCCCTCAAACACGCCGGACTGGCCCTGGCCATCGGCCTGGGCGCCTGCATCAACGCGGGACTGCTGTACCACCATCTGCGGCGGGCGCAAATCTACCGGCCCCAGCCGGGCTGGGGTGCCTTCCTTGCGCGGGTGCTGTTGGCCCTGGCCGTCATGGGGGCGGTGCTGGCCGGGCTCACGGGACCGGCGGCGGACTGGCTCGCCGCCCCGGCCTGGCGGCGGGCGGCGCATCTTGGGCTGCTGGTGGCGGCCGGCGCCGGAGCCTATTTCGGAGTGCTGTTCGCCCTGGGCATGCGGCTCAAGGACTTCGTGCGGCGCGCCGCCGAATAGACCGCGGCGGCGGCTCGCGGCTAGAATCGGGTGCTTATGCTGAATGTGCTGAAACTGACCGAGCGTGCTTGCCGCGCGGACGCAGGCGTGGCGCTCACCATCGGCAATTTCGACGGCGTGCACCGCGGCCACCAGGCCATGCTGGCGCGTCTGAAGGAAGCCGCGGCGCAGCGCGGATTGCCCGCCGCGGTGATGACCTTCGAACCCCATCCGCGGGAATTCTTCACGCCGGATCAGGCGCCCGCGCGGCTCACCAGCCTGCGCGAGAAACTGGAACTGATGCAGGCACTGGGGGTGGACCTGGTCTATCTGTGCCGGTTTGGTCCGCGCTTTGCCGCCCTGACCGCCGAGGAGTTCATCGCCCGCATCCTGCACGAGACGGTGCACGCGAAATGGGTGCTGGTGGGCGACGATTTCCGCTTCGGCGCGCGCCGGGCCGGCGACTTTCCATTGCTGCGCGCCGCGGGACAGCGTTACGGTTTCGAGGCGGAAACCCTGCCCAGCGTGCGGGTGGACGGCACGCGCGTGTCGTCCACGGCGGTGCGTGAGGCGCTGGCCGCGGGCGACATGGAATGGGCAGCGAAACTCCTGGGACGGCCCTACAGCATCAGCGGCCGTGTGGTGCATGGCGACAAGCTGGGCAAGGCGCTGGGTTTCCCCACCGCCAACATCCAGATGAAGCACAACCGGCCGCCGTTGACCGGCATCTTTGCGGTAGAATTGTGCGGTCTCGACGGGGCCTGCCTGCCCGGCGTGGCCAGCCTGGGCGTGCGGCCCACGGTCAAGGACAATGGTGCGCCCACCCTCGAGGTTCATGTCTTCGATTTCCACGAACGCATCTACGGCGCCCACGTGCGGGTGAATTTTCTGCACAAGCTGCGCGACGAGGCGAAATACCCCACGCTGGAAGCCCTCATCGCCCAGATCGAGCGCGACGTGGCGGAGGCAAAGCGTTTTTTTCTCGCAAGGACGCAAAGTGCGCAGGGATAGGACCGCTTACCCCCGGCGCTCTTTGCGTCTTTTGCGTCTGGATCCTCTATGGCCGATTACAAGCACACGCTGAATCTCCCGGACACACCCTTCCCCATGCGGGGCGACCTGGCCCGGCGCGAACCCGCCATGCTGGCCCGCTGGCAACAGCACCGCCTCTATCAGCGTATCCGCGAAGCGGCGAAGGGCCGCCCCCGGTTCATCCTGCACGATGGACCGCCTTACGCCAACGGCGACATCCACATCGGCCATGCGGTGAACAAGGTGCTCAAGGACATCATCGTCAAGAGCAAGACCCTGGCCGGCTTCGATGCGCCTTATGTTCCGGGCTGGGACTGCCATGGCCTGCCCATCGAGCTGCAGGTGGAAAAGGAACACGGCAAGGACATCGACCCGGCGCGCTTCCGGGAACTGTGCCGGGCCTACGCCGCGAGCCAGATCGAACGCCAGAAGAAGGATTTCATCCGCCTCGGCGTGCTGGGAGACTGGGACCATCCCTATCTCACCATGGATTACCGCTTCGAGGCGGACATCATGCGTGTGCTGGGCCAGGTGCTGGAGAACGGCTACCTCTACCAGGGCCTCAAGCCGGTGCACTGGTGCGTGGACTGCGCTTCCGCCCTGGCCGAGGCGGAAGTGGAATACGAGGACAAGACCTCGCCCGCCATCGACGTGGCGTTTCCGGTGAAGGATCCCGCGGCCCTGGCCGGGCGTGTGGGCCTCGCCACCCTGCCGGAAGCCACCTACGCCGTGATCTGGACCACCACGCCCTGGACCCTCCCGGCCAATCAGGCCATCAGTGCCCATCCGGATCTCTACTATGACCTGGTGCAGACGCCAAAAGGCGTGCTGCTCATCGCCCGCGATCTGGTGGAAGCCTGCATGGCACGTTACGGCATCGCGACTTGGGAGGTGCTGGCCAGCGTGAAGGGCGTGGCGCTGGAGGGCGTGCTGTTCCGCCATCCCTTCTATGGGCGCGAAGTGCCCATGATCCTGGGCGAGCACGTGACCCTGGAAGCGGGCACGGGCCTGGTGCACACCGCGCCCGGCCATGGTCTGGAGGACTACCTGGTGGGCCTGCGCTACGGCCTGCCGGTGGACAATCCCGTGGGCGACGATGGGCGCTTCCTTGCCGACACGCCGCTCGTGGGCGGCCAGTCCGTGTGGGCGGCCAACCAGACGGTGACCGAAACCCTCTCAGCCGCCGGGCTGCTCCTGTGCCAGCAGAGCCTGAAGCACAGCTATCCCCATTGCTGGCGCCACAAGACGCCCATCATCTTCCGCGCCACGCGCCAGTGGTTCATTGGCATGGACCGGGCGGGGCAGGGCGGCCAGACCCTGCGCCACCGTGCGCTGGCGGAGGTGGCGCACACCCGCTTTTTCCCCGCCTGGGGCCGTCCGCGGCTGGAAGCCATGATCCGCAACCGGCCCGACTGGTGCGTGTCGCGCCAGCGCAACTGGGGGGTGCCGCTGCCTCTGTTCGTGCACCGGCAGACCGGCGAACTGCATCCCCGCACCCGGGAGCTGATCGAGGAGGCTGCACGCCGCGTGGAGCAGGCCGGCATCGAGGCCTGGTTCAGCCTCGATCCCCGGGAGCTCCTGGGCGAGGAGGCGGCCCATTACCACAAGGTCACGGATACCCTCGATGTGTGGTTCGACTCCGGTGTGACCCACGCCTGCGTGCTCAAGCGGCGGCCGGAGCTAGCCCATCCCGCGGATCTCTACCTGGAAGGCTCGGACCAGCACCGGGGCTGGTTCCAGTCCTCCCTCCTCACCGGCTGCGCCACCGACGGTCACGCGCCTTTCCGAGCCCTGCTCACCCACGGCTTTGTGGTGGACGGCCAGGGGCACAAAATGAGCAAATCCCGCGGCAACGTGGTCGCGCCCCAAAAGGTGATCGACACCCTGGGTGCGGACATCCTGCGACTGTGGGTGGCGGCCACTGACTATTCCGGTGAGCTCTCCATCTCGGACGAGATTCTCAAGCGGGTGGTGGAAGCCTACCGCCGCCTGCGCAACACCCTGCGCTTCCTGCTGGCCAACCTGGCGGACTTCGACATCGCGCGCGACGGTTTGCCGGTGGACGAGTGGTTCGACCTGGACCGCTATGCCTGGGTGATGACCGGCGACCTGCAGGCGGAGCTGGAACGGCACTACGACGAGTTCGAATTCCACCATGTGGTGCAGAAGCTGCAGACCTTCTGTTCCGAGGATCTGGGCGGCTTCTACCTGGACATCCTCAAGGACCGGCTTTACACCAGCGGCCAGAACTCCCGCGCGCGCCGTTCCGCCCAGAACGCGCTCTACCACATCACCCACACCCTCACGCGGCTGCTGGCACCGGTGCTTTCCTTCACCGGCGAGGAAGTCTGGGCGGTGCTCACGGGACGCGAGGACGACAGTGTCTTTTTGCACACCTGGTACCGCCATCCCCTGCCCAGGGATGCCGCGGCCCTGCGGGCCAAGTGGCAGGCCATCCGCGAGGTGAAGGCCGCGGTGCAGAAGCGGCTGGAGGAGGTCCGCGCGGCAGGCGGCATCGGTTCCTCCCTCCAGGCCGAGGTGACGATCCACGCCAGCGGCGCCAAATACGCGGTGCTGCGCGAACTGGAGGACGATCTGCGCTTCGTGCTCATCACCTCCCGCGCCGAGGTGATCGAGGTGCCGGATGCCGCCCTGGAACGCATCGAGGTCACCCCCAGCCCCCATCCCAAATGCGAGCGCTGCTGGCACTGGCGGGCCGACGTGGGCAGCGACCCGAGCCATCCCACCCTGTGCGGCCGCTGTCTGGCCAACCTGTTCGGTGGCGGGGAGCTGCGCCGTCATGCCTGAGGCGCGACTGCTGCGCTGGTACGGTCTGGCCCTTCTCATCATCCTGCTGGACCAGGGGAGCAAGGCCTGGGTGAGCAGTCACTTCCTGCTGGGGGAGCAGCGTGCCGTGACCCCCTTCTTCAACCTGGTGCTGGCCCACAACACCGGCGCGGCCTTCAGCCTGCTGGCCCAGGCCGGCGGCTGGCAGCGGCTGTTCTTCATTGGCGTCGCCCTGGTGGCGACCACGGTGATCGTCTGGCTCCTGCACCGGCACCGCCAGGAATCCCGCTTCTGCCTCGCCCTCGCCGGCATCCTGGGCGGCGCCCTGGGCAATCTCATCGACCGGGTGCGCCTGGGCTACGTGGTGGATTTCCTGGATTTCCATGCCGCGGGCTGGCACTGGCCAGCCTTCAACGTCGCCGACATGGCCATCACGGGTGGGGCGGTGCTCCTGGTGTGGGACAGCCTGCGCCGCGGCGCGCGTGGGAAATGAAGCGCGTGAGCCTGGGGGACACCATCGCCCTGCACTACCGCCTGACGGCGGGGGGCCAGGTGGTGGAGAGCACCTTCGACGAGGAACCGGCCTTGGTCACCCTGGGTGCGGGGGCGCTCGCGGAGAATCTGGAACGCTGCCTGATCGGCCTCGCGCCGGGTGATACCCACGTGTTCCTGCTGGAGCCGGCGCAGGCCTTTGGGGCCTGCGACCCGGCGCGGGTGCACCGCCTGCCTCTCTCCACCTTTCCGCCGGACATGGCGGTGACGCCGCGGGCGTTGATCGAGTTTGCCCTGCCCAATGGCAGCCGGTTATTGGGTACGGTGCTGGAACGGGACGCAACCCACGCCGTGGTGGACTTCAACCACCCCCTGTGCGACTGCCCCGTTCAGTTCGAGGTGCAGGTGCTGGAGATCAGGCCGCCGGAGAATCCGGAGCCGGCACCACGTTGATGGCGTGGGCGCCCTTCTCGCCGTGGGAGATGTCGAAGGTGACCCGCTGCCCGCCACGGAGCGTGCGGTAGCCCTCCATCAGGATGGACGAGTAGTGGACGAACAGGTCCTCCCCCTGCTCGGGCTGGATGAAACCGTAGCCCTTGCTGTTGTTGAACCATTTGACGATGCCCGTGGCCATGGCGGTCTCCTCCTATACTTTTTCGACAGTCCGGCGGATGCCGTAAAAGCTTGTTATTATTGAAAACTGCGTATTTAAAACATTCGGGGCGAATATGCAAGTGATTCTGGCCAACCCGCGGGGCTTCTGCGCCGGCGTGGACCGGGCCATCGAGATCGTGGAACGGGCGCTGGACCGTTTCGGCGCGCCCATCTACGTCCGCCACGAGGTGGTGCACAACCGCTTCGTGGTGGAGAGCCTCAGGGCGCGCGGGGCGGTGTTCGTGGACGAACTGTCCGAGGTGCCCGCCGGCGCCACCGTGATCTTCAGCGCCCATGGTGTTTCGCGCGCCGTGCGCGAGGAGGCGGAAGCGCGGGGGCTGCGCGTGTTCGATGCCACCTGCCCGCTGGTGACCAAGGTCCACGTGGAAGTGGCGCGCATGCACGCAGCAGGCAGGGAGATCATCATGATCGGCCACCAGGGCCACCCCGAGGTGGAAGGCACCATGGGGCAGGCCGACGGTGGCATGTATCTGGTGGAAAGCCCCGAGGACGTGGCGCGGCTGGAGGTGAAGGACCCGGACAACCTCGCCTTCGTCACCCAGACCACCCTGTCCGTGGACGATGCCGCGAAGGTGATCGAAGCCCTGCGGGCACGCTTCCCCCGCATCCAGGGACCCAGGAAGGACGACATCTGCTACGCCACGCAAAACCGCCAGGATGCCGTCAAACGCCTTGCGCGCGAGTGCGACCTGGTGATCGTGGTGGGCTCGAAAAACAGCTCCAACTCCAACCGCCTGCGGGAAGTGGCGGAGAACCTGGGCACCCCCGCCTACCTGGTGGACGGTGCCGCCGACCTCGACCCCGCCTGGTTCGTAGGCAGAACCCGCATCGGCGTGACCGCCGGCGCCTCGGCGCCGGAGACGCTGGTGCAGGAAGTCGTGGCCTGGCTGCAGGCGCGCGGCGCACGGGTGTGCGAGCTCGAGTCCCCCCCCGAAGTGGTGCACTTCCCCCTGCCCAGGGCGCTGGCGGGATAGACAGCTGCGGCTTGGGCCTGCAACAGCGTCCCATCGGGAAGACGCGGGCAAGCGGCCAGACAGGGAAGGGACACATTCGCCCCCGGCTCCCGTGCCCCTGGGGAAGGGCCGGTCCTACCAGCAATCGGCCACAGAGAGAGTGCCGCCCGAGACGGATTTGACGCCTTGTTCGTCGATCTGAAAACTTCCACAGGCATCGCCAGCCTGGGGCCCCACCGGGGTGGCCGTTAGCCGGTACGAGGTTGCCGTGGGGGTGACCAAGGTCAGGGTGTAGAACCCGTGTTCGGACCTGTCGGGAAAGATGCCTCCGCTCCCCAGCGTGGCAGTCGCGTAAGTGTTGCGCTCGGTGTAATAACGTTCCAGAGCCTGGACCGCCCCCGAGAGCGCAGCCCTGGCCTCCGCGCGGCGGGACTTTTGCAAGTACTGAACGTAGGACGGATAGGCAATGGCCGCCAGAATGCCGATGATCGCGACGACGATCATCAGTTCGATCAGGGTAAATCCTTTATTTTTCCAGCCAGACATTTTTCGCTTCCCCCGTTTTCAGATCGACGTCCGCGCTGACAACGAGGCCCGGCCGCAACTCGTAGCGGGAGCTCTGCCGTCCGTCGGCGAAAACCTTCGTGCGGGCCACCACGCGAAAAGTCGCGCCACTCTGGAGACGGACCAAACCGCTGTTGCTGTCGGTCGTGCCGACGATCCCGCGCAAGTGGGCCAAATCCCCGGAAGGGAGTGAGCGGGGATTGGTGGGCGCCGACCCTGCTGCGGGCGTCGGGGCGGGACCGACGGCCTGCATGGCCCAGGTGGGACAGGCTAACAGCATCAGGATACCGAAAAAGGGGAGATAGTGCTTCATCATGGCCGTGCTCCGATCAATCCTTGAAGATTTCAACCCAGGAGGTGCGCCCCTGTCTTACGTTGCCCCCTGTCTCCTTGACGGATTCGACATTGCCGGCGGAGGTGTTGACATATTTGTTCTCGGTCGGGTTGATTCCCGGCTGTAACCTGTCGCGCAGAAAGCCCGGCATCATCGGGATGCCTGCAATCTTTCTGCCGGACACATGTCCACCTGCGATCATGTCGGCACTCGTAATGAGTCCGTCTCGGTTCACGTCGAACACGCCGCTGGTGATGCGGTTGCCGGTATAGATATCGAATTCCTGGATCCAGCCATCTCCGCCATAGGAGCACAATACGGTGCTTGGAATCACGGTGGCAAAAATGCTTCGACCCGCCCGTATCACCGGGTCAGACACCACCCTTTCGGCAATCGCCCCTGGGCCGTATTGGGGCAGTTCCATGAACCAACCCTTCTTGCCTGCGTAATAGGCGCTGGTGGAGATCGTGTTGTCGCCGGTAAAGGTTGCGTCAGTGGGTACACCCACTGCATGAGTTGTCCGCCGGTAGGTGTTCCCATCCGGTCCCGTGTAAGTGCCGATGATGGATTGCTGTACCAGGTCCGAAGGGCTGACTTTGTCGCTCGAGCTTCCCGTGTTCTTGTCCCAGATACCGTAAATGGCCTGTACGTACGTGGTGGTGTTGTCCCCCGTGGCAATGTACGAGCCCGTCCCGAACGTGACGAGATAGCCACCCTGGGGATGTTTCGCGACATCGGGGCGGACCATGATGGGTCTGTTGGCCGCCCCTGTGCTAAAGAGAGGTTGCGGCGTCGAACCGCTCATGAAAGCGGACTTCCAGGTGGAGGGGTTGTTCGCGGTGAGGTCGAATTTCCACAAGTTCCCTTGCAAGTCACCCGCGTAAACGTAGTCCACGATGTAGTCACCATCGACGTCGATCGCAGCCGGAGTGGCCAGGCCGTTGGGTGTCGTCGTCGAACCGGTTTTGGTGGTGATCTTTGCGATCAGCTGTCCGTTTTCGATGTTGACCACATAGAGCACGGCATGCCCCGTGGTGCTGGCTGCGCCGTCGGCCTCCGTGTTGTTGTAGCCATTGCCGAAAATGGCCGCCCACGCGCTGGTGCTGGCTCCGGTGCGCACTTTCACGATGATGGCCTGGCCGTAGGTGTAACCCAGGTCGGAATCATTCGCGTCGGTGAATTCCCAGCGCACGATGTTGCTGGCATTGGCCTCACTGAAGGTGCCGGGGTCGGTGATGTCGAGGGCGAAGATGCCCTGTCCTCCTCCACGCAGGCTGCCCACGAGCACGGTGTGCCAGGCACCGCCGTAAAACACGTCCCCCACCGTGGGCGTGCCGTCCACAAAATAGCGGTGTGAATATGCCGGATCGGTGAAGGCTCCAAAATTCTTGTAAACCGCGGTGGGAATGTATGCGAACAGTTCACGGCCGCTGTTGGCGTCGAACGCATGGAGCATGCCATCATTGGCCCCCACATACAGCACCGGCGTCCTGCTGGCGCGTGCACTGTAGAAGGTCGCGTAATCGACCGACTCGAGTGTCGGGGGATAAGCGAACGGCGGCGGCCCCACGTACACCGGCGATGAGGTGGCGATATCCCCCAGCTTGCTGGTCGGGCGCGGGCGGAAGCGGGGGCTGCAGGTCAGGCACTCCTGCGAGTCGTCGCCACGAATGTATTTCAGACGCAGCTGTCCGTAGCCATCCACGGTACCAGCCATATTCTTGTTCAACCACGTGGTCTGCGCGCTATCAAGCTCGGTAGGGCCGGGGCTGGCCGGATTTGCAGGCCAGCGGAAAGGGATGCCACGGCTTCCGAAAGCAGCCGAGGGTTTGTAGGTAAGGATTTGGCGACCCGTGTCCCAGTTCTGGGTGTTGACGACCTGACCTGCATCCCAGGTGGGGGTGGTGGCGAGCGCGCCGCCGGCGCCGACCGAATAGGCCAGCAGTTGCCCGCTCCAGTCTCCGGAATTGAAACGGGCCTGATAGACAAAGGCGCCCGCGTTCCACGTGCCCGTGTTGAGGGTTACCGCGCTGGCCGCTCCTGTCCGCGAGGTGATGTCCTGGGCAATGGTGGAGAAAGCATTGTTGAGGGCGGTCGGGTCGCTGGCGAAAAAGGCATTGCTCGTGCCTCCGGCCTGGGCCATGGCGTTCATGGCCGCCACTGCGGTGGCGTTGGCGACCGAATCTCCGAGGGCGACCACATAGGTGTTGATGTCGAAGGGCGTGCCGCCGACGCTGACGCTTCTGAGGCTGGTGATCGCGTCGAGCACCCCCTGGACGGCGGGTCTCCAGCTCCAGGTGCCCGTAGCGGGATTGTAGCTGCCGCCCTGGTCCGAAAGGGGCCACATGTCGCCGTTGGTTTTGGCGGTGGGCATGCCGTCGGTGGCCAGCACGACGAAGTTTTTCTGACAGCTTGCCTGGATGGGAGTGCTCCCGCCGGAAAAGTAATTCTTTGCCGAAATCAGGCTGCCCTCCAGGGGGGTAAAGGTCGCCGCGTTCTTGATCTCGGCACTGGTGGGCGTCCCGGGGGTGGTGGCGGGGCTTTCCGTCTCCGGCCCGAGCAATGTCATCAGCGTGTTGAAATGAGCTGTGGAATCGTTCTGTACCGCTTCAAGGAGGGTGCCTCGACCAGTGACGCCGGAGGGGCTGATGTATCCCCAGCCGCGCAGAAGGTTGAGCTGCCGTTGAAAGGGCGCGGCGGTAAAGCCGCAGGCATCGGGTGCGCCATAGGGCGTGGTGGTGAAGCCGGCATCGGTCGGGCAGAAAGCAAGGGTGCCCACTGATGAGCTGAAGTTCGCTGCTGCCCAGCCGCCCCCCGGGTTGTGGGTGCTGTAGGCCCTGTAGGACCTTTCCGTTGGCGCAGCGGAATTGGGGATCAGCCACAGGGAGGAACCGAAATTGGTAGACGTGTAGAGCACGTCCAGGATGTCCACGTCGTCGCTGGCGCGAGCGAAGGTCACATAATTGCCGCCCGGGAACGGCTGGGGATTGGCCAGACAACGCAGACCGCCATGACTTGCCGAGGTGCCGATTCCGTCCGGTCCGATGCCCGTGCAGTCGTCGGTGAATTCCATGGTGCCGGGGTTGCCGAGATAGTAGGGGTAGGTAAACCATTTGCGCGGAGAGCCGGCCAGTTCGAACGTCATGAGCCCCCACCGGAAGGCCGTGCGGTAGTTGTTGATCACCTGCCGCAGAGCCTGGCGGGCGATGTTGCCGCGCGTGTTGGGATCATTGCCATTGATGATCTTTCCGGACATGAGGGCATCCATGGACTGGCTGTTGTCATAGATCACCAGGACATTGGGCGTGACGCTGCTGCTCAGAAAGAGCGGGTACTGGGCCAGGGGAATCGGCGCGCCGGTGGCAGTGCCGGCAAACCCAAGCAATACGGTGAAGACCAAACCGTTGGAAAGCGATGTCCTCATGGCCGTCTCCTATTGTTGGCGAACATAGGTGGATTGAAGCATGACCCGTGTCTCGTTCCGGGCGCCGAACCCCAACGCCGTAATGCGGTAGCCGCTCCGGTTCGCCGCGGGCCTGATTCCCAACGCGGCCGACTCACCCACCGCCGCAGCCAGTGGCGGCAAGCGTTCGATGATGTACCGGGGTTGCTGTGTCACGCCCGCCAGCGGTGGCGCACCGGTGAAAGCGCCATATGTGCGGGTGACGCTGCTGTCTGTCCAGTCAATGGCCAGGTGCTGGGGTATGCCGCTCGTCGCATAGGTGCAGAGTCCGTTGGCACAGGTGGGGGAGAAAACGGTGGCTGTGGTGATGTTGGCATCGATGTCCCGTTCGGCATCCCTCAACGCGGCTTCGGCTGCCTGGAATGCAAGGTTGCGGTCGCGACTGTTGCCAACGATCTTTTCCTGCACAGTGGTAGAGCTTAGTGCAGCCATGGCCAGCACGCCGATGACCACGACGAACAGCAGACCCATGACCAGGGAAAAACCGTGTTCTCGGTCCTTCATGGCGTTCGATTCCTCAGGTTCACCACCACCGAGAACGCGCTGCGGAAGCGCCGATCGGCGGGTGTGATCGTGGTACCGTCAAACGTGTAGGGCTGTGGACTCGTCGTTACGTTGTTTTCCGCACTGACCAGCAGCAGGTTGACGCGCGCTGCCAGCACGTTGTTCCAGTCCGCCACCATTCCGGCTGTACGCCACACATTTATCACCTTGTCCCCATCCGTGTCTTCCCCGTATTGGACTTGGAGATTGTCCACTCCGGTGGCCACTTCTTCCGGTTGCGGCGCACCGGTAAGAGAGGGCACGGAGTAGCGCCACAACGCGTTGATTCCTGGGTGAAGTTGACTGGGCGCAACGTAGTAAGTAATGCTGCTAAGGCGCAAGATGGTGGCATCAGGTCCGAACACGTGCTGCAGGTTCTTCGTGGAGTTGCCGGGCACGCCCAGTCCCATGTTGTGAACCACGCTGCCACTGGTCGAGGGGTTGGCATTGGTAATTTGCATGATGGCGCTCGCGGAACAGTCCTGCACCACCACCACGTCGAATTGCTGCAGCCTGTTTCCAGGGGCCACGTGGATGTCAGCCGAAGTGTTGGGCATGTATGGCTCGGTGACCTGGGCAGCGGCATCGAATGCAGCCCAAACGGTGACCACGTCCCGCCCGGGCAGTGGTGCGGGGGACAGCCCTGATATGGCCGAGTCGAGCGCCGGACTCCAGCTTGCCCCGGAGGCATCGTTCCCCAAGATTGCCTTGCCGTAATCGTAAAGGAACGCACTGCTGTTCAGTGTATTCACCGGCGTGGTATCGGTGCCGCAGCCACGGTATCCGGCGTGGCGGATGTCCCTCGCCATTTCATCAAGCGCAAAACGTGCCTGCTCCTGTAATCTGGCAAGCGCCGCGTTGCTGCGCCAGACCCCCTTGCTGTTGACGTAGACCGTGGCGATGACCGCCGTCAGAAAAAGGCCGATGGCGACCCCGATCATCAATTCCACCAGTCCAAAGCCGCGATAGCGTGTCATGGCCGCACCAGTGCACTGAAGAACTTGAGTTGGCCGGATTTGTCATCCGTCCACCAGACCTTGACCGCCAGGCTGTCGCCGGTTCCATCGCAGGCAGGCGCAGCAGGCGTGCCGTCCTCCGGTGTCGAATCGAGACAGACCACACCGGTGCCATTGGGTAACGCGGCAGAGAGATCTTGACGCCACGCCCAGTAATCGTATTGGGCCACCTGGGTCGGCGTGCATCCGCTGGCAATGCACCCGGGATCGCTGGGCGTGCCGGTAAGGTTCGCGTAGGCGCCTGTGCTGAAACCGCCAATGTTGGCACGCGCGCGATCTCCTATGTCATAGGCCAAGGCAATCGCTTTGGTCCGCAGAACGCCGGATGCATTGTTTTGCATGGACAAGGTAAGGGCGCCCGCCAGACCGAGCAGCCCGAAGGCAATGATCAACACCGTGATCAGCGCTTCCAAAAGGGTGAAACCTTGCGCCGGCCCCCTCAGCATGTGAAGTTCTCCTGCAGATCGACTGTCCCCGCGGGGGTCAAAACGATCCGTCCACCGGTGACACCCGGGCGCCCGTCGCAAACGGTCAAACTCTTCCACGCGCCAATGAGGTAGCCACGTTCGGAGAAGCCGACAGAGGTGAACGTTCCACCGGTCCCGCTGTCCAGCGTCGCGATCACGATGGAGGGCGCGTACGCCTCGTGCTGGCGGATCGTGGGCTCGCCAGCGTCCAGCGTGGCGTTGCGATTGGTGTCTGCCCAAACCCGCCACCCCCCGGCGAATTCGTTGCCCGATGCAGTGCCCAAGGCGGTCACATAGACAGGGGTTCCTCTTTTGAGTGCTTCGCTCTTGGCGAGAGTAAAGGCTCCTGTGAGGTCCGTGCGCGTGGCCTGCAAGCGGTTGTTCATCACCATCGTTCGAAAGGATGGAATCGCAACACCCAACAGGATTGCCAGAACTGCAACCGTTATCATCACCTCAACCAAAGTGAAGCCGCTGATCTTCACGAATCGTCCCCGCGAGCTGTTCATATCGTGCTGCACAATGTCGGCGCCGCTTCACAAGCCTGGGCGGAGGTTAGCCCCGGGACCGTGCTGTGTTCAAGAGCAAGCCGATGGACGGTCAGGACAGCGGAATAAATGGTTGGCTTGCGGCGCAGGATGGGTCCGGGTTGTCGGACGGGGGCTGGGGCGTTGTTAGAATGACGCAACGACCTGGGGGCAAGTTCTTTGAGTTCCGACTTTCTCATCATCGGCGCCGGCGCCATCGGCTGTGCCACGGCCCTGGAGCTGGCTACGGCCGGGGCGCGGGTGACCGTGCTCGAACGGGGCGCCGTGGGCGGCGAGTCGTCCTGGGCGGGGGCGGGGCTGCTGTTTCCCCTGCTGCCCTGGGATTACCGGCCGGAGGTGGCACGGCTCGCCCAGGCGGGGCGCCGCCTGTTTCCGGCCTGGGTGGCGCGGCTGGCGGCGGCGTCCGGCGTGGACCCCGAGTATCTGGAGAGCGGCCTGCTGATCCTACCCCCCTATGACCGCGACGCGGCCTTGGCCTGGGCGGCGCGGGAAGGCGAGGCGCTGGCGGAGGTGAACCCCCGGCTGGTGGAACCCGCCGTGGAGGCGGCCGGTTCCGCCCTGTGGCTGCCGGGCGTGGCGCAGGTGCGCAATCCCCGGTTGCTGGCGGCCCTGCGCGGGAGCCTGGTGGCCCAGGGCGTGGACATCGTCGAACGGGTGGGCGAGGTGCGCCTGCAGGTCGCGGGAAATCGGGTGGAGGCGGTGGCGGGCGAAGGGGGGCGCTGCTGGCAGGCGGGTGCCTACATTCTGAGTACCGGGGCCTGGACTGGCCGCCTGCTCGAGCCGTTGGGGGTGCCTGCGCCCGTGTATCCCGTGCGCGGGCAGATGGTGCTGTTTCGCCTGGCGCCCGGCAGGCTCAACCGGATGCTGCTCAGGGAGGGCCGTTATGTGATTCCCCGGCGGGATGGCCACGTGCTGGTGGGCAGCACCCTGGAGGAGACCGGCTTCGACAAGTCCGTCACCGAAACCGCCCGCAACGCGCTGGTGACGCTGGCCCAAACCCTGGTGCCGGACCTGCGTGGCCAGGCGCCCATCGCCCAGTGGGCGGGGCTGCGGCCGGGCAGCCCGGACAACGTGCCCCTCATCGACCGCCATCCCACCGTGCCCAACCTGTGGGTGCACACGGGCCATTTCCGCTATGGCGTGACCATGGCGCCCGCCTCGGCCCGGCTGCTGGCCGACCTGCTGCTGGGGCGTCCCCCCCTGCTGGACCCGGCGCCCTATGCCTGGCCGCGGGGAGGGGCCTACAGTCTTCCCGTTTCAAGCCGATGAATTAGACACGGTCCAAATCCTCGGCTATCATAAGCGTATGAAAAAGCATTACTATTCCCGCGACGAGATCGCGGGTTTGTTGCGGGCCCACGGCATCAATCCGACCCATCAGCGGATCGAGATTGCCTATGCCCTGTTCGGGCGTCAGGCGCACCTGTCCGCCGACCAGATCATGGCCATCGTCAACGACCGCCACAGCGAGACGTCCAAGGCCACGGTGTACAACACCCTGAACCTGTTCAAGCAGCACAAGCTGATCCGCGAAGTGATCGTGGATCCGAACAAGGTCTTCTACGACCCCAATACCGAGCCCCACCATCACTTCTACAACGTCGCCACCGGCGAGCTCACGGACATCGACGGCGCCGAGGTGCGCATCGAGGGCCTGCCGCCCCTGCCGCCGGGCCTCGCCGCCGAGGGGGTGGACGTCATCGTGCGTATCCGCCCCGCCGCCTGAGCGGGTTTGCCTAAGCCCCGCGCCAAGCCCTATAATCCGCCCTTTCCGCCGGTGTAGCTCAGCTGGTAGAGCAGCGCATTCGTAATGCGCGGGTCGGGAGTTCGAATCTCTTCACCGGCACCAATCCTCCCGCCCTGGCTTTGACAGGGCATTCCCCCTTTGCCTACACTGCGGCGTTGCGACGTCATTCCCGAGCGAGTCCCGCCGTGCTGATCAGTGAAATCCTCTCCCTCAAGGGCAATGAAATCGTCTCCGTGCCCCCGGACTGCACCGTGCAGGAAGCCGTGGCACGCATGGTGGAGAAGGACATCAGTTCCGTCGTCGTGATGGAGGGCGGCACCATGGTGGGGCTGCTCACCGGTCGCGACCTCCTGCGCGGCATGCACGAGCGCGGTTGTGACCTGGGGCGTCTCAAGGTGAGCGAGGTGATGGTGACCGAGCCCATCATCGGCAATCCGGACGACACCGTGGATTACGTGCGCGGCGTCATGACGGAAAACCGCATCACCCATCTGCCGGTGATGGAGGGGGAGCGGCTGCTGGGCATCATTTCCTTTCACGACGTGGCGCGGGCTTGCCTGTCCGAGGCCAGGCTGGAAAACCGTCTGCTCAAGCGCTACATCCGCCACTGGCCCGAGTAGGACCTGTCGGGTTTCCGACAGGGGCGGCGCGCGGACGCCGTCGGCCCCCTACTTCCCTGCAGCAAGTTTCTGATAGACAGCGAGTTTTTGGGTCTGCCCGCCCATGCTGGATGGTGGCATGTTTCCTGCTTCCATGCGGGCGATGCCTCCCCGGAGCGTTCCGTGTTCGAGTTTTTCTCCTTCAAGCGCAAACCGACGGACCCGCTGACCGACGTCCAGTCCGCCACACGCTGGATGCAGGAGCTGCCCCTGGGCGATCTTTATGCCGCCAATGAGCGGCTGGTGCAGACCCTGCGTGAATACAACCGGCAACAGCTGCCGGCAGGCAGGGAGCGCATCGCGGCGCTGCTCACTCTCGACGAGGGCGCCCAGGAGATCCTGCGGGGGCTGCACGGACAGTACCTGCTCAATCCACGCATGTCGCGCGCCGTGGAGAGCCGGCTGTGGAATGCGGTGTTCGCCTACTACCAGGAGATCCTGCATGCCTACCACGCGCTGGTGATGGACTATGTGGGCAATCCCAGCGGCAGCAGGGTGAAGGCTTCCCTTCCGCTCATTCTCGCGCGCACCGTTCATTACATCGGGCTGGATGCCAAGTGGTGCTACTTCCGCTACGAGCGGATCAATCCCAAGCTGTGGAAACGCCTCAACAAGCTTTACCACCTGGCGGAATACGAAGAGATCGAGCGCGAGCCGCTGAAACTCTACGAGACCCATGACGAGCGCGGCACCAGCATCGTCGGGCGCTATCTGCGCATCCTGATGCTGGACGTGATCAACAACGGCACCCTCTTGCCGCGCCAGATCGACCTGGTGGACCAGTGGCTTGCGGACTTCACCCGTGAGCTGGTGCTGGAGAAGGCGTTCAAACCCGCGCGGCACACGTTCTATGTGGATCTGGCGGAGGCGCGCGGCGCGCGCCGGGTGCGTCGCCTGGAACCCTCGGAAACCAAGCGGTACTGGGATACCTTTGCCCTGAAGGCCCATATCGACGGGATTCGCGCCAGGCTCATGGCAGGTGAGGCGCCGGTGCGGCTCGGGCTTACCGAGGACTGCAAGCTACCCGCCTGTCTGGAGCTTCTGGACAAGGTGGCAGCCCTCTGGTCCCCCACCGTGAAGCGGGCCCAGCGCGCCCACGAGCGCAAACGGGTCATGCAGCAGATCGAGGTGGTGCGTGGGCTCGACATGATCTGCGCCAACGTCAAGCTGGACAACGACCAGGTGCAACTGGGCGCCGCGGGCGATGGCCTCACTTACGAGGAGATGCTGGACATGCATCTCTACGGTTTCGTCACCCAGCGCACGCGGATGAAACTCGCGCAGGCGCGGGAGGGCCAGCGGCCGCCCCTGCAGGAGCATGAGCGCTGGATCGTGGAAAACGAAAGCGAGGGCGGTTTCGGCGCCCTGATCAACGTGGAACGGGACGACTGGATTCGCCTGGGCAAGCTGGTGGGCGTGAAGCCGGAACGGCAGGGTCACTGGGTGGTGGCGGTGATCCGGCGCATGGTGCACGTGAGTCCCGACCAGTACGCAGTGGGGCTGCAGATCATCTCCCAGCGGCCGGTGGCGCTCCTGTTGCGGGCCACGCACGAGCAGGGGTCCGGCTACACCATCGATGGTGTGGATGCGGTGGACGTGGTGTTACCCATTCCCGCCCTCTACACCAAAGGTGAGCGGGAGGCCGGCCAGCCCGACAGCCTGATCCTGCCCAGCGCGGAATTCGCCAGTGGCCGCCATTTGTGGTTCAGTCTGCGCGGCACCACCTACCACATCGTCCTCAACCAGGCGTTGGAGCGCGGCGATGACTGGCTGCGCGTGAGCTTTCGCCTCGTCACCAAGGTGCCCGCGGCGGGTGCGGCCGTGCGCGGCTGAGTCAGGCGAGCACCTGCCGCAGCCAGTCGCCGATGTCGGCGATTTCTTGTGCGCACACCGTATGCGCCATGGGATAGGTGTGCCAGGCCACGGGATGGCCCAGGGCCTCGAGCCGCCGGCGGCTGGCCTCGGCCAGGGTGAGGGGGACGATGCCATCCTGGCTGCCGTGGGCCATGAAGATGGGCAGATCCCGGTTGGCAGGCGCCGCCTCATCGGGCAGGGAGGCGGCCAGGGGCAGATAGGTGGAGAGCGCCAGCACTCCGGCCAGGCGCGCCGGATGGCGCAAAGCCGTGAACAGGGCCACTGCGCCGCCCTGGGAAAATCCCGCCAGGACCACCTGCCGCGGCGCGATGCCGCGCCCCACCTCCCTTGCGATCAACGCTTCCACCCGGCGTGCGGAGGCGCGCAGGCCCGCCTCGTCCTCCGGTGCGCCGGGCCCAATGGCGATGATGTCGTACCACGCGGGCATCACGTAACCGTTGTTCCAGGTCACCGGCATCATGGGTGCGTGGGGGAACACGAAACGCAGGTCGGGCAGCCCGTGCAGGTCCAGCTCCCTGACGATGGGCACGAAGTCGTAACCGTCTGCGCCCAGACCGTGCAGCCAAATCACGCTGGCGCCGGGGTGCGGGCCGGTAGTGACCTCGACGGGCGGCGGTGTGTCTGCCATGGCGGAGGGGGTGACGGCGGAACCGGCGCTTGTCCTGGGTGGCCCGCCCTCAGGCGTGATGGCGCGCGAGCACCTCGAAGGTCACCCGTGCATAGTCGTCGCCGACGGCCAGCGCCTTTTGCAGGCGGATGGTATAGGCCTTGCCTTGGGCCTCCAGACGCAGCAGCCGACCGGGCTCGTATTCCTGGCGGGCGAGCAGCAGACTGCGCGGTTGCTGGGCCTCCGGCAATTCCATGAGGTAGATGCCATCGGTGCGCTGGGGCGCATGCTCCCCATTGGGCAGGGTGAGGAGGTCCACCGGAATGGGGGTCTGGCTGAGGGTTTCGATGCCTACGTAGGTCTTGGCCGCAGGATTCTTGTTGATGCGCCGCACCACGCCGATCAGGAAATGGCGCGCGCTGTCCGGCTTGAGTCCCACCAGGGTGCCGATCTTCAGGGGCTGGGCGTTGACATCTGTGGTGGCGCCGCAGCCCGACAGACTCTCGTTTTCCATCACCCACTTTTCGAGCTGCGGCTGAAACAGATGGGGCTCGCTCTGGGTGGTGGCGTCGATGGGGGTACCCCCCACGGTGTAACCCGTGACCTGATAGTCGATCAGCGGCCCCGTGGGGCGGCGCCGGCGTTTTTTGGTTCCCGGCCTGAGCTGGGCCACGATGTCGTGGAAGCCCTGCACGACCTGCACCACCTTCACCTGGGGTTTGCGCTCGTGCTTGCGCTCCACGTTCTTGCGTGACCAGCGGTTCTTGACCAGCTCGATCAGGTCCAGGCACTGGGGCAGCCGGCAGTCTTCGGTGAGCCCAATGCGTGCGGGCACCTCGCCTGCCCTGAGCTGTTCCAGTGCCTTTTCGATTTGCACCAGCAGCAGGCCGACGCCAAAGTAGCGGTATTTCTCCCCCAGCATGTTGCGCCGCAAGGCACGCGCCGGTTTGGTGTCGCCCAGGTTGACCGCATACAGCTGGCGGTGGGGACGGAACTCCTGTTCCAGGGCGACACTCTTGGCCCACTGGTCCAGCCAGCGATCCACCAGGTCGATCTGGGCGGGCAGCAGGCTGTCGGGGCTGACCAGCTGCAGCAACTGCGCGTGCATGTACTGGGCAACGCAGCTGGTTTCCAGATCCGTGTCGGGGAAGGGTCTGTAGAGATTCTTCTCGAAACCCTCGCGCTCCGCGAACAGGTAGAGCCGGTTGAGATTGCGCCACACCGTGGCCTCCACCGGCAGGTAGCGCAGATGCGCCCACTTTGCCTGCATGCCGTAGTAGTACAGCCCACGCAGGGTGATCACGTGGATCTGTGGCCAGAACTTGCTGACCGGCTCCTGGGCGAAGCTGCGGATGCAGATCTGGTAGGCGCTCGCCATTTCCTCCCAGAAGCCGAGAATGGTGGCGAGGTAGCCCTTTTCCGGCGCGTGGGGCAGATCGATCACCGCCAGATAGTCGCGGCAAAGCTGGGCCTGCAGGCCCCGTGCCTTCTCGTCCAGATACATGACCACCCGGATGCGCTCCTTGAGCGACATCTTCCGGTTCTCGTTGAGGGAGGTGAGGGCCTTGACGATCTCCATCTGGGCCTGGTGCACGTCGGCCAGGGGCAATTCCTGCACCCATACCGTGGCGGACTTCAGATTGCCCACCGGGTCGTCGGAACGCTTGCGCAGGATGGCGCTGATCAGACCGCTGAAGTCGAACATGGTGGTGAACGAGCGGGCCGGCTGCTGCGACCGCCTGAATTTTTTGTAACGCGTGAGGTTAGCGCATGCCAAAGGAATAGACAATAGCCGCGCCGGGAAGGGCTGGGCTTTGCCTAGTCTGACTGGGGAAGCAGCCGGCGGGGACGGCAAAAGTGAGGAACTTTCGCTGCGGCTGTCGGGCGCCGCTGTCCGTGTCGCCGTAGTCCACCAGCTGCCAGGTGACCTCGACGGGGGTGTCTTCCGTGCCGCCCAATAGCCCCCTGAGCCCCGGCGCGGGGCGGCTGGCCAGGCCATAGGGCATGGGGGCGCCGCGGGGGATGAAGCGGCGGCGGGGGGTGAGGCTGACGTCTTCGTTCAGACACTGCCACAGGCCGCTTTCGGGGCAGAGGGCGCGGCTGGTGACCCGGGTGCCCAGGGGCAGGCGCGGCGGCGGGGTGGCGGCCGCGCCCTTGCCGGGCCCCGTGGGCCGCAGGCGGATGGAATTGACGATGGCGTCGAACAGGCGGATGGCCTGCTCGTCAGTGAGGGAGGGGGGACGCTCAGGGTCGGGCTCGCCGATGACATAACCCGTCTCCAGCTGCAGGTAGAAGGCCGGGTTGGTCAACGACCGGCGCTCACCCTGGGTGTCCCACACCAGATGGTGAGTGTAGAAACCGCCCTCGGTGGGATAGGCCTGGAGCAGTTCCTCGCCGCGCAGGGGGCCGACGTCGTGCCTGCCGGCGCGCAGGGTCCTGATCCGGCTGGCCAAAGCCAGCAGTTCGGCGGGAAATGGTTTCTTGGTACGGGAGAGCAGGGATTCCTCCAATTTGTCCCCGTTGGTGCGGTAGAAGACCCGGATGCTGACGTCCGGCCACTGGGGGAAACGGAAGTTGATGCTTGCCCGCTCGTAGTGGAACTCATCGCCGGCATCGGCGATGAAGCCCTCCTCGAGGCAGAAGCCCGGCGCGGTGGGGATTTCCTCCGGCAGGCGGTAGCGCAGGTTGGGGAGGAGTTTGGTTTCCAGGCGGGTTATGACCGAGGTCATTTTGGATTCGTCAAATGCCGTCTCCGACATGGAATACAACATGCCCTTGTCCAGTCGGTAGGCCTCGAAGCCATGGGTTGTGTCGTTATCTATCAGCCGTTTGCTTAAGGTGAACACCCGCGCATGGGGAAAGGGACGGCGGGACTCGACTAGGCTAAATTTCTCTTCGTGCTTGCCCGCCCGAAGCTTGGCCTCCCGCTCGGCCATGCGCTGCTCGAACAGGGCGGGACCACCGCCCAGCCGCTCGCTTCGGATCTCTCCGAACATGTACTCGTAGCTTTGGCCGCTCACCACGGCCTCCTGGGGCACGTCGATGAGAAAGCGCCCAAAACAGACGGTGCGCATGCCGGTCATGTCATCAGCGCCCCGGGCGAGGGGGCCGAGGAGGCAGAGGACGAGCCAGCAGAGCCATCGGGACATGGGAAGCGCTCCCTTCAGTCTTCCCGAAAGTCGAGGGTGACGCGCTTCACCTCCTCATCGCGGGCTACGTGGGTGCTGCCGTCGCCTGCCGTGCGTCCCCGGCCCAGCACGCGTCCCGCCGCTTCGGCGATGCGATAGGTCCAGCGCTCCCGTGCCTGTCCACCGCGGCCGGCGACAGCAAACTGCTCGTCGGTTCGGCTTTCGGAGTGGGGCATGTCCGGCAGGTCCAGCCGGGGGGCGGCGGGCCCTGCGAGAACATGCCGGGCGGCGTGCTGGGTATGGGGACCCACGGTTTTGCTGGTGATGGAACCGCCTCCCAGCTGCAGGCTCGCGCCCTCGGCAAGACAGGTGATTTTGGGCGCCTGGAGCACGATCTCCTCCAGGGCAGTGAGACGCACCACCTTGGCGCTGGTGATCTCCACATCATCCCCCTGCGCCTCGATGCGGAGCTTGCCGGCGGCGGCGACGAGGGTGAGGCCCAGGCGCCGGGCGAAGAGGGAGATGGCCTCTTTGGCCCGCACGGCCAGGCGCCGGCCCAGGCTCAGGTTGGCATCCTGCTGGGCGACGAGGTCCAGCTGACCCGCCGCCAGGTTCATGTCCGCCGGTGTGGCCAGGGCCATGCCCCCGGGGCTGCTCGCCGCGATCAGCGGCTGACCCCCGCCCTGGCCTTCGGGGGCGGTGTTGGAGCCCCCCTCCCACTGGCGCAGGGCGTCGTGGAGGCGGTCCTGCAGGCTGGTGTCGGTCTCCCCGGCCCGGTGGGCCTGGGCCTCGCGGGCGAGCGCCCGGGTGAGCGCCGCGGCGGCCTCGAGTTCGGCCAGGAGTCCCGCCCGGGCGAGCTGAGGCCCCTGGCCCCGGGGCTGGGCCTCGGTGGACAGCAGCAACCCCCGCCCGGCCCGGAGGGCGCCACTGGCATCGGTGCGCAGCTCGAAGCCCTCGCCCCGGGGGGTGCCTTCTCCCTCCCGCCGGGGGTGGATGAGCCAGCCCTGTTCCAGACTGGTGGCCCCATGGTCGGTGGCCAGCCGCACCCGCAGCTGGCCGGTGGTGTCGTCGAAGAGGAGTTCACTGGCCCCGCCGCCCCGGTATTCCCGGCTCACCATGCCCGAGAGGGTCTTGTGGGCAGGCAGACTGCCCTGGTGGCTGAAACGGGGCGGGGGCTGGCGGCCGTTGTGCAGCACCCCCACCACCACCGGCCGGTCGATGTCGCCTTCCAGGAAGTCCACCAGCACTTCCTGCCCCACCCGGGGCAGGCTCTGCCAGCCATAGCCGGCCCCGGCCGCGGGCGCGGCCACCCGCACCCAGGTGGAGGCGGTCTCGTCGCGCAGGCCATGGCCGTCTTCGGGCCGCTGCCAGTGGAAACAGATGCGCACCCGGCCCAGGGCATCGGTGTAGATCTCCTCCCCCGGCGGGCCCACCACGGTGGCAGTCTGGGGCCCCCGGCTGGTGGGCTTGGCGTGGGACGGCCCATACTCGGGCACCGCCGCCGTGCCCGCAGGCAGACAGCTGGCCTGCAGGTCATACAGGGGGGTGTCCTTGGCCGTGAGGTTGTTGCGGGCGGCAATCTTCAGCGCCGTGACCAGGAAGCGGCCCGCCTGGACGGGGTGGTCCAGCAGATCGAAGTGCACGCCCACCCCCAGGGCGCGCACGTGGCCGCGGGCGGTAAAGCGCCGGGCAGCGGCCTCACGCGCGGCCTGGCGCAGCCGGGCATAGCGGGCAAGCTCGGCGGCATCGCCATAGTAGAGGGTCTGGGGGTCGTAGGCTTCCAGGTGGGCTTCGATGGGCCGCGCCCGCAGGCTGTCCGCCTCACCCTGGAGGCGGGCCACCTGTTTGTATTCGAAACTCGCCAGGCGACTGGTGCCGCTTTGTACGCGCTGGTCCTCCCAAAAGCCGGTGAGGCCGTCTTCGGTCTCGGCGGCATCCTGGCGGTGAAAGCGCACACCCCCCAGGTGGGGCAGCACCGCCTCGTCGTCGAACAGAATGAGGGTGTGGCGGGGAATCTCGCCGGTGGTGTCGAAGCGGTAGGTGGTGCGGATGCCTTCTTCCCGCAGCAGGCGGTCGAGGAAGGCCAGGTCGCTTTCCCGGTACTGGAGGCAATAGGAGCGCCGGGGGTAGGAGCCGGTGAGTCGGTCTTCCAGGGTGAAACAGGCACCGATCAGGGGCTGGGCCCGGTGTTCAGCCAGCACCGCCGCGACGATCTCGGGCACGCTGCGGTCCTGGAACACCCGGCTGCCCCAGCGCTGGCCGGTAAGCGCCAGGGCAGGCTCCACCACCAGACGGTAGCGCCCGAAGCCGCCGTCGCTGCCCAGCCGGCCGGCTTCGGTGATGAGGCCGCACAGGGGGCGGTGGCGCCCGTCGGGCAGCAGGATGTCCACCCCCAGGGCCTGGCCCAGCCAGGCTTCGGTCTCAAGCCCCGCATCGGGGCTGAGGCAATGGAGCTCATAGCGATAGCCCCGGTTGAAGGCTTCAAAGCCTGCCAGCCGCTCGATGACAAGCCCACCCGGGGCGATGCCCATCCCCGGGCCGCAACGCAGGCCGAGCAGCCGGCCGTGATCGAGGAAAGGACTGGCAAAGTCCGCAAGCAGGGGGGAGAGGTCCATGGGCGCCTCGTTCGAGGCGGCCATTGTCTATGACAACGGGTTATGATGCAAGCATGATGTTCGCATCGCCAGCCGGGACCGGAGGCGGGGTCAGATGGCGAGGCGCAGCAGGCGCTGGGTGATGCCCGCCTCCTCGATTTCACTGAAGGCGTAGGGGTAGAGAGACTTCTCGTCCCGGGCGAGATCGGGCCGGCCGGCGAAACGGGCCAGCTGGCGCTCCACATGGTCGAAGTCCAGGTGCAGCAGGACGGCGGGCGCATGGACGCGCGGGCAGAGTCGTTCCGGGCCGAGAACCTTGAAGCCCAGCGCGCGCTGGTAGAAGCGCACGTGCATGGGGTTGACCTCGATCACCACGTCGGTGGCACCCCGAATGCGCCGCGCGTAAATGTAGGCGATGTGGAACAGGGCGAACAGCACGCGGCGGGCGGCCGCGCCGGGATCGGCGGCGAGCTGGGTGATCTCGCACAGACGGCGGCCCGTCCCGCGCAGGGGGGCGAGCTCCGGGGCATAGAGGCTGTCGGCGGCGAGTCCCTCCGGGCCATCGAATCCCAGGGTGAGCGTCCCCACCACGTGTTCGGCATCCGAAACGGAGAGACTCACGCGATCGGCACCGGCGGCGCCCTCCGGAACACGGTAGCCGCGCCCCGCGTACATCCTGCGAATCAGGACCCGCGCGGCGGGGTGCTGCGGGCCCCCGCGGGCAAGGCGGATTTTCAGGCTGCGCTCGGCGAGGGTTTCCGCCGGCGGGTCCTCGACCGCCAGGGCGAGCGGCCGCAGCCGGCCACAGCCATCCAGTGCCAC
Source organism: Thiobacter subterraneus (assembly GCF_055379455.1). Taxonomy (NCBI): domain Bacteria; kingdom Pseudomonadati; phylum Pseudomonadota; class Betaproteobacteria; order Burkholderiales; family Thiobacteraceae; genus Thiobacter; species Thiobacter subterraneus. The sequence continues at coordinate 2,484,641 of NZ_AP042402.1, forward strand.
CAGGGTTTCCTGACCAAGGGGTGAGACGACGGCGCCGGTGGCGGAAGGGCTGGTCATGCTTTCTCCGGCGCGGGCGGTGGGGCGGACTTGGGCCGAAAGGCCTTGATCACTTCCTCGTGGGTGGCAATGCGGGGCCCGCCGATGAGTTCGATGCAGTAGGGCACGGCGGCAAAAATGCCATCCAGGGTTTCCTTGATGGCCTTGGGCTGGCCCGGCAGGTTGAGAATCAGGCAGCGGCCGCGTATCACCCCCACTTGGCGCGACAGGATGGCGGTGGGTACGTATTTCAGGCTCACCGCGCGCATCGCTTCGCCGAAACCGGGCATGACCCGGTGCGCCACGGCGAGGGTGGCATCCGGCGTGACGTCCCGGGGAGCAGGCCCGGTGCCGCCGGTGGTGACCACCAGATGACAGCCCTGGTGGTCCACCAGGTCGATCAGAGTCTGTTCGATGATGGCCTGTTCGTCCGGGATCAGGCGCGTGATGCTGCGCCAGGGAGAGGCGAGGGCGGCACGGAACCATTCCTCCAGCGCGGGGATGCCCCGGTCTTCATACACGCCCTGGCTGGCGCGGTCGCTGGTGCTCACCAGCCCGATGATCAATTCCTGGTCGGTGGGAGTCATAGGCAAGGCTGTACCTGAGTCCATATGTTAAGGCGCGCGCTGCGGCGCCGCCATTACAACTCGTCCATGGGAAGATCGTCGCTTGCGGGCGCGGCCTCCAGCAGCGCCAGCTGCTCGCGCAGGGCCCGGAACAGGGCGCGCGCGGCCCGCGGCGGCTTGCCCTGCTGCGCCTCCCGGCGCGCGTTGCGGATCAAGGTTCGCAGCGGTTGCAGGGCCAGGCCCGGATACGCCTGCGCCAGTGACTCGAGGGCGGCGTCGTCGGCGAGCAACCGGTCGCGCCACTGCTCCAGGCGGTGATGGCGCGCCGTCTCGGCAGCGCTTCGGCTGCGCCAGGCATCGAGCTGGGCGCGGATGGGTGCCGGGTCCACTTGCCGCATCAGACGGCCAATGTACTGCATCTGCCGGCGCAGGGCCTCATGACCGCGCAGGCGCCGTGCGGCTTCGATGGCATCGCGCAGGTTTTCCGGCAGCTCGAGCTGGGCGAGCTGGGCGGCGGTGAGCCGCGTGAGCTGTTCCCCCAGTGCCTGCAGGGCATGCATTTCCTGCTTGCGCCGGGTCTTGCTGACGAAGTCTTCGGTGTCTGCCATGGAGCGTGCCGCAGCCGCCTTCGCGGCGCCGAGCCAAAGTTGCTATCATAACCGCTTTCCCCGCTGCCCCTGCCAACCCACAGGAAACGAGCCTGCCCGTGGCCGACAACGCGCGCTTTTCCTATTCCATCGACACTCTGAAACAGATCACCGAGGACATTCTCGCCCAGGCGGCCAAGGCGGGCGCCACCGGCTGCGAGGCAGAGGTCAACCAGGGCTTCGGCCAGAGCGTGACGGTGCGTCTGGGCCAGGTGGAAACCATCGAATACAACCGCGACAAGGGCCTGGGCGTGACGGTGTATTTCGGCCACAAGCGTGGCCATGCCAGCACGTCCGATTTCTCGCCCCAGGCCATTCGCGACACGGTGGACAAGGCGGTCACCATCGCCCGCTACACCGCGGAAGACGAATACGCAGGCCTGCCGGAGCCGGAGCTGCTGGCACGGGACGTGCCGGATCTCGATCTCTACCATCCCTGGGACCTGTCCGCCGACGATGCGGTGGAGCTGGCGCGGGCCTGTGAGGCCGCCGCCCTGGCGGTGGATCCGCGCATCAACAACTCCGAGGGGGCCACTGTCTCCACCCAGGAATCCGTATTCGTGTTCGGCAACAGCCTGGGGTTCATCGGTGGCTATCCGTCCTCCCGTCACGGCATATCCTGCGCCGTGATCGCCGAGTCGGAATCCGGCATGCAGCGCGATTACTGGTACACCAGCGCGCGTGACCGTGCCGACCTGGAACCGGCGGAGGCGGTGGGACGGCGCGCGGGCGAGCGCACCCTGCGCCGGCTCGATGCGCGCAAGCCCAGGACCTGCCAGGTCCCCGTGATCTTCGAGGCGCCGGTGGCCACCGGGCTCATTGCCAGCTTCGTATCCGCAGTTTCTGGCGGCAATCTCTACCGCGGCACGTCCTTTCTGCTCGACAGCCTGGGCCGGCAGGTGTTCTCGCCGCTGGTGCAGATCGTGGAGCGTCCGCACCTGAAAAAAGGCCTGGCGAGCGCGCCCTTCGATCACGAGGGTGTGGCCACCCGCGACCGTGATGTGGTCCGGGACGGCGTGGTGCAGGGCTATTTCCTGTCCAGCTACTCGGCACGCAAGCTGGGCATGCGTTCCACCGGCAACGCCGGTGGCAATCACAACCTGATCGTGGCCGACACGGGTGTGGATTATGCGGGCCTGCTCAGGCAGATGGGCACGGGGCTGGTGGTGACCGAGCTCCTGGGTCAGGGCGTGAATCCCGTGACGGGCGACTATTCCCGCGGTGCGGCCGGCTTCTGGGTGGAAAACGGCGAGATCCGCTACCCGGTGGAGGAAATCACCGTGGCGGGCAATCTCAAGGAGATGTTCCAGGGCATCCTCGCCATCGGCAACGATGTCCTGGTGCGTGGCTCGCGTCAGTGCGGCTCCATCCTCATCGAACGCATGACGGTGGCGGGCGAATGAAGGGGCGAGTCCCTGGCGATGATCTTTCGGCACTGATTTCAGGGAGGCTCACATGGAAAGAAGAAAGTTCCTGAAGCGGGCGGGAGCGGGGCTTGCGGCAGGCGTGGTGGCCGCACCGGCGCTGGCGGCGGGCGAGCCGGAAGTGCGCTGGCGCCTGGCCTCCAGTTTCCCCCGCAGCCTGGACACCATTTACGGTGCGGCGGAACTGTTGGCCAAACGCGTGGCGGGCCTCACCGGCGGCAAATTCCAGATCCGCGTGTTCGCCGCCAACGAGCTGGTGCCCGGCCTGCAGGTGCTGGACGAGGTGGGACGCGGGACGGTGGAATGCGGTCATACCGCCAGCTACTACTACGTGGGCAAAAACAAGGCGTTTGCCTTCGACACCGCCCTGCCCTTTGGACTCACCGCGCGCCAGCAGAATGCCTGGCTCTATTACGGCGGCGGGCTGGAGCTCATGCGCGGCCTGTTCCGCGAGCACGGCGTGATCAACTTCCCCGGTGGCAACACCGGCGTGCAGATGGCGGGCTGGTTCCGCAGGGAAATCAAAAGTGCGGCCGATCTCAAGGGCATCAAGATGCGCATCCCGGGCATTGGCGGCGAGATCATGGCGCGCCTGGGGGTGGTGCCCCAGACCCTGGCCGGCCCCGACATCTATCCGGCGCTGGAGAAAGGCACCCTGGATGCCGCCGAATGGGTGGGTCCCTATGACGACGAGAAGCTCGGTTTCCACAAGGTGGCCAAGCACTATTACTACCCGGGCTGGTGGGAGGGTGGGCCGACCCTTTCCTTCCTGGTGAACGTGCGGGAATGGGAGAAACTGCCGGCGAGCTACCGGGAAGCCTTCGAGGTGGCGGCGGCGGAAGCCAACCTGCACATGCTGGCCGAGTACGATGCCAAGAACCCCGCCGCACTGGCGCGGCTGCTCAAGGCAGGCGCGAAGTTGCATCCATTCCCCCGGGATGTCATGGCTGCCGCGCTTGCCGCGGCGGAGCAGCTCTACACCGAGGAAGCTGCACGCAATCCGGTGTTCCGGCGCATCTTCGAGTCCTGGCGGCGTTTCCGTTCCGATGAGTTCCAGTGGTTCCGCGTGGCGGAGCTCAATTACGCCAACTTCGTCTTCGGCGCCGTGAAGTAGGGCGCTACTCCGCAGGCAGTTCGATCCTCAGGGGCGGCGCCTCGTCGCGCGCCGCCTGGTGGCCCGCCACCAGCTGGGGCAAGGCGATCACCAGCGCCACCATCAGGAGCTGCATGAGCACGAAGGGCACCGCGCCCCAGTAGATCTGGCCCGTGCTCACGCCCTCCACCCGCTCGCCGGTCACCCTGTCCACATAGGCCTCGCGCGGCGCGACGCTGCGCAGATAGAACAGGGCGAAGCCAAAGGGGGGATGCATGAACGAGGTTTGCATGTTGAGGGCCAGGATCACCCCAAACCACACCAGGTCGATGCCCAGCTTCTCCGCCACCGGCGCCAGCAGCGGCACCAGAATGAAGGCGAGCTCAAAGAAATCCAGGAAGAAGGCCAGCACGAACACCAGCAGATTGACCGCGATGAGGAAGCCCAGCGCGCCGCCCGGCAGGGCGCTGAGCAGGCCCTCCACCCAGAGATCGCCGTTGACCGCGCGGAACACCAGCCCGAATACGGTGGAGCCAATCAGGATGAACATCACGAAGGCCGACAGCTTGGTGGTGGCGTCCAAAGCCTGCAGGAGCAGCGCGCGTTTCAGCCGCCCCTTGGCCGCGGCCAGCACCAGCGCGCCCACCGCGCCCATGGCGCCTCCCTCGGTGGGGGTGGCCAGCCCGATGAAAATGGTGCCCAGCACCAGGAATATCAGGATCAGCGGTGGCATGAGCGAGCGCGCCACCCGTGCCGCCAGCACGCCTCCTTCCAGGGCGCGTGCCTGGGGCGGCAAGGCGGGCGCCATGCCCGGACGCAGCAGGGCAAGCAGCGCCACGTAGGCGGCATACATTGCGGTGAGCAGCAGTGCCGGCAGCAGCGCCCCCTGGTAGAGGTCGCTCACCGGCTGGCGCAGCTGGTCGGCGAGCACGATCAGCACCAGACTGGGTGGAATGATCTGCGCCAGCGTGCCGGAGGCGGCGATGACGCCGGCCGCCAGCCGGCGGTCATAGCCATAGCGCAGCATGATGGGCAGGGCGATGAGGCCCATGGCGATCACGGAGGCCGCCACCACGCCGGTGGTGGCCGCCAGCAGCGCCCCCACCAGGATCACCGCGAAGCCCAGTCCGCCGCGCACGGGCCCGAACAGCTGGCCGATGGTGTCCAGCAGATCCTCGGCCATGCCGCTGCGTTCCAGGATCAGCCCCATGAAGGTGAAGAAGGGAATGGCCAGCAGGGTCTCGTTCTGCATGATGCCGTAGATGCGCGCCGGCAGGGCCCCCAAGAGCTCCGGCATGAGCAGGCCCTGCTGCATGCCCACCAGCGCAAACAGCAGGCCGTTGGCGGCCAGGGCAAAGGCCACTGGATAGCCCAGCAGCAGGAACGCCACCAGGCTGGCGAACATGAGAGGGGCGAGGGCGTCGGCGGCGATCACTGGCCGTTCTCACGCAGGATCATGTCCTCGCCCTCGGGCGAGTGGGGCGGCAGGGGTGCCGGGGCGCGTCCCACGAGAAACGCGATGCGTTTGATCACCTCGGCCAGGCCCTGCAGCCAAAGCAGGGCGAAGCCCAGGGGAATGAGAAGCTTGCCCGGCCAGAGGATGAGCCCGCCCGGATTGTTGGAGACTTCGCCGCTGTGCCAGCTGTCCAGGAAGAACGGCCAGGCATAGGCCAGCACCAGGCTGGTGAAGGGCAGCAAAAACAGCAGGCCTCCAAGGATATCCAGCACCGCCCGGGCCCGCGGCGGCAGGCGCCCCGCCAGCACGTCGATGCGCACGTGTTCGTTTTTCTGCAGGGTGTAGCCCGCAGCCAGCAGGAAGACCGCGGCGAACAGCGTCCACTGGATTTCCAGGAAGGCGTTGGAGCTCAGGCTGAACAGCTTGCGGCTCACCGCATTGCCGGCGCTGATGAGCACGGTGAGCAGGATGAGCCACATGGTCGCGCGGCCGATGCGGGCGTTGAGGCCGTCGATGGCCCGGGCGAAGGCAAGCAGGGCATTCATGGCGCGGGATTATACGGGCGAAAGTTGCTACCATGCGCCCCATGAAACTGCGTCATCTCGTCGGTATGGGTGGGGTGCCGCCCCACGACAACCCCCGCGCCTATCTCTGGGAACGCCGGTTGCGCTGGGTGATGATGGGCGTGGCCCTGCTCGCCCTGCCTTCCTATTATCTGGAGATGGCCTATGCCACCGGCCCCTGGCACTGGGCGGGGCGCGGGCTGGATGCCCTGATCTTCCTCGCCTTCGGCGCGGAATTTGCCTGGATGCTTCACGTCACGCGCCAGCGGCGGTTGTATGTGCTGCACAACTGGCTGGATCTGCTGATCATCGGTGGTGCCTTCGTAAGTCTGTGGGAGGCCAGCCTCGACTGGTTGCCGGTGGTGCGCCTGGCGCGGCTCATGTACGTCACGCTCATCTTCGCCCGCGTGGTGGCGGTGGTGCGTGACCTGTTGGCCCCTGCTTCCGTACCCTACCTGCTGGGCTGGGGCGTGCTCCTGTTCGGGGCCGCGGGGGCGGGCTTCTACTGGCTCGAGCCCGGGGTGGGCTCATTCTGGGAAGGCGTGTGGCTGGCCTTCGTGACGGGCAGCACCGTGGGCTATGGCGACATCGTCCCCACCACGCCGGGCGCACGCGTGCTCGCCATGCTGGTGGTGCTGGTGGGCTTTGCCATGCTGTCCCTGGTCACCGCGGCTATCGCCGCGTTCTTCATCGGCGAGGACGAGAAGCGGCTGCGGCGGGAAATGCACCAGGACATTCGCGAGCTGCGCGCCGAGGTGCAGGGACTCCGGGCCGAGCTGGCGCGGCTTGCGGCGCTGCTGGAATCCCTGTCCCGGCCACCCCGGACATGATAAAATCGCGCCTTTTCTTCAAACACTTGAGATTTCACTCATGTTCAGCCCCGGGCACACCATCCAGGCCATCGACCCCGAACTCTGGGAGGCGATGGAAAAAGAGCGCCAGCGTCAGGAAGACCACATCGAACTGATCGCCTCCGAGAACTACACCAGCCCCGCCGTGATGCAGGCGCAGGGCTCGGTGCTCACCAACAAGTACGCGGAGGGCTATCCCGGCAAGCGCTACTACGGCGGCTGCGAATGGGTGGACATCGCCGAGCAGCTGGCCATCGACCGCGCCAAGGCCCTGTTCGGCGCGGAATATGCCAATGTCCAGCCCCACTCCGGCTCCCAGGCCAACGCCGCGGTATATTTCGCCATGCTGCAGCCGGGGGAGACGATCCTGGGCATGTCGCTCGCCCACGGCGGCCATCTCACCCATGGCGCGGCGGTGAACTTCTCCGGCAAGATCTTCAAGGCCATCACCTACGGCCTGCACCCGGAAACCGAAGCCATCGACTACGACCAGGTGCAGCGTCTGGCGTCCGAACACCGGCCCAAGATGATCGTGGCGGGTGCTTCGGCCTATTCCCTCGTGATCGACTGGAAGCGCTTCCGGGAAATCGCCGACTCCGTGGGCGCCTACCTGTTCGTGGACATGGCCCACTACGCGGGTCTGGTGGCGGCGGGCGTCTATCCCAGCCCGGTGGGCATTGCCGATTTCGTCACCAGCACCACCCACAAAACCCTGCGCGGGCCCCGTGGCGGCATCATCCTGTCCCGTGCCGAGTTCGAGAAGCCGCTCAATTCCACCATCTTCCCGGGCATCCAGGGCGGCCCCCTCATGCACGTGATCGCCGCCAAGGCGGTCGCCTTCAAGGAAGCCATGAGCAGGGAGTTCCGGCACTACCAGGAACAGGTGGTGGCCAATGCGCGCGTGATGGCCAAGGTGCTCACGGAGCGGGGCCTGCGCATCGTGTCCGGACGCACCGACTGCCACATGTTCCTGGTGGACCTGCGCGCCAGGAATCTCACGGGCAAGGAGGCGGAGGCGGCCCTGGGGCGCGCCCATATCACGGTGAACAAGAACGCCATTCCCAACGACCCCCAGAAACCCTTCGTCACCAGCGGTATCCGCATCGGCACGCCGGCCATGACCACGCGTGGCTTCCGCGAGATCGAGGCCGAGCAGCTGGCCAACCTGATCGCCGACGTGCTGGAAGCGCCCAACGACGACACCGTGATCGCCCGTGTGGCAAACGAGGTGCGCGCCCTGTGCGCGAAGTTTCCGGTGTACGGCAAGTAGCAGGATGCCGGGGATGTCTGCGTGAGTCCGTCGCCCCACTGAAACCATGAAATGCCCCTTCTGCGGTTCCCTGGATACCCAGGTGATCGACTCCCGCGTGAGCGAGGAAGGGGACAGCATTCGTCGCCGGCGCCGCTGCGCAGCCTGCACCAAGCGTTTCACCACCTACGAGACCGCCGAGCTGCGCCTGCCCCAGGTGGTCAAGCAGAACGGCAGCCGGGAGGAATTCTCCAAGGAGAAACTGCGTACCGGGTTCATGCGTGCCCTGCACAAGCGGCCCGTGCCCACGGAATACGTGGATGCGGCCATCGAACGCATCGTGCAGGAGCTCCTCAGCCTGGGACAGCGTGAGGTGGATGCGCGGCGCATCGGCGAGATGGTGATGGCCGAGCTCTACAAGCTGGACAAGGTGGCCTATATCCGGTTCGCTTCCGTCTACAGAAGCTTCGAGGACGTGGACGATTTCCGCGAGGTGCTCAAGGACCTGGGATCGTCCGAGGCCAAGAAGCGCAAGCGGTAAGACTTTCCCGACGCAAGGACGCCGGGCGCGCAACCGACGGCCGGGTTTCCTGCGCGTGTGCGGCGTCCCGGCGTTTTTGCAAGACACCGAAGATGTTTTCTGCTGCCGACCACGAATTCATGACCCGCGCCCTGCGGCTGGCGGAGCGCGGCCTCTATACCACGACACCCAACCCCCGGGTGGGTTGCGTCGTGGTGCAGGACGGCACCGTGGTGGGCGAGGGCTTCCACGAGCGGGCCGGGGAAGCCCATGCCGAGACCCGCGCCCTGGCCCAGGCCGGTGCCCGCGCGCGGGGCGCGACCGTGTACGTGACACTGGAACCCTGTGCCCACCATGGCCGCACCCCCCCTTGCGCCGATGCTCTGGTGAAGGCCGGTGTGGCGCGCGTGGTGGTGGCGATGGAGGATCCCAATCCCCTGGTGGCGGGCCGCGGGCTGGGCCGCCTGCGTACGGCGGGCATCCGGGTGGAGACCGGATTGCTCGGCGCCGAGGCCCGGGAACTCAACATCGGTTTCGTCACCCGCATGAGTCGGGGTCGGCCCTGGGTGCGGGTGAAAAGTGCCGCCAGCCTGGACGGACGTACCGCGCTTGCCAACGGGGTGTCCAAGTGGATCACCGGCGAGGCGGCGCGCCACGACGTGCAGCACTGGCGGGCGCGGGCCTGCGCCATCCTCACCGGCGCCGGCACCGTGCTTGCGGACGATCCGCAACTCACTGTGCGCGACATCCCGACCCCGCGTCAGCCGCGTCGCATCGTGGTGGACAGCTATCTCAGCATGCCCCTGCAGGCGCGCATCCTCGAGGGAGGCACCACGGTGGTGGTGACCGCCAGCGAAGACGCGGCTGCCATAGGCGCGCTGCGCGAGGCGGGTGTGACGGTGGTGGAAATGGGCCGCCCCGGCGGACAGGTGGATCTGGCCCGTCTCATGGGGTGGCTGGCGGAGCAGGGGGTGAACGAACTCATGGTGGAGGCAGGCGCCAGCCTCAATGGTGCGCTGCTGGAGGCGGGGCTGGTGGACGAACTGGTGCTCTATCTCGCCCCGGCGCTTCTGGGCAGCACGGCGCGCGGCCTGTTCGTGCTGCCGGAATTCACCACCATGGCCCAGCGCATCCATCTGGACATTCGTGACGTGCGGGCGGTGGGCCGCGATCTGCGGCTCATCGCCCGTGTCCTGCCGCAGCAGGAGGCCTGAACATGTTTACGGGTATCGTTGCGGCCGTGGGCCGCGTCGTCGCCGCCGAACCGCTGGCCGATGGGCTGCGGGTGACCATCGACGCGGGTGGTCTGGATTTGTCCGACGTGGCCATCGGCGACAGCATCGCTGCCAACGGTGTCTGCCTCACCGTGGTGGCGCGCGAGGGCCGCCGCTATCAGGTGGATGTCTCCGGCGAGACGCTGCGTTGCACCACTGGCTTTCATGTGGGCCAGGCGGTCAACCTGGAGAAGGCGCTGCGCCTCGCGGACCGGCTGGGCGGCCATCTGGTCTCCGGCCACGTGGACGGCGTGGGTGTGGTGACGCGCTTCGAACCGGTGGGCAGTTCGCATCTTCTGGAAGTGGCGGCGCCCCCCGGCCTTGCCCGCTACATTGCCGTCAAGGGGTCCATCACGGTGGATGGTGTCAGTCTGACCGTGAACCAGGTGGCGGGGGAGCGCTTCAGCGTCAATCTCATTCCCCATACCTTGGAAATGACCACCCTCAAGAACCTCACGCCGGGCAGTCGTGTCAACCTCGAGGTGGATCTGCTTGCCCGCTACGCCGAGCGCCTGCTGAGCTACGTTCCGGACAGGGTCTGAGCCGGCAAGGGCACCAGGGGGGAATGCGCCGGGGAATGTCCTTCGCGACCCCCGCGTTTGAATAAAATGCGATAATCCAAGGCCCCAAGGCTGACCGGAAGCGGAGAGCGTATCGTGGCAATCAGCCCCATCGAAGAAATCATCGCCGACATCAAGGCCGGCAAAATGGTCATCCTGGTGGACGAGGAGGACCGGGAAAACGAGGGCGATCTGGTGATGGCGGCGGAGCACGTCACACCCGAGGCCATCAATTTCATGGCCAAGTATGGCCGTGGCCTGATCTGCCTCACCCTCACCGACGCCCGCTGCCGCCAGCTGGGCCTGCGCCAGATGGTGGAAGACAACCAGACGCCCCATGGCACGGCCTTCACGGTGTCCATCGAGGCGGCGCGCGGTGTGACCACGGGCATTTCCGCGGCGGACCGGGCCACCACCATCCGCGCCGCGGTGGCACGTGACGCCAAACCGAGCGACATCGTGCAACCCGGTCATGTCTTCCCCCTGCGTGCCCAGCCCGGCGGCGTGCTGGTGCGTGCGGGGCATACGGAGGCCGGTTGCGACCTGGCCCAGCTGGCGGGTCTGGAGCCGGCGGCCGTGATCTGCGAAATCCTCAAGGACGACGGCACCATGGCGCGGCTGCCGGACCTGGAACGGTTCGGCGCGGAGCATGGCCTGAAAATCGGCACCATCGCCGATCTCATCCACTACCGGTCCAAGACCGAGCGCCTGGTGGAGCGGGTGGCGGAACGCAGGGTGGAGACCATCTACGGCGAGTTCGATCTGATCGCCTACCGCGACCAGACTTCCGGCGAGATCCATCTGGCCATGGTCCGGGGACAGGTGCTGCCGGAGGAGGAGACACTGGTGCGCGTGCATGAGCCCCTGTCCGTGATCGACTTCCTGGATGACGCCGACAACGCCCATTCCTGGGGCATCCATCAGGCCATGAAGACCCTGGCGGAGGCCACCGCTGGGGTGATGATCCTGTTCCGGCGGCCGGAATCCAACGAGGCGCTGCTGGCGCGCATCGCCCACGCGGTGCACAAGCCGGCGGGCAAGGTGGACCTGCGCGATTACGGCATCGGCGCCCAGATCCTGAAGGATCTCGGCGTGCGCCGGATGCGGCTTTTGGCCGCCCCGCGCCGCATGCCCAGTCTGGAAGGCTTCGATCTGGAAGTGACGGGTTACATCCTGCCAACGGATGTGGTGGAACCGAACCAAGTGGAGGAGTGAGCGCCATGGCCCAGAAATACGACAACATCACGGAAATCGAGCGCGACCTCAACGGCGCCGGGCTGCGCATCGGCATCGTCATGGCGCGCTTCAACATCGACGTGGGCGAGGGTCTGCTGGGCGCCTGCGCGGCGGAACTGCGCAAGCTGGGTGTGCATGACGAGGACAGCACCCTGGTCACGGTACCCGGGGCGCTGGAAGTGCCCCTGGCCCTGCAGGCCATGGCCCAGAGTGGCAAATACGATGCTCTCATCGCCCTGGGGGCGGTGATTCGCGGCGAGACCTATCACTTCGAACTGGTGGCCAACGAGTCCGGCAGCGGGATTACCCAGGTGCAGCTGGACACGGGCATCCCCATTGCCAACGGCATCCTCACCACCGACACCGACGACCAGGCCCTGGCGCGCATGGAAGAAAAGGGCCGGGAGTGTGCGCGGGTGGCGGTGGAAATGGCCAATCTCCTGAAAAAGATCTGAGCTTCCGCGCGGCGCGCCCTGGCCGCGCCCCGGTCACGGAAACACTATGCAGAAAAGCCGGCGCAAGGCGCGCGAGTTCGCGCTCAAGGCCCTCTATCAATGGCAGCTCAGTGGCAATGCCGTGGCGGACATTGCCCGGCACATGCGCGAGGAAGAGGGCTTCGAGAGCGTGGACGAAGCGTATTTCCAGACGCTCCTCACGGGTGTCACGGAAGAGGCCGCCCGGCTCGATGAGTACCTCGCGTCCCACCTGGACCGGCCCGTGACCCAGCTCAGCCCCATCGAGCACGCGATTTTGCGCATGGGTGCCTACGAGGCCCTGCATGCGCTGGACGTGCCCTACCGTGTGATCATCAATGAGGCCGTGGAGCTGGCCAAAGCCTACGGCGGCACCGAGGGCCACAAGTTCGTGAACGGCGTGTTGGACCGACTCATGGCGCACCTGCGTCCGGCGGAAACAGGCGCGCCTCCGGCCCGCCCCTGAGGGGCCATGCCTTCCGAGTTCGAACTCATCGCCCGCTACTTCACCCGTCCCGCCCCGCGGACGGTGCTGGGGGTGGGCGACGATGCCGCGCTGGTGCGGGTGGCGGCGGGCAGGGAGCTGGTGGCGGCGGCGGACATGCTCCTGGCGGGCCGGCACTTCTTCCCGGACGATGATGCAGAAGGCCTGGGCCACAAGGCGCTCGCGGTCAACCTTTCGGATTTCGCCGCCATGGGCGCAATCCCCCGCTGGGCGCTGTTGTCCATTGCCCTGCCCGAGGCGGACGAAGCTTGGCTGGCCGCCTTCACACGGGGCTGGTTCGCCCTGGCCGAGGCCCATGGTGTGGCCCTCATCGGCGGCGACACCACGCGCGGTCCCCTTACCCTGGCGGTGACCCTGCTCGGCGAAATCAAACGTGGGGCCGCCCTGCGCCGCAGTGGCGCGCGGGTGGGCGACGAGATCTGGGTGTCCGGCACCCTGGGCGATGCCGCCTTTGCGCTCGCTGCCCTGAGGCGCGAGGTGCCCCTGCCGCCGGGGGCGCTCGCCCCGCTGCTGCCGCGCCTGCACCGGCCCACGCCGCGCCTGGGCCTGGGGCAGCGGCTGGTGGGGCTGGCCCACGCCGCCATCGACATTTCGGATGGACTCCTCGCCGATCTCGGGCACGTGCTGGAAGCCTCGGGCGTGGGCGCGCACATTCACCTGGCTGCCCTGCCCCTGTCGCCGGTGCTGGCGGCCTGGGCGTCGCATCCGGTGGCCCGGCGCGCCATCCTGGCGGGGGGCGACGACTACGAACTGTGCTTCGCCGCCCCACCTTCGGCCCACGGCGCCATCGCGCGCCTCGGGCGGCGCCTGGGCGTGGCCGTGACACCCATCGGCCGCATCACGCGGGAGCCGGGCCTGGTGCTGCTGGATGCCGCAGGCCATCCCCTCGACTGGGAGGAAACAGGGTTTGACCACTTCGCCTGATTTGCGCTACGTGCTGGGCCATCCCCTGCGCTTCATTGCCTTTGGCTTTGGCAGCGGCCTGTCTCCCTTTGCGCCCGGCACGGTGGGCACCCTGGTGGGCTTTCCCCTGTTTTGGCTGATCCTGCGGGCGGAGCCCACGCCGCCGGTTTTCTTCGGGCTGCTGGCACTCCTGTTCGCGCTGGGCGTGGCGGCCTGCGCCCGCGTGGGGCGGGAGGTGGGGGTCGCCGACTACGGGGGCATCGTCTGGGACGAGGTGGTGGCCTTTATCGCCATCCTCTGGTTCACGCCCGTCAGCGTCACCGGCTGGATCACCGCCTTCTTCGTGTTCCGCCTGTTCGACGTGTGGAAGCCGTTTCCCATCCGTTACTTCGACGCCCGTCTCAAGAACGGCTTTGGCGTGATGTTCGACGATCTGCTGGCGGCGATCTACAGTGTGATCACGATCAGGCTGTTGTTCGGAGTGTTCCATGGATGAGCTGGAGACCCTGGCCGCCCGGCTCGGCACGGCGCTCAAGGCGCGCGGCTGGTGGCTGGTGACCGCCGAGTCCTGCACCGGCGGCTGGCTGGGTCAGGTGGTGACTTCCGTGCCAGGCAGTTCCCACTGGTATGACCGTGGCTTCATCACCTACACGAATGCCGCCAAGCAGGAAATGCTGGGGGTGGCGGCCGAGACCCTGGCGCGCTTCGGCGCCGTGTCCGAGGCGACGGTGAGGGAAATGGCGCAAGGGGCGCTTGCGCGCAGCCGGGCCGATGTGAGTGTGGCCATCAGCGGCATTGCCGGACCGGGTGGTGCCACACCGGACAAGCCCGTGGGCACCGTGTGCATGGCCTGGGCGAGTCGCCCGGGTGGCTGCGAGCTGCGCACCTTCCATTTCGCCGGTGACCGGGCGGCGGTGCGCCGCCAGGCCGTGGCCGCCGCCCTGGAGGGACTCCTGCGCCTCGCGGCGCAACCGGCGTCGGCCTGATTCCGCGCGCCGGTCTCCTTTCCCGTCCTGCCCCTGTCAACCCAGGGCCCATGCGGCGAAGGGCTCCACCTCCTCGCGGTTTTCCAGCATGAGCTGATACTGGCGCGGATTGCCCGAGTGGTCGCGGCTGGTGTCCACCATCAGGCGCTGCAGCAGATAGCCCACCAGGGCGCGTCGCACGGTGAGTTCGATCACCCCGTCGCGCGCGCCGTAGTCCAGGGCCAGCGCCGCCCGCCGCGCCTCGTCCAGTCCCCGATGGGGTGCCAGGCGCAGGGTGAGGGTTTCCACCCAGTCCTCGTCGTGTTCCGGATCCGATTCGGCAGCTTCCGGCAGACACTCGGCCCAAGTGAAGCGGGACAGGACAAAATCGCGAAACTCGTAGCGGTCCGCGGCGTAGGCCCGCACGTGCCAGCGCAGACCCGTGTCCACCAGGGCATGGGGTTCCAGGATGCGCACCTCCCCCGCGTCGTTGCCCGTGAGTGAGCGGTAGCTTGCCGCGAGCTTGCGGCGGCTGCGCATGGCCCGGGTGATCTGGGCCAGGATCTCCGCCGCGGGCAGGCGCACGGGCAGGGGCAGCCGCTCCATGGCCAGACCGTAGAGGGGCTGGTCGCCATAGGGACCGCCGGCCACCGCCAGATTGGCGGCGAGCAGGGGCAGCACCGCCGCGGGGGAGAGGTCGGCGAACAGTGGGCGGAAGCCGGGCCCCGGCACGAAGCCGAATACCGCCTGGGTATAGACGAGATTGCCCGGCGCCAGCTCGCCGTAGAGCTTCAGATCCTTGGTGGCGGCGGGATCGGAAATGCCAAAGGCCCGGGCCACGTCGGAGCGGGTCACCACCCCCGCGTAGTAGGCCATGACCTCGATGAAGCGCAGGCGCTGGCGGGTGGACCATTTCAGGTCCATGAGCAGTTTGTCTTTGTTCGTCATTGGCTTATGGTGCTGTCGCCGGGAGCGGACAGGGCGATTATAGACACTCCCGACCTGGCTGATAAAAATGGTCGATGTGATAAAAACACTGGACATGGTAAAAAATATTGACACCCGCAAAAGTATGACCTAGAGTGACGGCATGCCGCCCCTGCGCGGCGTCGTTCCCTCAACCCGAAAAAGGAGACCGCCATGGCCACCGCACCCGCAGAAGACAAGATGAAAGCCCTCGCCGCCGCCCTGAGCCAGATCGAGAAGCAGTTCGGCAAGGGGTCGGTCATGCGCCTGGGAGACCACGTGGAAGCCCAGGATCTGCAGGTGGTCTCCACCGGCTCCCTCGGGCTGGACATTGCCCTGGGCGTGGGAGGTCTGCCCCGGGGGCGCATCGTGGAGATCTTTGGGCCGGAGTCCTCCGGCAAGACCACCCTCACCCTGCAGGTCATTGCGGAGATGCAGAAGCTCGGCGGGACCGCCGCGTTCATCGACGCCGAGCACGCCCTGGACCCGAGCTATGCCGCCAAGCTGGGGGTGAACGTGAATGACCTCCTGGTCTCCCAGCCGGATACCGGCGAGCAGGCGCTGGAAATCGCCGACATGCTGGTGCGCTCCGGCTCGGTGGACGTGGTGGTGATCGACTCGGTGGCGGCGCTCACCCCCAAGGCGGAAATCGAGGGCGAAATGGGGGATGCCCACATGGGCCTGCAGGCCCGGCTCATGAGCCAGGCCCTGCGCAAGCTCACCGCCAACATCAAGCGCTCCAACACCCTGGTGATCTTCATCAACCAGATTCGCATGAAGATCGGCGTCATGTTCGGCAACCCGGAGACCACCACCGGCGGCAATGCCCTCAAGTTCTATGCGTCCGTGCGGCTGGACATCCGGCGCGTGGGGTCGATCAAGAAGGGGGAGGAGGTGATCGGTTCCGAGACCAAGGTCAAGGTGGTGAAGAACAAGGTGGCGCCCCCCTTCAAGCAGGCCAGTTTCGACATCCTCTACGGCGAGGGCATTTCCCGTGAGGGCGAAATCATCGAGCTGGGCGTGGCCAACCGCATCATCGACAAGTCCGGTGCTTGGTATGCCTACAACGGCGAGAAGATCGGCCAGGGCAAGGACAATGCCCGCGAATACCTGAAGGAGCATCCGGAAATCGCCCGCGAGATCGAAGCCAAGATCCGCGCCGCGGTGGGGGTGGGCGGCGGCGCGGTGGCCCAGTTCGATCCGGAGGAAGTGCTCGAAGAAGTCTGACCAGTCGCCGCGGGGCAGCCATGGCCACACCGCGCAGCCTGCGCGAGCGGGCGCTTGACCTGCTGGCCCGGCGTGAGCACAGCCGGGCGGAACTCGCGCGCAAGCTGGGCTCCCATGCCGCCGACCGGGAGGCGCTCGAGACCCTCCTTGACGAGCTTGCCCGGCGCGGCTGGCTGTCGGATGCCCGCTTTGCCGAGGCCCTGGTGCACGACCGCCAGGCGCGCTTCGGCAGCGTGCGCCTCGCCCACGAGCTGCGCCAAAGAGGCGTGCCCGAGGACCTGATC
Organism: Thiobacter subterraneus; assembly: GCF_055379455.1. NCBI lineage: Bacteria > Pseudomonadati > Pseudomonadota > Betaproteobacteria > Burkholderiales > Thiobacteraceae > Thiobacter > Thiobacter subterraneus. The sequence continues at coordinate 2,501,439 of NZ_AP042402.1, forward strand.
CGGGAACAGCTCGACGCCCTGCGCGCCAGCGAGCTTCAGCGCGCGCGCCGGGTCTGGCAGCAGAAGTTCGGGCGCCTGCCTGCCGATGCCCGGGAACGGGCGCGGCAGATGCGCTTTCTCACGCAGCGGGGATTCCCGCTGGAGGTGATCCGGCGCATTCTGGGCACGGAGGACTGACTGCGCCCGGGGGTTTCGCGCTACCATTATGCTTTTGCCAGCATTCCGCCGAGATCCCCATGAAATCCAGCGAAATCCGTCGCCGCTTCCTCGAATATTTCGAATCCCGCGGGCACACCATCGTGCCCTCCAGTTCCCTCATCCCGGGTAACGATCCCACCCTGCTGTTCACCAACGCGGGCATGGTGCAGTTCAAGGACGTGTTCCTGGGGCGCGAGACCCGGCCCTATGTGCGCGCGGCCTCCAGCCAGCGCTGCCTGCGCGCGGGGGGCAAGCACAACGACCTGGAGAACGTGGGCTACACCGCCCGGCATCACACCTTCTTCGAGATGCTGGGCAATTTCAGCTTCGGGGATTACTTCAAGCGCAACGCCATCCAGTTCGCCTGGGAATTCCTCACCCGGGAACTGGGCATCCCGGAAGGCAAACTCTGGGTGACCGTGTACGAGGAGGACGACGAGGCCGCCGACATCTGGCTCAACGAGATCGGCGTGCCGCCGGAGCGCCTCGCCCGCATCGGTGACAAGCCCGGCGCCGGCAAGTATCACTCGGACAACTTCTGGTCCATGGGGGACACCGGCCCGTGCGGCCCCTGCACCGAGATTTTCTACGACCACGGGCCCGAGGTGCCGGGCGGCCCGCCCGGCACACCGGAGGCCGATGGCGACCGCTTCATCGAGATCTGGAATCTCGTCTTCATGCAGTTCAACCGGGACGAGCACGGCGTGCTGCACAGTCTGCCCAAACCTTCGGTGGACACCGGCATGGGGCTGGAACGCATCAGCGCCGTGATGCAGGGCGTGCACTCCAACTACGACATCGACCTGTTCCGCGATCTCATCGCCGCCGCGGCCCGGGAGACCGGCGCATCCGATCTCACGAGCAACTCCCTGAAGGTGATCGCCGACCACATCCGTGCCTGCTCCTTTCTCATCGTGGATGGCGTGATCCCCGGCAACGAGGGACGCGGCTACGTGCTGCGCCGCATCATCCGGCGCGCCATCCGGCATGGCTACAAGCTGGGCCAGAAGCAGCCTTTCTTCCACAAACTGGTGCCCGATCTGGCGCGGGTGATGGGAGAGGCCTACCCGGAACTGCCCGCCGCCCAGGAACGGGTGATGGGCGTGCTGCGCCAGGAAGAGGAGAAATTCGCCGAGACCCTGGAACACGGCATGGGCGTGCTGGAGGCGGCCATGCACGGCACGGGGGGCGACCGCATCCTGGACGGCGAGACGGTGTTCCGTCTCTACGACACCTTCGGCTTCCCCCTCGACCTCACGGCGGACATTGCCCGGGAGCGTGGCTTCACCGTGGATTTCGCCGGCTTCGAGCATGCCATGGCCCTGCAGCGGGAGCGGGCGCGCGCGGCTTCCCGCTTCCACATGGGCCAGGTGGTGAAGTTCGAGGGCCAGCCCACCGCCTTCCACGGCTACGACACCCTCACCCTGCAGGCCCAGGTGCTCGCCCTCTACAAGGAGGGCAGCCAGGTGTCCAGCATCCAGGCCGGCGACGAGGCGGTGGTGGTGCTCGACCGCACGCCCTTCTACGCCGAGTCCGGCGGCCAGGTGGGCGATCGCGGCCAGCTGCTCGGGGCCAACGGCAGCTTCCTGGTGGAGGACACCCAGAAGATCCAGGCCGAGGTGTTCGGCCACAGGGGACGGCTCACCCTGGGCACCCTCTCCGTTGGTGACACCGTGGAAGCCCAGGTGGACCCCGTGGCGCGCCAGCGGGCGGCCTGGAACCATTCCGCCACCCACCTCCTGCACGCCGCCCTGCGCAAGGTGCTGGGCAACCATGTCACCCAGAAGGGCTCCCTGGTGGACGCCCAGCGCACGCGCTTCGATTTCTCCCATCCCCATGCCCTCACCCCTGAGGAAATCCAGCGCGTGGAGAACCTGGTCAACGAGGCCATCCGTGCCAACTATCCGGTGCAGGTGCGCCTGATGAAATACGACGAGGCCATCAAGCACGGCGCCATGGCCCTGTTCGGCGAGAAATACGGCGACGAGGTGCGTGTGGTGGGCATGGGCGACTTTTCCACGGAGCTGTGCGGTGGTACCCACGTCAAGCGCTCCGGGGACATCGGCCTGTTCAAGATCGTCGCCGAATCCGGCGTGGCGGCGGGCATCCGCCGCATCGAGGCGGTGACCGGCGACCTGGCGCTGGAATACGTGCAGCAGGAGGAGGCGCGTCTCCTGGAGGCGGCCGCTGCGCTCAAGACGCCGCCCCAGGAAGTGAACCAGAAGATCGCCCAGATCCTGGACAACGTGAAGCATCTGGAGAAGGAACTGGCCCGTTTGAAATCCAGGCTGGCCGCCGCCCGCGGCGACGAGCTCGCGGACAGTGCGGTGGAGGTGAAGGGTGTCAAGGTGCTTGCCGCCGAGATCGAGGGCGCCGATGCCAAGGCCCTGCGCGACACGCTGGACAAGCTCAAGGACAAGCTCAAGACCGCCGCCATCGTCCTGGCCAGCCGCGAGGGTGGCAAGGTGACCCTGATCGCGGGGGTCACGTCCAATCTCACCGATCGCCTCAAAGCCGGCGAACTGGTGAACCACGTGGCCAGCCAGGTGGGAGGCAAGGGCGGTGGCCGGCCCGACATGGCCCAGGCAGGCGGCACCCAGCCCGAACATCTGCCCCAGGCGCTGGCCTCGGTGGCGGAGTGGGTGGCCGCCAAGCTGTGAAGGGTGCCGCCCGCGCCCCGACCCTGATCGCCTGCGATGACCGCCGGCCATGATCGAATGGCGCAACGGGGCACCCTGGTCGCCCCGCTTCGGCGACGTCTATTTCTCCCCTGATGCCGGGCCCGAAGAGACCCGGCACGTTTTCCTCGCCGGCAATGACCTGGCCCGCCGCTTCGCGCAACTGGCGCCGGGGCAGACCTTCACCCTGGGCGAGACGGGCTTCGGCACCGGCCTCAACTTCCTTTCCGCCTGGCAGCTGTTCGAAACCTGCGCGCCGCCCGGTGCCCAGCTCGACTATTTCAGCGTCGAGGCCTATCCCCTGGAGGACGGGGAACTCGCGGCGGTGACGGCCTGCTGGCCCCTGCTTGAGCCCCTTGCCAAGCCGCTTACGGCCCGCTGGCGGCGGCGCGTGCCCGGCTGGAACCGCTGGCATTTCGCGGGCGGCCGGGTGCGCCTCACCCTGGCCTGGGAAGATGTGGCCACGGCCCTCAAGGGCCTGCCGGCGGCCTGCGTGGATGCCTGGTTTCTCGATGGCTTCGCGCCGGCGAAGAATCCGGAGATGTGGAGTGCCACGGTGTGTGGCGAGCTGGCCCGCGCCAGCCGTCCCGGTGCCAGTTTCGCCACCTACACCGCCGCCGGCTGGGTGCGGCGCAATCTGGCGACGGCGGGCTTCCAGGTGGAGAAATGCCCGGGTTTCGGGCGCAAGCGGGACATGTTGCGGGGCGCAAAGCCCGGCCCCTGGCAGCCGTCGGCGTTCCCCGCCCCGAGGGTGGTGGTGATTGGCGGCGGCCTGGCCGGCACTGCCGCGGGCTGGGCCCTGGCGCGCCGGGGACTGGCGGTGGAACTCGTGGAAGCCGCGCCGGTGCTGGCTGCCGGCGCCTCCGGAAACCCGGTGGGCATGTTGCACCTGCGCCTGGCGGCAGGCATGGGCCCGCTGCAGCGCCTGCTGCTCGCGGCCTGGGGCCATGCCCTGGCCAGCCTGGACGAGGTGTTGCCGGTGGACGGCGAGCGGCGGGCGGAATGCGGCCTGCTGCAGCTTGCGGTCACGCCGGAGGAGGCACGGCGCATCGAACGCCTCGCAGCCCTGCCCTGGCCCGCGCACCTGTGCCTGCCGGTGACGGCCGGCGAGGCCCGGGAGCGGGCCGGTGTGCCCCTTGGGGTGAATGGCCTGTGGTTTCCCCAGGGCGGCTGGGTGGCGCCCGCGGCACTGTGTGCCGCCTTCGCCCAGGGGCTGTCCCTGCAGCCTGGCCGGCCGGTGACGGCGCTGGCGCCGGCCGCGGCAGGCTGGCAGGTGGCCACGCCGGGGGGCGTGGTGGGGGCCGAGGCCGTGGTGGTGGCCAACAGCCATGCCGCGCGGGGTTTCGCGCCCCTCGCGCATCTGCCCCTGCAGCCGGTGCGGGGCCAGATCACGGAGCTTGCCGCCACGCCCGCAAGCCGGCGGCAGGCGTGTGTGTTGTGTGGCGAGGTGTATCTCACGCCGGCGCGGGGCGATCGGCACGTGCTGGGTGCCACCACCCGCTTCGACGATGCCGGCACCGATGTGCGCCTGCCGGAGCACGAGGAGAATCTCGCCCGCCTGGCGGCCCAGTTCCCCGGGGTTTACCAGACCCTGGGCGGCGGGGCCGCCTGCGTCGTCGGCGGACGCGCGGCGATACGCTGCTCGGCGCCCGGGGCGATGCCCCTCATCGGCGAGGTCGCGCCGGGCCTGCTGGTGAGCCTGGCCCACGGCACGCGCGGCCTGCTCACCGCCGCCCTGGCAGGAGAGTGCATCGCCGCGGCCCTCACCCACACGCTGCCGCCGCTGCCGGCCAACCTGGCTGCGGCCGCCTCACCGCAACGGTTCGGCCCCCTTGACGCGTCTCAAGGAAGAGCCGACCGTCACCCTGGAAAATCCAGACCATGAGTGTCGTCCAAATCACGAGCCCCGGGGCGCGTCCCCATCCCTTCGCCCTGTTCAATCTGGGCTTTCGTCCCTTCTTCCTGCTGGCGGCCGCGTTTGCGCCCCTGTCCCTCCTGGTGTGGGTGGGCACCCAGATTCATGGCTGGCCGCTGCCGGCCGGGCTGCCCGTGGCGCCCATGGCCTGGCACGGCCACGAGATGGTGTTCGGCTATGCCATGGCCGTGGTGGCGGGCTTCCTGCTCACCGCGGTGCGCAACTGGACCCAACTGCCCACGCCCCGGGGTCTGCCCCTCGCGGCCCTGGCAGGGGCGTGGCTTGGCGCGCGGCTGGTGATGGCCTGGGCGCCCCACGCCCTCGCCGCCGCCGCGCTGCTGGATCTCGCTTTCGGCCTCGCCCTGGTGGTGGCCATTGCCCGTCCCCTGGCGCGTGCCGGCCAATGGCCGCAGTTCGGCATCGTGGCCAAGGTGGGACTGCTGGTCCTTGCCAATGGGGCGTTCTATGCCGGCGCCCTGGGCTGGCTCGAGGCCGGGGTGCGCTGGGGTCTCTATTCCGGGTTGTATCTGATCCTGTCGCTGATCTTCGTCATGGCGCGGCGGGTGGTGCCCTTCTTCATCGAACGGGGCGTGGGCTATTCCGTCACGCTGCGCAACCGGGTCTGGGTGGACCGCTTGAGCCTCGTGCTCATGCTGGCCTTCTGGGTGGCCGATGTGTTCCTGGCGGTCCCGGCGGCCGTGGCGCTGCTTGCCCTGGCCCTGCTGGCCGTGCACGCGGTGCGCCTGTTCGACTGGCATACGCCCGGCATTTGGCGCAAGCCGCTCCTGTGGGTGCTCTATGTGGGCTATGCCACGGCAGTGCTGGGTTTCCTGCTCAAGGGGCTTTCCGTCTGGGCGGGGGTGTCGCCCTACCTTGCGGTGCATGCCTTCGCCGCCGGCGGCATTGGACTCATGACCGTGGGCATGATGGCGCGGGTGACCCTGGGGCACACGGGACGCAGTGTGCAGACGCCTCCCCGGGCGGTGACTGCCGTGTTCGTCCTGATGGCGGCGGCTTTCGTGGCACGGGTGGCGGCACCGCTGGTGTGGCCCGCGGCGTATGGCGTGTGGCTGGGCCTGGCGATGGGATTGTGGGTGGCGGCCTTCGCGCTGTTCCTGGCGGTCTATGCGCCCATGCTGGTGCGTCCGCGTATCGACGGTCAGCCGGGCTGATCAGCCGCCGCTTTCCGCCAGGCTGTCCACCCAGCGCGCGGCGGCGAGCTGGGCCTCGATGAGGTCGTTGGGATGCAGCTCGGGCAGTTCCCTGAGCAGGGCGGAGACCTGGTCGAAATCGGCCCGTTCCAGGGCCTCGCACAGGGCGAGCAGGCGTCCCAGCCGGCCGCGGCGCTGGAGCAGGGCGCAGCGGATGTCCTCCGACAGCCGCAGCGCCTGCGCCAGCTCCCGAAGAGGCTGCCCCAGCAGGGCATCCAGCAGGGAAAAAATGCCGGTCATGTAGGCCTGGTCCTGGAGCAGACGGTCCTTGCTTGCCGTGATGCGGGCGAGGATTTCCATGGTCTTCCCCCGCGCGGCGGCCAGGCGCATGAGGGGCGGGGGATAGGCGCCGGTGCCGGGTTCCAGGGCGAACAAAAGCAACTGCAGCCAGCGCATGAGCTGGCGCCGGCCGAGCACCACGATGGCCTGCCCCAGGGTGCGGATGCGCTGGTTGGCGCCGCAGGCCACGGAGTTGGTCAGGCGCAGCAGGTTGTAGGTGAGCTTGGCATCTTGCTTGAAAGCGGCCTCCAGCTCCGCCGTTTCCGCATCCTCCAGCACCAGGCCCAGCAACTTGAGCAGGGTGAGCTGGGAGGGGTCGGCACGCTTGCTGGCAAGCACCGTGGGCTTGGCGAAGAAATAGCCCTGGAAATAGTGGAAGCCCAGCTCGCGGCAGGTGTCGAACTGCTCCCGGTTGTCGATCTTTTCCGCGAGCAGCTTGGCCGGCCAGGATTTGAGGCGCGCCACTGCCTCCCGCAGGCCTGCCTCGTCCAGCGCCATGACGTCCACCTTGACCACGTCCACCAGGGGCAGCAGCGCCTGGTAGTCCTCACGCATGCCGGCGAAGTCGTCCAGCGCCAGGGTGAATCCCTGCTTCTTGAGGCTGACGCAACGGTCGATCACGCTGGCGTCCACCGTCACGGTCTCCAGGATTTCCAGCACCATCTGCTGCGCGGGCAGAAGCTCGATCATGTCCGACAGCAGCATGTCGCGGCTCACGTTGACGAAGCCCAGGGCCTGGCCCAGGACCGCCTGCACACCCATCTCGCTGAACAGGTGGGTGACCACCTGGGCGGTGGCCGCCAGATCGCTGGTCACCTCGGCACGGCCAACGTCGCTTTTGCGGAACAGCAGCTCATAGGCGAACAGGTTCTGCTCCCGGTCGAGAATGGGCTGGCGCGCGAGGAATATCTGATCGCTCATGGAGTGTCCTGGGGGGGCTGTCCGCAACGGGTGCAGGCGGTCATCTGGGCGGCAGGCGTTGTGCCCGCGCGCTGGCACGGTTGAAGCGCTCGATGCAGTCACGCACGGTGGCGTGCAGATCGTCATCGGTGGCCACCACGCATTCGCCACTGACGGGCGGCCGCGCCGCCGGCCCTGCAGTCGGGGTGGGGGGCGCAGGGTTTGCCCCGGCCGGGGAAGGCGGCGCAGGCGGGTTCACCGGGGCGGCGGTTAGGGTCACCTGGGGCGCGGCAATGATGCGGGGCAGGTTGCGCAGGGCCTGGTTTTCCCTTTCCAGCGCCGCCTGACGCGCCTGCAGCTCGTGAAGCGCCTGGGCGTTCCGGCCCTGGATCATGAGGGCCGAGGCGAGCGCCCCGGTGCCGGCAAGGGCGATGCCGCCCACGGCAAGCCACAGTGGCCTGGAACGCAGAAAGCCGTGAGCCCGGGATGCCTCGTCCCCAGGGGGCGGACTGACCGGCAGTGCCTCCCCCGCTGGGGGCGGACTGTCGGCGGGGGGTTCGTCTGCGGCGACTGACGCGGTCTCTTCAGTGGGCGCTGGGGCGGTCGTCCGGCGCAGCAGACGCTCCCGCAGAAGGCTCAGGAATTGCATGGCACTCGACGTCCCGGTCGTGGGGCAGGCTGCCCTTTGCCAATTTATCGGCCGGGATGGTCCGGACTTGATGCCCGACAGGCGCGGGCTACTGCCGGGATAGGTCATCCCCGGCTGCGTTTTTTCACGCCTGGCGCGGGCTCAGGGGCGTGGCTGCGTGGCGGCGAAATCCAGCATGCGCTGGATGGAGACCACTGCCCGGCGCCGCACCGCCTCGTCGATCACCACCTCGTTGCGGCCGGTGGCCAGGACCCGTTCCAATGCGTCCAGGCTGTTCATGGCCATCCACGGGCAGTGGGCACAGCTCACACAGGTGGCGCCTGCGCCGCCGCTGGGAGCCTCGATGAAGGTCTTGCCCGGCGCGGCCTCGCGCATCTTGTGGAAGATGCCGTTGTCGGTGGCGACGATGAACTCGGGGTTGGGCAGCTCCCGCGCGGCCCGGATGAGGGTGGTGGTGGAGCCCACCACATCGGCGAGTCCCACCACGCCGGCCGGGGATTCCGGATGCACCAGCACCGCCGCCGCCGGGTGGCGCCGCTTCATGTCGGCGAGCAGCTCGGCCTTGAAGCGCTCGTGCACCACGCAACTGCCGTCCCAGAGCAGCATGTCGGCGCCGGTGACCCGCTGGACATAGCTGCCTAGGTGCTTGTCCGGCGCCCAGAGGATTTTCTTTCCCTCACGGTGCAGATGCTCCACCACCTTGACCGCGATGGCGGAGGTCACCACCCAGTCGGCGCGGGCCTTCACCGCCGCACTGGTGTTGGCATAGACCACCACGGTGCGGTCGGGATGGGCGTCGCAGAAGGCGCTGAAGGCGTCCGCCGGGCAGGCGTCGTCCAGGGAACAGGTGGCTTCCTTTTCCACCAGCAGCACCCGTTTCTCCGGGTTGAGGATCTTGGCGGTTTCGCCCATGAAGCGCACACCGGCCACCACCAGCGTTTTGGCCGGATGGGCATGGCCGAAGCGGGCCATCTCCAGGGAATCGGCCACGTAGCCTCCGGTTTCGTCGGCCAGGGTCTGCAGCGCGCCGTCCGTGTAGTAGTGGGCGACCAGTACGGCATCCTGTTCCACCAGCATGCGCTTGATGCGTTCGATCTGGGCCTCGCGATCGGTGGCAGACGGGACGGGGGCGAAGGGCAGGGCGGGTTCCATGGGCTTTCCTGGGCTGGGTGGGCCTAGCGGATGATCTCGACGCGGCCCGGGTGCTTGTTGCGAAACAGTTTGGCGGGACGGTGGCTGCCGTTGCGACGCTGGGCGCCGGTTTCCTCGATCAGGTTGCGGGCGAGGATCCATTTCCGGAAATTGCGTTTGTCCAGGCGCTCCGAGCGAATGATCTCGTACACCTCCTGCAGCTCGCTCAGGGTGAACTGGGCGGGCAGGAACTGGAAAGCGATGGTGGAATACTCCAGCTTGGCCACCAGACGCTCGTGGGCCTTCTCCACGATTTCACGGTGATCGAAGGCCAGCGCCGGCAGCTCACCATAGGCAAACCAGGCCGCCTCGCTGGCATCGGAACCGGAGCGGAGGACGAGCCGGTCGGCGGGTGCGAGGCCGTAGTAGGCCACGGAAATGACCCGCTCGCGGGGATCCCGGTCGGGCCGGCCGAAGGTGTAAAGCTGCTCCAGATAGACATCGCTGATGCCCGTTTCCTCGTAGAGCTCGCGCAGGGCACAGGCGGCGAGGTCCTCGGCGGGATCGAGAAAGCCCCCGGGCAGGGCCCACTGGCCGGCGAAGGGCGGGTTGCGCCGGCGGATAAGCAGCACCTTGAGGGTCTCCTCCCGGATGGTGAACAGCACCACGTCGGTGGTCACCGCAGGGTGGGGATGGGCATAGCAGAACTGGGCCACGGCCTTGCCTCGTGTCAGGAAGACACCAAGATTAGTGTCTGGTTTACACTATGTCAAGGCGCGGGCCGGAAAGTTCGCCCCTGCGGGATGGTCAGCGGTACTTGCGCACCAGCCCCACCACCACGCCGTAGATTTCCAGGCTGCCGGTCGGGCGGATGGGGGCATAGGCGGGATTGGCGGCCCGCAGGAGAAAGCCCTGGCGGTCCCGGTCCAGGTATTTGAGAGTGAACTCGTTGTCCACCACGGCCACCACGATGTCGCCCACTTCCGCGGCAGGCTTGCGCTCCACCACGACGATGTCCCCGTCGCGGATGCCGGCGTCGATCATGGAATCGCCCTTGACCGGAATGAGCACGGTGCGGGAGGGACGTTCGATGAGATACTCATCCAGGGTGAGGGCATCCGCCGTTCCCTCACCCGCGGGATGGGGCAAGCCGGCGCGCACGCCGTCCACCCGCGGGCGCTCGAAGAAGCGTGCCGTGGGCTTGAGGCGCCGGTCCGGGGCGGTTTCCAGGTAGCCGGCCTGTTTCAGCCGCCCCACCAGGGCGGCCACGGAAGACTTGGACCGCAGGCCCAGAAGCTCGCCCATGGTGGAATAGGCGGGCAGCACCCGGTGGCGGGCGTAGAAGTCCTGGAGCCTGGCGAGATACTGGGCATCATCGGCCATGCCGGCATCCTATCGAACGATGGTTCGATAATCAAGTCGCGCCGGCCTGGCCCGAAACTTGCAACAGTCTTTCCGGGCAGCGGGGCACTGGTCCAAACGGACGTCGCTTGTGTTACGCTTGCATGTCCCGGCAAGGGGCGGGGGTCGTTCCGGAGGAGCGGCGAAAGTCCAATAACAACGAGGAAATGCCAACATGGATGTCGAGATCATCACAGTCATCATGGCGTCGGCCATCATCGTCATGCTCTATTGCCTGTGGCTGGTGTTCAGCCTGAAGTCACGGGTGCCCGGCGGGGTGGTGGGGAAGCGCTGGCGGGTGCTGTCGGGCATGGTGGTGCTGTTTGCCATCGGTTACGCGGCCATGCCCTTCCTGGGTGAGCTGTCGGAAACCACCCTGCGCTACGTGGTGTCGCTGATCTTCTTCTTCGGCGCCATCTACGTGGCCATCACCATCAAGCTCATCTACACCGTGATCGAGGAGCTGTCGGCCTGATGGAGTTCGCCATGGACCCGCGACTCGTATTCGTGCGCACTGCCAAGGGCGAGGAGGAATTCCAGCGGCGCACCCATGGCCTGGCCCAGGCCCTGCGCCGGGTGCTGATCCTGGTGGACGGCAAGTCGCCCGTTTCCCGCATCGTCGAACGCGGCCTGGGGGTGCCCGACGTGGAGGGGGCGCTCACCACCCTGGCCCAGGAAGGCTACATCGCCACCGCCGAGGAGGCCGGTCGGCGCGGGCTCGGCGTGGGGGATCCCAAGGCGGAGCTCGCCACCCTGGCGCGTTCCCTCCTGGGGCCCCAGAGCGCCAAGGTGGTGAAAAAAATCCAGGAGTCCGGCGATACCCCCCAGGAACTGGCCGCCACCATCGACTCCTGCCGTAAGCTCATCAAGCTCTTCATCGACGACGCCAAGGCGGAGGAGTTCGCCCGCCGCGCCCACGAGCTGCTGTTCTCCAGCACCCAGATGGGACACTGAGCGCCCCATCGTCCGGCTGCAGGACGGGGAAGAAACCAGCCCGACGCAGACAACGTCCGGGTGCCGGACTGGACTCGGCCTGCAACGGCCAGGGTGTCGGGAGCAGGGGCTGTCTTTCCGCGCGCCGCGCTTGCCCTGCCGGGACCGTGAACGGGGCTCAGGCGGCCTTCGTTTCCGTTCGGTTGCGCCCGCCGCGCTTGGCTTCCAAAAGTGCCTGGTCGGCGCGCGCCAGGGCCGCATTCTCTGCCTGGTCGTGGCGGTTGAATTCCGACAGGCCGCCGCTCCAGGAGAGCGCATGCACCACCCCCGGGGCCAGTTCCACGGTGGCGGGCATGCTGCGGCGCAGGCGGTCGGCGAGCTCCATGGCGCGCTTCAAGGGGGTGTTGGGGAAGATCACGCAGAACTCGTCGCCCCCCAGGCGCGCCACGAAATCGCTGGAGCGCAGGCGTTCCTTGAGCAGCTTGCCGAACTGGACGATGAGCTGATCCCCGGCATCATGGCCGTAGGTGTCGTTGATGCGCTTGAAGTTGTCGATGTCCAGGATGAGCAGGCTTGCCGGCCAGCCCTCCTTCGCCTGCTGGAAGATTTCCCGCTGCTTGGCGTCGAAGCTGCGCCGGTTGTGCACCTGGGAGAGATGATCGATGCCGGCCGAGTTCACGGCGGCCAGGTGCTTGCCTACCGTCAGTTTGCCCAGCTGATACAGGATGAGGTAGGCCGGCTGCACCTCCTCGAGCTGCACGTTGTAGCTCTTGCGCATGCGGTTGTGCGCCAGGTCGGAGAACAGCTTGGTGATGGCGGCGAGATCGTCCTGCAGGGCCCGGTTGGCGTAGAAGTAGATGAGGGCCAGCGTCAGCCCCAGAAGCACGATCAGGCCCACCCACACCAGCACGAAGCCCAACCGTAGATCGGCGAGCAGCCCCGTGGGGCCCGGCGGCGGCCAGGTGGCGAGCCGCCACGGGGTGCCCGAGATGTCCGTGTAGCGGGGGGCGGAGACGCTCTTGAGACTTTCGTCGCCACGCTTGAGCAGGGTGTCGAAGCGGTTGCCTTCCTGCTGCTGCAACTCGGCGTAGCCATCCAGGAGGGGCGTGCCCGCAAACAGGAGCTGGATATCGGCGAGATCCCGCGCGAGCAGCACGAAGCCCAGGAGGCGGTTGTCCTCGGGGTGGCGCACCGGCGCGGAAAAGCGCAGGTTCAGCCGATCCACGGTCATGGCATCGGTGCTGTCCGGCTGTTGCCGCAGGCTTTCGATCAGCCTGCGCTGGCTGGTGCTGAGGCTGCCGGGAATCGGGCTGCGGCCTGCCGCCTGGTCTTCGGTGAGGATCTGGATTTCGTGGAGTTCCGGGTAGAGGCCGCGCAAGGTGGCGACGAGATTCTGACGTTCGCTGTCCGAACCTTGGGCAAGGGCCTGCACCGTCAGGGGGGAATGGGCGATGGCCCGCGCCTCGCCGCGCAGGCGGATGGGCAGGCTTTGCAGCTGGGCCGCAAGCACCGCGCCGGCATAGGCGGGGGGCCGGCTGCCGGCATAGTGTTGATGCAGGGCCACCGCCGCGTGCAGCAGGAATCCCGCCGCCGAGGCGGCCAGCGCCAGCACGAAAAAACCCACCAGAAACAGGCGGGCGATGGAGGGCTTCATGTCGCTTCCCGCTCCCTTGTGCCTCTCCGGTTCGTGGACCGGAGTGTGTGATGCCGGACCCGGGGACTCGGCCCCTTGCCGGTGTCTCCTTGGCAGCCCGAGAAGCAGCTTCCGTGCCAGCTCGGCGGGGAAGATCCGCCGCGCCGTCAGTGCTGGCCGGTACTGCCGAAGCCGCCACTACCCCGGTGGCTGGCTTCGAAGGATTCCACGATGTTGAAGCCCACCCGGGCCACCGGCACGATGACGAGTTGGGCAATGCGCTCCAGGGGCTGCAGGGTGAAGGCCGCCCGTCCCCGGTTCCAGCAGGAGACGAAGAGCTGCCCCTGGTAGTCGGAATCGATCAGGCCCACCAGATTGCCCAGGACGATGCCATGCTTGTGGCCCAATCCGGAGCGCGGCAGGATCAGCCCCGCGTAGCGGGGATCGCCGATGTGGATGGCAAGCCCCGTGGGGATGAGTTCGGTATCGCCGGGCTCGAGGGTGAGGGGACCGTCGATGGCCGCGCGCAGGTCCAGGCCCGCCGATCCCGGGGTGGCATAGGCGGGCAGCAAATCCCGCACCCGCGGGTCGAGGATCATCAGGTCAATGCGGTCCATGTATGGCTGTCGTCGTGGTTGCCGCGGGGAGGATGGCGCCTATTATGCCCGCCCGCCAGGACGGGTGGAATGGAAGACGGCCCCCCTCAACGCACGGAATGCGTAGCGGCGTACAGGGTGGCGATGTGGCGGATGAGCTGGCGCGCGAGCTCCAGTTTGGGCCCCGGAGCCAGGGCATGCACGCCGTTGTCGTCGAACAGGGTGAGGCGGGATTCGTCGCTGCCCACGGCCTCCTGCACCAGGTTGGCCGCCAGCAGGGGCAGATTCTTGCGCCGGCGCTTGAGCTCGGCGAATTCGTAGAGATTCTCGCTTTCCGCCGCGAAGCCCACGCAGAAGGGGGGATTGGGCCGGCTGGTGACGTTGGCCAGGATGTCCGGATTGGGCGCGAGTTCCAGGGTGAGGATGTGGGCATCCTTCTTGATCTTGTGCTCCGAGGGATTGAGCACGTAGTAGTCAGCCACGGCCGCCACGCTGATGAAGATGTCCGCCTCACCCACCTCGCCGTTGACGGCGTTGAGCATGTCCTGGGCGCTTACCACCGGAATCACCCGGGCACCGCGGGGCGGCTTGAGGGCGGTGGGGCCGGTGATGAGGGTGACGGCCGCGCCGGCCTCCAGCGCGGCGCGCGCCACCGCATAGCCCATCTTGCCGGAGGAGCGGTTGGTGATGCCCCGCACCGCATCGATGGCTTCGAAGGTGGGGCCCGCCGTGACCAGCACCCGCCTGCCTGCCAGGAGCTTGGGCTGGAAGAAGGCTTCCAGATCCTCCAACAGCTCTTCCGGCTCGAGCATGCGTCCCATGCCGGATTCGCCGCAGGCCTGTTCACCTTCCGCCGGCCCCAGCACCAGGATGCCGTCTTCCCGGATCCGTTCCAGATTGCGGCGGGTGGCGGGGTTCTCCCACATTTGCCGGTTCATGGCGGGCGCCACGAGGAGCGGGCACTCCCGCGCCAGACACAGGGTGGACAACAGATCGTCCGCGCGTCCCTGGGCCAGCTTGGCCAGGAAATCGGCGCTGGCGGGCGCCACCAGACAGGCGTCCGCATCACGGGTGAACTCGATGTGGGCCATGCCGTTGTCGATGCGTGGATACCACAGGCTGGTAAAGACCGGCTTGCCCGACAGGGCCTGGAGGGTGACCGGCGTGATGAACTGGGTGGCAGCCTCGGTCATCACCACCTGCACTTCCATGTGGGCCCGGCGCAGGAGTCGGGTGAGCTCCGCGGCCTTGTAGGCGGCAATGCCGCCGGTCACGCCCAGCAATATGCGTTTGGCATCGAAATCGGACATAATCGCTCCATTCTACCGGTAAGCGCGAGGAGTGAGGCATGGCGATCACGGACTGGCCTGTTTCGGAACGGCCGCGGGAGCGGCTCATCGGCCAGGGGGCCCACACCCTCTCCGATGCGGAGCTGCTGGCCATCTTCCTGCGGACCGGCGTGAGTGGCAAGAGCGCGGTGGATCTGGCGCGCGAACTGCTCGCCCGGTTCGGCAGCCTCAATCGCCTGTTCGGTGCGAGTCTGGAGCAATTCTGCGGCGTTCCCGGCATGGGGCCCGCCAAATACGCCCAGCTGCAGGCCGTGCTGGAGATGGCGCGCCGGGCGCTGGCCGAGCGCGCGGAACGGAATGATGCCCTGTCCTCGCCCCAGGCCGTACGCGATTATCTGCGCCTGCGTTTGGGGCCGCTGGAGCACGAGGTGTTCGCTGCGGTCTTCCTCGACGCCCAGAACCGCGTGATCGCCCTGGAGGAACTGTTCCGCGGCTCCCTCAAGGAGACCAGTGTCTATCCGCGGGAAGTGGTCAAGCGCGCCCTGCATCACAACGCCGCGGGGGTCATCTTCGCCCACAACCATCCCTCCGGTGTGGCCGAACCCAGCCGGGCCGACGAGGCGCTCACCCGGGCGCTCAAGGATGCCCTCGCCCTGGTGGACGTTCGGGTGCTCGACCACTTCATCGTCGCCGCCGGCAGCGGTGGGGTGTCCTTCGCGGAACGGGGACTGCTATAGGGCGCGCCTGCCGCGCCCGCGACGGGCGCGTTTACTGCACCACCCGGTCGATCACCAGTGTGATCCCGCTCGCACCCGGCTTGACTGGGCCGGTGCTGCCTTCCAGATCCCCGGGCTGGGGGGTGGCGCTGCCGCGCTTGCTCACGCGCGCGCCGATGATGACACGCTCGAAGTTGGAGAGCTTCATTTGCGGCGCCATGGCCTGGTCGTCGGTCAGGGTGAAGCGCGCTGGCAGCTCGCGGGCGGACAGACGCAGCACCGCCAGGGGCATGCGCGGGCCCTCGGCGGCACGGGCGAAGACGAACACGGTGTCGTCCGGCCCCACCTTGTCGCGCAATCCCTCCGCCAGGCGCACCGTGCCCGACACGCTGGCCGCTTGCGCCGCTTGCGCGGGCTCACCCAGTTCGGCGAGCTGGCGGCGCACCAGATTCGCGTCCTCGGAATCGGCGGGCAGCTGCGCCAGCAGCCGCTTCCAGTGGCCGGCCGCCGCCTGGCGGTCACCGGCTTCCAGGGCGGCGTAACCCGCGAGGTAGAGGGCCTTGCCATTGTCCGGATCCAGCTCGAGGGCGCGGGCCAGGAGTTGCGCCGGCCGCCCCGCCAGCCGCTGGCCCTGGACCATGGCCAGGGCATCGGCGTAATCCGCCAGCACCTGGGCATCCTCGGGCAACAGGCGCGCTGCGTGATCCAGGGCCGTGGCGGCTTCGGGGAAGCGCTCCAGCGCCATGTAGGCCTTGGCCAGCATGCGCCAGCCGGTGGCATCGTCCGGCTGCTGGGCGAGGTGTTTTTCCAGGGCGGGAAGCAGGGTTTCCACCTGCTGCTGGGGCGTCAGGCCGGCCAGACGCGGGGCGGTGATCGCCGCGGGATTTCCGAGCTGCCAGTACAGGCCGGCGGCGAGCAGGGGAATGGCCACCGCTACCACCAGCGCCGGCCAGCGGGGAAAGCGCGTCTCGCCCACGCCCGGTTCGCCCTGTACGTCCTGCAGGAGGCGGCGCTCCAGCTCGTTTTTCGCGGCCTCGAACTGGGATGGGGAGAGGGTGCCTGCATCCAGGTCGGCCTGCAGCTCGGCGAGTTGATCCTGGTACACGGCCACGTTGGCGGCGTCATGGGGCAGCACCATGGGCCGGCTGCGGCGCCGGGCCAGGGGCAGGGCGACGAACAGGACGGCGGCGAGGGTGAGCAGCGCCGCCGCAACGAAAAAGGCAGTCATGATCGGGGCTCTTGGGGAGACTTGCCGAGCAGCGCCTGCACGCGGGCTTCCTCTTCCGGCGAGAGGGGGGCATCGGGCAGGCTGCGGCGGCGGCGCGCAAGGAAATAGATGAAGCCGGCGATGGCGGCCCCGGCCAGCAGAAAGGGCCCGAACCAGAGCAGCCAGGTGGTGGATTTCACGGGCGGGCGGTAGAGCACGAAGTCGCCATAACGCTCCGTGAGATAGCGCGTGATTTCCCCATCGGACTTGCCCTGGCGCATCATTTCCCGGATTTCCCGGCGCAGGTCGGCGGCAAGGTCGGCCTGGGAGTCGGCCAGGCTTTCATTCTGGCAGACGAGACAGCGCAGTTCCTTGGCAAGCCGGTTGAGCCGTGCCTCCAGGACCGGATCCTCCGCCACCGGCACGGCTTCCTTCGCGTGGACGGGCGCGACAACCAGGGCGAGCAGCAGCGCCAGGAACAGCCGTTTCATTTGGAGAGCTCCGCCACCAGGGGCAGGATCTTGGCGTCCAGGACCTCCGGCGTCACCGGCCCGATGTGCTTCATGCGGATGATGCCGGCGCGGTCGATGACGTAGGTTTCGGGCACGCCATACACGCCGTAGTCGATGCCGACCCGTCCGTCGGCGTCGGACACCGACAGGCGGTAGGGATTGCCGAACCGGTCCAGCCAGGCCAGGGCGTCCGGCCGCTGGTCCTTGTAGTTGAGGCCGATGATGGGGACATCGCGGCTTTGCGCCAGATTCACCAGCACCGGGTGTTCTTCCCGGCAGGACACACACCAGGACGCCCAGACGTTGAGGAGCCAAACCTGGCCACGCATGTCCGCGGGGGAGAAGGTCTTGTCCGGTGCATCCAGGCGCGGCAGCTGGAAGGCTGGCGCCGGCTTGCCCACCAGGGGCGAGGGCACCTCCCGCGGGTCGCGCGACAGGCCCTTCCAGAGAAAGCCCACCAGCACCAGGAAGATGAGCAGCGGGACGAGGAAGCGCGCCATTACACCGTGCCTCCCGCGAGTGCCGCCGGCGTCGACCTGGGCAGCGCGCGGCTGGCGATGCGATAGCGCCGGTCGGACAGGGCGAGCAGTCCACCCAGCGCCATGAGCACGCAACCCCCCCAGATCCAGCCCACGAAGGGTTTGTAGTAGATGCGCACCGCCCACGCCCCATCCGGCAGGGGCTCACCCAGGGATACATACAGATCGCGTGTGAGGCCATTGTCGATGGCGGCTTCCGTCATGGGCATGCGCGAGGCGTTGTAGACCCGCTTCTCCGGCCGCAGCAGGGCGACGGTGCGACTGCCCCGGGTCACTTCCACCAGACCCTGGGAGGCCTGGTAGTTGGGGCCGGCGCGTTCCTGGATGCCGCGGAAGGTGAAGGTATAACCGGCCACGGTGGTGCTGTCCCCCACGGCCATCTTCATGTCGCGTTCGATCTCGAAACCCTTGACGATGGTAACCCCGACGATGAACACCCCCACCCCCAGATGGGCCAGATGCATGCCCCAGAAGGCGCGCGGCGGCCTGTTGTTCGTGCCCCGCAGGCGCCGCCACACCGCCACGGCCACGGTGGCGAACACCCAGAAGGCGAGCAGGAAGCCGAGACCGATGAGCGGCGTCCATTTGCCCAGTGTGAGGGGCAGGAGCAGGGCGCTCGCCACTGCCACGGCCAGCGCCCATTTCAGGCGGGTCGCCAGCTCCGGGAGGGACTGTTCCTTCCAACGCGCAACGGGACCCACGCCCATCAGGAAAACCACGGGCGCCATCAGCGGCAGGAACACCGCGTCGAAATAGGGGGGGCCCACCGAGATCTTGCCCAGCCCCAGGGCGTCAATGAACAGGGGATAGAGGGTGCCCAGCAGCACCGCGCCGGCCGCCACCAGCAGCAGCACGTTGTTGGCGAGCAGCAGCGTCTCCCGCGACAGCAGGGCGAACCGGCCACCCACCCCCACGCGCGGCGCACGCCAGGCGAACAGGGTGAGGGAGATGCCGATCACCACGGCCAGGAAGGCGAGGATGAACACGCCCCGGCGCGGGTCGGTGGCAAAGGCATGCACCGAAGTGAGCACGCCGGAGCGTACCAGGAAGGTGCCCAGCAGGGAAAGCGAGAAGGCGAGAATGGCCAGAAGCACCGTCCAGCTCTTGAAAGCACCGCGTTTCTCCGTCACGGCCAGGGAGTGAATGAGGGCGGTGCCCACCAGCCAGGGCATGAAGGAAGCGTTCTCCACCGGATCCCAGAACCACCAGCCGCCCCATCCCAGCTCGTAATAGGCCCAGCCGCTGCCCAGAGCGATGCCCAGGGTGAGGAACATCCACGCTGCCGTGGTCCAGGGACGGGACCAGCGCGCCCACGCGGCATCGAGCCGCCCCGAGAGCAGCGCCGCGATGGCGAAGGCGAAGGCGATGGAGAATCCCACGTAGCCCATGTAGAGCATGGGCGGATGGAATACCATGCCAGGATCCTGCAACAGGGGATTCAGGTCACGCCCTTCCAGGGGCGCGGGCAGCAGTCGCTCGAAGGGATTGGACACCAGCAGCATGAACAGCAGAAAACCCACGCCGATGAAGCCCATCACCCCCAGCACCCGCGCCACCAGATCGTCCGGCAGATGGCGGGAGAAGGCGGCCACGGCGAGCCCCCACAGGGTGAGCATGAAGGTCCACAGCAGCATGGAACCTTCGTGTCCGCCCCACACCGCGGCGAAGCGGTAGTGCGCAGGGAGCTGGCTATTGGAATTGGCCGCCACGTACTGCACCGAGAAATCGTTGGTGAGAAAGGCGTAGGCGAGACAGCCGAAGGCGAAGGCCACGAACACGAACTGGCCCACCGCGGCGGGGCGGGCCAGGGCCACCAGGTTGGGGGCCCGCCTTGCGGCGCCCAGGAACGGCAGGCTGCCCTGGACCAGGGCAAGGAGCAGGGCGAGGATGAGCGCGAAATGGCCGAGTTCAGGAATCATGAGAAGGCTCTCGGGAGGGGCTTGCGCTTACTGACTCAGGGTCTTGCCGGCCTGGGCGGCGGCCTTGCGGGCCTCTTCCAGGGAGTGGGCGGCCTCCGGCGGCATGTAGTTCTCGTCGTGCTTGGCCAGCACCTGGTCGGCCACGAACAGGCCGTCCGTGCCCAGCCTGCCCTGCACCACGGCACCCTTGCCTTCCTTGAACAGGTCCGGAAGGATGCCCTTGTAGCTCACGGGCAGACGGTTCAAGCGATCGGTGATGACGAAATGCACGGTGAGACCGTCCGCGTCGCGGCGCAGACTGCCTTCCTCCACCATGCCGCCGATGCGGAAGGTGCGGTCCACCGGCGCCTCCCGGTTGGCCACCTGGGTGGGCGTGAAGAAGAACACGAGATTGCTCTGGAATGCATTGAGCACCAGCGCAGTGGCCAGCCCCAGCACGGCCAGACCGCCTGCGATCAGGGCGAGTTTTCTATGTCGGGGTTTCATTGCGATCCTGGTTGGCGAGCCTGTGCATCTGATTCAAGGTCTTGAGCAAAGTTCTGCGCCGGCGGGCGAGCAGGAACACTTCCCCGGCCAGGCACAGCAGCGTGACGGCGTAGCTGCCCCAGACGTAGAAGGCATAGCCGCCCATGTGCCAGAAGGCTGACCAGCTTTCCCAGTTCATGGCTTGCGATCCAAAAGCTGCTGCACCCAGGCGGTGTGCTTTTCCCGTTCGAGAATGATGAGGCGGACCCTCGAGAGGGCCGCGGCGATGGCATACATCCAGGCGGCGAGGGCCATGAGCAGCATGCCGGTGAGCATGGTCATGGCCATGCTCGGGGCACGAGTCAGGCTGACGGAAGCGCCCTGGTGCAGGGTGTTCCACCATTGTACCGAAAAATAGATGATGGGCACGTTCACCGCGCCCACCAGCGCCAGGATGGCGCCGGCCTTGTCGGCCCGGCGCGGGTCGTCGATGGCGGCGGTGAGGGACATGTAGCCGATGTAGAGGAAAAGCAGGATGAGCTCCGAGGTGAGCCGCGCATCCCACACCCACCAGGTGCCCCAGGTGGGTTTGCCCCACAGCGCGCCGGTCCACAGCGCGACGAAGGTGAACATGGCACCGGTGGGCGCCAGGGCCTGGGCCATCATGGAGGACAGGCGTGTGTTGAAGGCCAGGCCGATGCCAGCCCAGAACGCCATGACCAGGTAGATGAACATGGACATCCACGCCGCCGGCACATGGATGAAGATGATGCGGTAGGCCTCGCCCTGGGTGGCATCGGTGGGCGCGACGAAGAAGGACACGTAGAGTCCCGCCACGCAGAACAGGACTGCGAGGGTGTAAAACAGGGGAACCAGCCTGCCGGCGAGGGGATAGAAAGTCGCCGGCGAGGAATATTTGAACCAGTTGATGCTCATCATTCCATCGCAATGCGCAGAGCCAGGGCCGACACGAAAGGTGTGGCTGCCAACGCAAGCAGCAGAAACGCGCCCAGCAGCGACAGGTGCCCTTCGGGACTCATGCCGATCATGGTGGTTTCCACTGCCCCGGCGCCAAAAATCAAAACCGGAATGTACAGCGGGAGCACCAGCAGGGACAACAGCACGCCCCCGCCGCGCAGGCCCAGCGTGAGGGCGGCACCAATGGCCCCGATCAGGGACAGCACCGGGGTGCCCAGGACGAGGGAGATCAGCAGCACGCCCAGGGCCGGGCCGGGCAGGTCGAACTGCAGGCCCAGCACCGGTGCCATCAGCGCCAGCGGCAGGCCGGAGACCATCCAGTGGGCCAGCACCTTGGCCAGCACGATGACCGCCAGGGGGGTGGGCGCCAGCGCCATCTGCTCCAGGGTACCGTCCTGGTGGTCCGCCGCAAACAGCCGGTTGAGGGACAGCATGGCGGCCAGCAGGGCCGCCACCCATACCACCCCCGGCGCGATCAGGCGCAGGGTCTCCCGTTCCGGACCCACGCCGAGGGGAAACAGGCTGACCACGATCACGAAGAAGAACAGACTGGTGAGCACGTCCGCCCGCCGCCGGTAGGCGAGCAGCAGATCGCGGCGCAGCATGGTCCAGAAGATGCTCATGGTGTGCCCAACTCCAGCCGGCGTGGCGTGACGTCATCCACCTGGATGGGCTGGTGGGTGGTGAGCACCACCAGTCCACCCGCCGCCAGGTGCGCGGCGAGGCGGCCCTGGATGAGCGCCACGGCGCGGGCATCCAGCGCGGTGAGGGGCTCGTCCAGGATCCACAGCGGCGCCCGCGTGATCAACAGCCGCGCCAGGGCGACCCGCCGACGCTGCCCCTGGGAGAGCAGCCGGGCGGGCAAATCCTCCCGGCCGGCAAGGCCCATGTGGGCGAGGGTGGCCCGTGCCGCATCCTCTGTCAGCGGTTCCCCCGCGAGCCGGCAACTGATGAGGAGATTTTCCCGGGCGGTGAGCTCGTCCTTGACCCCGTTGTGATGCCCGAGATAGAAGAGCTGGCCGCGGAACTCCTCGCCCAGGCCGGCAATCGTCTTGCCCTGCCAGCGCACTTCGCCGCCCGAAGGCGGTGTCAGGCCGCACAGGATGCGCAGCAGGCTGGTCTTGCCTGCGCCGTTGGGGCCGGTCACCAGCAAAAGCTCGCCGGCTGCCAGGGTGAAACTCAGGCCCGAGAACAGCCTGCGGCTGCCGCGTTCACAGGCCAGATCGACTGCTTCCAGCATGGTGGGGAGGACAAAAGCCAGGGACGATACCGGCTCTTGAGGGAATTTGCAAACTTCTGTATAGTTGCGGCTTTTTTCAGCCGAACAAGGGATTTGCCATGGCGCGCGTATGTAAAGTCACGGGCAAGGGGCCGATGGTCGGGAACAACGTCTCCCATGCCAACAACAAGACCAAGCGGCGCTTCCTGCCCAATCTGCAGTACCGCAAATTCTGGGTCGAGAGCGAAAACCGCTGGGTGCGCATGCGTGTCACCAACGCTGCCCTGCGCACCATCGACAAGAAGGGTATCGACGCCGTCCTCGCCGAACTGCGTGCGAAGGGCGAGCACATCTAAAGTCAGCACATCCGGGGATTGAATCATGGCGAAAGGCGGACGGGAAAAAATCAAGCTGGAGTCCACCGCGGGCACAGGCCATTTCTACACCACCACCAAAAACAAGCGCACCACCCCCGAGAAGCTGGAATTCAAGAAGTACGATCCGGTGGCGCGCAAGCATGTCCTGTACAAGGAAACCAAGCTGAAATAGGCGGCGGCTTCAATCGCCCCAGGAACCCGCCCGGTGTGATGCCCGGCGGGTTTTTTGTTGGTGTGCTCCGTGGCGCGCACCAAAGAAAAAGGCCAACCCGTGGGTTGGCCTCTGTGGAGGATGCGCCGCCTCAGGCGTAGGCGCGCAGGCGACGGGCGAACTGTTGCAGGGCTTCGATGCCGCTGGCTTCCGCCCGCTGGCACCAATCCTCCAGGCGTTTCAGCAGCTCTTCCTGGCTGGCGGTGGAGCGCGCCCAGATCGCGGCCAGTTCCTTGCGCATGGCGTAAATGGTGGCGAGCACGCGGCTGGAATGGAGCGCCTGCTCCAGGGTTTCGCGTTCCGGAGCCGGCAGCGCGGCCTCGTCCAGATGCAGCCACTTGCGGAAGGTCTTCACGTTGAGCTGCGGCAGGCGCAGCTTGCCGATCTCCTCCCGCACGATGGATTTGACGCTGTTCACGTAGCGCGCCATCACTTCGTAACGGTGGGTGATCACGGCCTGCAGGGTTGCTGCATCGGGCGTGGTTTTGCTGGGAATGATGCGTGGTTTGCCCGCCACCTTCTTCACCCGCGCCAGGCCCAGCATCTCCAGGATGCGGATGTAGAGCCAGCCGATGTCAAACTCCCACCACTTGGCCGACAGCTTGGCCGAGGTGGGGTAGGCGTGGTGGTTGTTGTGCAGTTCCTCGCCGCCGATGATGATGCCCCAGGGCACGATGTTGGTGGCCGCGTCATCCGAGGAGAAATTGCGGTAGCCCCAGTAGTGGCCGATGCCGTTGATCACGCCGGCGGCGGTGAAGGGAATCCAGGCCATCTGCACCGCCCACATGGTGATGCCGATGGGGCCGAACAGGACCACGTCGATGACGAACATGATGCCGATGCCGAGCACCGTGTGTTTGGAATAGAGATTGCGCTCGATCCAGTCATCAGGCGTACCCTTGCCGTATTTCTCCAGCGTCTCGCGGTTCTTGGCTTCCTTGCGGTAGAGCTCGGCGCCTTCCCACAGCACTTTCTTGAGGCCGAGGATCTGCGGGCTGTGGGGATCGTTCACCGTCTCGCACATGGCGTGGTGCTTGCGGTGGATGGCGGCCCACTCCTTGGTGACCATACCGGTGGTGAGCCACAGCCAGAAGCGGAAGAAATGGCTGGCGATGGGATGCAGATCCAGCGCCCGGTGCGCCTGGTGGCGGTGCAGGAAAATGGTGACGGAAGCGATGGTGATGTGGGTGAGCACCAGGGTGACCGCCACATAGCCCCACCAGGGCATTGAAATCAAACCAGAAAACATAAAAGCTGGATCCTTGCAGTTGAATGAGTCTTCGATTCTACCCGATCGCTTTCAAAAGACAAGAACATCCTGTTACGACGGGTTGAGGATGCGAACATCGCGGTGGGGGTAGGGAATTTCAATCCCCTCCGCCTGGAATCTTTTCCAGATCGCCAGGTTGAGTTCCGAACGCAGGTTGAGCTGGCCTTCCTCCGGGTCGCCGATCCACACCACCAGTTCCAGGTTGATGCCACTGTCGGCGAACTCGCGCAGAAAGGCGGCCGGCTCCCGGTGCCTGAGCACGCGGGGATGGGCCCGGGCCACCTCGATCATGATGGCCATGGCCTTCTCCACGTCACTGCCGTAGCCGACCTGTACCGGCAGATTCATGCGCAGCTCCCGGTCGCTGTAGGAATGGTTGACCACGACGGAGGAGACGAGTGTTTCGTTGGGAATCAGCGCTTCGGTGCCATCCATGGCTTTGAGCACGGTGTAGCGGGTGCTGATCTGGGTCACTTCACCATAGCGGTTGTCGATGGTGAGCAGGTCGCCGATGCGCACCGAGCGGTCCAGCAGGATGATGAAACCACTCACGTAATTGGCGGCAATCTTTTGCAGGCCGAAGCCCAGACCCACACCCAGGGCGCCGCCGAACACGGACAGAAAAGTGATGTCGATGCCGGCCAGGGGCAGGGCAATGATGACCGCGAGCAGCACCAGCAGCGCCCGCACCAGTTTGGCGAACACCAGCCGCAGGCTGGGATCCAGGTCCTCGCTGCGCATGAGGCGGTTGCCCACCAGGCGGCCGAGATAGAGGGCAAACAGCAGGGCGACCGCCACCGAGAGGACGCCCTGCAGCACCAGCAGCAGCGAGACCCGCTGGTGACCCATGCTGAAGCCGATCTCGTCCAGGGCCTGCAACACTTCCTGCGCCAGGCCCGTGAGGTGCAGGCCCAAACCGATGAGCACGGTCCAGGTGATGGTGTGTTCCAACAGCCGCAACATGCCGCTGGGCATGAACACGTAACGCAGGAGTTGCGAGGCCACCCGCATCACGGTGAGGGCGAGCAGCAGGGGAATCGCCACGTTGAGCAGCGTGGGGGCGAACCAGCCTTTCAGCGCGGCCCTGGCCAGAAGGAGCAGGAGCAGTGCGAGCAGCGGGGGCAGCGCGTGACGCAGCCCGTGCAGGGAGGGCTTGCTTGGGTCCGGAAGGGGCATGCGCCGGGTGAGGCGTTTGCCCAGGAACCAGGCCAGGCCCACGGCGAGGCCGATCGCTGCCAACTGCCAGAGCATGGCTGGTTGGTCCAGGTCGGCGGCCGCTTCCAGCAGCAGGTTGTGGACGGATTCAGTGCGGTTCATGGTGGGGCGGACGAACAAAAGAGGTTATCAGGGCCGGAAGGGGCGGGCATGCTCCCGGTGGCGCTGCCAGTTGGCGGCATAGGCTTGCGCCAGGGGCGCATTGCCGCGCAGGATGAGCACGTTCTCCGCATTCCTGAACTGTCCGGCATAGGTGAAATTCATGGATCCGGTGATCACCGTGGCAGCCTGGGTGCCCGGGTCGATCACCATCAGCTTGCTGTGGGCGGCGGC
This sequence comes from Thiobacter subterraneus, assembly GCF_055379455.1. Taxonomy (NCBI): domain Bacteria; kingdom Pseudomonadati; phylum Pseudomonadota; class Betaproteobacteria; order Burkholderiales; family Thiobacteraceae; genus Thiobacter; species Thiobacter subterraneus. The sequence continues at coordinate 2,527,213 of NZ_AP042402.1, forward strand.
GTGCTGTTCGTCCAGCCATACCGGAATGCCGGCCCGCGCGAGCAGAGGAATGCGGCTGTTGTCCAGCTTGGCAGTCTGCTCCGCGTCAGCCACCACCTGCACATCCACGCCGCGCCGCTTCGCCTCGATGAGGGCGAAGGCGATCTCGTTGCTGGTGAAGCTGAAGGCCTGGACCAGGATGGTGCGGCGGGCCTGGCGAATGGCCTCGACCATGAGATGAATGGCATTGTCTTCCGGAGTGAAGGCGAGTTCGATGCTGCCGGTGGCCGGGAAACGCTGGCCCGCGCCGGCCCAGGCTGGCAGCGCAGCGGCTGCGGGCAGCAGAACGACGGCCAGGAATCGGCGTAACGCCCAACTCATGGCATGCGCTCCAGAACCGCGGCGAAAAAGCCATCGGTGCCATGGAGCACCGGCGACAGTCTGAGGTAGGGGCCGGTGTCGAGGGCAATGTGCTGGCGTGCCAGCACCTCGTTGGCCGGCACCAGCCGGAATTCGGGGTGTTGGGCCGTAAAGGCTGCCACGACGGACTCGTTTTCCTCCGGCAGGATGCTGCAGGTGGCATAGACCAGCCGTCCGCCCGGTTTCACCAGGCGGCTGGCGGCCTCCAGGATGCGCGCCTGCTTGGCGGCAAGCTCGGCGACGCTGTCCGGCGTCTGGCGCCATTTGAGATCCGGATTGCGGCGCAGCGTGCCCAGGCCGCTGCAGGGCGCGTCCACCAGGACCCGGTCGAACCTGCCTGCCAGGCGCTTCAGGCGTGCATCCCCCTCGTCCTGGATGAGCTGGGGATGGACATTGGACAGTCCCGAGCGGGCCAGACGGGGCTTGAGTTTGGCCAGACGCGCGGGAGAAACATCGAAGGCATAGAGCCGGCCCTGGGAATGCATGAGGGCACCCAGCAGCAGGGTCTTGCCGCCCGCGCCCGCGCAAAAGTCCGCCACCCGCTCGTGGCGGGTGGGCGCCAGCAGAAAACCCAGCAGCTGGCTGCCCTCGTCCTGCACCTCGATCGCGCCCTCTATGAACAGCGGATGGCGCTGGATCGCGGGCTTGCCGGGCAGGCGCAACCCCACTGGCGAAAACGGTGTGGGCGTCACCGCGAAACCCTCTGCGGCAAGCCGGGCCTGCACCGCTTCCCGGCTTGCCTTCAGGGTGTTGACGCGCAGATCCAGCGGCGCAGGCTGCTGCAGGGCGCGTCCCAGGGCGAGCACGGCGGCCTCGTCCAGCACCGTGCCCAGGCGTTCCACCACCCAGTCCGGCAGTTCCGCGCGCACCGCCAGGGGCGCATCCTCTGCGGACCGGGCGCGCAGGGCGGCCACCTGCTCGGCCTCGCCCGGCTCGAGCAGGGGGGCGAGCGCACGCAGGCTCATGCCCTGGATGCGGGTCAGGTAGGCAAGGAGCAGCAGCCGGGGTGCGCGCTGTCCCGCCACGTACTCCAGGACGCGCAGATGGCGCAGGATGCCGAACACCGTCTCCGCAATCACGTGACGATCCCGCGCGCCCAGGCGCGGATGGGCGCGCAGGTAGCGCGACAGCAGGGCATCGGCCGGCTGGGCGAAGCCCAGGGTCTCCCCGAGCAGCGCCTCCGCGTGCTTGAGCTGGGTGCGTGTCGGTCCCTTTGCCTCGCCGGGCACGGCCACCTGGGGCGGGCTTTGGCGGGAACGGGCACGCAGGCTCATGTCGCCTCCACCGTTTTGCCGCTGCTCCATTCCCGCAGCAGACTGTAGCTCACGGCGAGCAGGGTCGGGCCCAGGAACACGCCCAGGAAACCGAAGGCGGCGATGCCCCCCAGCACCCCGAACAGCACCAGGATGAAGGGCATGTCCGCCCCCTGGCTGATGAGATAGGGCTTGAGGAAATTGTCGATGCTGGACACCACCAAGGCCCCCCACAGGGCGAGAAACACTGCCATGCCCGTCTCACCCTGGAAATAGAGCCAGGCCGCGGCGGGGATCCACACCAGCGGCGGCCCCATGGGCACCACCGACAGGAAAAAGGTCAGCAGTCCCAACAGCAGCGCCCCGGGCACGCCCGCGATGAGAAAGCCCACGCCCGCCAGGATGCCCTGGGCGAGGGCGGTGCCCAGGATGCCATAGACCACCCCCGTGATGGTGCCGCCGGCCAGCCGCAGCAGACGCACGCCCCTGTCGCCCGCCACCCGTTGCACCGCGGTGGCGAGCCGGGCCGCGAGGGTGACGCCATCGCGATAGACGAAAAAGGCGACGAACACGGCCAGCACCAGCATGGCCACGCCATGCATCAGCGCCAGCCCCTGCTCCAGGACCCAGCGGGAGACGCCGGGCAGGGCAGCGCGTGCCTGCTGGATCAGGGAATCCGGCTGATCCACCGCCTGTTGCCAGGCATCGGCGATGCTCTTGCCCACCAGCGGCAGGTTGGCCAGCCACGCCGGGGGCTGCGTGGGCAGTTGGCTGAGGCTGGCCTGCAGGGTGGTGGACAGACGGCTCACGTTCTCGGCGAGACTCGCACCCACGATCAGGAACGGCACGACCAGCAACAGGCTCACCGCCAGACACATCAGCGTGGCAGCGAGGGTGCGGCGCTGCCCCAGCAGGGTGACCAGGCGCTGGAACACGGGCCAGGTGGCATAGCAAAGGATGGAGGCCCAAAGGAGGGCGGACAGAAAGGGCAGCAATACCAGCAGGGTGCCCAGCGCGAGCAGGAGGAGGGCCGCGACGAGGACGAGGGGCTCGATGGGCACACGGGGCGAGGCGGGAGCGGACATGGCAGAAGGCTAGGCAGGAAACGGGTTATTGTAACGACGAACGGCGGCTGGCGCCCACCGCAGGGGCTGCCCAATGGCCGGGCGAGGGCCGGCGTGCTACCCTTGCAGGCGGATGGCATGAGGGAGACGGCGCATGGATGCGACGGGCAAACGGGTGATGCGGGTGCTGACGGCCGCCGCGGTGCTGGCCCTGCTGCTGTTCGCCGCCTACACCTGGGTGGTGCTGCACTGGAGCTACTCCACGGGCGAGCGCGTCGGCTACGTGCAGAAGTTTTCCCGCAAGGGCTGGCTGTGCAAGACCTGGGAAGGGGAGATGGCCCTGGTGTCCATGCCGGGCACGGTGGCGGAAAAGTTCTACTTCACGGTGCGCGACGAGGCCGTGGCCGCGCGCATCAATGCCACCGCGGGCCAGCGCGTCGCCCTGGAATACGAACAGCACGTGGGCATCCCCAGCACCTGTTTCGGCGACACCCAGTATTTCGTCACGGGCGTGCGGGTGCTGGAAGCACCCAGCCTCCCCGGCGTGGTGCCTGCGCCCCGCTGAAGCCTACTCGGCGCGGATCTCCTCCACGAGCTGCTCGGCCACCTCTCCCTTGCGGTCGATGAAGCGCAGCTTCACCGGCAGGTAGCGGTAGTCCCGGGCCAGCCACAGTTCCAGGCCGTCCTCCCCGGGGCTGCGGACGCGTTCCAGACGTTCGGTGACCAAGGGACCCAGGGGCGTGTCCAGTGTTTCCTCCCCCGCCACGCGGTAGCGGTAGTGGTCGAACTTGCGACCGTTGGTCACCGCCAGCTCCAGCACGCCGGTGTGGGGGGCGGTGTAGGCAAGCTGGTAGAGCACCGAGAGCACGTCCTGGGCGCCGGCCGGCAGCGGCACCGTCTTCTCCTCGCCGGGACGGCCGAAGCGCAGGCTGCCCGCGCCCCAGTCGAAGCTGGCCGTTTCCGTGCGGTTTCCGGCCTGGCCGCGCTGGATCCAGAACAGTTGGGGCTTCAGGCCCTCCGCCACGAGTTCGCCGCGGCTCACCTGGATCAGGGTGCCCGGCACGAACAGGGAAAACAGGCCGCTGGCCCGGGCCAGGCTGGTGACGGTGTACTGGCCATCCGCCGCTTCCCAGTCGTGGGTCATGCGTCCCACCACCAGTCCCTGCTCTCCCTTGATCAAGGCGTAGCGAATTTGCAGGCGCGCCGGCAGCGGCGGGCGTGGCGCGGGCGTCGCCTCCGGGGCAGGCTGGTCGGCAACGGGGCCTGTCCCGGCTGCCGGCTCGGGCGGGCTTGCGGGCACCGTTTCCGACGGGTGCGCCACGCCGCTGGAAGCTTCTGCGGCCGGTTCCACCGGCACCGGCTTGGGCGCCGGGCGTGGCGCGGGGCGGTGCGGTTTGGGGCGCGAAAGAGGGGTGGGGCGTGCCGGGGGCGCTGGCGGGGAGGGCGCAGACACGGGTTCCAGCCGCGCCAGGAGCGGCCGGGAAAGCGTGGCTTCGGGCCATTGCGGGCCAGGCGCCAGCATCAGGGCAAGATGCAGGAGGAGGGACAGCCCCAAAGCCCAGAGCAGTCGGCGCGCAGGCGGTGTCACGGGGTGGGCGTCACTGGGACTCGAGGCGCGTGAGGGTCTGCTCCATGCGGGCACCGGGGCGGCCGTCCTTCGTTTCCTCGAACACCACCTTCACCGGCAGCTGGAAACGCTCGAGGGCCAACCACACGTCCGTGCCGTCTTCGTCCGGGGCATGCACACGGCTGAAGTGCACGGTGCGGAAGGTGCCGGCCGGCGTGGTGATGGTTTCCTCGCCCACCCGGCGGTAGTGGTAGCGGCTGATGCCGCGCCCGTTGCTCATGTCGAACACCAGCTCCGGCGCATCGAGTTTGAGGTACATGAACTGGTACATGAGACTCAGGCGATCCTGCAGCCCGGCAGGAATGGGCTGCGTGTGGGTCTCGCCGTCGTGCCTGAAGTGCGCGGTGCGCGTCTTCCAGTCGAAGTCGGCGATGATCCGCCTGTCTTCCCGGCTGCCCCGGTGATGCTCGAAATGCAGGGGCTTCAGCCCCGCGCGGGTGACCTGACCCTGGGAGAGGAAGCGGATGCTGTCCTGGCTCAACAGACGGAAGACGCCGAGGGCGCGGGTGGTGCTTTCGATGGAATAGCGTCCCCGGCTCTGGCTGAAGGTTTCCACCACCTCGGCCACTTCCTGGCCGTTGCGGCTGAGACTGTAGTGGAGGGTGAGACGCGTGGGCGCGGCCTGGGCGGCGACGGCAATGAGGAGCAGCAGCGCGGCGAGCCAGCGGGCCATGTCAGTTCCAGGGAACGAGCAGGGCCGCCTGGGGCGCCTCCACCCCGTGCACCTGCACGCGGCCTTCCGGCGTGAGCTGGATGCGTCCTTCCAGGAACCAGCGGATCACCCGGGGATAGAGACGGTGTTCCTGTTCCAGCACGCGCGCGGCCAGGCTGTCTGCGGTATCGTCTTCCCGCACCGGCACCGCGGCCTGGGCGATGATGGGACCATGATCCACCGTCGGGGTGACGAAGTGCACGGTGCAGCCGTGGATGCGCACCCCTGCGGCCAGGGCCCGGTTGTGGGTGTCCAGGCCTGGGAACAGGGGCAGCAGGGAAGGATGGATATTGATCAGGCGGCCCTGGTAATGGATGACGAAACCGGGTGTCAGCACGCGCATGAAGCCCGCGAGCACCACCAGGTCGGGCGCGTGTTCGTCGATGGCGGCCTGCAGTGCTGCGTCGAAATCCTCGCGCCGGGCATGCCCCCGGTGATCCACCACGCGGGTGACGATGCCCCGTTCCCGGGCGAAGGCGAGCCCCGCGGCCTCCGGGTTGTTGCTGATCACCGCGGCCACGCGTGCCGGCAGCCCGGCGTCGACAATGGCGCGCAGATTGCTGCCACGCCCGGAGATGAGGACGACCAGGGATTTCACCGCGCAGTGTTCACTGGATCACGGTCTGGGGTTGGCCGGGCTTGCGCGCGGCGATACGGCCCAGCTCGAACACGGTCTCGCCGGCGTCTTCCAGGACGCGGCGCGCCGTTTCGGCGTCCTGGGGGGCCACCACCAGCACCATGCCGATGCCGCAGTTGAAGGTGCGGTACATTTCCCGGTCCTCCACGTTGCCCGCCGCCTGCAGCCACTGGAAGATGGGCGGCACGTCCCAGGCATGACGGTCGAGCATGGCGGTGAGGTCGTCGGCCAGGATGCGCGGAATGTTCTCCAGCAGGCCGCCGCCGGTGATGTGGGCCATGCCTTTCACGGTCACGCGCTTAAGCAGCGCGAGCACCGGTTTGACGTAGATGCGCGTGGGCTCGAGCAGGGTCTCACCCAGGCTGCGGCCGTGGAAGTCTGCCGCGAGGTCGGCCCCCGTGGTTTCCAGCAGCTTGCGGATCAGGGAATAGCCGTTGGAGTGGGGTCCGCTGGAGGCCAGGCCGAGCACTGTGTCGCCCACGGCAATGTCGCGGCCGGTGATGAGGCGGCTCTTTTCCACCGCGCCCACCGCGAAACCGGCGAGGTCGTATTCGCCCGGCGGATACATTCCCGGCATCTCCGCCGTTTCGCCGCCGATCAGGGCGCAGCCGGCCAGCTCGCAGCCCCGGGCGATGCCCTTGACCACGTCCGTGGCGGTGGCCACGTCCAGCTTGCCGCAGGCGAAGTAGTCGAGGAAGAACAGGGGCTCTGCGCCCTGCACCAGAATGTCGTTGACACTCATGGCCACCAGATCGATGCCCACGGTGTCGTGGCGGTTCATCCGGAAGGCAAGCTTGAGCTTGGTGCCCACGCCATCGGTGCCGGAAACCAGCACCGGTTCCCGGTACTTGCCCGTGAGTTCGAACAGGGCGCCGAATCCGCCGATGCCGGCCAGCACTTCGGGTCGCAGGGTGCGGCGTGCCAGGGGCTTGATGTTTTCGACCAGGGCATCGCCGGCGTCGATGTCCACCCCGGCGTCACGGTAGCTGATGGAACGGCTGGAATCGGAGGTGTTCAAGGTTGAGTTCCCGTGGACCGGTCGCTAAAGTGTGACATTAAGCGAAGAAGCGGCATTCTACCGCAAAAGCCGTCCCGACCCATGAAACAGCTCGTCCTGCAGCTCGCGCCGCCGGCGCCCCCCACCCTGGACAACTTCGTCACCGGACCCAATGCCGAGACCGTGGCGGCCGTGCGCGCCCTGCTGGACGGCAGTGCCGGCGAGCGCTTTCTCTATTTGTGGGGCGGGCGGGGCTGCGGCAAGACGCACCTGGCGACGGGTTTCGTTTCGGCCGCGAGCGCCCTGGGCCTGCGGGCGGCCCTGGTGCGCGCAGGCCAGGACACGCTGGACGCCGGCGCGCTGGCTGCTTGCGACGCGGTGGTGGTGGAGGACGTGGCACGGCTCGACGATGCCGCCCAGGTGGCGCTGTTCGATCTGGTCAACCGGCTGCGCGAGGGCACGGGCCTCATGCTGGTGACGGGCTGCGTGCCGCCCATGCGCCTGCGCCTGCGGCCCGAGCTGGCGACCCGTCTGGGCCAGGGCCTCATCTATCAGGTGCACTGCCTGTCGGACCGGGACAAGGAACAGGCCCTCATCGCCCGTGCCCGTGCGCGCGGCTTCACCCTGGCGCCGGAGGTGGCCGCCTATCTGCTGCGCACCTGGCGGCGCGACCTGCCTGCGCTCATGACGCTGCTGGATGCCCTGGACCGCCATTCCCTGGTGGTGAAGCGGCCCATCACCTTGCCCCTGGTGCGCGACCTGCTCGCCACCCTGGCGGACGGCGAGAGGTCCTGAGGGACTGTTTCAGGCCTTGCCGGAGGCCGCCTGCTCGGCGGCGATCTCCGCGCGCACCTGGTCCATGTCCAGGGCCTTGGCGCCCTGCACCACCTGTTCCAGCGCCTGGGCGGGCAGCGCCCCTGCCTGGGAGAACAGGATGATCTGCTCCCGGAACACCATCAGGGTGGGAATGGAGCGGATCTGGAAGTAACCGGCCAGCTCCTGTTCTTCCTCGGTGTTCACCTTGGCGAACACCACGTCCGGATATTTTTCCGAGACGGCTTCATAGACCGGGGCGAAGGATTTGCACGGGCCGCACCAGGGTGCCCAGAAATCCACGATCACCAGATCGTTGTTGAGGACGGTTTGCTCGAAATTGTCTTTGGTCAGTTCCACGGTGGCCATGCTGTTTGCTCCGGAGTGAGGTTGAAGGGGCTGCTGAAAAGGACGGGAAAGCGGGCTTCCAGGCCACCGCAGCGCTCATGGGCGTGCTGCTGCGCCTCTCACCAGGCGTTCCGGTCGGTATCCGTCGGCTCGTTGCGTGCGCTACGGCTGTCGACACCTGCCGGTGCGGGGCGGCGGAAGGCTGCAGGCAGTCCCGGCCGGATTATCCCGCAAATTCCCGCGGGAAGCCAAAGCCGGCAGGCGGCCGGGTCACAGGGCGGCGGCCACGGCTGCGCGTCCGTCCGCATCCTCCTGCTGCTGCAGCGCCCACATGTGGGCGTAGAGGCCGTTCCTCTCCAGGAGTTCCCGGTGTGTGCCGGATTCCACGATGCGGCCGTGATCCATTACCAGGATGCGGTCCGCGTCCACCACGGTGGACAGGCGGTGGGCGATCACCAGCGTGGTGCGGTTTTCGGCAATGCGCCTGAGCTCCGCCTGGATGGCCTTCTCGGACTTGGAATCCAGGGCCGAGGTGGCCTCGTCGAAGATGAGGATCCTGGGGTTCTTGAGGATGGCGCGGGCGATGGCCACACGCTGCTTCTCGCCGCCCGAGAGCTTGAGTCCCCGCTCGCCGACGATGGTGTCGTACTTATCCGGCAGGCTTTCGATGAAGTCGTGGATGTGCGCGGCCCGCGCCGCGGCGATGACTTCCTCGCGGCTGGCATCGGGGCGCCCGTAGGCGATGTTGTAGTAAATGGTGTCGTTGAACAGCACCGTGTCCTGGGGCACGATGCCGATGGCGGCACGCAGGCTTTTCTGGGTCACGTCGCGGATGTCCTGGCCGTCGATCAGGATGCGGCCGCCGGTCACGTCGTAGAAGCGGAACAGCAGGCGCGACAGGGTGGACTTGCCGGCACCGCTGTGGCCCACCACTGCCACCGTCCTGCCGGGCGGCACCACGAAACTCACGTCGAACAGGATCTGGCGGCGCGGCTCATAGGCGAAATCCACGTGCTCGAACCGGATCTCGCCGGCGCTCACCCGGAGGTCCGGGGCGCCGGGCTTGTCCTTCACTTCCGCGTTGACTTCCAGCAGGCCGAACATCTTTTCCATGTCCGCGAGGGAATGCTTGATCTCGCGATAGACGAAGCCGAGAAAGTGCAGCGGCAGGTAGATCTGGATCATGTAGGCATTGACCAGCACCAGATCCCCCAGGGTCATGGTGCCTGCCATCACACCCTGGGCGGCGAGGAACATCAGGATGGTCACGCCCACTGCGATGATCAAGCTCTGGCCGGCATTGAGGGCGGCGAGCGAGGTCTGGTTGCGTACCGCGGCCTTTTCCCACACCTGCAGGCTCTCGTCATAGCGGCGCGTCTCGAACGCCTCGTTGCTGAAATACTTGACGGTTTCGTAGTTGAGCAGGCTGTCGATGGCACGGGTGTTGGCCTTGGAGTCCATGTCGTTCATGGTGCGCCGGAACACCATGCGCCATTCGGTCACGAACAGGGTGAAGGCCACGTACACCACCAGGGTGGCGAACACCACCAGGGCGAAGCGGATGTCGTAATTGGCGATGAGGATGGCGGCCACCAGCCCGATTTCCACCAGGGTGGGCAGAATGTTGAACAGCATGAAGTTGAGCAGGAAGCCAATGCCGCGCGTGCCCCGCTCGATGTCGCGCGACACGCCCCCGGTCTGGCGCTCCAGATGGAAGCGCAGCGACAGGGCGTGCAGATGGCTGAATACCTTGAGGGCCACGCGGCGGATGGCGCGCTGGGTGACCTTGGCGAACACGGCATCGCGCAGTTCGCCAAACAGGGTGCTGGCGAAACGCAGGGCCCCGTACCCGAGCAGGAAGGCCACCGGCAGCACGATCTCCGGCCGCGGCTTGTCCAGGGCGTCCACGATGTGCTTGAGGGCGAGGGGCACCGCCACGTTGGCCACCTTGGCCAAAAGGAGCAGGGTGAGCGCGAGCGCCACCCGCCAGCGGAATTCCCAGAGATAGGGCAGCAGGGTGCGGATGGTTTTCCAGTCGTTGCGGTTTTTCGGAGCGGGTCCGTAGTGTTGGATGCGCATGTCGGAATTACGTCAGCTTGTGCCGTAAAGCGTCGCCCGGCAGGGGGCGGCCAACATAGCACGCTGGTGTTTTCCGAGTCCAGAAGCGGGTTTTCCCTCCCCGCCGGGGCATGGCGGCCGGTGGAATGATTCTTGCTTGGCAGGCCTCGTTAAAGTTGGCAGCAGGCGGGCCGATAATCCCGGACAGGGGAGGAGGCGCGGCGCCGCGCGGCGGTGGGCAGCGCCGCGGTTTTTCCCTAAAATCCCCTGGTCGTCCCGCTTCAGCGTCGGAAACGAGAGAGTGCACAGGAAGATCCATGGCTTTTCTGGACGAACTCAAGAAACAGGCCGAACTTCAGCGCCAGCAGGAGCAAACCCAGACCCAGTCCAAACTGGTGACCGTCAGCCAGAATTTCCTGGCGGTGCAGACCAAGTACAAGGAGATCCAGCGTTACCTCCAGGAGCTGGTCAACCAGCTCAACGTGCTCAACCTCGATGTGCGGCGCAGCTATTTCATCGACGGCTTCGGCCTGATCGACGACTTCCGGCCCCGGGACTACGCCCTCAGCATCGATTCCATCCGTATCGGCCAGAAGGATTTCATCAACACCCTGGTGCTGCGCTTCAAGTGCTTCACCGACAAGGTGATCAAGTTCGAGCGCGACACGCCGCAGCAGATCGACAACCAGAAGGATTACCTCTGGCAGAACAACCTCAAGTACCAGTGCACCGAATTCCGCAATGAGCGCGGGCTGGTGACGCGTGCGGTCTTCACGGTGGCAAGCGAGATCCCGGTGACGGCGCGCTTCTCCGCCGATTTCGAAAATGCGCGCATCACCCTGCAGGTGCGCAATCTCAACGGCTTCACCATCAACGAGTTCGTCTACGAGGTGAACGAGATCACCCAGGAGATGCTGGACGAGTTCGCCAAATTCATCCTGGACAAACCCAACCGCCTGCGCGAAATCGGCGTGCATCAGCAGGCCCGCCGCACCTTGGTGCGCCCCGCGACCCAGGCGATGCGGGCAGCGCCTGCGGCGGCCGCCCCCGCGCAGGACGGGGACGAAACCGACGACGGGGACGGAAGCCGCGGCAAGGGCCTGCTGGGCAAGCTGAAATCCCTGTTTTCCTGATCAGGCATCGCCATGGATCTCACCCAGTTCTTCCGCCTGATGGCGGAACGGCGCGCCTCCGACCTGTTCTTTTCCGCCGGGGCGCCCGTTTACATCAAGATCGAAGGCGAGATCCGCCCGGTCAACCAGCAGATCTTCGATGCCGCCCTGGTCAAGCGCATCGCCTATGCGCTGATGAGTGAGGAGCAAATCCGGGCCTTCGAATCCACGTGGGAGATGAATTTCGGCGTGTCGGTGCCCAACTGCGGGCGCTTTCGCGTCAACGTGTTCCGCCAGCGGGGCTCGGTGGCCATGGTCATCCGCTACATCACGGACCAGGTGCCCTCGGTGGACAGCCTGGGGCTGCCGCCCGTGCTCAAGGATCTGGTAATGCACAAGCGTGGACTCATTCTGGTGGTGGGGGCCACCGGTTCCGGCAAGTCCACCACGCTGGCGGCCATGATCGACCACCGCAATGCCCACTCCACCAGCCATATCCTCGCCATCGAGGACCCCATCGAGTTCATTCACCGGCACAAACGTTCCATCGTCAACCAGCGGGAAGTGGGCATCGATACCGCGTCCTATGCCAGCGCCCTGGTCAATGCCCTGCGCGAGGCGCCGGATGTGCTGCTCATCGGCGAGATCCGCGACCAGGAGACCATGCGCCAGGCCCTGATCTATACCCAGACGGGCCACCTGTGCCTGGCGACCCTCCATGCCAACAACGCCTACCATGCCCTGAACCGCATCATCAGCCTGTTTCCTGCGGAAGCCCAGGAGGGCCTGCTGCTGGATCTGGCCATGAGCCTGAAGGCCGTGATCTCGCAGCGTCTGGTGAAGGGCGTGGATGGCAGGCGGGTGGCGGCGGTGGAGATCCTGATCAACAACCTGCACATCGCCGAGCTCATCCAGCGCCGGGAGATCGACAAGATCAAGGAAGCCATCGAGCAGAGTCTGGTGGAAGGCGCCCAGACCTTCGAGGAGTCCCTGCTCGAGCTCTACGTGGCGGGCCGCATCAGCAAGGAGGAGGCCCTCGCCAACGCCGACTCCCGCACCAACATGGAATGGCTCATCGCCAATTCGAGCAAATACCGGGAAATGCGCGCCCAGCGTGCCCGCGGCGTGATGATCGACGAGGACAAGGTGCGCGAAGACCGGGAAGACAATCTGCCGGGCCTGCTCAGCGTCGAGGATCTCGACAAGCTGGGCGTCGCGGGCCTGTCGTCCCACAAGTAAGGCGCAAACAAAAACGCACCGGCTGCGTCCGGTGCGTCACGTCCTGCCGGGGTGCCCGGGGGCACCTTGTCATTGTTGTGAATCAGCGCGTCGCCAGGTACTGCTGGAATTCCTCGGCGTTCATCTCGCGCACCTTCATGCCCGCCCGCGCGGTAAAGGGATAGTAGAACGTGTAATGGTCGTTGATCTTGACCTTGATGATCACCGTATCCGGGTTGGCCTGGCTGCGGTTGCGAAACAGGCGGTTGGCGAGCCATTTGATCATGATGTGCGCTCCTGAAGCAGGTTTCACAGGGTCTGCCCAGGAATTAGCAATGGCCGTGCCAACCTGCCCGGGGCGTTCAGGATCGTCCCCGGTGGGAAAGCCTATGGGGAAAATCAGGGGCTTAGCGTATGAAGCGGGATTCGGTCCCGCAGCGCTGGCAGCGATAGACCTTGCCTGCCTCGGGATGGGCGTGGAGAAAACGCCAGCGGTGACCGAGAATCCGACACACCAGCCGGAAAAGCCAGGCGCCGGCGGGTGCGGGCGGCGGGAGGGCTTGCTGTTCCATGCCCAGCGCCGTAGCAAAATCAGGGCCACGCGTCTAACTGACTGATGTTAAAAGCGTTCCAGCCTGCGCGCGGGCCGCTCCTGTAAAGTCCGCCGACATCACGGTCCGCTGAAGGGCTGGCCCCAGCGGCCACGGAAGGCGATCTCCTCCAGGGGCAGCCGGCTGCGGGGCGCGGTTTCCCGCTCCCGCAACTCGCCCTCGAGCCGTTCGGGCGCGTCCTGGTAGCCCAGCGCGATCATGGCCATGGGGGTCACCTCGGCGGGGACGCCGAACGTCGCTTTCAGCCGCTCCGCGTCAAAGCCCCCCATCTGGTGGGCCGCCAGGCCCAGGGCCACCGCCTGCAGACACAGGCTCATGGCGGCGGCGCCGGTATCGTAGGCGGCCCAGCGGTTGGGCCGGGCATTGTGGCGGAAGTGGGGCAGGGCCAGGGCCGCAATGAGCACCGGCACGTCCTTGACCCACGCCTGGTTGCCTTCGGCCAGGCAGTCGAAGGCGGCCTGCCAGCCCTGGGGATCGTCGCTCCGGTTCCACACCAGGAAGCGCCAGGGTTGATCGCCGAAGCAGGAGGGCGCCCAGCGCGCGGCTTCCAGCACCGCTGCGACCGCCTGCGCCGAGACCGGCCGGGCGGGGTCGAAGGCGCGCGGGCTCCAGCGCCGGGCGAGCAACTCGTGGATGGGCACGCAAGTCTGGGCGGGTTTTTCCAGCATGGGGGATTCCTGTGAACGGGGCCTCCATTCTACCCGGCGGCTGCCCGGCGGATGCGATAATCCCGGTTTGCTGCCATGCCTGACCATTGCGATCTTCCGGCGCCGCCCCGCTACCGCGGCCGCTTTGCACCTTCGCCCTCCGGGCCGCTGCACTTTGGCTCCCTGGTGACCGCCGTGGGCAGCTACCTCGATGCCCGGACCCAGGGGGGCGAATGGTGCGTGCGCATCGACGACCTGGATCCCCCCCGGGTGGTGCCCGGGGCGGCCGACACCATCCTCCGCACCCTGGAGGCCTATGGTTTCCGGTGGGACGGCCCGGTGGTCTTCCAGAGCGCGCGCACGGACGCCTACGTTGCGGCCTTCGAGACCCTGCAACGCCTGGGTGTGGTCTATGCCTGCGGCTGCACCCGGCGCGAAATCGCCGATTCCATCGTCGGCCTGCCGGGGGCCAGCGTCTATCCCGGCACCTGCCGCGGCGGACTTCCCCCGGGCAAGACGGCCCGGGCCTTCCGGGTCCGTACCGAGGGCGCCCGCATCGCCTTCGAGGACCGGCTGCAGGGGCCCATGATGGTGGATCTGGCGCGCGAGGCGGGGGATTTCATTTTGCTGCGTGCGGACGGTCCCTTCGCCTACCAGCTGGCGGTGGTGGTGGACGATGCCGAACAGGGCATTACCGACGTGGTGCGGGGCGCGGATCTCCTGGATTCCACGCCGCGCCAAATACACCTGCAGCGCCTGCTGGGCCTGCCCACTCCCCGTTACCTGCATCTGCCCGTGGTGGTGAATGCCCTGGGTGAAAAGCTTTCCAAGCAGACCCTGGCGGCGCCGCTGGATCCGGCGCGTCCGCTGCCTGCCCTCATGGCCGCCCTGGCTTTCCTTGGGCAGACACCACCGCCCGAGCTGGCCCGGGCCGATGTCCGGGAACTGTGGCGCTGGGCGCTGGAACACTGGGCCCCCGCCCGTCTGCCCCGGCTGCGGGCCGCGCCGCTGCCGGCGGCCGCACCGGCATGACAAAGGTTTCACTGGTTTTGGGCCGCACGGGGCCGATAATTCCCGGACACCTCAGAAAGACGAGCCATGCTGCTCAACCTGTTCAACTTCGGATTGCTCTCCATCGTGCTCATGAGCCTTGCGCTGGCCTGAGTCCGGCCGGGCACGTCCGCCCGCCGGCCCAGGGGGCCGGGTGTGCTAGAGTTCGGCCATTGCGAGGGCTTGCGCGATGACCGATTCCGACACCCTGCAGCGCTTTCTGTTCGAGGCGGCCGCCGTGCGTGGCGAGCTGGTGCGTCTCGACGCCACCTGGCGCGCGGTGCTCGCCCGCCATGACTATCCACCTGCCGTGGCCCACCTGCTGGGCGAGATGATGGCGGCCTGCGCCCTGCTGGCGGCCACCCTCAAGTTTCGCGGCGCGGTGGTGATGCAGATCCAGGGGAGCGGCCCGCTGCGCCTGGCGGTGGTGGAATGCAGCGCGGGACTGGCCCTGCGGGCCACGGCCAAGTGGGAGGGTACGCCCACCGGGGATTTCGCCAAGCTGGTGGGCCCGGGGCGCTTCGCCATCACCCTGGACCCCCGGGACGGGGGCGCCACCTACCAGGGCATCGTTGCCGTCGAGGGTGGCAGTGTGGCCGAGGCACTGGAACACTACATGGCCCGCTCGGAGCAGCTTGACACCCGGCTGATCCTGGCTGCCGACCATCGGGTGGCCGCGGGACTCCTGCTGCAGAAGCTGCCGGGACGGGCAAGCCAGGACGCGGATGCCTGGAACCGCCTCACCCGGCTTGCCGCCACCCTGAGCCAGGCGGAGCTTCTGCGCCTGCCCTTCCGGGACATCCTGCACCGGCTGTTCCACGAGGAAGACGTGCGCCTGTTCGACGCCGAGCCCACCCACTTCGCCTGTTCCTGCTCCCGCGCCCGTGTGGCCGACATGCTGCGCCTGCTGGGGCCGGAGGAGGTGCGCGCCATCGTGGCCGAGCAGGGGCGGGTGGAAGTGACCTGCGAGTTCTGCAACCAGCGCTATGTGTTCGACGCCGTGGATGCCGAGCAGCTCTTCGCCACGGCGGTGCTCACGCCCCCCGGCTCAAGCCGCCACTGAGCTTCAGCGATTGTGCAGGTAGCGCCGGTCGTCGAAGGTGGCGACCCAGTCCGGGCGGTATACCGCCATCAGGGTGACCGCCATGCCGGTGAGAATGGCCTCCGACCAGCCCATGAGGACGAAATAGGGCAGGTAGTGGCTGAAGAGATAGTCGAGGGTGTAGGTGCCGGACACGGCCATTACCGCCGTTGCCGCCAGGCCGGTGGCGGCCATGGACAGGGCGGCGCCGAAGAAGCCGCACAGGAACACATAGATCATGAAGTGGTTGGGAAGGTGCCGGTCCACCAGGTGATAAATGGCCTGGCTCATGCCCACCGGCACTGCCCCCATCACCAGGAAATTGAGGGAGAGGGCCTGCCAGGCGGGGGCCTCCCCCGCGAGCGTGGTGCCCAGCACCACCAGCGCCAGTGCCAGCAGGGCGAGGGGCCAGCCGAACATGAGGGTGAGGGCGGTGGCGCCCAGGACGTGGAAGCTGAGTCCGGGCTTGACGCCGGTCTTGATGCTCCACAGCACCATGAGCACCACGATCGCCCCCAGCCACAGGTTGAGCCGCCAGGACGCCCTGAGTCCCGCCAGGGGCGCGCGTGCGAGGGCGAGAAGCAGCAGCGCCGCAGCCAGCAGGTGGCCGATCCAGTACCAGGCGGAGGGCAGGAGTTGGTCCGGAATGTTCATGGCGCGCCTCGTCAAATCACCATTTTACGCTATACTGGCCGGCCCCCTGGTGCGACCCATCGCCTCACCCCTGCCGTATGAGCCTGCGTCTGGCCCTGTTCGATCTCGACAACACCCTGCTTTCCGGCGACAGCGACTTCGAATGGGCCCAGTTCCTGATCAGCAAGGGCGTGCTGGACAGGGAGGTGTACGAAGCGAAGAACCTCGAGTTCTACGAACAGTACAAGGCCGGCACCCTGGACATCCACGCCTTTCTCGATTTCCAGCTCAAGCCCCTGTCGCGTCATCCCCGGCGGCAGCTGGATGCCTGGCACAGGGAATTCATGGCCACGCGCATCCTGCCCATGATCACCGACCAGGCGCGCGCCCTGGTGCGGCGCCACCGTGACGCGGGGGATACCTGCGTGATCATCACTGCCACCAACCGCTTCGTCACCCGTCCCATTGCCGATGCCTTCGGCGTGGCACACCTCATCGCCACCGAGCCGGAAGAAGTCGGTGGCGAATTCACGGGCCGCGTGGTGGGCACGCCCAGCTTCCGCGAAGGCAAGGTCGCCCGCCTCGAAGCCTGGCTCGCCGAGCGCGGCAGCCGGCTCGACGAGGCCGAATACAGCTATTTCTACAGCGACAGCCACAACGACCTGTTCCTGCTGGAACGGGTCAGCCATCCGGTGGCGGTGGACCCGGACGATGAGCTGGCCCGCACCGCCCGGGCACGGGGTTGGCCCATCATCAGCCTGCGTTGAGGGTGGCGCGCGTGGCCCCCGAGTCTGCCCGGACCCGCCGGCTGCGAATCCTGATGTTTCTGGCCCTGCTTGCCCCCCTTGCCGGCCTGGCGGGGCTGTTTGCAGGCAGTGTCAGCCTGTCGCCGGCCCAGACGCTGGCCGCCCTGTGGCAGCCGGATGACGGGGTGGCGGCGCGCATCCTGTGGGACCTGCGCCTGCCGCGCGTGGCGGCGGCCTTCGCCTGCGGTGCCCTGCTTTCCCTGGCCGGTCTGCTGCTGCAGGTGCTGGTGCGCAATCCCCTGGCCGAACCCTACATCCTCGGCATTTCCGGGGGTGCCGCCCTGGGCGCCCTGGGGGCGGTGCTGCTGGGAGCCGCCCTGCCGGGGGTGCAGGGAGCGGCCTTCGCCGGGGCCCTGGCGGCCATCGGCACGGTGTTCCTCCTGAGTGGGGGCGTGGGCTTGAATCCCTTCCGGCTGTTGCTCACGGGCGTGGTGCTCTCCGCCGGCTTCGGTGCCGGGGTGAGCCTGCTGCTTGCCCTCGCACCCGCTGCCGACAGCCGTGGCATGCTGTTCTGGCTCATGGGGGATCTGGGGTATGCCACCGCCCCCGGCGGACTGTGGCTGGCCCTGGCCCTGGTGCTGGGCGTTGCGCTCGGTCAGGCGCGGGCGCTGGATGTGCTCGCCGCGGGCGAGCTACAGGCGCGCGCCCTGGGGGTGGCGGTGCGGCCCCTGCAGCTTGTGATCTTCGTCACGGCTTCCCTCGCCACTGCGGTGGTGGTGACCCAGGCCGGCCCCGTGGGGTTCGTGGGCCTGATCGTGCCCCATGCCCTGCGGCTGGCCGGACTGGCGGGGCATCGCTGGCTGCTGCCGGCCGCGGCGCTGGCGGGGGGCAGCTTCCTCACTCTGGCGGATCTCGCCGCGCGCACCCTGGCCGCCCCCCAGCAATTGCCGGTGGGGGTGTTCACAGCGCTCATCGGCGTGCCCCTGCTTCTCTGGCTGCTGGCGTCGCGGTGATGCTGGAAGTGCGCGATCTCGTCCTGGAAGTGCCCGGCCGGCGCCTGTGTTCCGGCCTCACGGCCCGTTTCCTTCCAGGCGAGGTGTGGGGGATACTGGGCGGAAACGGGGCGGGCAAAACCACGCTGCTCCACACCCTGGCGGGGCTGCGCGCGCCTGACGGGGGTGGCGTGTGGTGGCAGGGCGAGCCGCTTGCCGCCCTGCCGCGCCGGCGCCTGGCACGGGAGCGCGCCGTGCTGCTGCAGGACGGGACGGACGGTTTCTTCGGCACCGCCCTGGACTGGGTTTGCCTGGGACGCTATCCCCACGGGGGCGCCTTTGCGGACCCGCATGAGCTGCGGCATGCCCACAGGGCGCTCGCCGAGGTGGGGGCCGGCCACCTGGCCCACCGCAGCATGGCCACCCTGTCCGGGGGCGAGCGCCAGCGGGTGCGCCTGGCCATGGTGCTGGTCCAGGGGGCGCGGGCCTTGCTGCTCGACGAGCCGCTCCAGCACCTGGACCTGGCGGCCCAGCTCGCCGTGCTGGAGCGCCTGACGGAGCAGGCGCGCCAAGCGGGCAGACTGCTGGTCATGGTGCTGCACGACGTGTACTGGGTGTCCCGCTACTGCGACCGGGTGCTGCTGGTATACGGCGATGGCCGTGTGATCCAGGGGGAGACGCAAACGGTGCTCGACCGGGAAAACATGGAGCGCCTCTACGGCTGCTCCCTGCAGGCGGTGGAGGCCGCGGGGGGGCGGCTGTTCCTGCCCACGGGAGGGCGGTCGTGAAATTGCGCCCGCCGCGCACCCTGCACATGCGCCTGGTGCTGGCCATCGCCCTGATCCAGCTGCTGGCCGTGGGGGCGTTTGCCGCCTACTGGCTGGCCATGGAAGTGAGCGCGGCGGTGGATGCGCGGCGTCTGGCCGTCCACCGCCTGCTCAACCTCGCGGCGCCGGGGGCGCAGGCCCTGCTCGCCGCAGGGGACACTCCGGGCCTCGTGCAGCAGCTGGAGCGGCTGACGGCCGATCCCACCGTGGCCCGGGTGACCCTGCGCGACGCCCAGGGACGCCTGTTCTACCGGCGCGAGCTTCCGGACGAGGCCCTCCATGTTCTGGCCGCGTGGTTTGAACCGGTCGCGACCGCCATGGGCATCAGCCGCCAGATCGAGGGGGCGGTGCTCACCCTGGTGCCGGCCAACGCGCCCCTGAACCGCAAGGTGGAGGCGGCGGTGGAGGATGTGCTGGGGTTTCTGCTCATCGTGCTCGCCCTCGATCTCATCGCCACCCAGCTCATCATCCGTTTCTTCGTCGCCCCCCTCAAGCCGCTCACGGAAATGGCCATGAACGTGAGCCAGGGTCTGCTGGACAGCACCGTGCTGCCCGAGCACAGCGCTTCCGAAGAGGTGAAACAGGTGGGCCTGGCTCTGGTCACCAGCGCGCGCATGATGCAGAAGCAGATCCGCGAGCTGGAGCAGACGCGCACGCGCCTCGCCGAGAACGAGCTCAGGCTGCGCACCCTGGTCAACTCCATGCGCGAGGTGCTGTTGGAGCTGGACGAGCATGGCCGCATCCGTTTCCTCAATCCGGCCTGGGAGAAGCTCACGGGTTATGGCCTGGACGAATGCCTGGGACGATTTTTTTCGAGCTTCCTGCGCCAGCCCCAGCAGCAGGCCCTGTTCGTGTTCGGGCGGCTGGAATCCCTGCCTGCGGGCGAACTGGAACTGGAGCTCGCCGCGCGCGACGGCCGGTCCCTGTGGCTGCACATGAACGCCAGCCTGCGGCACGACGCCGACGGACACTGCACCGGGTTGGTGGCCACCCTGGAGGACGTGACGGAACAGCGGCGCCTCCTGGCCCTGCAACGGGAGCACGAGCAGGCGCTCTTCAAGCTATCCATCACAGATCCCCTCACCGGTGTTCACAACCGGCGCCATTTCGACGAGGTGCTGGTCAATCTGCTGCAGCGGAACGTGGCGCGGGGCCGCCCGGTGGCGCTGGCCATCATCGACGTGGATGGTTTCAAGTTCATCAACGACACCTACGGCCACCCCGTGGGGGACGAGGTGTTGCGGCGCCTGGCGCAAATCCTGGGCGAGCACGCCCAGGGTGGGGTGGTGGCGCGCCTGGCGGGAGACGAATTCGCCCTGATCTGGCCGGGCCTGGCCGAGGAGGCGGCGGGACAGCGGGCGCGCCTGCTGCATGAGGCCCTGGGACGCCTGGTCATTCCCCTCCCGGTGGGGCAGCTGCGCATCCAGACTTCCATCGGCGTGGCCGTGGCACCCACCTTCGGCACCACTGCCCAGGAACTGGTGCGCGCCGCGGACGTGGCCCTCTACCACGCCAAGAAGAGCGGGCGCAACCGGGTGGACGTGCTGTCCCGGGACATGGGGGAGGCCATCATGGAAATCTTTTCCCAGGGCTTCGAGCTGCGGCGCGCCCTGGAGTCCGGCATGATCGCGCCCTTCCTGCAACCCATCCACGCGCTGCGCACGGGGGAGGTGATGGCCTACGAGGTGCTGACCCGGCTCAAGCGCGGTGACAGCTATGTCCCTGCCGACGAATTCGTCCTCATCGCCGAGGATCTGGGGCTGATCCGGGAAATGGACCTGTTCGTGATCGAGCGGGTCCTGGCCAGCGTGCCGGCGCAGGTGCATCTGTTCCTCAACATCAGCCTCAATTCCTTCCAGGCGCCGGAATTCCTTGCGGACTTCCGCGCCCTGCTGCAATCGCCGGCCGCGGCCGGCCGCCCGCTCACCATCGAGCTCACGGAACGCCAGACCATCCCGCTGGAGGACGGCTTTCTCGACCTGCTGGGTGAGCTGCGTGCGGCCGGGGTGAGGATCGCCCTGGACGATTTCGGCGTGGGCTACTCCACCTACAGTTACCTGCGGCGGCTGCGTCCCGACTACGTCAAGATCGACGGCAGCTTCGTGGGCAACCTCCTCGCCGATCCCCACGATCAGCGCATCGTCGCCCACATCCATGAGCTTGCCGCCAGCTTCGGCGCTCGCTCCATCGCCGAGCACGTGGAGGACGAGGCGGTGCGCCAGGCGCTATTGCGCATGGGCGTCGATTACGCCCAGGGCTGGCTGTTCGGCCGGCCGGGGCGGGTGGAGGACTATCTGCGCCAGGCCGGCGCGACCTAGGCGCCCTTGCCCTTTGGGGTGGCCTCGGCGACAATTCCGGCCTTTCCTATGATCCAGAAACTCATCCGGCGACTCCTCCGCCCGCGCCGGGCGGGTGAACCCGTCATCCTTCCCCTGAAGAAGCACGGCATCACGCCCGACCGCATCAGTCCCTGTGCGCTGGGCGTGTGCGAGACCCTGCAGCGCGCGGGCCATCAGGCCTTCGTGGTGGGGGGTGCCGTGCGCGACCTGCTGATGGGCAAGACGCCCAAGGATTTCGACGTGGCCACGGACGCCCGACCGGAGGAGGTGCGCCGGCTGTTTCGGCGCTCCCGCATCATCGGCCGCCGCTTCCGCATCGTGCACGTGATGTGCGGACGGGAGACGGTGGAAGTCACCACCTTCCGCGGCCAGGCCGCGCCGCCTCCCGAGGAACGCAGCGAGTACGAGGACGAGGAGGCCACGGAAATGGAGCGCGTGGTGAGCGAGAACGGCCGGCTGCTGCGCGACAATGTGTTCGGCACCCAGGCCGACGATGCCGCCCGGCGCGACTTCACCGTCAATGCCCTCTACTACGATCCCAGCCGGGCGGAGATCTGGGATTACCAGAATGGCGTGGCGGACCTGCGGCGCGGCGTGCTGCGCATCATCGGCGACCCGGAAACCCGTTACCGCGAGGATCCGGTGCGCATGCTGCGGGCGGTGCGGCTGGCCGCCAAGCTGGGTTTCCGGCTCGACCCGGCCACGCGCAGGCCCATCCGGACGCTGGCCCACCTGCTGCAGGACGTGCCCAAGGCGCGCATCTTCGACGAGATGCTCAAGCTCTTCCTTTCCGGTCACGCTCTGGAAAGTGCCAAACGGCTGCGCGAGGAGGGTCTGCACCACGGGGTGCTGCCCCTGCTCGACGTGGTGCTGGAACAGCCCCTGGGCGAACGTTTCGTCACCCTCGCCCTGCAGAACACGGACGAGCGCATCGCGGCGGACAAGCCCGTCTCGCCCGCCTTCCTGTTCGCCACCCTGCTGTGGCACGAAGTGCTGAGCCAGTGGCAGAAACGCGAGGCGGAAGGGCAGCCTCCCATGGCCGCCCTGCAGGAGGCCATCGAGGAAGTCATCGAGCGACAGGTGGAGACCCTGGCCATTCCGCGCCGCTACACCGCGGTCATGCGCGAGATCTGGAGCATGCAGCCGCGTTTTTTGCAGCGTTCCGGCCAGCGGCCGTTCCGGCTGCTGGAGCAGCCCCGCTTCCGGGCCGCCTATGACTTCCTGCAGCTGCGCTGCGCCAGCGGCGAGGTGGATGCGGCCGTGGGCCAGTGGTGGGAAGCCTTCCAGCAGGCCTCGCCCGAGGAGCGGGCGCGCATGCTGGTGAAGGGCGAGGGGGCGGCGCGCAGCCGCCGGCGCCGGCGCCGGCGCAAGGCCGGCGGCCAGGCCGCCACGCAAGGCGCGCCCCAGGCCGGCCCCAGCGAGGACGGACCGGCATGAGTGCAAGCCGACCCTGCCCGGTGGCCTCCGCTGCCCTGCCGGCGCCGGCCCAGGCTTTCATCGCCCTGGGCAGCAACCTCGCCGATCCCGCCGCCCAGGTGACGCGGGCCCTGGCGTGCCTCACAGAGCTGCCGGCCACGCGCCTCATCGCCCGTTCCTCCCTCTACCGCACTGCCCCCGTGGGCTATCGCGATCAGCCGGATTTCATCAATGCCGTGGCGTGGGTGGAAACGGCCCTCGCGCCCCGGGCGCTGCTCGATGCCCTGCTCGGGCTGGAGCACGCCTTCGGCCGCGAGCGCCAGTTCCGCAACGCGCCGCGCATCCTGGATCTGGATCTTTTGCTCTACGGCGATCTGATCCACCACGAGCAGGGGCTCACCCTGCCCCATCCCCGCATGCACGAGCGGGCGTTCGTGCTGGCACCGCTGGTGGAGATCGCGCCGGACTGCGTGATTCCCGGCCGGGGCCCGGCAGCGGGCTTCCTCGAGCGCTGCCAGGACCAGGGGGTGGAACGCCTCGCGGCGTGACCATGGGCGCCGGACTGCTGGAACGCGGCTACATCGTTGTGGAAGGCCCCATCGGCGCCGGCAAGACCAGTCTCGCCCGGCGCCTGGCGGAGCGCCTGGATGCCACCCTGGTTCTGGAAGGGGCCGAGGCCAATCCCTTCTTGCCGCGCTACTACCAGGAACCGGCGCGGTTCGCCCTGGCGACCCAGCTTTTTTTCCTGTTCCAGCGGGTGGAACAGGTGCGGGCGCTGGCGCAGCGCGATCTGTTCGCTCGTCCGGTGGTGGCGGACTTCGTGCTGGACAAAGATCCCCTGTTTGCCCGGCTCACCCTGGGCGACGACGAGTTCCGCCTCTATCAGCAGATCTACGCGACCCTCGAGCCGCAGCGGCCCAGCCCCGATCTGGTAATCTATCTGCAGGCCCCGGTGGACGTGCTTTTGGAGCGGGTGCGCAGCCGGGGCATCGACTACGAGCGGGCCATCGACCGTGACTATCTCGTCCGCCTGTCCGAAGCCTACGCGCAGTATTTCTATCACTACCAGGCGTCGCCCCTGATGATCGTCAACAGCGCCCACATCGATTTCGTCAACCAGCCCGCCGACCTGGATCTCCTGCTGGCGCGCCTGCCCCAGGTGCGTGGCCGGGAATTCCTCAACCGGGGCGAGTGAGCATGGCCCGCCTCACCCTCACCGCCCTGCAGAAAATGGCGCGCGCCGGCGAGCGCATCGCCAGCCTCACCTGCTACGACGCGAGCTTTGCGCGCCTTTTGGAGGCGGCGGGGGTGGACGTCCTGCTGGTGGGCGACTCCCTGGGCATGGTGCTGCAGGGCCGGGAGAGCACGCTGGCGGTGAGCCTCGAGGAAATGGAATACCACACCCGCTGCGTGGCCCAGGGTTCGAGCCGTGCCTTCATCGTCGCCGATCTGCCCTTCGGCAGTTACCAGGGCTCGCCACGGGAGGCCTTCGCCAGCGCCGCCCGTCTGATGCGGGCCGGTGCCCACATGGTCAAGCTGGAAGGGGGGCGGGTCATGGAGGAAACCGTCCGCTTCCTGGTGGAGCGGGGCATTCCCGTGTGCGGGCATCTGGGGCTTTTGCCCCAGTCCGTGCACCAGGTGGGCGGCTACCGGGTGCAGGGACGGGAGGAAAGCGAGGCCGCGCGCCTGCTGGAAGACGCCCGCATCCTGGATGCGGCCGGGGTGGGCCTGATGGTGCTGGAAATGACCACGCGCGCGCTGACCCGCCGGATCAGCGCCACGGTGGCCGCGCCCACCATCGGCATTGGCGCCGGCCCCGACTGCCACGGCCAGGTGCTGGTGCTCTACGACATGCTGGGCATCTACGGCGGCAGGGTGCCGCGCTTCGCCCGCAATTTCCTCGACGGTGCCGGTAGCATCGAGGCCGCGGTGGCGGCCTACGTGCGCGCCGTCAAGGACGGCAGCTTCCCCGGGCCGGAACACGGCTTCGACTGAACATGGAAGTGATCGCCACCATCCACGCCCTGGACGAGCGCCTCACGCAGGCCGGCCGGGTGGCCTTCGTGCCCACCATGGGCAACCTGCACGAGGGGCATCTGGCCCTGGTGCGCCTGGCACGGGCCCATGGCGATACGGTGGTGGTGAGCATTTTCGTCAATCCCCTCCAGTTTGGTCCCAACGAGGACTTCCACAAGTACCCGCGCACCCTGGCCGAGGATTGTGCCAAGCTGGAAACCGTGGGGTGCGACGTGGTGTTCGCGCCCACGGTGACCGAGATGTATCCCACGCCCCAGCAGACGGAAATCCTGCCGCCGCCGGTGGCCGACGAGCTGTGTGGGGCCTTCCGACCCGGACATTTCCGGGGGGTGGCCACCGTGGTGGCCAAGCTGTTCAACATCGTGCAGCCCAGCGTGGCGGTGTTCGGCAAGAAGGATTACCAGCAGCTCTTCATCATCCGCAGCATGGTGCGCGAACTCAATTTCCCCATCCAGATCCTGGCGGGGGAGACGGTGCGCGCCGCGGACGGTCTGGCCCTGTCCTCGCGCAATGCCTATCTGACACCCGCCCAGCGGGCCGAGGCGCCGCGCCTGTACCGGAGTCTCACGGCGGTGGCCGCCGCCCTCGGCCGGGGCGAACGGGACTATGCCGCGCTGGAAGCGAACGCGCGCCGGGAACTGGAGTCCAATGGCTGGCGGGTGGATTACATTTCGGTGCGGGATGCGGCGACGCTGGCGATTCCAGAGGGAAACCCGCAGGAACTGGTGGTGCTGGGCGCGGCCTGGCTGGGCGAGACCCGTCTCATCGACAACGTCGAGGTGGCGGCTTCCGGCACCCCCGCCGGAGCGGTATAATCCGCGTCCTTTTCGATATCTGCGACACGGGGGCCGACCATGCAACGGACCATGCTGAAATCGAAGCTGCACCGGGTGCGCGTGACGCATTCGGAACTGCACTACGAGGGTTCCTGCGCCATCGACGAAGCGCTCCTGGAAGCGGCCGACATCCGCGAGTACCAGCAGATCGAGATCTACAACGTCACCAACGGCGAACGCTTCACCACCTATGCCATCCGCGCCGAGCGCGACTCCGGCATCATCTCGGTGAACGGTGCCGCGGCACACAAGGCCAGGCCCGGCGACATCGTGATCATCGCCGCCTATGCCCAGTACACCGAGCTGGAGCTGCAGAAATACGCGCCCCAGCTGGTGTACGTGGACGAGCACAACCGGATCGTGGACCGGCGCGACAGGATTCCGGTGCAGATGGCCTGACGGGCCGTGGCCGGCACAGGAAAAGGCGACCACGGGTCGCCTTTTTCGTCTGGTGCCGGGAGAGGGACTCGAACCCTCATGGTATCGCTACCGGCGGATTTTGAGTCCGCTGCGTCTACCGATTCCGCCATCCCGGCTTTTGTTGCTCCAACGTGCGGCGGATTTGGGCTCCGACTCACGTTGGGGCTTGCGCCCAAACATGGGTCTGCGCCGCCACCGGCCGGGCCGCGGCCGGTGGTGAGTCCGCTGCGTCCGGCGATTTGGCGATCGCCGATTGCAGCGTTTCGGCGGAAAAGCGCGGATTATCCGGAGAAAGCCCCGGGCCGGCAAGCCGCGCGGGCGGCTCCTGTATAATCCCCGGCTCCCCACGCCCGGCCCCTGCGCGTTTTTCCATGCACATTGCCGAATTCGATTTCTTCCTGCCGCCGGAGCTCATTGCCCAGTTTCCCGCCGAGCGCCGCCGGGAAAGCCGCCTGCTCCACGTGGATGGCGCAAGCGGCGTGCTGGCCGACCGCATGTTTGCGGATTTGCCCGGGTTTCTGCGGGGCGGCGACGTGGTGGTGCTCAACGACACACGGGTGATCAAGGCGCGCGTGTTCGCCACCAAGGAAACCGGCGGCAAGGTGGAGGTGCTGATCGAAAGGGTGCTGGACAGCCATCATGCCCTGGCCCTGGTGCGCGCGAGCCATGCCCCCAGGCCCGGCAGTTTCCTGCGGGTGGGCGACGACTCGGGCCTGCTGGTGGAGGAGCGCGAGGGCGATCTCTACCGTGTCCATCTGCAGGCGGATCGGCCGCTGCTCGAGTGGCTGGAAGTCCACGGCAGCGTGCCGCTGCCGCCCTATATCGGGCGCGCGCCCCAGGCCCTGGACGAGGCGCGTTACCAGACGGTGTACGCCACGCGTCCGGGTTCGGTGGCGGCCCCCACGGCGGGCCTGCATTTCGACCAGGAGATGCTGGCGGCGCTGCAGCAGCAGGGGGTCGTGCTCGCCCGTGTGACCCTGCACGTGGGGGCCGGCACTTTCCAGCCGGTGCGGGTGGACGACGTGCGGGAACACCGGATGCACAGTGAGTGGTATCACGTGCCGGAAGAGACCGTGGCGGCCATCGGGCAGGCACGCGCCACGGGCGGCCGGGTGCTTGCCGTGGGCACCACCTCCCTGCGCGCCCTGGAGGCGGCCGCGGCGAGTGGGACCCTGACCGCAGGCTTTGGCGAGACCAACCTGTTCATTCTGCCGGGCTACCGTTTCCGCGTGGTGGAGCGCCTGCTCACCAATTTCCACCTGCCGCGTTCCACGCTGTTCATGCTGGTGTGCGCCTTCGGCGGCACGGCACTCATGAAGCGTGCCTATGCCCACGCCGTGGAGAGCCGCTACCGCTTCTTCAGCTATGGCGACGCCACGCTCATCGAGCGGATGCCCCAATGAAGTTCGAGCTGCTCGCCACCGACGGCGCCGCCCGGCGCGGCCGCCTCACCCTCGCCCACGGGGTGGTGGAGACCCCTGCCTTCATGCCGGTGGGCACCTATGGCACGGTCAAGGCCATGCGGCCCGATGCCCTGCGCGAGGTGGGCGCCCAGATCGTGCTGGGCAATACCTTCCACCTCTGGCTGCGGCCCGGGCTGGAGGTGATCGCCGCCCACGGCGGGCTCCACGGATTCATGGGCTGGGACGGTCCCATTCTCACGGATTCCGGCGGCTTCCAGGTATTCAGCCTCAACGCCCTGCGCAGGATCAGCGAGGAGGGGGTCCATTTCCGCTCGCCGGTGAACGGCGATTCCTGTTTCCTGTCGCCCGAGGAATCCATGCGCATCCAGCGCGTGCTCGACTCGGACATCGTCATGATCTTCGACGAGTGCACGCCCTATCCCGCCGATCACGCGACGGCCGCGGCCTCCATGCAGCTTTCCCTGCGCTGGGCGGAGCGTTCCAGGCGCGCCCACGAGGGCAATCCCAATGCCCTGTTCGGCATCGTGCAGGGTGGCATGTACGAGGACCTGCGCGAGGCCTCACTCGCGGGCCTGCTCGGGATCGGTTTCGACGGCTATGCCATCGGCGGGCTGTCCGTGGGCGAGCCCAAGGAGGACATGCGCCGCATCCTGGGCTTCACGGCGCCGCGCCTGCCCGCGGACCGGCCGCGTTACCTCATGGGCGTGGGCACGCCGGAGGACATCGTGGAGGCGGTGGCCGCCGGTGTGGACATGTTCGACTGCGTCATGCCCACGCGCAATGCGCGCAACGGCATGCTGTTCACCCGCCATGGCGACATCAAGATCCGCAACAGCGTGCATCGCACCGACACGCGCCCCCTGGACGAGACCTGCGGCTGTTACACCTGCCGGCATTTCAGCCGGGCCTACCTGCATCACCTGGACAAGACCAACGAGATCCTGGGGGCCATCCTCAACACCCATCACAACCTGCATTTCTACCAGACCCTGATGGGTGAGCTGCGCGCCGCCATCGAGGCGGGGCGTCTCGCTGACTACATCGCCGCCTTTCGTGCCGCGCGCACGGGCGCCGCGGGCGGGCCTTCGTGCTAGAATGCCCGCTCCCGCAAACCCGCCGTGTCGCGCAACACGGTGATTCCAATAAAGTTTTTCGGAGGCCGTCGTGATCATCTCTCCTGCCTATGCCGCGCCCGCTGCCCAGCAGCCGGACCCGGTCATGAGCCTGCTGCCCTTCATCATCATCTTCGTGCTGTTCTGGTTCATGCTGATCCGGCCACAGATGAAGCGGGCCAAGGAACAGAAAAAGATGCTGGATGCCCTGCAGAAGGGCGACGAGGTGGTGACCGCCGGCGGCCTGCTGGGCAAGGTCACCAAGGTGGGAGACCAATACGTCTCGCTGGAGATCGCCGACGGCGTGGTGGTGCAGGTGCAGAAACCCACCATCCAGGCGGTGCTGCCCAAGGGCACGCTGAAGAGCGCCGCCTGACCGCCCCGGAACGAATCGGCCCGCCGTGCCATGAACCGCTATCCCCTCTGGAAGTATGTCGTCGTCGCCATCGCCCTGGTGGTGGGCTTGATCTATTCCCTGCCCAATTTCTACGGTGAGTCGCCGGCGGTGCAGATTTCCGCCGGCAAACCCACGCTGCGCGTGGACGGGGCGACCTTGGCACGGGTGGAAAGCGTGCTGAAAGGCGCCCAGGTGCCCTATGACCTCGCCCAGCTCGACAACCATACGGTGCGGGTGCGCTTCGCCGACACGGACACCCAGTTGCGTGCCAAGACCGTGCTGGAAGAACAACTGGGCAGTGACTACGTGGTGGCCCTCAACCTCCTGTCCCGGTCGCCCGCCTGGCTCACCGCCATCCATGCCCTGCCCATGTATCTCGGCCTGGATCTGCGGGGCGGTGTCCACTTCCTGCTGCAGATGGACATGAAGACCGCCATCGACCGGGTGATCGACCGCTATGCCTCTGACGTGCGGGCACTGATGCGGGAAAACCGCGTGCAGTATCTGGCGGTGGCGCGCCGCGGCCAGGCGGTGGAGGTGAAATTCGCGGACGCGGCGAGCCGTACCAAGGCCAGGGACCTCATCGCTGCCAAACTGGACGATCTGGCGCTGCGCGAGGAGGACCGGGGCGCCGAATCCTATCTGGTGGCGACGCTGAAACCGGAGGCTCTCAAGCGCCGCCAGGAAATGGACCTCAAGCAGAATCTCACCACCCTGCGTAATCGTGTCAACGAGCTGGGCGTGGCCGAGCCCATCATCCAGCAGCAGGGCGTGGACCGCATCGTGGTGCAGCTGCCGGGCGTGCAGGACACCGCCCGCGCCAAGCAGATCCTGGGGCGCACGGCCACCCTTGAGCTGCGCATGGCGGACTTCACCGAGACCGAAATCGCCGCGGCGCTCGCCGGGCAAGTGCCCCTCGGGGCCGAGCTCATGCGCGAGCGCAATGGCCAGCCGGTGCTGGTGCGCCGCAATGTGGTCCTCACCGGCGAGTACATCACGGATGCCAGCGCCGGCTTCGACGAGCACGGGCGGCCCGCGGTGCACATGACCCTGGACAGCCGGGGCGCGCGCATTTTCCAGCAGCTCACGCGTGAAAACGTGGGCAAGCGCATGGCCATCCTGCTGATCGAGAAGGGGCAGGCGGAGGTGGTCACGGCGCCGGTGATCCAGACCGAGATCCCCGGGGGGCGGGTGCAGATCACGGGCATGCGCAGCACCGAGGAGGCCAACGACATCGCGCTGCTGCTGCGCGCCGGTGCGCTGGCGGCGCCCATGGAAATCATCGAGGAGCGCACCGTGGGTCCCAGTCTGGGGGCTGACAACATCCGGCGCGGTTTCTATTCCACCCTGGTGGGCTTTCTCGGCATCGTGCTGTTCATGGTGGTCTATTACCGCGTGTTCGGGCTGATCGCCAGTTTTGCCCTGGCGGTCAACCTCATGCTGCTGGTGGCGCTGCTCTCCATGCTGCAGGCCACGCTCACCCTTCCGGGCATCGCCGGTATCGCCCTCACGGTGGGCATGGCCATCGATGCCAACGTGCTCATCTTCGAGCGCATCCGCGAGGAACTGCGCAACGGCAACAGTCCCCAGGCGGCCATCCACGCGGGTTACGACCGGGCCTGGGACACCATCCTGGACTCCAACATCACCACCCTGATCGCCGGTTTCTTCCTGTTCTGGCTGGGATCCGGTCCGGTGCGCGGCTTCGCGGTCACCCTCTGTCTGGGCATCCTCACCTCCATGTTCAGTGCGGTGACCGTGTCGCGCGCGGTGGTCAATCTCACCTACGGCCGCATGAAGCGCATCCGGAAACTTTCCATCGGCTGAGGTCAGCAGCGGGTATCCATCATGGAATTCTTCAGAATCAAGCGCGACATCCCCTTCATGAAGTACGCCAGGGTGACGTCCTTGGTGTCGCTGGCGACCTTCCTCCTGGCCGTGGTCTTCCTGGTCTGGAAGGGCCTCAATCTGGGGGTGGATTTCACCGGCGGCACGGTGATCGAAGTGCGTTATGGCGCGCCCGCCGACATCCAGAAGATCCGGCAGCATCTGGCGGCCAATGGCTATGCGGAAGCCAGCGTGCAGAATTTCGGCACGTCCCGCGACGTGCTGGTGCGCCTGCCGGTGAAGCCGGGGCTTACCAGCGCGCAACTGTCCGAGGCGGTGATGCAGGTGCTGCGCAGCCAGAGCCCGGACGCCACGCTGCAGCGTGTGGAGTTCGTGGGCCCGCAGGTGGGGCAGGAACTGCTCTACGATGGGTCGCTCGCGCTGCTGCTGGTCTCCATCGGCATCGTGATCTATCTGTGGGTGCGCTTCGAGTGGCAGTTCGCGGTAGCGGCCATTGCTGCCACCTTCCACGACGTGGTGATCATCGTCGGCCTGTTCGCCGCCTTCCAGTGGGAGTTCTCCCTCACCGTGCTGGCGGCCGTGCTGGCCATCCTGGGTTACTCGGTCAATGACACGGTGGTGGTGTTCGACCGCATCCGTGAGAACTTCCGCAAGCTGCGCAAGGGGACACCGGCGCAGATCATCGACAATGCCATCACGGCGACGCTGTCGCGCACCATCATGACCCACGTCACCACTCAGATCATGGTGTTCGCCATGCTGTTCCTGGGTGGCGAGATCCTGTTCTACTTTGCCCTGGCCCTCACCATCGGCATCGTGGTGGGCACCTATTCGTCCGTCCTGGTGGCCAGTCCCATCGTCATGTGGCTGGGCATTTCCCGGGAAGCCTTCATCAAGCCCGAGAAAAAGGCGGAGGCCGAGCTGCTGCCCTGAGCAGGCCGTCAGCGCGCGCCGGCCGGAACGGATTGCCTTGGAACTCCTCGCCCAGTTCACCGACATCGTGCTGCATCTGGACCAGCATCTGGTATGGCTGCTGGAGAACTACGGCAACTGGTTTTACCTGGTGCTGTTTCTGATCATTTTCTGTGAGACGGGCCTGGTGGTGACGCCGTTTCTGCCCGGCGATTCCCTGCTGTTCGTGGCCGGCGCCCTGGCCGCCGCTAACGGCATCGATGTGGTGACCCTCTCCGCGGTGCTCATGGCGGCCGCCTTCCTGGGGGACAACACCAATTACTGGATCGGCCGCTATCTGGGGCCGCGGGTGTTCCGCGGCGAAGCACGCTGGCTAAACCGCGCCCACCTGGAAAAAACCGAGGACTTCTACCGCCGTCATGGGGGGAAGACGGTGCTCCTGGCGCGTTTCTTCCCCATCCTGCGCACCTTCGCCCCCTTCGTGGCCGGCATCGGCCGCATGGCCTATCGGCGCTTCGTGGCCTTCAGCGCCGCCGGGGCGCTGCTGTGGATCAATTCCCTGGTGTTCGCCGGCTACTTCTTTGGCAACATTCCCTTCATCAAGGACCATCTCACCGTGGTGATCCTGGGCATCGTGGCCGTCAGCCTGATGCCCGGTTTCTACCACTTCCTGCGGGCCCGGGTCTGAAGGACCAGGTTACGATGCGGTAAGAATTGCGCCTTCTCAATGCAACCGGCTGTCGAAACCGGATAAGCGGCTCCGCTTTCCTGAGCGGGACGGGCGCCGGGGCGCCCGTCCCTACCGCAGGGCGGCGAGAAGCTGGTCGAAGGCGTCCTGGAACAGCTTGACGCCCTGCACCTGCAGTTCCTCGCCCACGTCGCGCATGTTGATGCCCAGGCGTTCCAGGGTCAGATAATCGTTCAGCGCCTGCTCGGCGTTCTGCTCCAGCGTGGGGGCGGCGCGGCCGTGGTCGCGGAAGGCGGCCAGGGTGGCGTCCGGCAGGGTGTTGATGGTTTCCGGCCCGATCAGCGGTTCCACGTAGAGCACGTCGCTGTAGGCCGGATTCTTGGTGCCGGTGCTCGCCCACAGGGGATACTGGGGCCGGGCGCCGGCGGCCCGCAGCGGTGCGAACTCCGCGCCGTGGAAGACTTCCCGGTAGCGGCTGTAGGCCACCTTGGCCATCGCCACCGCGCTTTTGCCCCGCAGCCGCAATGCCTCCTCGGTGCCGATGGCCTCGAGTCGCTTGTCCACCAGGGTGTCCACGCGGGACAGGAAGATGCTGGCCACGGATTTCACCCGGCGGGGGTCGCCACCGGAGGCGATCCAGCGCTCGATCCCGCGCAGATAGGCGCGCATCACTTCCATGTGCTGCAGCAGGGAGAAGATGAGGGTGACGTTGACGCTCACGCCCCGGGCGGTGAGGGTTTCGAAGGCGAGCACGCCCTGGGGCGTGGCGGGCACTTTGATCAGCACGTTGCGGCGGGCGACCCGGGCGTGCAGGCGCTCCGCGGCCGCCACGGTGCCCACCTCGTCATAGGCGAGGCTGGGTGAAACCTCCAGGCTCACGTAGCCATCGTCGCCGCCGCTGGCTTCCCACACCGGCCGCAGCAGGTCACAGGCTTCCTGCACGTCGGCCACCGCCAGGCTTTCGAAGCGTTCTTCAGGCGTGCAATCCTTTGCACGCAGGCGGGCGATGTCGTCGCGGTAATGGGGACTTTCGCTGATCGCCTTCTGGAAGATGGCCGGGTTGGAGGTCACGCCCGACACGCCATCCTGCTCGATGTAGGCCTTCAGGCCGCCTTCCCGCAGCAGGGTCCGGGAGAGGTTGTCCAGCCAGATACTCTGGCCGTAGCGCTTGATGTCCAGCAGGCTGCTGGTGCCGGTGGGCAGAAAGGCCTCTCTTTGCATGGGCGCCTCCGGGTCGGACAGGGCAACGGAAAGAGGATCGGCCGCGAGGCCGATTTCTTTATAGGGACGGCCGGTAGAATTCTCAACCATGGAACCGCCATGGAATCCCGCCCTGCTCGAGGGTGCGCTGTTCGCCTCCCTTGCCCCCGTGCTTGCGCGGCTTGACTGGCCGGCGGGACGCTGGCCCGGGCATGCCCAGTACCAGGCCCTGCTCGATGACGCGCCGTTCCCCGTGGTGAGCGGACTGGGAGTGCCGCTCAAGGTCTGCGAGCCCCTTCCTGCCGAAGATGGTTGGGAGGCGGGCTATGAGCCACGCATCGCCCGGGAAGGCTTTCTGCAGACGCGCCGGGAAAACTGGCACGATCTCTTCAACCTCCTCGTGTGGGTGGCCTTTCCGCGGACCAAGGCGGCCCTGAACCGCTGTCATTACCAGTTGCAGCAGGCGCGGGCGCAACGGGGGGAAGCCGGGCGCACGCGCATCGAGCACGCCCTCACCCAGTTCGACGAAAGCGGCGTGATCGTCATGAGCGCCGATCCCGAACTCACCGCACTCATGCATGCCTTTCGCTGGAAGGAACTGTTCTGGGAGCGACGGGCGCGGGTGGAGACTCGCATGGCCTGCTATCTCTTCGGCCATGGCCTGCTCCACAAGGCGCTCGCGCCTTTCGTCGGCATGACCGGCAAGGGCATGGTGGTGGAGGTGACGGCGGAGCTGTTCCAGGCGCCATTGGCCGAGCGGCTGGCCTGGCTGGATCAGGCCGTGGCCGAGGCGGTGCCGCGACTGGACTCACCCGCCGACTTGCAGCCGGTGCCTGTGCTGGGCTTCCCCGGCTTCACGCCGGACAATGCCAGGCCCGGCTATTACGACAACACGGCCTACTTCCGGCCGGGCCGGCGGCGCGATGCTCCGGCGCCGATCTGACCGGCAGCGGCAGGCCGGTGGACGCCAGGCGTCACTGTCGCCGTGGCGCAAGCCTGCACGCGAGGCGCCGGCGGCCTGGAGTCGGCTCCGGACGCTTGCGATTTTTCATCGGGGATTCAGCAGGCTGGCCGCCATGACAGGACCGTAACCCGCCAGGCGGCGGTGTTGGCACAAGGCTTGCGACACCTGGTGCGGAAGGTGCGCAACAGGGCACCTGCCAGCGGGAAGCGAATGCTCTCCTTGATCCGGGAGCCTGGCCGGACGGTGTGACAGCCGTCCGGTTTTTTTATCCGCGCTGGCGGCGGGCCGCTTCGTAGAGGGGCAGCACGCGGGGCAGATGGGCTTCGATATCCTGCATGCGGCCCGCGGGATTGGGGTGGGTGCTGAGAAACTCCGGTGGCTGGCTGCCGTTCACCGCCATCATCTTTTTCCACACGCTGACCGCGGCGCGGGGATCGTAGCCGGCGCGGGCGGTGAGTTCCAGCCCGATGCGGTCGGCCTCGCGTTCCTTCTCGCGGGAGTTGGGCAGCTGGATCGCCACCGTCGCCGCCTTGTCCAGCAGATCCTGGGTCAGCGAACCCATGTTGAGGGCGGTGGCCAGCACGGCGATGCCCAGCTGCTGGGCCAGCACCTGGGACATGGCCTCCCGGCTGTGCTCGCGCAGGGCATGGGCGATTTCGTGGCCCATCACCGCCGCCAGTTCGTCATCGGTGAGCTTGAGCCGCTCGATGAGTCCGCTGTAGACCGCGATCTTGCCCCCGGCAGCGCAATAGGCGTTGAGGTCCTCGCTTTTGAGCACATTGACTTCCCACTTCCAGCCCGGGGCATCCGGCCGGAACACGCCGGTCTGGGCGATGAGATCGTGGGCGATGCGGCGCACCCGAGCCGTCTGCGCGGGATCCGGATTGAGCGCGCCGCGGATGGCGTATTTTTCCTTCTCCTTGGCGTAGAAGGCGGCGGCGCTGCGCTCGGCGTCCTGCCGGGAGACCAGCAGGAGCTGGCGCCGCTCCACGCCCACGGCGCCGCTCTGGGTGGTGGTGGCGCAGGCGGCGAGCAGGGTGCACAGCAGCAGGATGACGGTGCAACGCAGGGCAGACATGACAGACACTCTCCAAAGGATCACCATTTCACCACGTGCACGTGGGTGAGGCTGCGACCCAGGAAACGTTCGCCGATGGCCTGGAAGCGCAGCGGCACGTCCGTGACATAGAACTCGTAACGGGGCGCGTGGGTGTCCGGGTTCGCCAGGCCCTGCTCGCGCAGCAGCCGGGCGGCGCGTTCCGCCATGGCCTGGGCCGAGTCGATGAGCTGCACCTGCGGTCCCGCCACTTCCTGCAGCAGGGGCTTGAGCAGGGGATAGTGGGTGCAGCCCAGCACCAGGGTGTCGATGTCTTCGCTCAGCACCGGCCGGAGGTATTCCTGGGCGGTGAGGCGGGTCACCGGATGGTCGAGCCAACCTTCCTCCACCAGGGGCACGAACAGGGCACAGGCCTGGGACTTGAGCCGCACCTCCGGATCGATGCGGTGGATGGCCAGGGCATAGGCATTGCTGTTGATGGTGGTGGGTGTGCCGATGATGCCGATGCGCCGCGTGCGGCTGGCCTGCACCGCTGCCAGGGCGCCGGCGTCGATCACGTCCAGCACCGGCACCGGCGACAGATCACGCACCATGCCGGCGGCCACCGCCGCCATGGTATTG
The DNA here is from genome assembly GCF_055379455.1 of Thiobacter subterraneus. Lineage (NCBI taxonomy): Bacteria > Pseudomonadati > Pseudomonadota > Betaproteobacteria > Burkholderiales > Thiobacteraceae > Thiobacter > Thiobacter subterraneus. The sequence goes on from NZ_AP042402.1 coordinate 2,563,309, forward strand.
CAGGCGATGATGAGCAGCTTCACCTGCTTTTCCAGCAGGAACTCCGCGATCTGGGTGGTGTAGTGGGCGATGGTCTCCACCGACTTCACCCCGTAGGGCACGCGCGCGGTGTCGCCGAAATACACGATGTGCTCGAAGGGCAGGCGTTCCATGAGGGCGCGCACCACGGTGAGGCCGCCGACGCCGGAATCGAACACGCCGATGGGGGAGCGGGGATCAATCTGCATGGCAGACGGTGAAAAGGGCGGATTATAGCCCGTGGCGCGCCAGGGCCCAGGCCACGTGTTCCCGCACCAGCGGCGAAGGATCGTTGCGCCGGGCGCGCAATGCCGCCACCACCTGCGGCGTGGTGGGCGCATTGCCCAGGGCCACGGCGATGTTGCGCAGCCAGCGTTCGTGGCCGATGCGGCGGATGGCGCTGCCGGCCAGACGCGTCTCGAAGGTCTCGGCGCTCCAGGCGAACAGCTCCGTCAGGGGCGCATCGTCGAGGCCGTTGCGTACCTGGAAGTCGGCCTCCCGGGTTGGGGTCGCGAAACGGTTCCAGGGACAAGCGAGTTGACAGTCGTCGCAGCCATAGATGCGGTTGCCCATCAGCGGCCGCAGCGCTTCCGGAATGGCGCCCTTGTGCTCGATGGTCAGATAGGAAATGCAGCGGCGCGCATCCACCACATAGGGCGCGACGATCGCCCCGGTGGGGCAGACATCCAGACAGGCCCGGCAGGTGCCGCAATGGTCGGTGGTGGGGGTGTCCACCGGCAGCGGCAGGTCGGTGTAGATTTCCCCCAGGAAAAACCAGGAGCCGGCCCCGCGGGACAAAAGCAGGGTATGCTTGCCGCGCCAGCCCAGTCCCGCCTTGCGCGCGAGCTCCACTTCCATCACCGGTGCGCTGTCGGTGAAGACCCGATAGTGGAAGGGTCCCGCTTCCTGGGCGATGCGCCGGGCGAGCTGCGCCAGCCGCTGGCGCAGCACCTTGTGGTAATCCCGTCCCAGGGCGTAGCGGGAGACGTAGGCGCACCCGGGGTCCGCCAGCACCTCATGGGGATCGCGTGCGGAAGCGGGGAGATAGTCCATGCGCACGCTGATCACGCGCAGCGTGCCCGGCACGAGTTCCGCCGGCCGGGTTCGGAGGCTGCCGTGACGTGCCATATAATCCATGTCACCGTGCATGCCGGCAGCAAGCCAGGCCGTCAGTCCTGCCTCGGCGGTACTGAGGTCGGTGTCGGCGATCCCCACCGCGGAGAATCCCAATTCCCTGCCCCATTGCCGGATGCGCGCGGCCAGGCGCGTGAAATCGATCCCGGAGAAAAGAGAGGCGGCGTCATGCATGCAGTCCATTATCCCAGGAACGCCGGTGTGCCGCGCGCCGCCTGGGCACCTCATCCATGAAGCGCGAGCTCACGCGGCACCTGCCGGACGAGCACGCCACCCTGGCGCTGGGCGCGGCGCTGGCGCAGGGTTTGCGGCCCGGTCTGGTGGTTTATCTCCATGGGGATCTGGGTGCCGGCAAGACCACCCTGGTCCGGGGGGTGCTCAAGGGGCTCGGCTACGGCGGCCGGGTCAAGAGCCCCACCTATACTCTGGTTGAACTTTATCCGCTTTCTAAGTTATCCTTGTATCACTTTGATTTCTATCGGTTCGCCGATCCCCGGGAATGGCTTGACGCGGGCTTTCGCGAAGCCTTCGGCGGGGAGGCGGTCTGTCTGGTGGAATGGCCGGAGAAAGCCGGTAAAGGCCTGCCGCCGCCGGATCTGGACATCCACCTGTCCTTCCCAGAGGGAGGGGCCGGACGCACGGCGCGGCTGGTGGCACATACGGAGGCGGGGGCGGCATGTCTCGAGCGACTGGCGCAGGAGCTTGGAGGGGGCGGTTAGCCTGGCTGCTGCTCGGCCTGTGCCTGTGGGCCGGGCCGGGCTTTGCGGCCACCGCCATCGTCTCCGCGCGCATCTGGCCGGCCGCCGAATACACCCGCGTCACCCTGGAAGCGCGGGCGCCTCTTCAGTTTTCCCACTTCACCGTACCGGACCCCGAGCGTCTGGTGCTGGATCTCACGGGCGTGGAACTCAGCCCCGCGCTGCAGGCGCTTCCCGCCCGGCTCGCCGCCGACGATCCCTATGTGAAGGCGATCCGCATCGGGCGCTTCAAGCCCGGTGTGGTGCGTGTGGTGCTGGATCTCAAGGTGCCGGCCAAGCCCGCCGTGTTCGAACTGAAACCGGTGGGGGAATACGGCCACCGGCTGGTGCTGGACGTCTATCCGCGCGAGCCCGTGGACCCGCTGCTCGCCCTGCTGGAGACCACACCGGGCCAGGCCGCGGCGGGCCTGGAGGGGGCAGGGGGGCAGGGCGCGCCGGCCGTTGCGCCGCAGGCGCGGGGCGGCGGCGCGGCGAAGGCGGGGGAGGTCGGGAACCGTCCCCGGGGTGGCATGGCGTTCGACCGCCTGATCACCATTGCCATCGATGCCGGCCACGGTGGTGAGGATCCGGGCGCACGGGGCTACCGGGGCACGCAGGAGAAGGACGTGACCCTGGCCATCGCGCGCCGGGTCAAGGCCAAACTGGATGAGGAGCCCAACATGCGCGGTTTCCTGATCCGCGACGGTGACTACTTCATCCCCCTGGGCCAGCGGGTGGCCAAGGCGCGCCGCGTGCAGGCGGACCTGTTCGTTTCCATCCACGCCGATGCCTTCGTCAATCCCGAGGCCAGCGGTTCCTCCGTGTTCGCACTGTCGGAAAACGGTGCCACCAGCGCCGCCGCACGCTGGCTTGCCAAGCGGGAGAACGAGGCGGACCTGATCGGCGGCGTCAACCTGGACGTGAAGGACACCTACCTCAAGAAGACCCTGCTGGATCTCTCCCAGACCGCCACCATCAACGACAGCCTCAAGCTGGGCAAGGCGGTGCTGGCGGAGCTGGGCGGGATCAACAAGCTGCACAAGGGCGAGGTGGAGCAGGCCGGTTTCGCCGTGCTCAAGGCCCCGGACATTCCCTCCATCCTGGTGGAGACCGCCTTCATCACCAATCCCCAGGAAGAGGCGCGCCTCACCGACGAGGACTACCAGGACCGCCTGGCGGCGGCCATCGTCGCCGGCATCAAACGCTACTTCGCCAGGAATCCACCCCTCGCCCGCAGCAAGCTGGCCGCCAACTGAGGCCGGACGGGGCAGCCTGCCGCGTGTCCGGGAACAATCTGGGATAATCCCGGGCATGCCTGCCATCCGTGTGCTGCCCGAGCTTCTCATCAACCAGATCGCCGCCGGCGAGGTGGTGGAGCGGCCGGCCTCCGCTCTCAAGGAAATCCTGGAAAACGCCATTGACGCCGGGGCCCGCGCGATCCAGGTGCGGCTGGCCCAGGGCGGCGTAAAGGAAATCCAGGTGACCGACGACGGGGTGGGCATGAGCGCGGAGGACCTGCCCCTGGCGCTGGCACGCCATGCCACCAGCAAGATCGCCACCCTTACCGATCTGGAAGGGGTGCGCAGCCTGGGTTTTCGCGGCGAGGCTCTGGCCAGCATCGCCGCCGTGTCGCGCCTGCGGCTCGCCAGCCGGCGCCACGACGCCCCCCACGGCTGGGTGGTGGAAGCCGAAGGCGACTGGCGCGCCCCCGTGCGGCCCGAGGCGATCGCCCCGGGCACGGTGGTGAGCGTGCGCGATCTCTACTTCAACACGCCGGCCCGGCGCAAATTCCTCAAGAGCGAGGCGACCGAATACGGCCACTGCGAGGAAATGTTCCGGCGCGCGGCCCTGTCCCGTCCGGACATTGCCTTCACCCTGCATCACAACGGACGTGTGGTCTGGCACCTGCGCAGCGCCACCCGCGAGGCCCGCATCGCCGCGCTGGCAGGGGACGAGTTCGCCCAGGCGGCGGTGGCCGTGGAGGCGCGGGCCGGCGACCTTGCCCTGACGGGTCTCGCGGCGCTGCCGGCCTTCTCGCGCGCCAGCCGCGACCTGCAGTACGTGTTCGTCAACGGCCGCTTCGTGCGCGACAAGCTCATCACCCATGCCCTGCGCGAGGCCTACCGCGACGTGCTGCACCACGAGCGCCATCCGGCCTATGTGCTGTTCCTGGAACTGCCGCCGGAAGCCGTGGACGTGAATGTCCATCCCATGAAGATCGAGGTGCGTTTCCGTGACCCGCGCGGGGTACACCAGTTCGTGTTCCACGCCCTGCAGCGGGCGCTGGCGCGGCCGGCCGGGGGCGGCGCTGCCTCCCAGGCGCCCGCTTTCCGGACGCCGGCGGAGACAGCGGAAGCGGACAACAGATCCAGCCAACCGCGTCAGACTGCGCTGCCCCTGCGCGCCGCCGAACCGCTGGCGTTTTACGACGCCCTGTTCGGCCCGGCGCCGGCCGCCGCCGATGTCGGGCAGACGCAGGCGCCACCGGAGGCGGACGTCCCGCCCCTGGGCTATGCCCTGGCGCAGCTCCATGGCATCTACATCCTGGCGCAGAACGCCCAGGGACTGGTGGTGGTGGACATGCATGCCGCCCACGAGCGCATCGTGTACGAGCGACTCAAGGCGGAGCTGGACCAGCGGCGCGTGGCCAGCCAGCCGCTGCTGGTGCCGGTGGCTCTCCAGGCCTCCGCGCTGGAAGTGGCCACGGTGGAGGAAAACGCCGGGGTGCTGGAGGAACTGGGCTTCGCCATGCCCGTGCTGTCGCCCCAGACCATCGCGCTGCGTGCCGTGCCCGCGCTGCTGGCCCAGGCCGACCCGGTGGCGCTTGCGCGCGACCTGCTGCGGGAACTGCGCGAACTGGGGGGCAGCCGCGTGCTCACCGAGCGCCGCAACGAACTGCTCGCCACCCTGGCCTGTCATGGCGCAGTGCGCGCCAACCGCAAACTCTCCCTCACCGAGATGAATGCCCTCCTGCGCGACATGGAAGCCACGGAACGCTCCGGCCAGTGCAACCATGGGCGGCCCACCTGGTTTCAGCTCTCCCTGTCCGAGCTCGACAAGCTGTTCATGCGTGGCAAGTGAGAGCATGACCGATCAGGCCGGGCTGCCGCCGGCGATCTTTCTCATGGGCCCCACCGCCAGCGGCAAGACCGACGCCGCGGTGGAACTGGTCCAGCGCCTGCCGCTGGAAATCATCAGCGTGGACTCGGCGCTGGTCTATCGCCACATGGACATCGGCACGGCCAAGCCCGATGCAGCCACCCTGCGTGCGGCCCCTCATCACCTGATCGACATCATCGAGCCCACCGAAGCCTATTCCGCCGCCCAGTTCCGCGAGGACGCCCTGCGCCTCATGGCGGAGGTCGCGGTGCGCGGCAGGGTACCGCTGCTGGTGGGCGGCACCATGCTCTACTTCAGGGCCCTGCGCGAAGGCCTGAGTGACCTGCCGCCGGCCGATCCTGCCCTGCGCGCCGAGATCGAGGCCTGGGCGCGCGAGGCCGGCTGGCCGGCGCTGCACGGGGCGCTCGCGCGGCTGGATCCGGAAACCGCGGCCCGGCTCAAGCCTACCGACGCCCAGCGCATCCAGCGGGCGCTGGAGGTGATCCGCCTCACGGGCGAACCCTATTCCGTGTTGCTGCGTCGCCGCGGGCAGGAAGGGCTTCCCTATCGGGTGCTGCCCATTGCCCTCGTGCCGGGGGATCGGGCCGTGCTGCACCGGCGCATCGCGCAGCGTTTCGAACGCATGTTGAGCCAGGGCCTGATCGAGGAAGTGGTCTGGCTCAGGGAACACTATGTGCTGGGGCCCCATCTGCCTTCCATGCGCTGCGTGGGTTACCGGCAGGTCTGGCAATACCTGGAAGGCAGCCTGCCCCGGGGCGAGCTGCGTGACCGGGGAATCTATGCCACGCGCCAGCTCGCCAAGCGACAACTCACCTGGCTGCGGGCCATGGAGGATGCGCTGGTGCTGGATTGTCTCGATCCGGCCCTCACCAACCGGCTGGCCGACGCCATCAACACTTTTCTGGGGGCGCAGCCGGTGCCCGGGTCGCCAGGATGCGTGCATCGGCTCCCCCCACCGCAAAAGTGAGGGCCACGCTTTCGCCGACCTGCACCTGGTCGGCACGGGTCACGATGGCGCCGGCTTCATTGCGCACGATGCTAAAACCCCGGGTGAGCACTGCCTGCGGGTTGAGGTGGTCCAGATGGGTCCCGAGGCTCGCGAGCCGTTGGTGCCAGCGCAGGAAACCCTGTGCGCTCGCCCGCTGCAGTCTGCCTGCCAGATGCTGGAGGTGTTGCCGCCTGCGGGCCAGGTCGGGGCGGGCGGCAGTTAGACGGGTGGCGAGATGGGCAAGCTGCCAGCGCCGGCGTGCAGCAACGCTCTGCATGGCCTGGCCGAGGCGCTGGCGCAACTGGTCGAGCTGCCGCGCCTGCTGGCGCAGCCGCTCGCCCGGATGCCTCAGGCGTTTGGCGAGATGGTCCAGATGCTGCATGCGTGTTTCCAGCGCCCGCTCCATGTCGCGCGCCAGACGGGCCGCCAGCCGGTCCAGCTTGTGGGCGAGCTCCACACGGTTGGGGCTGGCCAGTTCCGCTGCTGCGGTGGGCGTGGGTGCGCGCACGTCTGCGGCGAAATCGGCAATGGTGAAGTCGGTCTCGTGTCCGACGCCGCACACGATGGGAATGTGGCTGGCCACGATGGCGCGGGCCACGATTTCCTCGTTGAATTCCCACAAATCCTCGATGCTGCCGCCGCCCCGGCACAGGATGAGCACATCGCACTCAGCCCGCTGGTTGGCCACGCGGATCGCCTCGGCAATGCGGGCGGCCGCCCCCCGACCCTGCACCGGCGTGGGATAGATCACCACGGGCAGGCGGGGCATGCGCCGGCGCAGGGTGGTGAGCACATCGCGCAGGGCCGCGGCCTCGCGCGAGGTGACGATGCCGATGGCGCGCGGGAAAGGCGGCAGGGGCCGCTTGCGTTCCGGCGCAAACAGGCCCTCCGCCTCCAGCCGTGTCTTGAGCCGCGCGAAGGCCTCGTACAGGGCGCCCAGGCCGCCGGGGCGCAGGGTTTCCACGTTGAGCTGGAAATCCCCGCGCGGCTCGTACAGGGTGACGATGGCGCGCGCCTCCACCTGCATGCCCTCGCGCACTTCGAAATCCACGTACTGGTTGCGATGGCGGAACATCACGCAGCGCACCTGGGCCTTGTCGTCCTTCAGGGAGAAATACCAGTGGCCGGAGCCATGGCGCGTGAGGTTGGAGATCTCCCCGCTCACCCACAGGGGCGGGAAGCTGTTTTCCAGCAGGGCACGGGTGCGGCGGTTGAGCTCGGAAACGGGGATGGCCTGGTCTGGCGCGGGTGGAAAGGGGCTTGACAACATGGCCGCAGTCTATCACCTATCCACATACGGCGTCAGGCCGCGAGCATCCGCTCACTCATCGCGCTGCCCGCCGGGGTGTAGCGCTATCTATCTGAAGGAGCGCACATTTTTGCCCGCACAAAAAACCGGCACCGGACAAATTGCCGCTCCCTTGTGGCACTTAGCGCGTCTTCCCACGTGTTTTCCACAGACTTGTCCACAGGGATTGTGGAAAAGGGGAAAATGCCCTGGGCGGTGCGCGGCTTGCGCGCCCGGGCCATGCCTTTGACATATATGACGGCGGGTTTTATAGTGGGGACCGCGCGTCGGGTCCGGCCGTGACCGTCAGCCCGGGCGGGCGCGCTTGCAGGTGTCACTGTTTCTGCTCCGCTTCGCCCCGGGTTGCCATCCGCCCGGGGCTTTTTTTGTGCTGCCGGCCATGGGGCAAACCGTCGCACTTGCCCATCCCCGGGGTGCAGGCTAAAGTTACGCCCATTTGTCGGGAGGCAGCGGGTGCTCAGCATCATCGAACAGGCAGGTTGGCCCATCTGGCCGCTCATCTTCGCTTCCATCGTTTCCCTGGGCATCATCGGTGAACGGCTGTGGACCCTGCGCAGCGCCGTCATCGCACCGAAAAACCTGCTGCCCCAGGTGCTGCAGGAACTGCAGCAAAAGGGCGTCACGCCCGAGCTGCTGGAACGCCTTGCGCGGGGCGCGCCGCTGGGGCGCGTGTTCGCCGCCGCCCTGCGCAATGCCAACAGTTCCCGTGAAGTCATGAAGGAGGCGGTGGAGGAAGAGGGCCGGGCGGTGGCCCACGAGCTGGAGCGCTTCCTGACCACCCTGGGCACCATTGCCACCGCCGCACCCCTGTGGGGCCTGTTCGGCACGGTGATCGGAATGGTGGAAATCTTCGCGGCCCTGAAAGCCGCCGGCACCGATCCCGCGGAACTGGGCCATGGCATTTCCATCGCCCTGTACAACACGGCCACGGGCCTGCTGGTGGCCATTCCCAGCCTGATCTTCTACCGCCACTTCCGGGCCAAAATCGACGCCCTGATCGTGGAGATGGAACAGCAGGCCATCAAGCTCGTGGAAGTGCTCCACGGCGAGCGGCGCTGAGGGTTCCATGGACTTCCGCCGCGGCCGCGAGCGCGAGGGCGTGGAGATCAATTTGATCCCCATGATCGACGTGCTGCTGGTGATCGTGATCTTCCTCGCGGTCACCACGACCTTCTCCCAGATCGCCCAGCTGCAGATCACACTGCCCACCGCCGAGGCGGAAAAGGCGGCCCGTGAGCCCGCGCCCATCAATGTCGCGGTGGATGCGGCGGGCCGCTATCTGGTGAACGGCAAGCCCTTCGTGGGCAAGGGTCCGGCAGCCCTCAGCGTGGCGCTCAAACAGGCGGCCGGCGACCAGAGCGATCCCATGATCGTCATCAGCGCCGATGCCCAGGCCACCCACCAGTCCGTGATCGATGTCATGGAAGCCGCCCGCATCGCCGGCTTCGCCCGCCTGACCTTCGCCACCCAGGCGGAGCGCCGCTGAGCGCCTGCGCGCGGCCGTCCGGGTGGCGGCCGGTGTTTCCGTCCATGTCTCCCATGCCCCTGCGTGAGTCGCTGAGCCGCTGGCTGCAAGAGCAGTGGTATCGCTGGTCGCCCTGGCATGCCATCCTGCTGCCCCTGGCGGCGCTGTTCGGCCTGGCCGCGGCCCTGCGGCGCAGTCTCTACCGCCTGGGCTGGCTGCCGGTGACCAGTCTGTCGGTGCCGGTGCTGGTGGTGGGCAACATCGCCGTGGGCGGAACCGGCAAGACACCCCTGGTGATCGCCCTGGCGGGTCTGCTGCGGGAGGCAGGCTACCGGCCGGGCATCGTCAGTCGCGGCTATGGCGGCCGGGGACGGTTGCCCCGTGCCGTCGGCCCCCAGGCCGATCCCCTGGAAGTGGGCGACGAGCCGGTGCTGCTCGCCCGCGCGAGCGGCTGCCCGGTCTGGGTGGGACGCGCCCGCGCGCAGGTTGCCCGGGCCCTGCTTGCCCAGCATCCCGAAGTCGATCTCATCATCAGCGACGACGGGCTGCAGCACTACGCCCTGGCGCGGGACGTGGAGGTCGTGGTGGTGGACGCCCAGCGCTGGTTCGGCAACGGTCAGCTCCTGCCCGCGGGGCCCCTGCGCGAACCCACCTGGCGCCTGCAGACGGTGGACGCGGTGGTGATCAACGGCTGGCTGCCGGGCGCGCCGCTGAGGCGCCACGAGTTCACCATGCGCCTGACCGGCGATGTGCTCTACAATCTGCGCAATCCGGCACTCAAGGCGCGGCCCGAGGTGTTCGCGGGCCAGACCGTGGCGGCCATGGCGGGTATCGGTCATCCGGAACGTTTTTTCGGCCACCTGCGCAGTCTGGGATTGTCCATCCTGCCGCGGCCGCTGCCGGACCATCACCGCTACACGCCGGCGGACCTGGAAGCGGCCGCCGGCCGGCCCATCGTCATGACGGAAAAGGACGCGGTGAAATGTGCCGACTTTGCGGGGGACGACGTCTGGGTGCTGCCCGTGCGGGCGGAACTGGACCCCCGGCTTTTGCCCGCCCTCCTCGCGAAACTGAGGGAACACCATGGATCCAAAGCTGCTTGAAATTCTCGTCTGCCCCCTGTGCAAGGGGCCCCTGGTCTATCGCCGCGAGGCGCAGGAACTGGTCTGCCGTGCCGACCGGCTCGCCTTTCCCATACGCGACGACATTCCGGTGATGCTGGAGGAGGAAGCCCGGGCACTGCCTCCCGAGGAAGAGGTGGAATCCTGACGCGCCTCCCCTGCCCGCCATGCCGCCCTTCAAGATCGTCATTCCCGCCCGTCACGCCTCCACCCGCCTGCCGGGCAAACCCCTGGCCGACATCGCGGGCAAACCCATGGTGCTGCGCGTGGTGGAGCGGGCGCTCGCCACCGGTGCCCAGGAAGTGTGGGTGGCCACTGACCACGAAGGGGTGGCGCAGGCCGTGGAGGCGGCGGGGCACCGGGTGCTGCTCACTTCGGTGGACCATGCCTCCGGCACCGACCGCATCGCCGAGGTGGCGATGCGGCTGCAATGGCCCGACGATGCCATCGTGGTCAACGTCCAGGGCGACGAACCCCTGATTGCGCCCGAACTCATCCGGGAAGTGGCCGAAACCCTGGCCGCCCACGACAGCGCGGCCATGGCCACCGCCTGCCATCCCTTCCACGATTTGGCCAGCATGTTCAATCCCAACGTGGTGAAGGTCGTGCTGGACCGCGCAGGCTTCGCCCTTTATTTCTCGCGGGCGCCCATTCCCTACGGACGCGACGCCTTTCTCAACATGCCCTCGCGCCTGCCGGCGGACATGCCGGCCTACCGCCACATCGGCCTGTATGCCTACCGGGTGGGCTTCCTGCGTCTCTACAGCGGGCTTGCGCCGGCGCCCATCGAACAGTTCGAGGCCCTGGAGCAGCTGCGTGCCCTGTGGCACGGGCACCGCATCGCCGTGGCCGTCACCGCCCATGCGCCGGCGCGCGGCGTGGATACCCCCGAGGACCTGGCCTGGGTGCGTGCCCAGTTCCAGACCTGAGGCTTTGCGAGCCTTTATAAAGGGATAAAAACATTTTGGCCGGCCGGGGGCCGCCGCCGGAAACACCCTGACGCCGTGGTGGTATGATTGAACTTCCGCACGGCCGTCGCCGCAGTCCTGCGTGCTTCCGGCGGCAAACACAAAAACAGGACGAAGGAGGATTCATGCGTTTGATTCTGCTCGGCGCGCCCGGCGCCGGTAAGGGCACCCAGGCCAAGTTCATCACGGAAAAATACGGCATTCCCCAGATCTCCACCGGTGACATGCTGCGTGCCGCGGTCAAGGCGGGCACGCCCCTGGGTCTGGAAGCCAAGAAGATCATGGACGCGGGCGGGCTGGTGTCCGACGACATCATCATGGGCCTGATCCAGGAGCGCCTGAAACAGCCGGACTGCGCCAAGGGCTATCTCCTCGACGGTTTCCCGCGCACCATTCCCCAGGCCGAGGCCATGCGCAAGCTGGGTATCGACGTGGATTTCGTGATCGACGTGGACGTGCCGGACGAGGAGATCATCAAGCGCATGAGCGGGCGGCGCGTGCACCTGCCTTCGGGCCGTACCTACCACGTGGTGTTCAACCCACCCAAGGTGCCGGGCAAGGACGATGTGACCGGTGAAGACCTGATCCAGCGCGACGACGACAAGGAAGAAACCGTGCGCAAGCGTCTCGAGGTCTATCACGCCCAGACCAAACCCCTGTGGGATTTCTATACCCAGTGGGCCGCCACGGGCGATCCCAAGGCGCCCAAATGCGTGCGCATTCCCGGCGTGGGGAAGGTGGAGGACGTGCGCGACGCCATCTTCCGCGCCCTGGGCGGCTGAACAGCCCACAGCCATGAGCAGGATCCCGGATTTCACGCCCACCGAGCTGGAGGTGGTGAAACAGACCGTGCGGGAGCGCTACGGCAAGGAGGTGGACGTGCAGGTCGCCGATGCCGAGATCCGCATGTATCCGGACGACCGCGAACTCACCGAAGTGCCCTGCCTGTACTGGGCCGAGCGGGGCTGCCAGTTCGTCATCTTCAAGGTGGGTGAGGGGCGCTACCGCAACCAGTTCTTCTACTCGGTCCGGGAGCAGTATGGCACGGGCCGCGCCGAATACGACGACATCCTCGACTGCGCGCTCACCCTGCTGCGGGTGCAGGCCGACCATGAGGCACAGCGCGCCGGCTTTTGAACATTCCGCAAAAAGACCAAGGAGGCAACCATGGCAAAAATGAACGCGTTCTATGCCCAGTCCGGCGGCGTCACCGCAGTGATCAACGCGTCCGCCTGCGGCGTGATCGAAACGTGCCGCAAGCACAAGGACAAGATCGGCAAGGTGTATGCCGGGCGCAACGGCATCATCGGCGCGCTCACCGAGGATCTCATCGACACCAGCAAGGAATCCGCCAAGGCCATCGCCGCCCTGCGCTACACCCCGGCCGGCGCCTTCGGCTCCTGCCGCTACAAGCTGAAGAGCCTGGAGCAGAACAAGCGCGAGTACGAGCGCCTGATCGAGGTGTTCAAGGCGCACAACATCGGCTACTTCTTCTACAACGGCGGCGGTGACTCTGCCGATACCTGCTGGAAGGTGTCTCAGCTCGCGGAAAAGATGGGCTATCCCATCAAGGCCATCCACGTGCCCAAGACCGTGGACAACGACCTGCCCATCACCGACTGCTGCCCGGGCTTCGGTTCCGTGGCCAAGTACATCGCCATTGCCACGCGCGAGGCGAGCTTCGACGTGGCTTCCATGGCCAAGACCTCCACCAAGGTGTTCGTGCTCGAGGTCATGGGACGGCACGCAGGCTGGATCGCCGCCGCCGGCGGCATGGCCGCGGACAACGAGCACAACATTCCCATCGTGATCCTGTTCCCCGAGATCGAATTCAACCAGGAGAAATTCCTGGCCGCGGTGAAGGACAAGGTGGAGAAATTCGGCTACTGCACCGTGGTGGTGTCCGAGGGCTGTCATTATCCGGACGGAAAATTCCTGGCCGAGGCGGGCACCCGCGATGCCTTCGGTCATGCCCAGCTCGGGGGTGCGGCCCCGGTGGTGGCCAACATGATCAAGGAGGGCCTGGGCTACAAGTATCACTGGGCGGTGGCCGACTACCTGCAGCGTGCCGCGCGCCACATCGCCTCCAAGACCGACGTGGAACAGGCCTATGCCGTGGGCAAGGCCGCGGTGGAGTTCGCGCTCAAGGGTTACAACTCGGTGATGCCCACCATCGTGCGTGTCTCCGACAAACCCTACAAGTGGAAGATCGGCATGGCCCAGCTCAAGGACGTGGCCAACAAGGAAAAAATGATGCCGCGCAACTTCATCACTGCCGACGGTTTCGGCATCACGCCCAAGTGCCGCGCTTATCTTTCCGGACTCATCAAGGGCGAGGACTACCCGCCCTACAAGGACGGCCTGCCCAACTACGTGCGTCTCAAGAACGTGGCGGTGCCGAAGAAGCTCAAGGACGATTTCCAGCTGTGAACGGCGGGCGCAGGCGCTCCCCCTGCGCCTCCAAGGCCTCGGTGGAGGATGCATGACGCTCGAACGGGCCCGCGAACTCCTGCTCCTGCAGGCTGGCTTCGGCAGCTTCTACAACGGCAATTCCGCCAAGCTCATCCTGTCCGAAGTGCAGCGTGAGCATGGCCAGGCGGCCGTGGACCGGCTCATCGTCGAATGCGGGCTGGACCGCGTGTTCGGCTTCGAACCCGGCACCCGTTTCGAAAACGGCATCGCCCATACCCGCTATCAATAAGCAGCCTGCTCCGCGCCGGAAGCAGGCCGGAACAACGACGACAAAGGAGGAGGCAGCATGTCCCAGGAGCTGATGTTTTCGCTGGTGTGCGCGGCGTTGGCCATCCTGTACGGGGTGGTGTCCATACGCTGGATTCTCGGACTGCCCGCCGGCAACGAGCGCATGCGCGCCATCGCAGGCGCAGTGCAGGAGGGCGCCCAGGCCTATCTCAGGCGCCAGTACACCACCATCGCCCTGGTGGGCGTCGTGCTGTTCCTGCTCATCGCCGTCTTTCTGCACCTGTCCACCGCGGTGGGCTTCGCCCTGGGGGCCATCCTCTCGGGCGCTGCGGGCTTCATCGGCATGAACATCTCGGTGCGCGCCAACGTGCGCACCGCCGAGGCCGCGGGACGTGGACTCGATGCCGCCCTCAACGTGGCCTTCCGGGGCGGGGCCATCACGGGTCTTTTGGTGGTGGGGCTGGGCCTGCTCGGTGTCGCGGGCTACTACGCAGTGCTCACGGCCATGGGCATGGAGACCACCTCCGCCGTGCACGCCCTGGTGGGACTGGGCTTTGGCGGCTCGCTCATCTCCATCTTCGCCCGGCTGGGGGGCGGCATCTTCACCAAGGGGGCCGATGTGGGGGCCGACCTGGTGGGCAAGGTGGAAGCGGGCATTCCCGAGGACGATCCGCGCAACCCGGCGGTGATCGCCGACAACGTGGGCGACAATGTGGGCGACTGCGCGGGCATGGCCGCCGATCTGTTCGAGACCTACGCGGTGACCATCATCGCCACCATGCTCTTGGGGGGGCTGATGGCGGCCGGTACCCATACCGTCCAGGCGGTGGCCTATCCGCTGGTACTGGGGGGCGTTTCCATCATTGCCTCCATCATCGGCACCTTCTTCGTCCGGGCCCGCGAAGGCGGCAAGATCATGAATGCCCTGTACCGGGGCCTGATCGTGGCGGGGGCGATCGCGGTGATCGCCTTCTACCCGGTCACCACCTGGATGTTCGGAGCCGGCCTCGGCCTGGCCGACGGCACCACCCTGCCTGCCATCAACCTGTATCTCGCAGCCCTGATCGGCCTGGCGCTCACCGCCGCCATGGTGGTCATCACGGAGTACTACACCGCCACGGAATATTCCCCCGTGCGCCACATCGCCGAGGCCTCCACCACAGGACACGGCACCAACATCATCGCCGGCCTGGGGGTCTCCATGCGCGCCACCGCCCTGCCGGTGCTGGCCGTGTGCCTGGCCATCGCGGCGTCCCACCAGCTGGCGGGCCTGTATGGCATTGCCGTGGCCGCCACGGCCATGCTCTCCATGACCGGCATCATCGTCGCCCTGGACGCCTACGGCCCCATCACCGACAACGCCGGCGGCATTGCGGAAATGGCGGAACTGCCGGAGGCCATCCGCAACATCACCGACCCCCTGGATGCGGTGGGCAACACGACCAAGGCGGTGACCAAGGGTTATGCCATCGGCTCCGCCGGCCTGGCGGCGCTGGTGCTGTTCGCCGACTACACCCACACCCTGGAGGCGGGGGGTAAGCTGGTGGAATTCTCCCTGGCCGACCCCGCCGTGATCATCGGCCTGTTCGTTGGCGGCATGGTGCCCTATCTGTTCGGTGCCATGGGCATGGAGGCGGTGGGCCGGGCCGCCGGCAGCGTGGTGGTGGAGGTGCGCCGCCAGTTCCGGGAGATACCGGGCATCATGGAAGGGCGGGCCAAACCGGACTATTCGCGGGCAGTGGACATGCTCACCCGGGCCGCCATCCGCGAGATGATCGCGCCATCCCTGCTGCCCATCCTGGTGCCCATTGCGGTGGCCGTGGTCATGGGCTGGCTCATGGGGCCGGGGGCCGGGACCAAGGCCCTGGGCGGGGTGCTCCTGGGCTCCATCGTCACCGGCATCTTCGTCGCCATTTCCATGACCACCGGCGGTGGTGCCTGGGACAATGCCAAGAAATACATCGAGGAGGGGAACTACGGGGGCAAGGGCTCGGACGCCCACAAGGCGGCGGTGACCGGCGATACCGTGGGGGATCCCTACAAGGACACCGCCGGGCCTGCCATCAACCCCCTCATCAAGATCATCAACATCGTCGCCCTCTTGATCGTGCCCCTGCTCTGAGGGGGGAAAAAGCCGGCGCAAGCCGGCTTTTTTGTGGGGCGGCCGCGTCCGCTCCAATGAAAAAGGCCATCCCCGCGGGAGCGGAGATGGCCTGGAATGGGGTGTCGCGGATCAGGCGGGCCGGATATTGGAGGCCTGCTTGCCCTTCGGGCCCTGGGTCACGTCGTACTGGACCTTCTGGCCTTCCTTCAGGCTCTTGAAGCCCTGGACCTGGATGGCGGAGAAGTGGGCGAACAGGTCGTCCCCCCCGTCGTCCGGCGTGATGAACCCGTAACCTTTAGCGTCGTTGAACCATTTGACGGTGCCAGTTGCCATGCTGCTGTTTCCTTAACTCAAGAACGGACGGTCAATCCCACCAATTTGCTCCAAAGGCGCAGCGGCCACACCGCCGGAATTCCTTCAAAGTCAAAGACCGCGGCCAGTTTGCGCCCGTCATTTCCGGAAGTCAAGGGCCGGCGGCAGGCCCGGATGCGCCCCGGAAATCCGCCCTGCGGCCAGGGATGCGCGAGGCTTGAAAAAAGCCCGGCAGGAGTCCAAATTAATAGGCTGTCGAGGCAGGTTACCATGGCATTGGACGATCAACTCACTCCGGTTCGGGAGGTGGAAGAGAGCCGGGTCAAACCCCCGCCTCTCTATAAAGTCATCCTCCTCAATGACGATTACACACCCATGGACTTCGTGGTCCTGGTCCTCCAGCGGTTTTTTCACATGGACCGGGAACGGGCCACGCAGGTGATGCTCAAAGTCCACAGGGAAGGGCTCGGCGTGTGCGGGGTCTTTCCCAAGGATATTGCGGCAACGAAGGTCGATCTGGTAGTCTCCTTCGCAAGGCGGCATCAGCACCCGTTGCAGTGTGTGATGGAAGAAACCTGACGCAGCAGGGTAGCCACATGATCTCTCAGGAACTCGAAGTTTCCCTCCACATGGCTTTTGTCGAGGCCCGGCAGAAGCGCCATGAATTCATCACCGTGGAGCATCTGCTGCTGGCCATGCTGGACAATCCCTCCGCGGCGCAGGTGCTGCGCGCCTGCGGTGCCAACATCGAGGCGCTGCGCAAGGCGCTCACGGACTTCGTGCACCAGCACACGCCCGTGGTGGGCGGCACCGGCGAGGTGGATACCCAGCCCACCCTGGGCTTCCAGCGCGTGATCCAGCGCGCCATCCTGCACGTGCAGTCCTCCGGCAAGAAGGAGGTCACCGGCGCCAACGTGCTGGTGGCCATCTTCGGCGAGAAGGATTCCCATGCCGTGTACTTCCTGCACCAGCAGGGCGTGACCCGGCTCGACGTGGTCAACTATATCTCCCACGGCATCAGCAAGGTCCAGGACGGGGCCAACAAGTCAGCGCCGGAAGGCAGCGGCGAGCCCGAGCACGACCAGGAGCAGCAGCCCTCCGGTGCCCTGGAGAATTTCACCCAGAACCTCAACGCCCAGGCCCTGATGGGCAAGATCGATCCCCTGATCGGCCGCGAGCTGGAGCTGGAGCGGGTGATCCAGACCCTGTGCCGCCGGCGCAAGAACAACCCGCTGCTGGTGGGCGAAGCCGGGGTGGGCAAGACGGCCATCGCCGAGGGGCTCGCGCGGCGCATCGTCGAAGGCAACGTGCCGGACGTGCTCAAGAATTCCGTGGTCTATGCGCTGGACATGGGAGCCCTCCTGGCGGGCACCAAGTACCGGGGCGACTTCGAGCAGCGCCTCAAGGCGGTGCTCAAGCATCTGGTGGACAACCAGCGGGCCATCCTGTTCATTGACGAGATCCATACCCTGATCGGCGCGGGGGCGGCTTCCGGCGGCACCCTGGATGCCTCCAACCTGCTCAAGCCCGCCCTGAGCTCCGGCCAGCTCAAGTGCATCGGTGCCACCACCTACAACGAGTATCGGGGCATCTTCGAGAAGGACCACGCCCTGTCGCGGCGCTTCCAGAAGATCGACGTGCCCGAACCCTCGGTGGCAGAGACGGTGGAAATCCTGCGCGGGCTGAAATCGCGCTTCGAGAGCCATCATGGCGTGAAATACACCGCCGCGGCGCTCACCACGGCGGCGGAGCTGTCGGCCAAGTTCATCAATGACCGGCACCTGCCCGACAAGGCCATCGACGTGATCGACGAGGCAGGGGCGGCGCAGCGGATTCTGCCCAAGTCCAAGCAGAAGAAGACCATCACGCCCAAGGAAATCGAGGAGATCGTCGCCAAGATCGCGCGTATCCCGCCGAAGAACGTGTCCTCCGACGACCGCAACGCCCTGAGGAACCTGGACCGGGATCTGAAATCCGTGGTGTTCGGCCAGGACGAGGCGATCGATGCCCTGGCCTCGGCCATCAAGATGGCGCGCAGCGGCTTGGGCAATCCCCAGAAGCCCATCGGCAGCTTCCTGTTCTCGGGCCCCACCGGCGTGGGCAAGACCGAGGTGGCGCGCCAGCTCGCCTACATCCTGGGCATCGAGTTGATCCGCTTCGACATGTCGGAGTACATGGAGCGCCATGCGGTGTCCCGTCTGATCGGCGCGCCCCCGGGCTATGTGGGCTTCGATCAGGGCGGGCTGCTCACGGAAGCCATCACCAAGCATCCCTATTCGGTGCTGCTGCTGGATGAGATCGAGAAGGCCCATCCGGACATCTTCAACATCCTGCTGCAGGTGATGGACCACGGCACGCTCACCGACAACAACGGGCGCAAGGCGGATTTCCGCAACGTGGTGATCATCATGACCACCAATGCGGGGGCCGAGGCGCTTAACAAGTCCGGCATCGGCTTCGCCCAGCCCGCCAAGGCGGGCGACGAGATGGCGGAAATCAAGCGTCTGTTCTCGCCGGAGTTCCGCAACCGCCTGGATGCCATCATCTCCTTCAAGCCCCTCACCAAGGAGATCATCCTGCGCGTGGTGGACAAGTTCCTGATGCAGCTGGAGTCGCAGCTCCACGAGAAAAAAGTGGAGGCGACCTTCACCGAGGCGTTGCGCGAGCATCTCGCCGCACGCGGCTTCGACCCCCTGATGGGGGCGCGGCCCATGGCGCGCCTGATCCAGGACACCATCCGCAAGGCGCTGGCGGACGAGCTGCTGTTCGGCCGGCTGGCCAATGGCGGCAAGGTGACGGTGGACGTGGACGAGCAGGGCCAAGTGAAGCTTTTGTTCGCCGAGGAGCCCGAGGCGGTGGCCTGAAGGCCGCCCCGGGGAGACTGGGAAAAGCCGGGTACGTCCCGGCTTTTTTGTCTGAGGCAGGTCATGCGCAGGATACGTATCCAGGCTGGCAGTGTGACGCTCACGGCGCGTCTGCGTGACACGCCCACCGCCGATGTCATCTGGGCCGCCCTGCCCCTGTCCGCGAGCGCCCAGACCTGGGGTGAGGAGGTCTACTTCTCCGTGCCGGTGAGCGTTGCCCTAGAAAAGGATGCGCGCCAGATCCTCAAGCCCGGCGAGATCGCCTTCTGGGTGCAGGGTCAGGCCATTGCCATCGGCTTCGGCCCCACACCCATCTCCCACGGGGACGAAATCCGGCTGGTCACGCGCTGCAATGTCTGGGCCGATGCCGAAGGCGACGTGCGGGCGCTGGCCGCGGTGCGCGCGGGGGATGCCGTCACGGTGAGCGCGGCTGGCGCCTGAACAGGCGCTGCCCCAGCAACTCCCACACATAGCCGGCGGGCCGCTCCACGCCGGTGACCACATAGGCGAAGCTGTTGTGGTTGCGCTCGATCCACGACAGCTGGCGCCGCGCCTCGACGCGTCCCGCCATGAGCAGCTGGTCGCCCTGGGCCAGGGCCAGGGTGTCGTCCGGCAGCAGGATTTCCGTGTCCCCGCGCTTGAGCAGCAGGGCGATGCCGGGCAGGCGCTCCTCCCGGTTGCGCGGATCGCGCCACAGATCGCCCACCGTCACCGGGATGCCGGCTGCCAGTCCGGCATAGATGGCCGGTGCTTCCAGAGGAGTGATGGTCACGCCCCAAGTCTCGGGGGCCTCCTCGCCGACGATGCCGCCGAGCCGTGCCACCAGCTGATTGGCCCACTCGTTGCCCTGCTTGCGTGCGAGTTCCAGGAATTCGGTGAGCAGCGGCGTGGTGAGCAGGGCGAAGATCTTGTGGGCGATGACGCTGGAGCGCTGCATGAGCAGATCCAGGTGCGCGGCGCGGAACAGGGCGTCGTTTTGGGTTTCGTTCTGGCGCGCCACCATGAACAGACGCGGATTGAGCTCGCGCGCCGTCATGATGATGGAGAGGTTGTTGGCGTCGTTGTCCGTGCCTGCCACGATGCCCACGGCTTCGCGGATACCGGCCTGCTCCAGGGTGTCCGCCTCGGTGCCGCGGCCGACGATGGTGCCCGCGGGCGGCTGGGTGCGTGCCGGATCGGCCTCCACCACGGTGGCCACCACACCCTCCCGCGTGAGACGGGCATGGACCGCCTTGCCGAAACGTCCGTAGCCGCACAGGATCCAGCGTCCCACCGGCGGGAAGATGGGTTCGCGCAGGGGTTCGTGGGGTGCCGCGGTCATCCACTCGTAGAGCAGATACATGCCGGGCGAGTGCAGGGCCATCGCCAGGCGCCCGGCGAAGGTGTTGAAGGCATTGATGATGTGGTCGGTGCCGAAGGAGGCCATGTTGGCCGCCACGTCCATGGTGTCGGCGCGGCAGATGGTAACGAGCCGCGGGCGCAACAGCTTGACGGTGATGGCCACCTTGAGATTGACCTCGTCCCGGTTGGTCAGGGCGATCACCCCCCGGCACTGGGGGTGCTCCAGGCCCGCACGCAAGAGCACTGCCGGTTGGGCGGCGTCGCCGCGCAGGCCCGGCACCACCATGGGCAGCTCTTCCAGCTCCAGGGCGGCGATGCGCTCGGGGTCGATGTCCAGCACCACCGCCTGTATGCCGGAATCCGCGAGGGCGCGCACCAGCATTGCTCCGGTGTCGCCGTAGCCGCACACCAGGTAGAACGGCTCGTGCAGACGGCGCACAGCACGGGTGAAGGCGTTTTCCACCCGGATCAGCCGAAAGGCGGGATCCTGCAGGGTGGCGAGCAGTCCGCCGATGGCATAGAGCCAGACCACCACTGAGGCATAGATGGTACCGGTGAGCCACATGCGCTGGGCGTCCGTGAACAGATGGGGCAGTTCGCCGAAACCGATGGTGGTGGCGGTATAGCTCACCACATAGAAGGCGTGGAAGAAACTCATGCGCCACGGGCGGCCCTGTTCGTCCACCCCCGGGATCAGCACCAGTCCCACCACCGCCACGGCATAGACCAGGATCAGCAGCGTAAGCGGCGTGCGCAGCCGGCGCAGCAGCAGGAACAGGGCGTTGTGCATGGCGCGCCTGCGTCAGCGGCGGATGGCCAGGGTCTCGGCGATGAACAGGACCACTGAGGTAAAGTTGGCCAGCAGCGCGCCGCCCGAGAGGGAGACGATGGCGGCCATGAGATGCGGTGTCAGGCCGCCGGCATGGATGTGTTCGGCGTAGGCCCAGACCACCGCCGCGGCAATGAGCTGGAGATCCGCCACCAGGCTGGTGGCCAGCAGCACCGCGCCGAGATGGGTGCGGTCGCCCAGCTTGAGCACCGTGGCGATGAGGTTCACCACCAGGGCCGCGTACAGCTCATAGATGCTGTGATGCGTCGGGTTGTCGATCTCGCCCACGTAGAAGCCGAAGTTCAGGGTGAGGGCAAGCACGATGAAGAACGCGAACACGACTTTTTCGAGATTCATTGTTTCCTCCTGGGCGACCCTGCGCCGCAGGCGAAGTCTAGCGCGATTTCCGGGGCTTAGGCAGGGCGGGCGCGCGTGCTAGCATAGGGTGCAGTGTCTGCCGCGGAGCAATCGTTCATGGAATCCCTGCCCTTCAGTCAGACCCGCAAGCGCGATGGCCGCGTCGTGCCCTTCGATCCCCAGCGTATCGTCAATGCCGTGCGCCGCGCCATGGAGGCGGCGGGCGAGGGTGACCTGGAGCGCGACCCCCAACGAGTGGCCCAAGCGGTGCTCAGGGCCCTGGCGGAACGTTTTCCGCCCACCCACATTCCCCATGTGGAGGAAATCCAGGACCAGGTGGAGGAGTCCCTGATCCTGCTCGACTTTCCCCGGACGGCCAAGGCCTACATCCTCTACCGCCACGAACGGGCACGCATCCGCGAAAAGGTGAAGGAAGTGCCGGAGCACGTGCGCCGGCTGGCGGCGGAGAGCAAGCGCTATTTCCGCAACCCTCTCTCGGAGTTCATCTACTACCGCACCTATTCCCGCTGGATCGACGAGGAGGGCCGGCGCGAGACCTGGATCGAGACCGTGGACCGCTACATGGCCTTCATGCGGGAAAAACTCGGTGACCGGCTCGCGCCGGCGGAATACGCGGAGCTGCGCGAGGCCATCCTCACCCAGCAGGTCATGCCTTCCATGCGCCTGCTCTGGTCTGCGGGCAAGGCGGCGCGCAACAACAATGCCGCCGCCTACAACTGCTCCTTCATTGCGCCCACCCAACTGGACGATTTCGCCGAGATCATGTTCCTGCTCATGTGCGGCGTGGGCGTGGGCTTCTCCGTGGAAAGCCAGAACGTGCAGCTTCTGCCCATCATCCGCCGGCAGACCGGCGAGATGCTGCCCACCCATGTGGTGGCCGACAGCAAGGAGGGCTGGGGCGACGCCCTCAAGCTGGGCCTCAGGACCTGGTACGAGGGCAAGGACATCCGTTTCGATTTTTCCCGGGTGCGGCCGGCCGGGGCGCGGCTGCATACCATGGGCGGGCGCAGTTCCGGCCCCGGGCCCCTCAAGGCCCTGCTCGAGTTCGCGCGCGCCAAGATCCTCGCCAACCAGGGCAAGCGGCTGTCCAATCTGGACGTGCACGACATCATCTGCAAGATCGGCGAGGTGGTGGAGATGGGCGGCGTGCGCCGCTCGGCCTTGATTTCCCTGTCGGATTTCGACGACGACGAGCTGCGCAGTGCCAAGAGCGGCTATTTCTACATCACCAATCCCCAGCGCGCCATGGCCAACAATTCCGCGGTCTATGAGGCCCGTCCCCGCGCGGTGGATTTCCTGGAGGAATGGCTGGCCCTGGCCAAAAGCGGCAGTGGCGAGCGCGGCCTGTTCAACCGGGGCGGCCTGCCCAGACAGCTGCCGGCACGGCGCTGGCCGTCCTTCGAACCCTACTGGCCCAAGAGCGGCACCAACCCCTGCGGCGAGATCATTCTGCGTTCCAAGCAGTTCTGCAACCTGACCGAGGTGGTGGCGCGCGCGGAGGACACGCCGGAAACCCTGGCGCGCAAGATGCGGCTGGCCACCATCCTGGGCACCTACCAGGCATCCCTCACTTATTTCCCCTATATCTCCGACGAGTGGCGCAGGAACTGCGAGGAGGAGCGGCTCCTGGGGGTTTCCATCACGGGCATGTGGGACTGTGCGGCGGCACGGGATCCGGCCGTGCTGGAGCGCCTGCGCGAGCTGGCGGTAGCCATTAATGCCGAATATGCGGCCCGGTTCGGCATCAATGCATCCACCGCGGTGACCTGCGTCAAGCCCTCGGGCACGGTGTCCCAGCTGGTGGATTCCGCCTCCGGCATGCATCCCCGCTATGCGCGCTACTACCTGCGCCGCATCCGCATTTCCGCCACCGATCCCCTGTTCACCATGCTCAAGGAGCAGAAGTTTCCCTACCATCCGGAAGTGGGGCAGCTGGAAGCCTCGGCCACCAGCTTCGTGCTCGAATTTCCGGTCAAGGCGCCGGAGGGCTGCATCACCCGCAACGATCTCACGGCCCTGCAGCAGCTGGAATTCTGGAAGACGGTCAAGCTCCACTACACCGAGCACAACCCTTCCGTGACCATCTCGGTGGCGCCGGACGAATGGATCGCCACGGCCGACTGGCTGTACGAGAACTGGGACATCCTCGGGGGACTGTCCTTCCTGCCCCGCTCGGACACGGTGTACGAACTCGCGCCCTATGAGGAAATCAGCGCCGAGGAATACGAGCGGCGCGTGGCCAGTCTGCCGCGTATCGATTTTTCCCACATCGTGGTGTACGAGAAGGAGGACACCACCAAGGGCGCGAAGGAGTTCGCCTGCGTGGCGGGGCAGTGCGAGATCGATCCGGAGGAGGGCTCCCTCACCGCCGCGCCGGGGCGCTGACATGCGGCTGGGCATCGATCTGGGCGGCACCAAGATCGAGATCATCGCCCTGGATCAGGCCGGGCAGGTGTGCCTGCGCCGCCGGGTGCCCACGCCCCGCGGGGATTATGGAGCGACTCTTGCGGCCATCGCGGATCTGGTGCAGGGTGCGGAGGCGGCGCTCGGGGTGCGGGGCAGCGTGGGCATCGGCACGCCCGGCGCCCTGTCGCGGGTCACGGGGCGGCTGCGCAATTCCAATTCGGTGTGGCTCAACGGCCAGCCGCTGAAGGAAGACCTGGAGCGGCTTTTGGCGCGGCCGGTGCGCATCGAAAACGATGCCAACTGTTTCGCCCTGTCCGAGACCACCGACGGCGCAGCGGCGGGGGCGCCGGTGGTGTTCGGGGTGATCCTCGGCACCGGCACCGGTGCCGGCATCGTGGTGCATGGCCGCCTGCTCACCGGCCCCAATGCCATCGCCGGCGAATGGGGCCACAACCCGCTGCCCTGGCCCCGGGGCGACGAGCTGCCGGGACCGGCCTGTTATTGCGGGCGCCACGGCTGTCTCGAGACCTGGCTGTCGGGGCCGGGTCTTGCGCGCCTGCATCAGGCACGCACGGGCGAGGCGCTCGCCGCCCACGACATCGCCGCGCGCGCCGCGGCGGGGGATGAACGCTGCGAGGCCACGCTGGCGCAATACGAGGAGCGGCTGGCCCGGGGGCTGGCCCATGTGATCAACCTGCTGGACCCGGACGTGATCGTGCTGGGCGGCGGCCTGTCGAACCTCGAGCGGCTTTATGTGAACGTGCCGCGCCTGTGGCAGCCCTATGTGTTCTCGGACCGGGTGGACACGCGCCTGGTGCAGAACCGCCACGGCGATTCCAGTGGCGTGCGGGGTGCGGCCTGGCTGTGGAACGAGGCGGAGTGAGGGTGGACGTCAGGCGTTTTTTTTGTGATGCGGGCCGGCGCACCGGCGTGCGCTTCCGGGTGTCCTTTCCGGATGGCACGGCGTTCCAGAACGCGCCCGGCGAACCCGAGGTGAGCATCGTGCTGCGCAATCGGCGGGCGCTGTGGCGCACCGCCCTGTTCCGTCATGTGGGCCTGCTGGAATCCTACTTCTGCGGCGACGTGGACGTGGAGGGCGATTTCAGGCTTGCCTTCCGCATCGGCATGGATGCCGGAATGGCGCCGCCTCCCTCCGGCTTCAACCGCCTGCGCAATGCCTGGCACGAATGGCGTTTCGGCAACCGCTCCGTGGCCCGCGCCAAGGCCAACGCCCGGTTCCATTATGGCCTCGGGCATGCCTTCTACAGCCAGTGGCTGGATGTGCCGGCCTTGATGTACACCTGCGCCTACTGGAAGGAGGGCACCCAGTCCCTGGAGGAGGCCCAGCGCAACAAGATGGACCACGTGGCGCGCAAGATCCGCCTGCAGCCGGGTGAGCAGTTCGTGGACATCGGCTGCGGCTTCGGCGGGTTCCTGTTCCACGCCTACCAGCATTTCGGTGCCCTGGGCACGGGCATCAACACGACGACGGAACAGGTGGAGTGGGTCGCGGGGGAGATCCGGCGGCGGGGTCTGGCCAACCAGCTCCGCGTGATCGAGGCGGATTTCCGGGAGATTCCGGGGCAGTACGACAAGGTGGTGTCCATCGGCGTGCTGGAACATGCCGGGCGCGACCAGCTGTTCCAGGTGGTGCGTGCCCATGCCGATGCGCTCAAGCCGGGCGGTCTTGGGATGCTGCACTTCATCGGCCACGTGGGTGTGTTCGATACCGAGTTCTACATCCGCAAGCACATCTTCCCCGGCGGCTGGATTCCCAGTCTGGCCGAGACCATCCAGGCCATGGAAGCCTGCGGCCTGGAAGTGGTGGACATCGAGAATCTGCGCCGGCACTATGCCCTGACCCTGGAGGAATGGGCCAGCCGCTTCGATGCCCGCTGGGAGACCATCCACGCCCTGGATCCGAAGCGCTTCGACGAGCGGTTCCGCCGTACCTGGCGCACCTATCTGTGGTCCTGCGCCGAGATGTTCCGCTCCCCGAACAGCCGCACCCACCTGTTCCAGATCGTGTTCAGCAAGGGCAACATCACGCGCGAGAACTATCCCATGAGCCGGGCCTTCCTCTACCCATGACCCACGCCGAAAAGATCGAGCGGCTGCTCGAGCAGATACGCGCGGCCCAGGCACCCCTGGCCCTCGCCAAGGACACCTCCAACCTGTTCCGTGACCGCCGCGACGTGCCCCGCCAGCGTCTCGACGTGCGCCAGTTCGACGAGGTGCTCGCCATCGACACGGCCGGCGGCCGGGTCGAGGTGGAGGGCATGACGCCCTACGTCAAGCTGGTGGACGCGCTGCTGCCCCACGGCCACATGCCCACCGTGGTGCCCCAGCTCAAATCCATCACCATCGGTGGCGCCGCGGCAGGCGTGGGCATCGAGGCCACCTCCTTCCGCTACGGGCTGGTGCACGAGACGCTGCAGGCCCTGGAGATCCTGCTGCCGGACGGCCGCATCGTCGAGGCCACCCCCGACAACGAATACCGGGACCTGTTCTACGGCTTTCCCAATTCCTACGGCACCCTGGGCTATGCCCTGAAGCTCACGGCGATGATCGTTCCGGTCAAGCCCTTCGTGCACGTGACCCACCACCGCTATGCCGATGCGCGCACCTTTTTCCAGGCGCTGGAGCAGGCGGCGCAGGGCGAGGCGGATTTCCTGGACGGGGTGGTGTTCGCCCCGGACACCCATGTCATGAGCATCGGCCGTTTCGTGGACGAGGCGCCCTACACCAGCGACTATACCTTCGAGCAGATCTATTACCGCAGCCTGCTCGCGCGGAGCGAGGACTATCTCACCGTGCGCGACTACATCTGGCGCTGGGACACGGACTGGTTCTGGTGTTCGAAAAACCTCGGTGCCCAGAATCCCCTGATTCGGCGCCTCCTGGGCCGCAAGCGCCTCAACTCGGTCTTCTATACAAAGGTGATGCGCTTCAACAGCCGCTGGCGCCTGACTCACCGGCTCGATGCCCTGCTGGGCCGGCACCGGGAGTCGGTGATCCAGGACGTGGACATTCCCATCGAAAATGCCCCGGCCTTCCTGGACTTCTTCCACCGTGCCATCGGCATCCTGCCCATCTGGATCTGTCCGGTGAAACCCTGGCGCCGGGACGTGCGCTTCACTCTGTTCCCCATGGATCCGGAGCGGCTCTACGTCAACTTCGGTTTCTGGGACGTGGTGCGCCGGCGCGAGCCTTTTCCCCCCGGCCACCACAACCGGCTCATCGAGGAGAAGGTGGCCGAGCTGGGGGGCATCAAGTCCCTCTATTCCGATTCCTACTACGACCCGGAGACCTTCTGGCGCATTTATAATCGGCCGGCCTACGAGGCCCTGAAACGGAAATACGACCCCGGCGGCCGCGCGCGGGACCTTTACCAGAAATGCGTCCTCAAGCAATGAGTGGCGCCAGACCGCCCTGGCTGCCCGCCCTGGAACGTCTCCAGGCCGTGATCGACACGGCCGTGGCGGCCGGCATCGCCCGGGCCGAGGCCCAGGGGCGTCGTCTCGCCTGCGCGCGGGGGTGCGCCGCCTGTTGCCGCACCCACGCCGACATTCCGGTCTATCCCCTGGAGCTCATGGGCCTGTACTGGTTCGTGCTGGAGCGGCTGCAGGGCAGTCTGCGCACGCGGGTCGCTGAGCAGCTCGCGAACTGGCGCACGCTGCCGGGTTGCCCCTTCCTGGTGGACGAGGCGTGTGCCGTCCATCCCGTGCGGCCCATGGCGTGCCGGCTGTTCAACGTGTTCGACCGCGTGTGCGGCGAAGGGGAGGATGCCTTCCACACCCGCCCGGCGGACGTGCTGCCGCCGCAGGAGGCGGCCAAGTGCGAGGCGCTCCTGATTTTGCTTGCCGCCCAGGGGGTGGAGGACGCGGCGGCACGCAGGGAACTGGTGGCCAGCGGTGCGGTGCACCGGCTGGCGCAAAATCTGCGCGCGCTGCCCTGGGAGCATCTGGCGGCGCGCATGCGGGATTCGCAATCGCGGCAGGCTGCCGCACCTGATGGGAAAGGAGAAAACACGACATGAGCCAGGATCTGGATGCCCTCAACCGCCGTTTCGGTATCGCCGGCCAGGTGAGCTTCAAGCCGGGGCCCGGCGGCATGGATGCGGTGGAAGTGCACAACGAGCACGCCAGCGCCACCATCCTGCTCCAGGGCGCCCATCTCATCGACTGGACGCCTAGGGGCGAAAAGCCCGTGATCTGGACCTCGCCGGAGGCGAAATTCGCTCCCGGCAAGTCCGTGCGCGGCGGGGTGCCCGTGTGCTGGCCGTGGTTCGGTCCCCATGCCAGCCGGAAGGACTTTCCGGCACACGGCTTCGCCCGCACCGTGCCCTGGGAGCCCATCGGTGTGAAAGCCCTGGCCGAGGGCACCTGGCTCGCGTTCCGCCTGATTCCCACGGAGGCCACGCGCGCCATGTGGCCCCACGACACCGAGCTCGTGCTGCAAATGGTCATCGGCCGCACGCTGGACCTGGATCTCGCCACCTGGAACCGGGGCGATACGCCGGTCACCATCGGCGATGCGCTGCATACCTATTTCGCGGTGGGGGATGTGCGCTTCGCCAAGATCCACGGGCTGCACATGGTGGAATACCTGGACAAGGTGGACGGCGGCGCGCGCAAGGTGCAACTGGGGCCGGTGATCATCGACCGCGAGGTGGACCGCATCTACCTCGACACGCCGGACACCTGCGTCATCGAGGATGCGCGGTTCGCACGCCGCATCCGCATCAGCAAGCAGAACAGCCGTTCCACCGTGGTCTGGAACCCGTGGCTTGAGAAGGCCGCGGCCATGGGTGATTTGGGGCCGGACGGCTACCTGCGCATGGTGTGCGTGGAAAGCGCCAACGCAGCCGACGACGTGGTGACCCTGGCCCCCGGCGCCGAGCACCACCTGTGGGTGCGCTACGGGGTCGAACCCATCTGATGCGCCGTCTATACTGAAAGCTCTTGTCTCGGAGCACTCCACCATGAGCCGCGGCACTGAGTTGTTGCGTCACCTGATCCTGCTGCGTCACGACCCGGAGCTGGCCGAGGCCCTGCGCGAGGAGGCCATGAAGGGCGACCGGGACGCCCAGTTCGGCCTGGGCCTGGTCTATGCCGAGGGACGGGGTGTGGAACAGGACGCGGTGGAATCCTACGCCTGGCTCAGCGTCGCCGTGCTGGGCGGAGACGCGGATGCCGACGTGCTGCGCGACGTGGTGCGTCAGGACATGAGCGGCGAGGAGGTGCAGGCCGCCCTCGCCCGCGCCGCCGACTACGTAAGCCGCATCGAAGCCGGCCAGCCCCGCCACTAGCCCCCCTCCGGGCCGTCTGCGCAACCTGCTGATTAGGAAGGGAAAATAGGCCCTGCCCAGACCATCGCCCGCGCCCACGAAAATACTTGACTATCTCGCTCGGTTACTGTCTAATAGCTGAGCAATTTGCTCGATTATTGCGGGCGGACCCCCCGCCCCCGGTCGTTGGTTCATTTGAGGTTGGAGAGGTTGAACATGGAACTACCCAAGCGTGATGGCGATGGCTATCTGGAAGACATGAACGAATGGACGCCGGAAATCGGTCGCGCCATGGCGGAAGCGGACGGCGTGGAGCTCACTGACGAGAAGTGGGACCAGATCATGAAAGCCCGCCAGTATTACGAGGAGTTCGGCTCGGTGCCCCCGATCCGCAAGTTCGCCAAGTACATCGGCTGGGACCAGCAGGACGTGTTCAAGCTGTGGATGACGGGCCCCATGAAGCCCATCACCAAGTACGGCGGCCTGCCCAAACCCACCGGCTGCGTCTGATTCCTCTCCCGCGCGGTGTGTCGCCGCGCGGATGCCTGCCCTGGCCAACCCCACCGGTTGGCCATTTTTTTGTGAGGTCCGGTAATGCCTGCCGCGGAGGACACCACCCTCACCACGCCCGAAACCCTGGCACGCCATCTGGACGCGCTGGGGCAAGACTATCTGCTGCTCACGGCCGTGCCGGCGGCCGTGGCCGAGGTGCGCTTCGTGGGTCCCATGCAGGGGCAGGCCGTGGTGTGGCGCCTGCGTCTGGCCACCCTGGCGCACTACCAGGCGGAGCGGGGGCCGCTGCCCACACCCCCCAGGCGACCCCGCGGGGCGATGCATCTAAGCGAGGAGCGGCCGGGCTGCTGGCGTGCGGAGGTGGCGCTGGCGGTGCCCGTGATCGACGAGCCGGTGGTGCGCAAGGCCATCGTCATGATGCGCAACTACCGGGCCCTGCGGCCGGGGCTGCGGGTGTGGGGGGACTGAGTCAGCGGCCCCGCTCCCAGTCGGGCGGGTTCTGGGCGAGTTCGATGTAGAAGGTGGACAGGGTGCTGTCCCGGCTTGGGGCCTCCTCCGCCTGGGCCCGGCAGAGCATGGCCTCCACCAGCGCGGCGTTGATCATCTTGCGGTCCACCACTTCCGGATAGAGACGGTGGAGCCTCTCCACCACCGCGGCCTGCTCCCGCGCCTTGCGTTCCAGCTCGGCGCGCAGCGCCGTGTCCAGATCGGGCAGGGCGAGCAGCCAGGGCGCCTGCCAGGCCTGGAAATCCGCAGCGAGCTGGCGCAGGCCGCCATCCATCCAGTCCACGGCGAGCAGCAGGGGCGGGAAGGCCGCCGGCGGCAGCCGCCGGCCGGCACCTGCGCCATCGGTATGGGCCAGGCCCGTGCCTGAGCCGTCCGCCTCGCGCCGGAACCACTGGCCGGCACGGGACGCGCCCGCGCGGGCATTGATGTGCCGGGCCAGATGATCCGCGGCCGAGCCGGCCCCCGCGGGCAGCGCATCGCTGCGGAAGCGTTCCCGCGCCAGGAAGCCCGGCCGCCATTCCAGCTCCACGTCCAGATCCATGTCATCCGGTTCCACCACGCTGTGGAGCAGGGCCAGCGGCCGGCCGTCCTCGTCCAGCAGCCAGAACTCGTGACGGTCGCGAAAGGGGAAGGGCACCCGCTGATGCACCTGGGTCAGGTACTGATAGACGATGGCCCCCATTTCCTCCATGCGCAGGAAATCCTCGGAGGGATAGATGGGGCCCCGTTTCAGGCCCTTGGCCAGCGACCAGGCACCGAACCGGATGTCCGTGATCTGGGGATGGCGGCTTGCGTCCAGGCCTTCCAGCAGGCTGTCGTTGGCGACATAGATGTCCCAGTGCACCCCGTCCAGGGTGACGGCTTCCGCCGCTTCATAGCGAATGGTGTGCATGGCACCCCGGAAGGGGTTGAGCAGACGCTGGCCGTAGCATTCGACGGACATGGGGCTAATGTAGAACATTCGTGTTCCAGCGCCAACCGCCCCGAATATCGTCAAACTGGCTCTTTTGAATTTCGAGTGGGTTGCGCGGCATGCGGGTTGATCCGCATGAGGGCATCGAGGTCAGCCCGTTGGCTCTCCGGCAACCGATCCCGGTCCTTGAGCAACGCCCAGTGCAAGCCCTTCAGATCGGGGGCGGTCTTCTGCTCCAGGCGGCGCGTTTTGTCGACGGCGGCAGAGGCCTGGGCGATGACGTGGAATTTGTCCAAGCTGATGCGCGTGTTGGGCAGGTGGTCGGTCACGCCCTTGATGAAGGCCGGCGACATGTCGATGCTCACCGAGCTGATTTGCTCCGGCGTGGCCTGGTGTTGGGTGAGGTGCTCGGCCAGCCGCTCGATGGTTTCGGCCTCCCGACCTTCGGTCGAAAACACCACCTTGCGCTCGTCGGCACCGGCGGCAACGGTGAGGTGGTTGTGGCCGCGCCGGTAGGCGGTCTCGTCGATCGCCAGCGCCGTCGTTGCGGACAGGTCGGCCGCAGCCACGGCCAGCTCCACGTAGCGGGCGCAAATTGCATGCCCCCGGTGCCAGGATTCGCCCACCGTGCGGGCCACCGCCGCAAAGGGCATCTCGCGCGCAAGGGCCAGCACCAGGGCCTTGAAGAGCAGCGTGAAGCCCGAGAGCTTGCCTGCCCAGTCGGGCTCGACCAGCACCAGCCGCCCGTCGGGCAGTTTCACCCGGGGCGTGCGCACCTCCAGGTAGCACTCGTGCTGGAAGAAGTTGAGATGCCGGTAACGCTTGACCTGGGTTCATGCACCGGGTGCAGCCCGGCGGCCGCAGGATGGGCAAAGCGGCTGCCGGCGGCAAAGTCGATTCGAATCGTCAGGGTCTTCTTGGCGGCATCGAAATCGTCGCCCTGGACGAACTAGCCCGGATATTTCATAGGGAAGGTATCGGCACAGCGTGTAGACCCGCGTAAAATCAGCGTGTGAAGCAGATTTTGAGGGGGGCTGTGCCGATGCCAAAGTGTACCGCGGATCTGATGAGATTTGGGCGTCTTGGGCGCCGCGTAATCGAAGCCAATTTTGAGGGCGGAGCGCTCAGCTCGGACGGCGGTCTGATGCTGCTGCGGCAGGTGGATCGCAGAATCGGCCTGTCGGCGGCAGTCGCCGCTGCCCTGCACGACCCGCGCAAGCCCGATTCCATCGTGCATAAGTTGCGCGACCTGGTGGCACAGCGGCTGTACGGCCTGTGCTGTGGCTACGAAGACCTGAACGACCATGCCGCCCTGCGGGAGGACCCGCTGATGCAAACCGCGGTCGGCACGAATGAGCCCCTTGTCAGCAGCCCGACCCTGTGCCGCATGGAACGCCGCGCCAGCCGGGCCGACGTGGTGGCCATCAACCGGGTGCTCGTCGAGCAGTTCATCGCCAGCCATGCCGCAGCGCCTGCCGAACTGGTGCTGGATGTGGATGCCTCCGACATTCCCCTGCACGGCGAGCAGGAGGGCAAAGCGTTCCACGCCTACTACGACCACCATTGCTACCTGCCGCTGTATGTCTACTGCGGCAAGTCCCTGTTGGCCTGCGTCCTGCGCAAAAGCCGCATCGACGGGGCGAAACATGCCGCAGCCGTGATCAAGCTCCTGGTCACCCGGCTGCGCGAGGCGTGGCCTCATGTCCGGATCATTGTCCGGGGGGATTCCGGCTTCTGCCGGCAACGCCTGATTCGCTGGTGCGAAAGGCACGCAGTCGGCTACGTCATTGGCGTGGCCAGGAATGCCCGCCTGCACCAGGCGGTTCAAGCATGGGAAGCCGAGCTCGAAGCGGCCTTCGTCCGCGAGGGCACGAAGCAGCGTGCGATCCGCGAGTTCCGTTATGCGGCGGAGTCCTGGAACATCGAGCGTCGCATCGTCACCCGCCTGGAGTTCGGCGCTCAGGGCGCCAATCCCCGCTTCATCGTGACCAACCTCGATCTGCCGGCGGCCGAGCTCTACGACGGCCTGTATTGCCAGCGGGGCGAGGCGGAGAACCGGATCAAGGAGACCCAGCTCGATCTGTTCGGCACCCGCGCCAGCAGCCAGAAGTTCCTGAGCAATTGGCTGCGCATCCTGTTCTCGGCACTGGCCTATACCTTGATGCAGCGCCTGCGCGAACTCGCACTCGCCGGCACAGAGCTGGCGCGGGCGAGTGCGGCGACGATTCGGGTCAGACTGCTCAAGATTGGTGCGGCAGTGGTGCGCAACACCCGGCGCATCCGCATTCTGTTCGCCTCGCATCACCCCTTGCGCGACCTCTTCCTGACTGCCGCGCGCGCCCTGGCCTCTCCATGAGCGTTCCCCAGTGCGGCCCCGACATGTTGACGCTTCGGGGGTAGGGGGTGGTGCGCCCTTCATTCGCCAAAATGCCTAATTCTTGAGCAAGCCTCCACCGTCCACCACTCATGAGTCCTGCTAACCTCAAAGTGACCTCTTGATCAGAGGGCCGGTGAAATATCCGGGCTAGGGCGAGCTGACGCGGAAGGCGGCTTCAAACAGTTGGTTGTGCATGATCGCGTTGTTGTTTCCAAGACTCAATGCCGCATTCTGCCGCATCCAGCCTCGGACCGGCGTATGGGCTTGAACCCGGTGTCAAGGGCGGGCGGCAAAAGGCGCGCCGCCCGCCCTTGATCCTGGCTTCAAGCCGGTTATGCCTGTAGCACCCACTCGAAATTCAAAAAAGGCCAAAGGATTCATAACTCTGGTCGGATGAAAACTTTGGGGTGCAGCATCATGGCTTTTTGAGTCGATCACGACTCGGGCGGGTGCCCGCGAAGGCTCCTACGCAAGCGGACGAAAGAACTCAACCTCAGCTTTGGTGCTTGCCCGCATCTGTGAGCATACACCGCTGTATCCACACCATACATCTGACCACATCATGTGACAACATGCCAGCAGGCCGTTGACAACACCCCCCAGGCAAGGACAATGGCATACTCCATTTGTAATTGATTGCCGTTGACGAAGAAAAACAAAAACATGCAGGGCGTGCATCAGGACAGGGTTGCCGATTCGGAAAGACACGTAGGCACCCAAGCCGCGCTGCGGCTCCTGGCGAGCCTGGCCGGTTTCTATCGCCAGCCGTTCGATGCCGAGCTGGTGATCAAGCGTTTTCCGCCGCCGATCGATCTGCCCACGCTGATCGAGGCCTTGGACGCGCTCGGCCTCAAGGCGGGGCTCACGCACTGGCCGGAGGCGGGGTTGTCGGCTTTGCCGCTGCCTGCCGTGGTACTGCTGTCTGCTCCGGCTCCAGAAACCTCGCAGACCGCTGTCGAACCGGCAAGCACTGTTTCACCCCAGCATCCACTCCGCACTCCGCTCACCCCGGCGCTGATCGTCCAGCACGGTGACGACACCCTCGCTTGGGTCAAACCCGGCCAGTCCGCACCGGAAACCGTGGCGCTCGATGCCGCCCGCGCCCAGGCCGCGCCGGTTCTGCTGCTGGTGGCGCAGGCCGATCCGCCGGTGTCGGAATCCGTCCGCCGCGCCGAATCGCCCGAATCCCAGAGCAAGCCTTTCGGCTTCTCCTGGTTCGTGCCCGAACTACTGCGCCACAAGCGCATCTGGCGCGATGTTCGTCTGGCCAGCCTCGCCATCCAATTGGTGGGCCTTGCCACACCCCTGTTCACCCAGGTCATCATCGACAAGGTCATCGCCCACCATTCGGAAAGCACCTTCATCGTGCTCGGCGTGGCGCTGGTGGTGTTCATGCTCTTCACCAGCGGCATGAGCTGGCTGCGCCAGTATCTGGTGCTGCACACCGGCAGCCGCATCGACGCCGTGCTGGGTGAGAAGGTGCTCAAGCACTTGCTGCACCTGCCGCTGCCGTATTTCGAAGCGCGACCCACCGGCACCCTGGTGGCCCGCCTGCACGGCGTGGAGCAGTTGCGCGAGTTCATCTCCGGTGCGGCGGTGAGTCTGGTGCTGGACCTGCCTTTCCTGCTGATCTTCCTGGCGGTGATGTTCTCCTACAGCTGGCAGCTCACGCTGATCGCCCTGGGCATCATGGCGCTGATCGTCACCGTGAGCCTCATCATGGTGCCCGTCTTCCGCGAACGGCTGGACAAGCAGTTCCTGCTCGGCGCCCGCAACCAGGCCTTCCTCACCGAATACCTGGCCGGCATGGCCACGGTGAAATCCCTGCAACTGGAGCCGGATGTCGGTAAGCGCTACGGCACCTACCTGGCGCAATACCTTTCGGCAGGCTTTGCCACCAAACAGGTGGGCAACACCTACAACGTCGTCGCCAACGGCTTGGAGCAGGTGATGATGCTGTCCATCCTCATCGTCGGTGCCTGGCTGGTGATGCAGCCCGAAGCGGGAATGACCGTCGGCATGCTGGTCGCCTTCCAGATGTTCGCCAGCCGCATGAGCCAGCCACTGCTGCGGCTGGTCGGGCTGTGGCAGGAATTCCAGCAGGCCAGCATTTCTGTCAAACGCCTGGGCGACATTCCGGACATGCCACAGGAGCCGTTCACCCTGACACCGCAACGCGCCGCCGGTGGCGAGGGCCGCATCGAGATCCGCGACGTGGGTTTCCGTTACTCCGAACAGCATCCCTGGCTCTACCGCAATCTCAACCTCAGCATTCCCGTCGGCAAGCTCACCGTGCTGGTGGGCCCCAGCGGCTGCGGCAAGAGCACGCTGGCCAAGCTGATGCAAGGCTTCTACTGGCCGCAGGAGGGGCAAATCCTGCTCCACGGGCGCGACATCCGGCAACTCGCCGCCAACGAACTCAGAGCCACCTTTGGCGTGGTGCCGCAAGAGACGGTGCTGTTCTCCGGCACGGTGTACGACAACCTGGCCATGGCCCATCCGCATGCGAGCTTTGAAGATGTGATCACTGCGTGCAAAGCGGCGGAAATCCACGAGGTGATCGAGAAACTGCCGCAGGGCTACCAGACCGAGTTCGGCGAGCGTGGCACAGGCTTGTCAGGCGGACAGCGCCAGCGCATTGCCATTGCCCGTGCCCTGCTCAAGCGCCCCAAGGTGCTGATCTTTGACGAGGCGATCTCCAATCTGGATCAGCAGACTGCCGAACACTTCGCCCAGACCATCAACCCGCTCAAGGGCAAGGTGACGATGATCTTCATCACGCATCAGGTGCCCAAGGGCTTGCAGGTGGATGAGGTGGTGAACATGGGGCAGCATGCCATGCACATGAGTTTGGTGGAGGAGTAGAACACGTGAGCAAGTTTTTTACAGCAGCCGGTTCGGTGATGCTGATCTTTTGCGTCATTTGGGGATATTCATGGCTTGAAGTGTGGCGGGACCCGAAGGGTGAGCTAGCCGACTTCTATGCGCGGCACCCGCGTACCAAGGCGCGTGTTGCATTGGCGAATAGGTTATGGGTGCCGGCTTTGGTTGCTGGGCTTGTTTTCGTAGTCTTGGGCGCGATGATGGGAGGAAAATCATGAGTGCGATTCAGAATGCAGCGGCAGCGACTGCTGCCGCCAGCTTTGTTGCCAGCCAGATCGGAAACAGCATAGCCGGTACTTTCGGCATGGGATATGCCAAATTGGTCGTCGGTCAGGCCGCATGGGCTGCGTCCGTGGGCGCGCTTGGCGAAAAACTGGCCAACGGCACAGCAACCGGCGGTGATTATGCCGCTGTGATTCAAAAGACTGGCGACGGCGGGACGGCGGCACATACGCAAATTACTGGACATGGCGGGTAGCGGCATGAAATCGTTTGATGGTCAAACTGAACGTCTGGAATCCTTCACCTGCATCAGACAGCTATTTGGCTTCATCTTGCATACATACGATGGTTACTACTTAGTGGCTTTGTCCATCACTTATTTTTCATGGGCAACTTACACGCTTTTCCAACCATCAGAATGGACCGGATTGAGTTCACTAGCCTTATTTTTCTATCCTGTTCTACTGCTGATTGTTTACGTGAGGCATCGAATTGGCACCTTGCCATCCGACCGATCGCCGGCACTATTCTCTTTTATCAGCTTAACAGTGCTGGCGCTTGTCCCGGCTTACATCATTTTCTGGAGATAACACGATGTCGTCCGTTGACGTTCAAATTCTGAAAACTATAGACAATATCAAGACTGCTATTGAACTCGGGCAGAGCCAGAATCTGGCTGCGGATGTTGCCAAACTCACGGCAATGCTGGCGGCTGGCGTGGCAGCCGAAAGCACATTCCGAACGTACTGGGCTCTCAATGGGTTGGCAAAAGCCCTGTCAGATTGGCGGCTTGGCAAAGCTGTTTCAGGGCGAGAGGCAGATATCGCCAGAGCACAGGCACTCGCTGGCTTAGTTGCAGCGGAACTCGTTGGCCGGGGAATAGACTACATAAACGATTGGAATCTGGGTTCAAAGTTATATGATTTATTTCATCCGGATGAGTTATCTCGTTCCGATTTCAACCGCGCCAAACCCTGGCGCTGGCCCCGGGACCCCTTCATCCTGGATCTCGACAGCGACGGCTGGGAGGCAGTGGGCTACCCCGCCCACATTGACTTCGACTTTGATGGCGACGGCATCCTGACCAAGACCGGCTGGGTGGGCAGGGAGTTGTGCATCTTTCTCTCTGCAAATTCCGCCCCGCACTACCGGCGGGCTGGTGAGGTGTGCGGTGGTCGCGGTAGCCTGGCCAGCCCCTGGGAATAAGCCAAGGCCGGTGCTGCCGGAGCGGCCATTGCAGGCGATGCTGCCGCAAATCCTCTTTAAGATCCCTCCGGGCGCTTGGCAGGGGGCCAAGGGCTGTGTCGTGTGCCCCATGGGCTGATGGAGAACCGGAACAAGTCAAGCTAGTTGTCGCCTGATTCATGCAACAAACTGCCCTGTATCTTCGGCATGTACGTGGCCGCGCACGACGGCATCGCGCTCCGGATTGAGCGTGACCGCACCGACCGGTGTCCAGTCGCGAACCTCCCCGGACCAGCGCGCAGGGTGGCGCTCGCGGGCCTGGAGATACGTCTGATGGCGTTTGGCCAGGATGGCCTGGTCCTCCAACGCGTGTCGCTGCGCCGGCGTGACGTAGCGGATGCCACTGTGGCGGTGCTCGAAGTTGTACCAGTGCACGAAGTCCCGTCCCCAGCGGCGGGCCTCTTCAAGGGTGGCAAAGCCCCGCGCCGGGAATTCGGGGCGATACTTGGCCGTTTTGAACAGCGACTCGACGAAGGCGTTGTCGTCGGAGACGCGCGGGCGCGAGTAAGAGGGTTTGACACCCAGCCAGTGCAGCATGGCAAGCACCGTGGTGGCCTTGAGCGTGCTGCCGTTATCGCCGTGAAGCACGGGTTTGTCGATCATCGCGTGGACGCCTTCGGCCAGCGCGGTGCGCTTGAGCAGGCTCACCGCGTGGTCGGCGTGGTCAGCCGCATGGATTTCCCATCCGACGATCTTGCGGCTGTAGAGATCCAGGATCAGGTAAAGGTGGAACCAACGCCCCTGCACCTGCGTGGGCAGGTAAGTCATGTCCCAGCACCAGACCTGGCCTGGCGCGGTCGCGACATGGGTGGTTGGCGGGCGCGAACGCTGAGGCGCACGAGCCCGGCCCCGGTGGCGCGTCTGCCCGTGGGCGCGCAGCACGCGCTGGAAGCTCGATTCGCTGGCGATATAGATCCCTTCGTCGGCGAGCGTCGGCACGATGCGCGCGGGGGGTTGGTCGGCGAAACGCGCCTCGTTGGCCACCGCCAGGATGCGGGCGCGCTCCTCTTCGGTGAGCGCATGGGCGGGTGTCGGGCGCTTGGCCATGGGCCGGCGATCGCCGACGTGCAGGCCGTCCTCGGCCTTCCAGCGTTGCAAGGTGCGCACGGTGATGCCCGCGACCTCGCAGGCCAGGCGCAGGCGCGCCCCCGTGGCATGTGCGGTGTCGATATGGCGGACTATTGTTTGGCGATCTTCCAGGCCAATCATGCGTCCTCGTCCTTGTCCTTTGGAAAGATCGCCTCGAGCTTTTTTGACAGCACCAGCAGCGCGGCGGCTTCGGCCAAGGCCTTCTCCTTGCGGCGGAGGTCGCGCTCCAGTTCCTTGATACGTCGCCGGTCGGCCTTTTTGTCACGGTGGCTGATCCGCGCGGTGTCCTCGGGGTCAGCCAGCGCTTGTGTCGCCGCTGTACGCCATTGCTCGAGTTTCTGCGGATACACGCCGTTCTCGCGGCACCAGGCACTCTTGCTGGCCTCATCCATTGCGGCGGTGACTAACACAGCCTCGAATCGGGCCGGCCCTGTCCAAGCCCGCTCGCGAGCCGGCTTGGACAGGGCATCCGCACGCCACCGCTCCAGCGTCGCCGTTGAAATACTCAGTTCGCGGGAAACCGTCTCCACCGATGCGCTCTCCGGGGGCAACAACCGTGCTACCGCTTTGTCCTTGAATGCTTGTCCGTATCTGGCTACTTTGTTCTTCCCTTATCGCCCTCAGGTTTCAGATTCTATCGAGGCGACAACTATTCTGACTCAGAGGGAGCCTTGCGGGGATCGTCGCCGTAGTCCACCAGCTGCCAGGTGACCTCGACGGGGGTGCCTTCCGTGCCGCCCAATAGCCCCCTGAGCCCTGGCGCGGGGCGGCTGGCCAGGCCATAGGGCATGGGAGCGCCCCGGGGGATGAAGCGGCGGCGGGGGTTGAGGCTGACGTCTTCGTTCAGGCACTGCCACAGGCCGCTTTCGGGGCAGAGGGCGCGGCTGGTGACCCGGGTGCCCAGGGGCAGGCGCGGCGGCGGGGTGGCGGCCGCGCCCTTGCCGGGCCCCGTGGGCCGCAGGCGGATGGAATTGACGATGGCGTCGAACAGGCGGATGGCCTGCTCGTCAGTGAGGGAGGGGGGGACATAACGCTCGCCCGTCTCGCGTCCGTCGCCGGTCATAAATTCCAGGCTGATCGAAGGACGCAACACCGAGCGGGGTTCCCCGCCCGCTTCCCAGACGAAATGGTGGATCGCATAGCCTTTGCCGCTGGGCAGCGCGTCGAGCACCTCCTGCCCGGCAATGGGTCCCACGTTCCGTTACCCTTGCGCAACACGCGCAGCTGCAACGCGACCTGGGCGAGGAAATCGGGGAAAGGCCTGCTGATGCGGGTTAGCAGCGGTTCGCTGAGTTTGTCGCGGTTGGTAAGGGTTTCCACCGAGATCAGCACATCCGGCCAGCGGGGGATGCGGAAGCTGATGCCTGCCCGCTCGTAGTGGAACTCATCGCCGGCATCGGCGATGAAGCCCTCCTCGAGGCAGAAGCCCGGCTCGGTGGGGATTTCCTCCGGCAGGCGGTAGCGCAGGTTGGGGAGGAGTTTGGTTTCCAGGCGGGTTATGACCGGGGTCATTTTGGATTCGTCAAATGCCGTCTCCGACATGGAATACAACATGCCCTTGTCCAGTCGGTAGGCCTCGAAGCCATGGGTTGTGTCGTTATCTATCAGCCGTTTGCTTAAGGTGAACACCCGCGCATGGGGAAAGGGGCGGCGGGACTCGACTAGGCTAAATTTCTCTTCGTGCTTGCCCGCCCGAAGCTTGGCCTCCCGCTCGGCCATGCGCTGCTCGAACAGGGCGGGACCACCGCCCAGCCGCTCGCTTCGGATCTCTCCGAACATGTACTCGTAGCTTTGGCCGCTCACCACGGCCTCCTGGGGCACGTCGATGAGAAAGCGCCCAAAACAGACGGTACGCATGCCGGTCATGTCATCAGCGCCCCAGGCGAGGGGGCCGAGGAGGCAGAGGACGAGCCAGCAGAGCCATCGGGACATGGAAAGTGCTCCTTCTTCGATTGGGGCAGTTCAGTCACGGGTGTGGCCTGCTCCACCAGGCGGGCGATGCAGTAGCAGACGTTGTCCCACACCTCGGGATGGCGGTAGCTCGAGGCATGCTCCACGCCCTGTAGGCGGAAGCTGGCCCTGAGGCCGGCCCGTTCCACCTGGGCCCCCGAGGGCTCGGGCACCGTGCCATCGCCGGGGCCGTCCTTGGCCCCCAGCCGGAAGGGCACGGTGTCCTCGCCCAGGGCCACCTCGCAGCGTCCCAGCCCGTCCCAGTCCGTGGCCCGGGCCTGGCGGAGCCGCTCGCCCGCTTCCGGGCCGAGTTTCACGGGGCCGTCCTCGAACTGGGATGTGGCCTCCCAGCAGACCGTGTGGAAGGTGGGCAGACAGGGATCCACCCCGAAATAGGCATAGGTGTGGGGGTGGAAATAGAGACCCAAGGTGTCGTGGAAAGCCCGTGCCTCTGTGAGAGCGTTCTCATAGGCGTCAAACGGCGTAAGCTTTTTGTCCACCAACCCCGCCGGATCGATGAGGGTTTCGTCCACCATGCCCCACCAGACGTCCTGCACCCGCTTGGCGTAGATCTCGCTGTAGGGGTCGGTTTCGGGCAGGCTCAGGAGGGTGTGGGTGCCCGCCTTCACCCGGAGCCAGCCCGGGGGATAGTCCCGGGTGGGCAGAAGCTCCAGGGCGCCGGGGGAGTGGGCCAGCACGCAGGTGGTGTCCGCCGCACTCCAGCCCAGCACCACGGCCGTGAGCTTGCCCACGAGGTCGAACAGGCCATTGCTTTCCGTGCCCGCCCGGAAGCGGCGGTAGGTCACGGGCGCCCCCAGCGCGGGCAGCACCCCGTGCACCACCCCCAGGATGCGCTCGGGGGCCTGCTGGGCGGCGCGCCGCGCCACCAGCCCGCCCATGGAGTGGGTCACCAGGATCACCCGGCCTTCCGGGATGAAGAAGTCGCTTGCCTGGTAGTGCGCCAGGATGGCCTCGATGCGTTCGAGCAGGCGCCGGGCGGAGCGCTCGTTGCTTTCCATCCAGTTGTAGCCGCAGGCCCAGACGGGGTAGTAGTAGTCGTCCAGGCGCTGGAAGGCCGCCGGGCTCAGGGGAGGGGCCTCGCCCCGGGCGCCCCAGCGGCGGCGGGTGTCCTCATCGAGCCGCTGGGCCCGCTGCCAGACGGCAAGCGGCGTGGCGGTGGGGCGGCCGCAGTCTTCGTACTGGTCGTTGAGGGCGCGTTCCAGGGTGAGCAGAAAGGGGCCGTAGGACTCCCA
Organism: Thiobacter subterraneus; assembly: GCF_055379455.1. Taxonomy (NCBI): domain Bacteria; kingdom Pseudomonadati; phylum Pseudomonadota; class Betaproteobacteria; order Burkholderiales; family Thiobacteraceae; genus Thiobacter; species Thiobacter subterraneus. The sequence continues at coordinate 2,605,345 of NZ_AP042402.1, forward strand.
GTGCACCTCCCCCCAGCCGCGCCGGCGGGCTTCCCGGGTGTCCAGGTTGTAGCAGTCGCGGGGGATCGAGACAAAGCCGCCGTCGTCCACTTCGACCCGGCTGGGGTGGAGTTGGAGCTGCCGGGCCTCCGGTTTTTGTTTTAACCGCATGCGTACTTCGCCCAAGCTTTCCCATAACCCGTTGGGCGGCCGCCAGGCAGGGACGGTTTTACCGTTTATCCGCTTCAACGACCGCAGATTGCTCCCCATGATGCCCGGCACGAACACGATGGGGATGACGTGGCGGGGTGGGGCGACACACAGGGCCCGCTGGCAAAAGTCCTCCGGGCTCAAGGTGGAGTGGAATTGCGGATTGCCCCGCTCATCGAAGCACAGCGCCACACGCCGGGTGGCAAAGGGGTTGACCGTTCCCATGCAGCTTCCTGGCTATGCAGAAAGCATACAGTATCCATGACGAAGACATAGCTCGCAAGAGGGCAGACCACTGGGTTGCCACGGGCCCGTGTTTGCGGGGGCGCACGAGTGGCGCCGCTGGCCAAGGGGGAAGGTGCTGGATGCGAGTGACGCGCCTGCTGTGGCCGAGTGTCGCCGGCGTGGTGGCGCCTCACTCGGCAGCCAGGAGGGGGACGGGTTCGATGATCACGGAGCGGCCGGAAGACAGCAGGCACACCATGCCTTCCTGGATGTTGCAGGTAAGGTCCAGGTTGCGTTGGGCGAGTTGCGCCAAAGCCTCGCTTTGCTGGGGCTCGATCTTGAGCACGCTCAGGTTGGGCAGCTTTGTCAGATCCTGCCGCTGCCGCTGCCACCACTGGTCCGCGCTGCGCCCATAGGCCAGAACCACCACATGGTCCGCCCTCCGGCAGGCCTTGCGCACGGCGCGCGCCTCGGGCAGGCCCACGTCGATCCACAGTGCCAGGCGACCAGCGGCGTCTTCCTGCCGCAGCGCGGGTTCGTCCTCCACGCACAGCCCGCGGCCGAAGCTGAGGGTGTCGCTGGCGTAGAGCACGAAGGCCAGCAGCCGCACCATCATGCGCTCCAGGGTTTCCGACGGATGCCGCGCCAGAATCAGGCGGTGGCTGTCGTAGTAGCCGGCGTCCATGTCGGCGATCTTTACGTTGATTTTGTAGAGGGTGGCGTCCGCGGCCATGGGGGGACCTGTGCGGGAAGGGATGCTGCGCGCACTGTAGCACTTTGCCCGGGATGAAACAGCGGGGGCCGGTGCTTTGCCCTATCATAGGGGCCTGCGTGGAAGAAGGAGAGACCCCATGAGCTTCACCGTCTATCAAGTGATCGTTCCGCCCCTGGGGCGCATGCTGAACAATCTGGCTGCCATCCTGGAAAAGGCCGCCGCTCATTGCGAGGCGCAAGGTATCGACCCCGAGGCCCTGCTGCGCTTCCGCCTCTACCCGGACATGTTCCATTTCACCAAACAGGTGCAGGTGGCCTGCGACCATGCCAAGAACGCTGCCGCCCGTCTCACTGGCGTGGAGGCGCCGGCCTTCGCGAATGACGAACGGACCTTCGCCGATCTGGTGGCCCGGGTGCGCAAGACCGCGGAATGGCTGGGGACCCTGCGCCCGGAACAGTTCGAGGGCGCGGAGGGGCGGGACGTGGTGATCCGCCGCGGTGAGACGGTAGTCACCTATCGGGGGGACGATTACCTGCTCAATCGTGCCCTGCCCAATTTCTATTTCCACGTCACGACTGCCTACGACATCCTGCGCCACAACGGTGTGCCCCTGGGCAAGCGCGACTATCTCGGGCAGGGCTGACGGCGTGCTGCGCGCAGCCGGCCACGTGTGTCGACTCACGCCCTGAATCATCCTCTGGATCATCATGGTCTGGAGCTTCAGGAACTGGCGGCGCCGGCAGGTGTTGAAGCGTCATCCCCTGCCGGACCGACTCTGGCAGGCGGCCGTGGAAAACATGCCCCTCCTTGCTGGCATGAGCGAGGCGGACCTCGCCCGCCTGCGCGAGTGGGTGACGCTGTTCCTTCACGAGAAGGTGATCACCGGGGCGGGCGGGCTCATGCTCACCGATGCCATGCGGCTTCACATTGCCATCCAGGCCTGTCTGCTCATCCTCAACCTGGATCTGGATTACTACCGGGACTGGGTGGAAGTCATCGTCTATCCGGACGAGTTCGTGCCGGAATACGAATACACGGACGAAGACGGCCTGGTGCACCACGTGCGCGAGCCCATGAGCGGCGAGGCATGGCTTACCGGGCCGGTGATCCTCTCCTGGCATGACGCGGCGGGGGCCCACGATGTGCCGGGCTACAACGTGGTGATCCACGAGTTCGCCCACAAACTGGACATGCTAAACGGCGAGCCCAACGGTTTTCCGCCGCTGCACCGCGACATGAGCCGGGCGGCGTGGAGCGAAGCCTTCGGCGCTGCCTACCAGGATTTCTGCCGGCGGGTGGCGGCGGGGGAAGACACGCCCATCGACCCCTACGCGGCGGAAACGCCGGGCGAGTTCTTCGCCGTGCTCAGCGAGGTTTTCTTCGAAACGCCGGAGGTTCTGCTCCAGACCTATCCGGCCGTGTACGGGCAGCTCGCGCGGTTCTACCGTCAGGACCCGGCCGCCAGGCGGGCGCTCACGGCGCCTTCTCGAATTTCAGCGACACCGAGTTGATGCAGTAGCGCAGGCCGGTGGGAGGCGGGCCGTCTTCGAACACGTGGCCGAGATGGGCGCCGCAGCGGCTACAGGTGACTTCGGTGCGCACCATGCCGTGACTAAAGTCGGTCTCGGTGGCGATGCTGTCCGGCGAGATGGGTGCCCAGTAGCTGGGCCAGCCGGTGCCGGAATCGAACTTGGTCTCCGAGCTGAACAGGGGCTCGCCGCAACAGGCGCAGCGGTAGATGCCGGTTTCGTGATGATCCCAGTAGGCGCCGGTGAAGGCGCGCTCGGTGCCCTTCTCCCGGCACACGCGATACTGTTCCGGCGTGAGCTGGGCACGCCATTCCTCCGGGGTCTTGTGGATCTTCTCGCTCATGGCCTTCCTCCTTCTTGGCAGGCTGTATGGTAGCCGAAGCCGTCCTGCGCGGCGCCATCAGACACGCACCCGCGGCCGCTGCAGATGGGCGTAGGCGGGCAGGGTCTGCAGGCGGGCGTCGGCCAGCGCCGCGCCCACCGTGAAGTGATAGAGATCCTGAAAGTCGCGGCCTCCGAGGCCCAGCAGTTCGTGTGTGGCATCGTCGAAGAAGCAGCCGATCCCCGTGCCCTGCAATCCCGCCGCTTCTGCGGCCAGGTAAAGCACCTGGCCGATCATTCCCGCTTCCCAGTGGAGCTGCCGGTACACCCAGGGGCCTTCCGCCAGCGGATCGTCGAATTCCGCCAGCATGGCCACGGCGAAGGCCCCGTCGGCGGCAATGTCCTGATGGCAGGAGAGGATCTGCGCCGCGCCGCGCGCATCGCCGCTTTGCAGCCGATACAGGGGCAGGTGGCCGGGCCAGTCTTCGGCACGCTGCCAGGCGAAAGCCGGTGACAGGGCCGCGCGCAGTTTGGTTTCCGCCCCGGCCCGCCGGGGGAGGAGATAGAGGCCCGGCGCGAGTCCCTCCACCCGGTGCACGAACAAGACCAGATGCACCCGGGGCGCCCAGCCGAGGGCATCAAAGGGGGCAAGGCCCGGGCGTGGCAGGGTCAAATCCAGCATGCGGCAGAAGGCATCGCGGGAAATGGCCGTGACGCCGTCGAAGGCCTGGGCGCTGCGCCGCTGGCGGATCAGCCGGGCGGCGGGCGCGTCGGCCACTTCGGGCGAGGGGAGGGGCAGCGTCGGGGGCGTCCAGCCGTGGGGAGGGGTCGCCGGCTTGCGCGTGGCCTTGGCGACCTCTTCGATCACCGGCCAGTCGCGGGCGTGGTGGGGCGAGAGGCGGTTGGCCCGGCCCTGCCAGTCGCGCGTGGATTGGACCAGGGGCCCGAGGGGCCAGTCGGCGGGCAGCGGCCCGGGCCCCACCAGCACCAGGAGGTCCGGATGTTCGCCTTCCGCCTCCACGAAGTCGGGCGTCCGGTCGAGGCCGAGCAACGCGGCGATTTCGGCATCCGCCACACCCTCCAGCAGGCGAGCCTGCCAGCCCAGGGTGGCGGCGGCGAAGCGCAGGGCGGCGAGGGCATGGCCCGCGTCGTGCTGGCAGTAGCGGAAGGCCCGCTCGCCGTATTTCCACGCCTCGCGCCAGGGAATGGCGGACAGGCCCACCAGCAAGCATCCCGGCGGCAGCAGGGCGGCTTGCGCCGCGAGGGCGGCACGGCGTTCCAGAAGATGGTCGCGGCTCAGATAGTGGTAGACCCCATCGGCCAGGCCCGGGCAGTCCTGCAGGACCAGATAGCCCTCGGTGGGATGCAGGTTGCCGCTGGAAGGATTGCAGCGCAGGGCCCAGCGGGTGCCCCCGTAGGCCTTCCAGGCAGCGAGCCCAAGGGCGAGTTCCAGCAGGGCCGCCACGCTCTCGATGCCCAGGGGGCGGGGCGCTACGGCACCCGGCCGGAACAGCTCCCCCCAGGGGGTGGCGGGATGATGGGCAGCAAGCAGGGGCAGTTCGATGGAGGAGGCGCCCGCGAAGTGGCGGAAGGGGTCGGGCTGGGTAGCCCAGTCGAGCCCGCCGGGCCCGGCGGCATAGCGCTTAAGATGGTGCTTGCTGCGCTCGTGGTAGGCGAGCACGGTGGCAGGGTCTGTGGTCATGGGCATGGCAGGCAAGGCCTCACCCTACCACGTCCCCATGCCAACGATGCAGGACGGCGGTAGCATGGCAGGAAGGCGTGGAGGGGCAAGTCCGATGAAACCCGTCCTGGATATCGTATTCGGTCTGACACGGCTGAAGAAGCCCGTGGCCCTGGCCCTGGGTCTCTTCCTGTTCGGCCTGATCGCCCTGCTGGACGCCTTTGCGCCCGCGGCGCTCAGCGCCCATTCCCTGTTCCTGTTGCCCATCGTGCTGGTGGCCTGGAACGTGGGGGCGGCCTGGGCCGCGGGCTTCGCCGTGGCTGCGGGAGGGGTGTCCATCCTGGGCGGGCTGGCCTTCGGTCACCCCTATGCCAGCGCCAGCCTGCTCATCCTGAGCGCCCTGTTGCGCACCGGGGTCTATCTGCTGGTGGCGCTTGCCATCGCCAAGCTGATGCGTCGCCTCTACGACCAGGAATGTGCCCTGTCGCGGACGGATTTCCTCACGGGGCTGCCCAACCGCTACGCCTTCTACGACGTGGTGGGGTGGGAGCTGGAACGCCAGCGCCGCTACGGCGGGCCCCTGTCCGTGATCTACCTGGACTGCGACAATTTCAAGCAGGTCAACGACCGGCTGGGCCACAGTGCCGGCGACGCGCTGCTCAAGACAGTGGCGCAGGAAATCAGCCGCAACCTGCGCAGCACCGATCTGCCCGCCCGGCTGGGTGGGGACGAGTACGCCGTGCTTCTGCCCCAGACGGGCGGCGAGGCGGCCCTGCGTGTGGCGGAAACCCTGCAGGAGGCTTTGAATGCGGCCATGCGGGCCCATGGCTGGGAAGTGACCTTCAGCATCGGCGTGGCCGCCTGCGAGGTGCCGCCGCGCGACGTGGATGCCCTGATCGAGCTGGCCGACCGGCTCATGTACCAGGCCAAGGAGGGCGGCAAGAACCGCATCGCCTATGCTGCCCACTGCGAACCGGCCTAGGGCCGGCCGCCGGCAAGACACCGGACAGGGCGCGGCCTACATGAGCTGCCAGGCGCCCGTGCCGTCCCGGCAGGCCGTGCCCCGGGTCACCACGCGGCGCCCCTGCAGGATGCGCTCGGTGGTGAACTCGCGGCAGTCGCGCCCTTCCAGCCGGAAGTTGCGGGTGGGCACGACGGCATACTCGACGCCGGTATTGGGGTTCACCCACATCACCCGCCGTCCGGGTGGCACCAGCTCCAGAGTGTGGCCGATGCAGGCGCGGTCTGCCTCGTCCAGGTCGCGTCCAATCTGGGCGCCGAGCACGGCACCCAGCACGGTGCCCACCACGATGGCCACGGCGCGGCCCTCGCCCTGTCCCACCTGGGAGCCGATGGCACCTCCCACCACGCCGCCGAGCACCGCGCCCACCGCTGCATAATTGCAGCGGCCCACCAGCACGCCATAGTCCTTTGGCCATTTTTTGCCGGCGTAGCCGATGTAATAGGGATCATGCTTCTTGCGCCAGCCGTGGGCGGGGGCATGGGCGGGCGGGTCGGCCCAGCCGGGGGGTGGCAGCAGGCCGAGACTCAGGATGATCAGCGGTAACAGGGTACGCAGGCGGATCGGCATGGGCTATCCTTTCGTCAGCGGAGGATGAGCCCATTCTAGCCCGCCGCAGCGCGGTGCAGTCTATGAACGTTTCGTCAGGTCGCGCCGCCGGGAGGGTGTCATGGGGCGGTTCCCCCCGGGCCGCACCTGCAGCGTGATAAGGAAAAGCAATGCGCATACTGCTGGCCGATGACCATTCCCTGTTCCGCGAGGGTCTGCTGTACGTGCTCAAGGATCTGGGCACCGATCCCGACGTGGTGCAGGCGGCGGATTATCCGGGTGCACTGGAGGCGGCCGAACGCAACCCCGATTTGGATCTCGCCCTGCTGGATCTCAACATGCCCGGCATGGCCGGGCTCACCGGTGTGCGTACCTTCCGCAGCCGCTTTCCCCTGATTCCCGTGATCGTGCTGTCGGCGAGCGAATCGCCGGAAGACGTGAGACAGGCCCTCGATGCGGGGGTGCTGGGCTATATTCCCAAGTCCTCCACTGCCCAGGTGATGTTGAGTGCCATTCAGCTGGTGCTGGCGGGCGGTGTCTATTTGCCCACCCTGCTGTTGGGCCACGAGGGCACGCCCCAGGAAAGCCCGCCGCGCCAGGCAGCACCCGGACGGCGCGGCACCCGCGGCCTGACGGAGCGCCAGCTCCAGGTGCTGGCGCTGCTCGCGGAGGGTAAGCCCAACAAGGTGATCGCCCGCACCCTGGACATCACCGAGGGTACCGTGAAGATCCACCTGGCGGCGATCTTTCAGACCCTGGGCGTGCGAAACCGCACCGAGGCGGTGATCGCCGCCCAGGAGATGGACCTCTCGCCTTACCGCCTGACGGGTTGAGCGGGGCGCCGCGGCGCGCTGACGTCGGCCGCGGCCGGCGCCTGGCGTTCCTGATGGTTGACCGCCGCGATCAGGGCCAGGGACAGCGCCCGCGCCTGTTCGATGCTGAGATGGATGTCCGGACCCGAACCCGCGCCCACACTCAGGCGCACGCCGCTGCCGGCGGCGGACGAGGCGGCTTCGACACGTACCGGTGTGTGCAGGATGGTCGGCGTCATTTTCATGGCACTCCCCTTTCCAGTGTGGCGATGGCGCAATTTGAACGCAGCAAGGTTACCGGGGGGTGACGCCGGCGGGCGTCTGGCATTCGCCATATGCCGAAAGCCATAGACGCAAAAAAGCCAGGCAGCGCCTGGCTTTTTTTGACGGGTGAGGCCGTTGTTTCAGGAGGTGATGCGGCGGCGGTATTCGTGGGTGCGGGTGTCGATTTCGATCTTGTCCCCGGTCTCGCAGAACAGGGGCACCTGGATCTCGAAGCCGGTGGCCAGCCGGGCGGGTTTCATCACCTTGCCCGAGGTGTCGCCGCGCACCGCCGGTTCGGTGGTGATTTCGCGCACCACGGTGGTGGGCAGTTCCACGGAAATGGCCTTGCCGTTGAAGAACACCACCTCCACCGGCATGCCGTCCTCGAGGTAATGGATGGCATCGCCCATGTTGTCCGCCTCCACCTCGTACTGCTCGAAGTTTTCGTCCATGAACACGTACATGGGGTCGGCAAAGTAGGAGTAGGTGGCGGGCTTGCGGTCGAGCACCACCACGTCGAACTTGTCATCGGCCTTGTACACCGTTTCGGCTGCGGCGCCGGTGAGCAGGTTCTTCAGTTTCAGTTTCACCACCGCGGCATTGCGGCCGGAGCGGTTGTATTCGGCTTTCTGGACGACCATCGGATCCTTGCCGATCATCACCACGTTGCCTGCGCGAAGTTCCTGTGCGGTTTTCATAAGCTGTCTCGATACCTGGACTGGTTCAAAAAACTTTGAATTATAACCTATTCTCGCAAAATTGCACCAGACGCTGCACCAGGCTCGGCTGGCGGCCCAGGTGCCCGGCCCAGCGTTGGGCGTGGCCGGCGAGGCTGGCTGCGTGGACCAGGCAGGCCTGCCAGGCGCCGGCTACCCCCGTCTGCCGGTTCCACGCCTGCCACAGGGCCGTGAGGGCGGCAGCGGCTGCGGGTGCAAGACCGGCGACATAGACGGCGAGAAAGGCATTAAGTTTCCGCCAGTGCACCTCATCGTCCTGGGGGTAGATATGCCAGGCGAAAGGGCGCGCCGCCCACTGGGCGCGCACGAAGGAATCCTCGCCGCGCACGAAGTTGAAATCGCAGGCCCACAGCAGCCGGTCGTACTCGTCCTGGGGCAGGAAGGGCAGCACGTGGAGCGTAAGGCGGTCGCGACACAGGGTGCGGCCGGGAGCGAGGGGCTCACCGAGGGCCGCCGCAACCTGGGGCAAAAGCCGCCCCTCCGGCACCAGGCAGCGCACGGGGTGCGGACCCCGGCGCCACACACCGAGCAGTTCCGCCACCGCGGCATTCTCGTAGGCGAACAGGGAGATGCGCCGCTCGCCGGCTTCCCGCGGCGGCACGCCCAGGGCCTGCCAGAAGGCGGCCTCGGCCGCGGGATCGGCCTGAAAGGCCGCGCGGCGCTCCAGAAGATCCGCTTCCCGCAGCAGTCCCCCGGTGTGGGGCCCGAACCCCGGAAAAAAGAAATGCTTGACCAGGGGCAGCCGGGGATGGGGGGAGGTCAGGGCATGATGACGCGGCACCCAGTCTTCGGCGCTCAGGTACTCCAGGTTGATCCACAGGGGCGCGGGCGTGCAGCGCGCCATGGCCGCGACGAAGGGCTCGGGCAGATGGCAGGCGAAAGCCTCGATGACCACCTGGTGGGGGCGCACCGTGGGCAAAGGGTCGGTCCAGTGGCGCACTTCCACGCCGGCCACCCGCTGCTCGGGCACTTCGGCCCGGACCGTGGGCACGAGACGCGCCAGCACCGCCGGCTGGTCGATCCAGAGGCGCACCTCGAATCCGTATTCGGCGGCGAGCTGCCGGGCGAGGCGCCAGCAGACGCCGGCATCGCCGAAGTTGTCGATGACGGTGCAGAAGATGTCCCAGCTCTGGCACGGCATGGCCTGCATGCTAGCGGAGACGGGCGCACCGTGCACCTGCAGGCGGCAGGGAAATCCGGGATAATGCGCCCATGCACCTGCTGGCCTTCGACACGTCCACCGAGTACCTTTCCGTCGCCCTGCGCTCGCGGGGCGAGACCTTGAGCCGCGATCTGCGCGCGGGCCAGCAGCATTCGGATCTGCTGCTCCCGCTGGTGCGGGAGCTGCTGGCGGAAGCGGGGCTGGCGCTGGGGCAGCTCGACTGCATCGCCTTTGGGCAGGGGCCCGGCACCTTCACCGGACTGCGTATCGGCTGCGGCGTCGCCCAGGGCCTGGCCTTCGGTGCCGGTCTGCCCCTGGCGCCGGTGTCCACCCTGCTTGCCCTGGCCGCGGGCAGCCGCGCCCCGCGCGTGATTGCCTGCCTCGATGCCCGCATGGGCGAGATCTATCACGCGGTGTTCCAGCAGGAGGCGGCGGGCTGGCGGACCGTGAGCGGACCGAGCCTGTGCGCGCCCGCGGCAGCTCCCGAGGTGGAGGGCAGCCACTGGACCGGCGTGGGCAGCGGGTTTTCCGTGTATCACGAGGCCCTGTCCCAGCGCTATGCAGGACGTCTGGCGCGTGTGGACGGCACGCTGTTTCCCCATGCCGCCGATATCGCCGCCCTGGCCGAGGCCGAAGGCCCGGCCGGCTGGATTGTCCCCGAGCAGGCCACGCCCTTTTACCTGCGGGACAAGGTGGCCCTCAAGACAGCCGAACGATGAGCGCCGTCCTGGACCTGCAGCCTGCCTTCCGTCCCATGCGCCGGAAGGATTTGCCACGGGTGATGGAGATCGAACGGGATCTCTATCCCTTCCCCTGGAGCGAGGGCAATTTCCGCGACTCCCTGCACGCCGGCTACAGCTGCTGGGTGATCGAGCAGGGTGGGGAGGTGATTGGTTATGCGGTGCTGATGCTGGCGGCAGACGAGGCCCACGTGCTCAACATCGCCATCGCCCGCGGCTGGCAGCGCAGGGGGCTGGGCAGCGCCCTCATGCGCCACCTCATCGAGCTGGCGCGGGGCTACGGGGCACGGGAGATCTTCCTCGAGGTGCGCCCCTCCAATGAAACCGCGCGTCGCCTCTACCAGGGGATGGGCTTCAATGAGATCGCGCTGCGGCGCAACTATTACCCCGCCCCGGACGGACGCGAGGACGCGATCCTGATGGCCCTCACCCTATGAAGACCGTGCCTGCCGCCTGGCTGGAGGAGATGGGCCTCGCCCCCCTGTGGCGGCGGCGCCGCCCGTCCGGCCCCCCGGCCCCGACTGTGCCGGCGCCTGCTGCGCAGGACGTGGGTCGAATGGACTGGGCGGCGCTCAAGGCTGCGGTCGCCGCGTGCACCGCCTGCAAGCTGGCCGCGACACGCACCCAGACCGTGTTCGGCGTGGGCGACGAGGCGGCGGACTGGCTGTTCGTGGGCGAAGGACCGGGGGCGGAGGAGGACCTCAAGGGGGAACCCTTCGTGGGCCAGGCCGGGAAGCTGCTGGACAACATGCTGGCGAGCATCGACCTCAGGCGTGGCGAAGGGGTGTACATTGCCAACGTGGTGAAATGCCGGCCGCCGGGCAACCGCAACCCGGAGCCGGAGGAGATCGCCGCCTGCGCCCCCTGGCTCGACCGTCAGATCGAGCTGATCGCGCCCCGTCTCATCGTGGCGCTGGGCAAGGTGGCGGCGGTGCGCCTTTTGGGACGCGATGCCAGCATCGCCAGCCTGCGCGGCAAGCTTTGGGCGTATCATGGGCGACCCCTGATCGTCACCTATCACCCGGCCTATCTGCTGCGCAATCCGGCCGACAAGGCCCGCGCCTGGGAAGATCTTTGTTTCATCCGGGAGCAGATGCAACGCCTGCAGGCTTTGCCCCGGCCTGCCGCCCCAACGTCTTGACGGAGGATGTTTCATGCGCAAAGTGCTGACGTGGCTGTTTCTGCTGGCAATGGCCTTTGGCCTGTCGGGTTGTGGCTACAATCGGCTGCAGGCCCAGGACGAGGCCATCAAGGCCGCCTGGGCCGAGGTGCTCAACCAGTACCAGCGACGGGCGGATCTGGTGCCCAATCTGGTCAACGTGGTCAAGGGCTATGCCGCCCACGAGAAGGACGTGCTGACCCAGGTCACCGCGGCGCGGGCGCGCGTGGGGCAGATCCAGGCCACCCCCGAGCTGATCAACGATCCCAGGGCCTTCCAGCAGTTCCAGGCGGCCCAGGGTGAACTCTCCAGCGCACTCACCCGCCTGCTGGCGGTGGCGGAGAACTATCCCCAGCTCAAGGCCGATGGCCTGTTCCGGGACCTGCAGGCCCAGCTCGAGGGCACCGAGAACCGCATCGCCGTGGCGCGCAACCGCTACATCCGCGCCGTGCAGGAGTACAACACCACCGTGCGTCAATTTCCCACCAATCTGACGGCCATGCTGTTTGGCTACCAGCCCAAGCCCAGCTTCACGGTGGAGAACGAGAAGGAAATTTCCCGGCCGCCGCGGGTCGATTTCGGCGCGCCCGGGCCGGTGCCGTCGCCCTCCGGGGCGGAATATTCCAGCCAATGACGTCCGCCCCACGCGTGTGAGCGTTTTCCTGCGCCTGTGGCTGTGTCTTCTGGCGCTGGGGTGGCTGGCTCCCGGCCACGCCGAGCAGCCCGTGCCCCCGCTCACCGCGCGGGTGACCGATCTCACGGGCACCCTGGCCCCGGCCGAGCGGGCCGAACTCGAGGCGCGGCTCGCGGCGCTGGAGACCCGCAAGGGGGCCCAGATCGCCGTGCTCATCGTACCCACCACCGAGCCCGAGACCATCGAGCAATACGCGCGACGGGTGCTGGATGAGTGGAAGCTGGGGCGCAGGGGCATAGACGACGGCGCCCTGCTCTTGGTGGCCAAGGCAGACCGCCGGGTGCGCATCGAGACCCAGTACGGGCTGGAGGGTGTGATCCCGGACGCGGTGGCCAAGCGCATCATCGAGGAAGAGATCGTGCCGCGTTTCCGCGCAGGCGACTTCGCCGGCGGCATCCGTGCCGGGGTGGAGCGCATGGCGGCCCTGGTGGAGGGCGAGCCCCTGCCGCCACCCCGGCCGCAGCGGACCGCAGGGCCCGGTGAATGGCTGCCCGTCCTGGCCTTCCTCGTGTTGTTCGTGGGGCGGCTTTTGGGCAGCCTGTTCGGCCAGCTCCCGGGTGCCGTCCTCGGGGCGGTGCTGGCGGGCCTGCTGGTCTGGCTGGGCCTGGGTTCCTTCCTGCTGGGCCTCGCGGCGGGCTTTGTCGTGTTCGTCCTGCTGCTCGCGGGGCGGGGCGGCGGGGGAGGCTGGGGAAGCGGCTGGGGCGGCGGCTGGACGAGCGGAGGCGGCGGCCTTGGCGGAGGCGGGTTCAGCGGCGGGGGCGGTCTGGGCGGAGGCGGCGGCGCCTCCGGCCGCTGGTGAGGATGCAAGCATGAAGCTCGGCCGCCTGTTGCGACATCTGTTCTTCCCCGCCTGGTGGCTGCGGGTGCGCTTCCCCCGCCGGACCCTCGAGGCCATCGAGGACGCTATCCGCGCGTCGGAGCAAACCCACCGCGGCCAGATCCGCTTTGCGGTGGAGGCGAGTCTCGGTCTGCCCGCCCTGGTTGCGGGGGTCACGCCGCGCCGGCGCGCGCTGGAGGTGTTCGCCCAGCTCGGTGTCTGGGATACCGAGGAGAACAACGGCGTGCTGATCTATGTGCTGCTGGCCGACCGGGACGTGGAAATCGTCGCCGACCGGGGCATCGCGCGGCGGGTGCCGGCACAGGAATGGGAAGCCATTTGCCGGCGCATGGAAGCGGCCTTCCGCCAGGGCCGTTTCGGGGAAGGCGCGCTCACGGGCATCGAGGCGGTGGGTGCGCTTTTGGCCCGCCACTTTCCGCCCCAGGGTGCCGCGGCCAACGAATTGCCGGACCGCCCGGTGCTGCTCTGATCGGGCGCAGCCTGCCCGGGCCGCCGAGCGCCCCGGGGCGGGCGTTCTAGGGATGGCTGGAGGTACGCGCCACTTCCAGCAGACGCTGGATCTCGGGTCCGTGTTCCCGCGCGTTGCGGCGCTGCCACTGGATCACCAGCACCATGGTGGCGGACACGAACAGCCCGAACAGGACGATGGCGGCGTTCACCGGCACCTCCAGCCGGCCCAGCAGATAGTAGGCCGCCACCATGACCAGGATGCCCGCGTTCTCGTTGAAGTTCTGCACCGCGATGGAGTGTCCTGCCCCCACCAGGATGTGGCCCCGGTGCTGCAGCAGCGCATTCATGGGCACCACGAAGAAGCCCGCGGCCGCGCCGATGAGCACGAGCACGGCCTGGGCGACGACGGGATCCTTGACGCCGATCATGAGGCACACCAGCCCACCCATGGCCACACCCACCGGCAGGACCGCCAGGGCACGGTGGATGGGAATGAGCCAGGCCGCCACCACTGCCCCGGCTGCCATGCCCACCGCGGCGATGGCCTGGAGTTTGGTGGCGTGTTCCACGTCCAGACCCAGGGCCATCTTGGCCCAGTCCAGCACGATGAACTGCAGGGTGGCGCCGGCGGCCCAGAACAGGGTGGTCACCGCCAGGGAGATTTGGCCCAGCTTGTCCAGCCACAGCACCTTCACGCAGTGGCCGAAGTCGCGCAGCAGATACCAGGGATTGCGCTTGACCGGCTTGTGGTCCACGCCGGTGTTGGGGATGTAGAGGTTGATCAGCGCCGCCGCGAGGTACAGCAGGCCGATCACGGCAATGGCGCCGGCGGTGGGGGTATCCAGTCCCGGCAGGTTCAGACCGGTGAGGAAGGTGCTGGCCGGAGGCAGCAACAGCCAGCCGCCCAGCACGGTGCCCAGGATGATGGCGGCCACCGTGAGGCCCTCGATCCAGGCATTGGCGCTGACCAGCAGGCGCGGTGGCAGCAGCTCGGTGAGGATGCCATATTTGGCAGGCGAATAGGCCGCAGCGCCCAGTCCCACGATGCCATAGGCGAGCAGCGGATCCACGTGGAAGAACATCAGCGCGCAGCCCAGGATCTTGATGCCGTTGCTGATGAGCATGACCCGACCCTTGGGCATGGAGTCGGCAAACGCGCCCACGAAGGCGGCGAGCGCCACGTAGGACACCGTGAAGTAGAATTTCAAAAGGGGCGCGTACTCGGGGCTGTTGAAGAAATCCCGCAGCAGCACGATGGCGGCGATGAGCAGCGCATTGTCGGCGAGGGCCGAGCAGAACTGGGCGGCCATGATGACGTAGAAGCCGCCCGGGAGACGTTGTTGCGTGGAGGTCAAGGGTGAAACAGCCGGCGCCGATGCCGGTCCAAACTGGGCATGCGGCTTTATACCATGAAGCCCTGACGGGCGTAAGCGCGTTGCCGCAGGGGGCTGGCCGGTGCGGGACGGCGGGTGCCCGGCACCGGAGGCCTTTCATCGGGTTTCTGGTCTTCGGCTGAGGTTTGTGCTTAAATGCTGTCCCCCGCTGGTGGGGCAGGCGCGGTTTCCGGCGCGCGTCGGCAGGTCTTCAGGCCGGATCTCGGTGCAGGTTCTTCCATGGCGGATCGTCGTCTCCAGGTCTTCTACACGGTGGCCAAGCAGCTGTCCTTCACCAAGGCGGCGGAGCTTTTGTACATGACCCAGCCGGCGGTGACGTTCCAGGTCAAGCAGCTGGAGGAGCACTTCAATACCCGCCTGTTCGAGCGCAGCCACAGCAAGATCAGCCTGACCCCGGCGGGTGAGCTCGCCCTGCAGTACGCCGAGAAGATCCTTGCCCTCACCAACGAAATGGAAACCCGGCTGGGGGAGCTGACCGGCCAGGTCTCGGGCACGCTCATGGTGGGGGCCAGCACCACCATTGCCGAATACATGCTGCCGCGCCTGCTGGGCGACTTCAAAAACCGCTATCCCCACGTGCATTGCCGCCTGACGGTGGCCAATTCCGAGACCATCGAATCCAAGGTGGCGGATCACACGCTGGACGTGGGCCTGATCGAGGCGCCGTCCCACCATCCCCAGCTCGCCGCCGAGGTGTGCAGCGAGGACGAGCTGGTGGCCATCTGCGCCCCGGGCCACCCCATGGCCACGCAGGCGGCGGTAACCCCCCAGCAGCTCGCGGAACTGCCCTACGTGAGCCGGGAGGACGGCTCGGGCACGCGCGAGGTGGTGGACGCCTATTTCCGTGCCAACGGCATCCACCCGGACGATCTGCACATCGTGATGGAGCTGGGCAGCCGGGAGGCCATCAAGGGCGCGGTGGAGGCGGGTCTGGGCATTGCCATCGTCTCCCGCGCCACGATCGTCAAGGAACTCAGGCTGGGTGGACTGGTGGCCGTGCCCCTGGAACCGCCCCTGCGCCGGCCCCTGTCCATGGTGTACGCCAAGGAAAAATTCCGGTCGCGCCTGCTGCAGACCTTCCTGGACTTCGTCAAGGCCTCCCTCGCCCCCCAGGCGGCCTGAGGCGCACGGGAATCTGGCCCATGGATGCCCGGGACCGCCAGCTGTTGCGTCTGTTCCGGGCGCTGCCCGAGCAGGATCGCGCCACCCTGCTGGCCTTTGCCGAATTCCTTGCCGCCCGCACGCCGCGCCCGGCCCCGCCCCGGGAACCGCTGGCCATTCCCCGCCCCGCCGAGGAGAAAGTGGTTCAGGCCATCCGCCGCCTGCGGGAGACCTATCCCATGCTGGATCACGGGAAGATGCTCAACGAGGTGTCCCAGCTCATGACCCAGCACGTGGTGCACGGCCGGCCGGCGGCGGAAGTGATCGACGAGCTGGAGCTCCTGTTCCGCGCCCATTACGAGCGTCTCGTGGGCGCGCAGGAGGATCACGGCTAGCCCGCCCGGCCCCTGGGCGCGGGGCGGGGAAAGGGCGTCAGAGGATTTCCGCCGCGTGATCCGCGAGCCGTGAGCGCTCCCCGCGCATCAGGGTCACGTGCCCGCTGTGGGCCCAGCCCTTGAAGCGGTCCACCACATAGGTGAGGCCGGAACTGCCCTCGGTGAGATAGGGGGTGTCGATCTGGGCGATGTTGCCTAGGCAGACCACCTTGGTGCCGGGACCGGCGCGGGTGATGAGGGTCTTCATCTGCTTGGGCGTGAGGTTCTGGGCCTCGTCGATGATGAGGAACTTGTTGATGAAGGTGCGCCCGCGCATGAAGTTCAGGGACTTGATCTTGATGCGCGAGCGGATCAGATCCTGGGTGGCGGCGCGACCCCATTCGCCCGCCTCGTCGTCGGTCTTGTTGAGCACGTCCAGGTTGTCTTCCAGGGCCCCCATCCAGGGCGTCATCTTCTCTTCCTCGGTCCCCGGCAGAAAGCCGATGTCCTCGCCCACGGGCACGGTGACGCGGGTCATGATGATCTCGTTGTAGCGCTTCTCCTCCAGCACCTGGGTGAGCCCCGCAGCCAGGGTGAGCAGGGTCTTGCCGCTGCCCGCCTGTCCCAGCAGGGTGACGAAGTCCACGTCCGGATTCATGAGCAGGTTGAGGGCGAAATTCTGTTCCCGGTTGCGGGCGGTGATGCCCCAGACGTTGTTCTTCGCGTGGGTGTAATCCCGCACCGTCTGCAGGAGCGCCGTGTTGCCCACCCGCTCCTTGACCATGGCGTACAGGGGGCGATCCCCTTCCTGGTAGACGAATTCGTTGATGAGAAGCTCTTTGCACAGGGGGCCGCGGATGCGGTAATAGGTGCGGCCGCCTTCCTGCCAGGATTCCATGCCTTTGCCGTGGGTCTCCCAGAAATCCGGGGGCAGGGGGCGCGTGCCGGTGTAGAGGAGATCCGTGTCCTCCAGCACCTTGTCGTTGTAGTAGTCCTCCGCGGGCAGGCCCAGGGCGCGCGCCTTGATGCGCATGTTGATGTCCTTGGACACCAGCACCACTTCCCGTTCCGGGTATTGGCGGGACAGATGCAGCATCACGCCCAGGATCTGGTTGTCGCCGCTGTTGCCGGGCAGACCGGCGGGCAGCTCGCCGCTCACGGCACTGGTCTGGAGGAACAGACGGCCGGTGGCGGCCTCGCCGCTGAAGGGCGCCAGGGGAATGCCCTGCTCGATCTCGGTCTGGGGACCGGAGACGATCTGGTCCAGGAAGCGGCTGGCCTGGCGCGCATTGCGCGCCACCTCCGTCATGCCCTTCTTGTTGTTGTCCAGTTCCTCGAGGGTCATCATCGGCACATAGACGTCGTGCTCCTCGAAGCGGAACAGGCTGGAGGGATCGTGCATCAGCACGTTGGTGTCCAGCACGAACAGCTTGGTGAGGGGGGCTTTGCGGGATGCCTTGCGGCGGTTGTGGGCCATGGCTTGGAGGTGGGAAGGGTCGGTGGCAGCGGAAGGGGCGTCGTCGAGGGTCATAGGCTCTGCACGAAGTGGAGGACATCCTGCGCATGGCCCGGCACTTTCACGCCGCGCCATTCCCGCACCAGCAAACCGTCACGGTCGATGACGAAGGTGCTGCGTTCCACACCGCGCACCTGCTTGCCGTACAGGTTTTTCAGCTTCATGACACCGAACAGCTGGCAGACACGCTCGTCCGGATCGCTCAGCAGGTCGAAGGGCAGACCCAGCCGGGCCTTGAAGTTTTCGTGGGATTTGAGGCTGTCCCGGGAAATGCCGAAGATCTCGGCACCGGCCTCGCGGAATGCCCCATGGAGATCACGGAAATCCGCCGCCTCGCTGGTGCAGCCGGGCGTGCTGTCCTTGGGGTAGAAATACAGCACCAGGATCCGGCCCCTGTGCTGCGACAGACGGAAGGTCCTGCCGCCGGTCGCGGCAAGTTCGAAATCGGGAACGGGATGGCCGACTGCCAGCTCAGCCATCGCCCAGGCGGCCTCTTGGCATCGCAGTCATGCCTGCATTGTTCGCAAAATTTTTTGAAAACGCAAGCGCACCCTTCAGCGGCGGCCGGCCGTTTTTTGCGCATACATCCGACTGTCCGCGGCGCGCAGCAGGGCGTCCCAATCCGCGCCATCTTCGGGGAAGCGGGCGACCCCGATGCTGGCGGAGGGCACGATCAAGCCGTCCTCGATGGGCAGGGGCTGGGCGAGCACGCCCCGCAGCTTGGCCGTCAGGTGCGTAAGATCCGTCACCGTCCCCGCCTCCTCCAGCAGGATCACGAATTCGTCGCCGCTCAGGCGGGCCACCGTATCGCTTCCCCGCAGGACGTTGCGCAGGCGCTGGGCGATGGTCCTGAGCAGCAGATCCCCCACGTGGTGGCCGTGGCGGTCGTTGATCTGCTTGAACCCATCCAGGTCGAGGAAGAGCAGGGCGAATCCACGTCCCTCCCGTTGCGCGCGCTGGCGCGCCTGCTGGAAGCGGTCCAGCAGCAGCGCGCGGTTGGGCAGGCCGGTGAGGGGGTCATGGGTGGCGAGATAGGCCAGGCGGCGTTCTGCGCGGCGACGCTCGGCTTCCAGCCGGCCATGGATGCGCAACAGCGCCAGGAGGAGGACGAGGGTGGTGAGGGCGCCCGCTGTTGCCGCCACCAGCCCCGTGGGCGGCAGGTCGCGCCAGGTGAGCTGGCGTTCGGCCTCAAGCAGGAACGACTGGCCTGCCACGGTCACGGTGGTATCCCGGGCGAGGCGGGGCAGCAGATGGCGGGCGAACGGGTCCACGGTTTCGCCCGCACGGCGCACGAACAGGGTTTCGCCGCTTCCCGCCTGGCGCAGGGTGAGGGAAAGGGGCAGGTGCTGGCCACCGGCCAGGGGTTGCACCAGTCCGGCCAGATCCACCACCAGCAGCACGGTCTGTGCGCCGGCCGGGCGCTGCGGCACCGGACGGAACAGCACGTAGGCCAGCTGCCCTTCCACCAGGCGGAACGGTGGGCTGGCCGCGAAATCGCCCTGGGCATGGCTGCGGGCAAGGGCCTTAGCGAGGAAGGGCACGGAATCCAGATCCAGTCCCAGAACCGCTTCCGATCCCGGACGCAGCGGCTCCATGAAAACGATGGGGTGGTACCAGGGCTTGGCAGGCACATCGTCCCAGTGACGCTCCTCGTAGCGGAAGTTGCGCACCCGGAAGCCCGGGTGTTCCTGCTCCATGCGGGCTTCGAAGGCTGCGAGCAGGCCGGCGGGCACCGCCTGGGCCACTTCCAGGGCGAAGATATGGGGATGGCGCGCCAGCACCTCCGCCGCATAGCGCCGAAGCAGCGCCGGCTCCCCCGCCGGGCTTGCGGCGACCAGACCGGCGAAGCCGTCCAGCACCAGGGCATTGGCGATCAGCCGGGATTCCAGCCGCTCCTTGGCGGTGGCCAGGTCGGCGAGGAAGCGGCTTTCCGTCTCACGCAGCCCCGCCAGGTACACCAGGGCGAGGAGTCCCGCGACGAACAGCCCCCACGTGCTCCAGGCGAGCGCGGGAATGAATCGCAGACGGAAAGGGCTCATGGGTTTGCGGGCAGGGGCGCCCCCAGAGCTTAACCCAAAAAGCCTAAGCCGGTGTCGGGAAGATGTCGCCCTGGACGCACAGGCGACCGGAGCGGCCCGGAATCTCCCGCAGCACCACCTCGTGGTAGGGCAGGCGGGCAGGGTCGAGGTCCGCCCGCAGGCCGGCCAGATCCGTGACTTCGTAGCCCTGGTCGCGCCAGCCCGCGAGCAGGCGCTCGAACACCGGCGCCAGCTTCATGCCCTCCAGCTCCGCGTGGAGGGTATAGACGTGACCGGTGGCGGGCGGGTCTGCCGTGAGGGCCAGCAGGTGCTCGGCCACATTGACCTCGGTCACACCGTCGCGGCCGATGAGTTCGTCCAGCGTGGGCAGGGTGGTGGGCAGTTGCGGGCAGTCGATGATTTCTGCGTTCCAGAGGGGAATGAAGGGATGCGTGCCCCGGCAGTCGGAAGCGTGGCTCAAACCCATGCGCTGTTCCAGGCGGAAGGCATGCACGTTCATCTGCCAGCCGGCGGCCCCGAACACCCGCGCCGGTTCGCCGAAGATGTCCTGGAAGCGGCGCGCCGCCGTTTCCATCTCGCGGGCCGTCCACTCGGCGTCGGCCTGCTGCACATGATCCTGCCAGCGCACGTGGTCGTGGCTGTGGATGCCCACTTCGAAACCTGCGTCGCGCACCTGGCGCAGGATGGTGGCGCAGCGCCGTCCGATGTCCGGCCCCGGCAGCAGGGTGCCGTAGAGCAGGGTGGCAAGCCCGTAATGGGAGGCCACCGAGGTGCGTGTGACCTTCTTCAGGAAGCCCGGCCGGAATACCCGCCTGATGGCACGCCCGGTGTGATCGGGACCCAGGCTGAAGAGAAACGTGGCGCGCGCCCCGTGGCGCGTCAGCATTTCCATCAGGCGCGGCACGCCCTCGCGGGTGCCGCGGTAGGTGTCCACGTCGATCTTGAGGGCGAGTTTCATGGTGGTTTCGTCGACGCAAGTCGCAGGGGCGGCCGGCCGTCGCGGGTTTACTGTGTCGTCCTAGCTGCCTTCCCCGTCGGATTGTCGTTATTCCACCAGCTTGCGGGCCTCGGCCACCTGACCCTTGTAGGCATCGAAGATGTGCCGCAGGGCTTCCTGCATACTCACCCGGGGCGCCCAGTCCAGGTCGCGCATGGTGTTGTCGATGCGGGGCACGCGGTTCTGCACGTCCTGGTAGCCCTGTCCGTAGTACTCGCTGGACCCGGTCTCCACCATTCGCACCCGCGCCGCGGTCTCCCGGTATTCCGGATAGGTCATGGCCAGGTCGAGCATCATCTGCGCCAGTTCCCGCACCGAGTAGTTGTTGGACGGGTTGCCGATGTTGTAGATGCGGCCGCTGGCCACGCCATTTTTGTTTTCGATGATCTTCATCAGGGCGTCGATGCCGTCCGAGACGTAGGTAAAGGAGCGTTTGGCGTGTCCGCCATCCACCAGCTTGATGTCCTCGCCGCGCACGATGTGGCCGAGGAACTGGGTGATGACCCGTGAGCTGCCCTCCTTGGGCGTGAAGATGGAGTCCAGCCCTGCGCCGATCCAGTTGAAAGGACGGAACAGGGTGTAATCCAGTCCTTCCTGCATGCCGTAGGCGTGGATCACACGGTCCATGAGCTGCTTGGAGCAGGCATAAATCCAGCGCGGCTTGTTGATGGGGCCATAGACGAGTTCCGAGGTTTCCGGATCGAAGGCTTCGTCCCGGCACATGCCATAGACTTCGGAGGTGGAGGGGAAAATGATGCGCTTTTTGTATTTCACGCACTGGCGCACGATGGGCAGGTTGGCCTCGAAATCCAGCTCGAACACGCGCAACGGCTCGCGCACATAGGTGGCGGGCGTGGCGATGGCCACCAGGGGCAGCACCGTGTCGCACTTGCGGATGTGGTATTCGATCCACTCCCTGTTGATGGTGATGTCGCCCTCGAAGAAGTGAAAGCGGGGATGGCCCATGATATCGGCCACGCGGTCGCTCATCATGTCCATGCCATAGACTTCCCAGTCCGTGGTTTCCATGATGCGTTTGGAGAGATGGTGACCGATGAAGCCGTTGACGCCGAGGATGAGAACGCGCTGCATGGATGCCTTTCGATGAAGCGGAAACCAAAAATTATACGGGTCAGCTAAGGGCCCAGGGACCCGGACCACAGCAGGTAGCGAGGGTGGCGGCGCTGACCTCTCTGCCCTCCACCTCCAGCTGCAGCACGCGCAGCACGCCGCCGTCGCGGCAGTGGGCGAACAGCCGGTCGTCTTCTGCATAAAGGGTGGCGGTGAGAGTGGGTGAGCGGGTGCCGGCCACACGGGTGCGCAGCAGACGCGCGGGCCGTCCCGCCACGGTGCACAGGGCACCGGGAAAGGGCGGCGCCACGGCCCGCACCAGATTGTGGATGTCACGCGCCGGGCGGGACCAGTCGATGCGTCCGTCCTCGGGCTTGCGCCCGCCGAAATAGGACCCCGCAGAAAGATCCAGGGGCCGGCGCGGCGCGGTACCGGCGATGAGGGCCGGCAGGCTGCGGTGCAGCACCATTTCGGCGGCACAGGTCACCTTTCGAAACACGTCCAGGGCAGTGTCGTCCGGCAGGATGGGCACCGCCTGCTGGTCCACCAGATCCCCGGCATCGGGCTTGGTGGTCATGTAGTGCAGGGAGGCGCCCGTTTCCGTTTCGCCGTGGAGGATGGCCCAGTTCACCGGCACCCGGCCACGGTATCGGGGCAGCAGCGAGCCGTGCATGTTCAGGGCGCCGCGGGCCGGAATGGCCAGCAGCGGTGCCTTGAGCATGTGGCGGTAGTAGAAGGAAAACAGGAAATCCGGCGCCAGGGCGCGGATGCACTGCACGACCTCGTCTGTGTTGGGATCACGCGGCGTGATGACGGGGATGTCGTAATCCGCCGCGAGCCGGGCAACGCTGCCGAACCAGATGTTTTCCTCCGGGTTGTCCTCGTGGGTGACCACCAGGGGCACCTGCACCCCGTGGGCCAGCAGCACGGAGAGACAGCGCACACCCACGTCGTGATAGGCGAAGACGACGGCGCGCATCATGCCTCACCCTGCTCCAGCACGGCCTGGATCACGTAGCGCGGCCGGGTGCGCACCTGCTGGTAGATGCGCCCCACGTATTCGCCCAGAAGACCAATGCCGAACAGGGCGATGCCGATGAGGAAGAACAGGATGGCGAACAGGGTGAACAGCCCTTCGGCCTCGGGGCCTACGATCACACGGCGGATCACCAGGAACACGAAAAACGCCGCCGACAGCAGGGACACCGCGATGCCGAACAGGGAGAACATCTGCAGCGGCACGATGGAGAAGGCCGTCACGAGATCGAAGTTCAGCCGGATCAGCCGGTACAGGGAATATTTGGATTCCCCGGCGGCCCGTTCCTCGTGTTCCACCACCACTTCGGTGGGATTGCGGGCAAAGGTGTAGGCGAGCGCCGGGATGAAGGTGTTGACTTCCGAGGTGCCGTTGATCAGGTCGATGATCTGCCGGCTGTAGGCGCGCAGCATGCAGCCTTGGTCGGTCATCTTCACATGGGTGATGCGTTCCCGCAGGCGGTTCATCGCCCGCGACGCCCAGCGGCGCCAGGCACTGTCCTTGCGCTGGCGGCGGATGGAGCCCACGTAGTCGTAGCCTTCGTCCATGCGGGCGAGCAGCTTGCCGATTTCCTCGGGCGGATTCTGCAGGTCGGCATCCAGGGTGACGATCCGGTCGCCGCGGCAGTGTTCGAAGCCGGCCATGATGGCCAGATGCTGGCCGAAGTTGCCGTTGAGTAGGATCACGCGGGTGACGTCGGGCCGCCTTTCGAACTGCTCCCGCAACAGGGCCGCGGAGCGGTCCCGGCTGCCGTCGTTGACGAAGATCACCTCATAGCTGCGGCCCAGGGCGTCCAGTGCCGGATAGAGGCGCGCGAACAGGGCGGGCAGGCCCGCCTCCTCGTTGTACACCGGGATCACCACCGAGACTTCCGGATGGTTCATGCCCGCGCCTCCTCGAGCACTTCCGCCAGGGCCGTGCACACCCGATCCACATCCGTGTCTGCCATGGCCGGAAACAGGGGCAGGGTGACGATGCTGCGGCCGATGGCCTCGGCCACGGGGAAATCACCCTCGCGCCAGCCCAGATCCCGGTACAGCCGGAACAGGTGGATCGCCGGATAGTGCACCCCGATGCCGATGCCCCGCGCCTTCATGCGGGCAATGAATTCGCCCCGGGAGATGTTCATGCGGGACAGGGGCAGCAACACCTGAAACATGTGCCAGTTGCCGTGCTCGAAGTCGGCGCGGGGCAGGCCGAGCGCCAGGCTCGGATCCAGTCGCGCGAAATAGCGTTGGGCAAGCGCCCGGCGGCGTGTGGTGAAGGCATCGAGATGTCTCAACTGGCCAAGGCCGATGGTGGCGGCGATGTCCGTGAGATTGGCCTTGCCTCCCAGCACGTCCACACTCATTTCACCGTCCGGATGGCGCGTGACACCCTGCAGCCGCAGTTTCTCCGCGAGGGGCGCGAGCCCGGGGTCGGGCAGCACCAGCGCGCCCCCCTCGCCGGTGGTGATGTTCTTGTTGGCATGGAAGCTGAAGGCGACCAGATCGCCGAAACTGCCTATGAATTTGCCGCGCCAGCTGGCGCCGAAGGACTGGGCGGCGTCCTCGATCACGCGCAAGCCGTGGGCCCGGGCGATGGCATAGAGGCGGTCCCGGTCCACCGGCAGGCCCGCCAGATCCACCGGCATGATGGCCCGGGTGCGTGGCGTGATGGCGGCCTCGATGCGGTCGAGATCGATGTTGCGGGTGTGCGGGTCCACGTCCACGAACACCGGCCGGGCGCCCACGGTGAGGATGACATTGGCAGTGGCCACCCAAGACAGGGGCGTCGTGATGACCTCGTCACCCGGGCCGATGCCGGCCAGGCGCAGGGCGATCTCCAGCGCCGCCGTGCCGGAACTGAACACGCGCACCGTGCGGCCGCCACACAGCTCGGACAGGCGTGCCTCGAACTCTGCACAGCGGGGGCCGGTGGTGAGCCAGCCGGAGCGCAGCACCTTGACCACCTGCGCGATGGTGTCCTCGTCGACGGCGGGGCGCGTGAAGGGAAGGAACTCCATCAGGAACGGGCGACGATGTACACGCCGAGAATGATGACGCCGATGCCCAGCAGGCGCGTGGGCGTCACCGCCTCCCCGAACAGATACCAGGCGGCGATGGCATTGAGCACATAGCCCACGGAAAGCATGGGATAGGCCACACTCACCTCCACCCGGGACAGCGCCATGATCCACACCACCAGACTGACGCCGTAGCACACCATGCCGGCCAGGATGAAGGGTTGGGTGGCGAGCTTGAGGCCCACCGGCCAGACGTTCTCCGCGGTGAAGGCAAAGTGGCCCACGGCGTTGGTGCCTGCCTTGAGCAGCAGCTGGGCGACGGCGTTGAGCAGCACGCCGGTGAAAATCAGGCTGGCCGAGACCAGGTTCATGGCGCACCTTCCCGGGGCGGCGCGATGGCCACGTGTTCCCGGTCGCGCACCAGCAGGCGGTGAGGCAGGCGGTCCTTGAGCTGGTCGTAGGCATCGGGTTTGAGAATGGCCACTGCAGCGCGCTCGCCGGGGAAGCGTGCCATGAAGGTCGCGAGATCAGGGCCGCGCCGCCACGGTTCCTGAATGAGACCGAAGGCCATTTCGTCTTCGTGGGCCACCAGGGTGCAGGTCCGCTTGAGATAGAACGGCAGGGTCTGGTCGTACATTTCCACGCAGTAGAGAGTTGAGTCCGGTCGCAGCAGGGGCCGCAGCTTGCGCGCGAAATCATACCCCGAATTGATGGGCGCCAGCGCCTCGTGGCCGCTCACCACGGCCTGGGCCGCCAGCAGGCCGCCCAGGGCCGTCGCCAGCGCCGCGGCCAGACGCCGTTCCCGCGTGAGCCAGTGCCAGGCAAGTCCCAGGGCGACCATGAGCAGTGCGGCGCCGGCGGCGAGCCACAGGCCGTAGCGCCCGTAGAGCGTGGGCTCCGCCTGGGCGTAACGTTCGAAGGCGAAGGCTCCCGCGAGGGTGATCAGCACCACGGCAGTAAGACCCATGGCAATCTCGAGGCGCAGGCGGCGCGCCGGGGCGCGCGCCCAGGCATCACCGATGAGAAGCGCCAAGGCCGGAAACACCGGCAGGATGTAGCCCGGCAGCTTGGACTGGGACACACTGAAGAAACCCACCACCACGATCACCCACAGAAGCAGAAACAGACGCGGCCGGAACGCCGGCTGGCCGCACTCCGCGGCAAAGGCGCGGGCAAGGGCGGGGAACAGGCTGCCCAGCCACGGCAGGCTGCCCAGGAGGAGCAGGGGCAGGTATTCGTACCATGGCTGATACCGGTGATGGACCCGCGTGAGGAAACGCTCGAAATGCTCGTGGATGAAGAAGAAGCGGGCGAACTCGGGGTTGGCGAGGGACACGGCCACGAACCAGGGCGCAGCAATGAGGAAAAACAGCACCAGACCGGGCAGCAGATGCAGACGGCGCCACACGGCGAAATCGCGGGTGAGGAGCGTGTAGGCGGTGAGTGTCAGTGCAGGCAGCACCAGTCCGATCAGACCCTTGCTCAACAGGGCGAGGGCAGTGGCGGCCCAGGCCAGGAGCATCCAGTTGCGCTGCGCTTTTGGGTCTTCCCGGGTCTGGGCGAGCAGGAAGGCGGTCCAGGCCAGCTGCAAAAAGAAGCTTACGCCCATGTCCAGGGAATTCACGTGCCCGCCCAGCACGTAATAGGCGCTGGAGCCCAGCACCAGGGCCGCCAGCAGTCCCGCCGGCTCGCCGAACAGGCGGCGGCCGGCGAACCAGGCGAATAGCACCCCGGCCCAGCCGGTGAGTGCCGTCCACAGGCGCGCGGTCCATTCGTGTTCGCCGAACAGACGGTAGGCCACCGCGGTCGCCCAGTACTGCAGGGGCGGTTTCTCGAAGTACTTGATGCCGTTGAGGCGCGGCGTGACCCAGTCGCCGCTTTGCGCCATTTCCCGCGGGATCTCGGCGTAGCGGCCTTCGTCCGGGCGGATCAGGTGGCGGCTGTCCAGATTGCCGAACCAGAGCAGGGAAAACAGCACGAGCAGGAGAAGGGGGAAGGTGCGGGAAAACGCAGGCATGAAGGGAAAGGATAGGCCTCGAGGCTTAGGGCACCCTTAACGGGTTTGCCCAGGGGCCGGTGCGCGTTCAGCGGCCGGCCTTGAGCATGACGATCACCGCGCCGCTGCCGCCATCGCAGGGGCGGGCTTCGACGAAGGCGAGCACCTCGTCGCGCTGCATCAGCCAGCTGCGCACCTTGTGCTTGAGCACGGGTTCCCGGTTTTTCGAGCCCAGTCCCTTGCCGTGCACGACACGCACGCAGCGGATGCGGCGTTTGCGGCAGTCGTGCAGGAATTCCGCCAGCCGGGTGCGCGCCTCGTCCCGGGTGTGGCCGTGCAGATCCAGCTCCGCCTCGATCACCCAGTGGCCGCGGCGCAACCGGCGCAACACCTGCTGGGGCAGTCCCGGACGCACGAAGCGCAGCTCCTCGCCGGTTTCCGCCTCCTCCCAGGGCACTGCATCGGACAGCAGGTCCACCACCACGCGCCGCTCGTCCAGCAGGCGCTGGCGTGGCACGGGGCGCACCCGCGGCCGCTCCGGCTCGATGCGGCCGGAATCCCGGAGCGGCCGGGCATCCGCCACCGCGGCGCGGAAGGCTTCGGCCTCCGCGGGGCAGAGGTTCAATCCGGCGGGCCGCCCGGCTTTGGGGAGCATGTCACTTCAGGTTGTCGAGATAGCGTTCCGCATCCAGCGCCGCCATGCAGCCGGAACCCGCGCTGGTGATGGCCTGGCGATAGACGTGGTCCTGCACGTCGCCGGCCGCGAACACCCCGGGAATGCTGGTGGCGGTGGCGTTGCCGTTGCGCCCGCCCTGGGTGACAATGTAGCCGTTTTCCATTTCCAGCTGGCCCACGAAGATGTCCGTATTGGGCTTGTGACCGATGGCGATGAACACGCCGGCCACCTCGATCTCCTTGGTGCCGCCGTCCTTGCGCTTGATGCGCACCCCGGTGACGCCGCTCTTGTCGCCCAGGATCTCGTCCACTTCGCTGTTGAGTTCCAGGGTGATGTGGCCTTCCTCCACCCGCTGCATCAGCTTGTCCACCATGATCTTCTCGGCGCGGAAGGTGTCGCGGCGGTGGATCAGGGTCACGTGGCTGGCGATGTTGGCGAGATACAGCGCTTCCTCCACGGCGGTGTTGCCGCCCCCCACCACCGCCACCTTCTGGCCCTTGTAGAAGAAGCCGTCGCAGGTGGCGCAGCCGGACACACCCTTGCCCATGAAGGCCTGCTCCGAAGGCAGGCCCAGATACTTGGCGGAGGCCCCGGTGGCGATGATCAGCGCGTCACAGGTGTAGGTGCCGGAATCGCCGATGAGGGTGAAGGGACGCTCGGTGAGCCTGGCGGTGTGAATGTGGTCGAACACGATCTCGGTCTCGAAGCGCTCCGCGTGCTGCTGCAGCCGCTGCATGAGTTCCGGACCGAGCACGCCATTGACGTCGCCGGGCCAGTTGTCCACCTCGGTGGTGGTCATGAGCTGTCCACCCTGGTTGAGCCCGGTGATGAGCACGGGCCGGAGATTGGCGCGGGCGGCGTAGATGGCGGCCGTGTAGCCGGCGGGGCCGGAACCGAGGATGAGCAGCTGGCAGTGCTTGGTGGACATGGAAATCCTCCTGGATGCAATCCGAAAAGTCCCCGATTCTAGCAGCATCGGCCGCTCGACCGGTATGGCGCCGGCGCCTGTTGCCGGAAACCGGCCCGCGGCGGCGCCGTCGGCGCCGGCCGGCCACTGCCCGCCGATCGAACCCCGGGCCGCAAGGCCGGGGCAAATCTGGGATAATCAGGGTCTTGACCCGTCGCGTTGCCATGCCCCTGAACGATCGCAAGCCTGCCACCCCCGTCACTTCCCCGGCCGCCCATCCCCGGCTGGTGCCCATGCTGCGGGAAGCCGGGTGGCTCGCCAGCGTGGCGCTGGCCCTGTACGTGGCGCTGATTTTGCTCACCTATCACAAGGGCGATCCCGGCTGGTCCCACAGTGCCAGCGAGGCCACCGTGCACAACTGGGGTGGGGCCTTCGGCGCCTGGATGGCCGACCTGCTCCTCCACGTCTTCGGCTTCTCCGCCCACTGGTTCGTGGTCTTCACGCTCTATCTGGTCTGGTGGGGCTACCGGCGCCTGGAGCGGGTGGGCCTGGAAGATCGCCATCCCCTGTTCGTGATGGGTGCAGGCTTTCTGGTGATGCTCCTGGCCAGCGCCGCGCTGGAGCGGCTGCGCCTGCATCACGTGCAGTTCAACCTGCCCGATGCGCCTGGCGGCATCGCCGGGGCGGTGGTGGGCGACATGCTGGCCGCCGCCTTCGGCTTCACCGGCGCCACCCTTTTCCTGCTCGCCCTGTTCGGAGTCGGTTTCAGCCTGTTCACCGGGGCGTCCTGGCTCACCATCATGGAGCGCATCGGGCTGGGCGTGGAGTGGCTCTACCTTTTCCTGCGCAGCCGCATCGAGCACTGGCGGGACCGCAGGGCGGGCGAACAGGCCCAGAGCGAGCGCGAGGTGGTGGTCCAGGAACTGAAAAAGACGCTGGACGAGCACAAGCCCATCCACATCGAACCGCCGGTGGTGGAGATTCCCAAGTCCAAACGGGTGGAGAAGGAAAAGCAGGTTCCCCTGTTCGAGAACCTCCCGGACAGCGGGCTGCCGCCCCTGCATCTGCTGGACGCCGCCGAGGGCAATCTGGAAGTCCTGTCGGCGGAGACCCTGGAGTTCACCTCCCGCCTCATCGAGCGCAAGCTGCTGGAGTTCGGCGTGGAAGTGAAGGTGGTGGCGGCCTACCCGGGCCCCGTCATCACCCGCTACGAGATCGAACCGGCGGTGGGCGTGAAGGGCAGCCAGATCACCAACCTGGTGAAGGACCTGGCGCGGGCCCTGTCGGTGGTGAGCATCCGCGTGGTGGAGACCATCCCCGGCAAGAGCTGTATGGGCCTGGAGCTGCCCAATCCCAAGCGGCAGATCATCCGCCTGTCGGAGATCCTGAGCTCCCAGGTGTACAACGACATGAATTCGCCGCTGACCATCGCCATGGGCAAGGACATCACGGGCAAACCCGTGGTGGCCGATCTGGCGCGCATGCCCCATGTGCTGGTGGCGGGCACCACCGGCTCCGGCAAGTCCGTGGCCATCAACGCCATGATCCTGTCCCTGGTGTACAAGTCCGATCCCTCCCAGGTGCGCCTGATCCTGGTGGACCCCAAGATGCTGGAGCTGTCGGTCTATGACGGCATTCCCCATCTGCTCGCGCCGGTTGTCACCGACATGAAGCATGCCGCCAACGCCCTCAACTGGTGCGTGGCGGAAATGGAGCGGCGCTACCGGCTCATGTCGGCCCTGGGGGTGCGCAACCTGTCCGGCTTCAACCAGAAGGTGGCGGAGGCGAAAAAGGCCGGCACGCCGCTCACCCATCCCTTCAGCGTGACGCCCGACAATCCGGAGCCGCTGGAACCCCTGCCCTTCATCGTGGTGGTGATCGACGAGCTGGCGGATCTCATGATGGTGGTGGGCAAGAAGGTGGAGGAGCTGATCGCGCGGCTTGCCCAGAAGGCGCGCGCCGCCGGCATCCATCTGGTGCTGGCCACCCAGCGTCCCTCGGTGGACGTGATCACGGGCCTCATCAAGGCGAACATTCCCACACGGATCGCCTTCCAGGTATCGAGCCGGGTGGACTCCCGCACCATTCTCGACCAGCAGGGCGCCGAGGCGCTGCTGGGGCAGGGCGACATGCTCTACCTGCCGCCGGGCACCGGCTATCCGCAACGAGTGCACGGCGCCTTCGTTTCCGACCAGGAAGTGCACCGGGTGGCGGAATATCTCAAGAAGCTGGGTGAACCCCAGTACGTGGAAGGCATCCTGGAGGGAACCCCGGCGGAGGGCGAGGGCGGCGGCGCTGAGGCGGGCGCCGACGGCGAGGCCGATCCCCTCTACGACGAGGCCGTGGCCATCGTGCTCAAGTCCCGCCGCGCCTCCATTTCCAGCGTCCAGCGCCAGCTGCGCATCGGCTACAACCGCGCCGCGCGGCTCATCGAGCAGATGGAGCGCGCGGGCTTGGTCTCGCCCATGCAGCCCAATGGCAACCGGGACGTGCTGGTGCCGCAGCGCGAGTAGTGTGCGACCCGATCGTTTCCAGCGCGGCCTGTGTTCAAAAGGGTATCGTTTATGAGATTACTGATGGCTGGCGTGATGTTCCTGGCATCGGTCGCCCATGCCGGGGCCATCGACGGCCTGCGTGCCTTCGTGCGCGAGACGCACTCGGCCCGGGCGCAGTTTTCCCAGGTGGTGCTGGACCGCGCCGGCCAGCCGCGCCAGCAGGCGGCGGGGGTGATGGTGTTCGCCCGGCCCGGGCGCTTCCGCTGGACCTATGACAGCCCCTACCAGCAGGTGATCGTGGGCGACGGCATGAAGCTCTGGGTGTACGACAGGGATCTGGAGCAGGTGACCGTCAAGCCCCTGGGCGAGGCGCTGGGCAGTTCGCCGGCGGCGCTGCTCGCCGGGGACAACGAGATCGAAAAATTCTTCACCCTGCGCGAGGCCGGCAGCCAGGGCGGACTGGCCTGGCTGGAAGCGGTCCCGAAATCCGGCGACACCACTTTCGAGCTGATCCGCATGGGCTTTTCCGGCAGCACCCTGCGCGAGATGGAACTCAGGGACAGCTTCGGCAACCGCACGCTGATCCGGTTCGAGCGCATCGAGCGCAATCCGCGCCTGGATCCCGGACTGTTTCGCTTCACGCCCCCCAAGGGGGTGGATGTCATCGGTGAGTGACCTGTTCATCGTCAAACCCGCGGCACCGCTGGCGGAACGTTTGCGTCCGGCCACCCTGGATGAGGTGATCGGCCAGCGCCATCTGCTGGGCCCGGGCAAACCCCTGCGGCTTGCTTTCGAGGCGCGCCGGCTGCATTCCATGATCCTGTGGGGCCCGCCGGGGGTGGGCAAGACCACCCTGGCAAGGCTCATGGCCCGTGCCTTCGATGCGGAATTCATCGCCCTTTCCGCCGTGTTCTCCGGGGTGAAGGACATCCGCGACGCCATCGCCCGGGCGGAGGCGGCGCTCCAGCAGCAGGGGCGCCACACCATCCTGTTCGTGGACGAGGTGCACCGCTTCAACAAGGCCCAGCAGGATGCCTTCCTGCCCTATGTGGAGCAGGGCCTGGTCACCTTCATCGGCGCGACCACGGAGAATCCTTCCTTCGAGGTCAACGGCGCGCTGCTCTCCCGCGCCCAGGTCTATGTCCTGGAACCCCTGGGCGAGGCGGAACTGGGCGAGCTGTTCGACCGGGCCTTGCGCCTCGCCTTGGGGGAACTTACCTTCGAGCCGGCTGCCAGGCAGCGCATCATCGCCTATGCCGATGGCGATGCGCGGCGCCTGCTCAACCTGCTGGAACAGGTGCATACCGCGGCGCAGGCGGCGGGACGGCGGGAGGTGGACGAGGCGTTCGTGGCCAATGCCCTCGCCCGCAGCGGACGGCGCTTCGACAAGGGCGGCGAGGCCTTCTACGACCAGATCTCCGCCCTGCACAAGTCGGTGCGCGGCTCCGATCCGGATGCCGCGCTGTACTGGTTCGTGCGCATGCTGGACGGCGGCGCCGATCCCCTCTATCTCGGGCGACGTCTGGTGCGCATGGCCAGCGAGGACATCGGCCTGGCCGATCCACGCGCCCTGCGACTGGCGCTGGATGCCGTGGAGACCTATGAGCGGCTGGGGTCGCCCGAAGGGGAGCTGGCCCTGGCCGAGGCCGTGCTGTATCTGGCCTGCGCGCCCAAGAGCAACGCGGTGTATGTCGCGTATAATGCCGCGCGCGAATTCGTTGCCCGCGATAGCTCGCGTCCGGTCCCGCTCCATCTGCGCAACGCCCCCACCCGGCTGATGAAGGCGCTGGGCTACGGCAAGGCCTATCGCTACGCCCATGACGAGCCCGAGGCCTATGCCGCCGGCGAAAACTATTTCCCGGAAGGCATGCCCGGGGTGCGCTTCTACGAGCCCACGCCACGCGGTCTGGAAGGCAAAATCGCCGAGCGCCTGGCCCATCTGCGGGAGCTGGATCGCAAGGCGAAGAAATAGTCATCCATCACAGCAGCAGGGACGGGCCCGAGTCGGGGCGCGGGAATCGTCCGGAAAGCCGGCGCGTCCCGGTGCGATAGGCCTTGCCGGTCGTGCGCCACCCCCTGGTGTCTGTGCCTGCCAACAGGAAAACCAACCATGCTCGACATCCAACTCCTCCGCAACGATCTCGAAGGTGTGGCCCGGCGGCTGGCCACCCGGGGTTTCGTGTTCGACGTCGCCCATTTCCAGGCGCTGGAACAGGAACGCAAGACCGTGCAGACCCGCACCCAGGAACTGCAGGCGCGGCGCAATGCCCTGTCCAAACAGATCGGCGCGGCCAAGGGCCGGGGCGAGGACGCATCGGCCCTGATGGCGGAGGTGGCGGGGTTGGGTGACGAGCTCAGGAGCCTGGAGGAGAAGCTCGCCTACGTCCAGGCGCGCATGCACGAGCTGCTGGCGGGCGTGCCCAACCTGCCCCATGAATCGGTGCCGGTGGGGCAGTCGGATGCAGACAACGTGGAAGTGCGGCGTGTGGGCGCGCCGCGCGTATTCGATTTCCCGGTCCGGGATCACGTGGATCTGGGCGAGGGGTTGGGGCTTCTGGACTTCGCCACCGCGGCCAAGCTGTCGGGCTCCCGTTTCACCCTGATGAAAGGCGCGCTGGCACGCCTGCACCGGGCCCTCGCCCAGTTCATGCTGGACGTGCATACCCGGGAGCACGGCTACACGGAAGTGTATGTCCCCTATCTGGTCAATGCCGAGAGCATGTTCGGCACCGGCCAGCTGCCCAAGTTCGAGGCCGACCTGTTCGCCACCTACAAGGGCGAGAACGAAAGGCTCTATCTCATCCCCACGGCGGAAGTGCCGGTCACCAACATGGTGCGCGACACCATCCTGGCGGCGCATGAGCTGCCCCTGAAGCTGGTGGCCCACACGCCCTGTTTCCGCTCCGAGGCCGGTTCCTACGGCAAGGACACACGGGGCATGATCCGCCAGCACCAGTTCGACAAGGTGGAGCTGGTGCAGATCGTGGAGCCGTCGCGCTCCTATGCGGCCCTGGAGGAACTCACGGGCCACGCGGAAGCCATCCTGCAGAAACTGGAGCTGCCCTACCGCGTGGTCGCCCTGTGCACCGGCGACATGGGATTCGCCGCCGCCAAGACCTATGACCTGGAAGTCTGGCTGCCGGGCCAGAACACCTACCGGGAAATTTCCTCCTGCTCCAATTTCGAGGCCTTCCAGGCCCGCCGCATGCAGGCGCGTTTCCGGGGCGACAAGGGCAAGCCCGAGCTGGTGCACACGCTGAACGGCTCCGGACTGGCGGTGGGACGCACCCTGGTGGCGGTGCTGGAAAACTACCAGAATCCGGACGGCAGCATCAGCGTGCCCAGTGTGCTGCGCCCCTATCTGGGCGGGCTGGAACGCCTCAGCGCCGGCTGAGACGCAGGTCCGCGCCGTTCCGGCCGAAGGGCGACAGGGGTGGTTTGTAGGCTGGCTGGAACTTGAGCAGGATGTCGTAATAGGTGCGGATGTTCTCGGTGAGGATCACCGCCTCGCCGCCGCGCGCGTAGCCATGCTTCACCGTGCTGTGCCACTGGGCGCGCGCCAGCAGGGGCAGGGTCTTCTTGAGATCGGCCCAGGAATCCGGATTCAGGCCCTGGCGCTGGGCCAGGATGCGGGCGTCCTCCAGATGTCCCATTCCCACGTTGTAGGCGGCCAGCGCCATCCAGGTGCGGTCCGGTTCCGGCACGCGCGCCGGCAGGGCGTCCTTCAGGCTCAGCAGATATTTCGCGCCCGCGAGGATGCTCTGGGCGGGATCCAGGCGGTCGGTGACGCCCATGTGGTCGGCAGTCTGTTCGGTGAGCATCATGATGCCGCGCACGTTGGTGGGGGAGGTGGCTAGCGGATCCCATTTGGACTCCTGATAGCCCAAGGCCGCCAGCAGACGCCAGTCGATACCGGTGATTTCCTGCGCCTGCTGGAACAGGGCGCGGTAGCGCGGCAGCACCCGGTTCATGCGTGCCAGGAATTCGATCACATCGGCGGCCTCCAGCCGTTCGATGTGGCCGTAATAGCGGTCGAGGAGCCGCGCCAGGGTGCCGTCGCGCCGGATGCGCGCGAAGAATTCCACCGCCTTCCGGTACAGCCAGGCATCACCGTCCTTGGCGAAGGCCCAGGCCAGCTCCTCCGGCGGTTCCACGTCGAAGGCCACTGCCAGCTGCGGGTGATAGCGCTGGGCGAGCAGGATGATGTGGGAGTCGGCGATCGCGTAGTCGATTTCCCCCTCCGCGACCCGGCGCAACAGCTCCTCGCTGTCGTGATCCGGCACCTCTTCCCAGCTCAGTCCCGGATATTTGCGCTGGGCACGGCGCAGGCTTTCCGCGTAGCTGCTGCCGGCCACTACCTGCAGGCGCTTGCCCACCACGTCGGCCAGGGTCTTTGGCCGTGGCGCATCGCTGCGGTACACGAGCTGTTCCCGCACCGTCTGGTAGGCCGGCCCGAACAGCACACGCTTCCTGCGTTCGTCCGTGATGGTCAGCCCGGCTGCGGCGACGTGGGCCTGACCCGAGGTCAGCGTGGGCAAAATCTCCGGAAACGGCACCACGATCCAGCGCACCCTGAATCCCAGCTCATCGGCGAAGCGCTGCATGAGGTCGTGCTCCAGCCCCACGGGGCTGCCGTCCGCGTCCTCGTAGTAGGTGGTGGGGCCATTGCGGGTGACCACCACCAGATCGCCGGTCTCGCGCGCGGGCTTGAGCGGCTCCGGCGCGCGGCCGCAGGCAGCGAGCAGCAGGCAGAAACCGATGAGGGCCAGGCCACGCATGATGGCGGCAAGTTTCGCCGAGCCGCCGGCCGTTGTCCACGGCGCCCGCTCAGGCAGCCAGCAGTTCGCCCAGGGTGAGGGCGTCCGCCACTGCGTGGGCGGCTTCGTCGTTGTCGAAATACACATAGGCCCGGGCCACTTTTGCTTGCCGCAGCCACTTGGCCCAGGACGCGAGGCGGTTTCGGCCGTACCGGCCGCAATAGGCGGCGGTGGGGCCGTGCAGACGCAGGTAGGTGAAGTCCGCGGTGAGGGTGCGTGGCGCGGTGTAGCCGGCGAGATCGTAGATGCACCAGGCCGCGTTGTGGGCGGAAAGCAGCTCCAACACCGGCGGGCAGTGCCAGCGTGGATCCCGGAATTCGAAGGCCACCTGCCAGTGGCGCGGCAGCAGTTGCAACAGCAGTGCCAGGCGGTCGGGATGGGGCGCAAAGCGCGGGGGCAACTGGAACAGCACCGGCCCCAGCCGCGCGTTGAGCCCCGCCACGGCCTCGATGAAGGGCGGCAGGCCCTGTTCCGGGTCGGCGAGTTTCTTCTGGTGGGTGATGAAGCGGCTCGCCTTCACCGCGAAGCGGAAGTCCGGGGGCACTGCCGCGGCCCAGGCGGCAAAGCGGTCCTGCGTGGGCAGGCGGTAGAAGCTCGCATTGATCTCCACCGTGGTGAAATGGCGCCCGTAGAAAGCCAGCCACTGGGACGTGGGCAGTCCCGCGGGGTAGAATCGTCCCTGCCAGTGGCGATAGGACCAGCCTGAGGTGCCGATGTATGCCTGCATCGTGGAAAGGGGGCTTGGTCACGGGACACTCTGTCTAGCGATTGCAGCCGGTCCCGTCACGTTTCACCCGAGTATAGGAGGCAAGCGGCCATGACGCTGCACCAGCACGATCCGCAACGCATCATCCAGCTGGCCGAACGTCTGCTGGGCAACCGCGAGAAGGCCGAGGCCTGGCTCGATCACCCCCGCATCCAGCTGGGCGGGCGCACGCCGCGGGAGATGCTCACCACCCCCGATGGCGTGCTGCGGGTGGAGGAGCTGCTCACGCAGCTGGACGACGATCTCCGGCTTGGGATCGACTGAGGTGGACTTTCCCGCCATCAGCCTCGCGGACCTGCTCACCCGCTATGAGGGCGTGCTGCTGGACGCCTACGGCGTGTTGGTGGGGGACGAGGCCGCACTGCCGGGCGCGGCGGCACTCATCGACTGGCTGAACGATCACGGCAAGCCCTATCTGGTGGTCACCAACAGTGCCTCGCGCCTGCCCGAGACCGCCGCGCGCCGCTACGCGGGCTTCGGGCTCGACATTCCCCCCAATCGCATCCTCACCTCCGGCAGCCTGCTGGAAGACCACTTCCGCACCCATCATCTCGTCGATGCCCGCTGCGTCGTGCTGGGGCCGGAGGACAGCCGAACCTACGTCGTGCGCGCCGGCGGCCATGTGGTGGGGCCGGAGGGGACGTTCGACGCTCTGGTCATCTGCGACGAAAAGGGCTTCCCCTTTTTGCAGACGGTGGATGCGGTGCTGACCGCGCTGTTCACGCTGATCGACAGTGGCCGCACGCCCCAGCTGGTGCTGCCGAATCCGGACCTCATCTATCCCACGGGCCGGGGCTACGGACTCACTGCCGGCAGCATCGCTTTGATGATCGAGGCGGCGCTGGCGCTGCGCTATCCGGCGCGGCGGGATCTGCGCTTCCATCGCCTGGGCAAGCCGGAACCCGCCATCTTCGCCGCGGCGGTGCAGCGTCTCGGCACGCGCCGGCTGGTGATGATCGGCGACCAGCTGGAGACGGACGTGCGCGGCGCGCGGGCCTTCGGCCTGGATGCGGCATGGCTCAAGGGCGGTGTCAGTGCCGAGCTGCCTGCCGATGCGCGCTTCGCACCCACCTGGGTGCTGGACACCCTGTCGGGGCCGCTGCCATGAGCCGCGCGGAGCCCAAACCCGGTGCCTTTTCCGCGGGCGTGGTGGTGGTGCGGCCGGAGCCCGACGGCTGGCGTTTCCTTCTGCTGCGTGCCTGGCGCAACTGGGATTTCCCCAAGGGCGCGGTGGAAGCGGGGGAGACACCCCTGGCCGCCGCGGTGCGGGAGACGGCCGAGGAGGCGGGTCTGACCGACCTGGACTTTCGCTGGGGCACCGAATATGTGGACACCGGCCCCTACGGCCCGCGCCACAAGGTGTCCCGCTACTACCTGGCGCAGACCGCCACGCGCGACGTTCATCTGCCCGTCTCCCCCGAGCTGGGGCATCCGGAGCATCACGAATGGCGCTGGGTGACGCTGGACGAGGCGCGCCGGCTGGTGTCGCCGCGCCTGGTGCCGGTCCTGGAATGGGCGGTGCGCCGCCTCGGGGAGGGCACGCCATGACCGGCCAGACAGGCCGCGCGCGGGAGATCCTCGCCCGCCTGCTGCGGCAGCATCCCCATCCCCGGCTCGCGCTGGAATACCACAACCCGCTGGAACTGCTGGTGGCGGTGATCCTGTCCGCCCAGTGCACCGACGCCCGGGTGAACGAGGTGACCCGCCGCCTGTTCCGCAAGTACCGCAGCGCACGCGACTACGCCGAGGCGGATTTGGCCGAGCTCGAGGCGGACATCCGTCCCACCGGTTTCTACCGCAACAAGGCCAAACTCCTCGTCGCCTGCTGCCGCAAGCTGGTCACGGATTTTGGCGGCCGGGTGCCGGACAGCCTGGACGCCCTGCTCACTCTGCCGGGTGTGGGACGCAAGACGGCCAACATGGTGCTGGGCAACGCCTTCGGCATTCCGGGCATCGCGGTGGACACCCACGTGGCACGGGTGGCGCAGCGCCTGGGACTTGCCGCCAGCGACGATCCGGAAGCAATCGAACGCGCGCTGATGGAGGTCTTCCCGAAAAAGGACTGGGTGACCGCCACCAACGCCCTCATCCTGCATGGCCGGGAGACCTGCACCGCGCGCAGGCCGAAGTGCGCCGGGTGCGTGCTGCGCGATCTCTGTCCCTGGCCGGGGAAAACCGGCTGAATCACTCGTGGCGCAGGGCGTCGATGGGATTGAGACGCGCCGCGCGCCGCGCCGGAACGAAGCCGAAGATCACGCCGATGGCGCCGGCGAACAGAAAGGCCAGCAGGTTGATGCCCGGGTTGAACAGGAAGGGCACCTGCATGAGTTTCGCCAGCCCCATGGCGGCAGCCAGGGCCACCAGGATGCCCACCAGTCCCCCGAAGGCGGACAGGACCACCGCCTCGATCAAAAACTGCAGCAGCACGTCCCGCTCCAGGGCGCCGATGGCAAGCCGGATGCCGATCTCCCGCGTGCGTTCGGTCACCGACACCAGCATGATGTTCATGATGCCGATGCCGCCCACCAGCAGGGACACCGCCGCCACCGCACCCAGCAGGGTGGTCATCACGCGGATGGTGCCGGTGAGCGTGTCGGCGATCTGGCGCGTGTCGAAGATGGTGAAGTTGTTGTCCTCGTTGTCCGCCAGGCGCCGCCGCTCGCGCATGAGCTGCTCGATCTGGCGCTTGACCTTCTCCATGGATTCCGTGTCCTTTACGGAAACCATGATGGCGCGCACGTCGGTGTTGCCGATGAGCCGGCGCTGCACGGCGCGCAGCGGCATGACGATGGTGTCGTCCTGGTCGGAGCCCATGGCCGACTGACCCTTGGCGGCGAGCACGCCGATCACCTCGCAGGCAAACTGCTTGACGCGGATTTCCTCGCCGACGGGGCTCTGGGTGCCAAACAGCTCGCGCTTCACCGTCTGCCCCAGCAGGCACACGGATTTGCCCGCCCGTTCCTCGCTTTCGTTGAAGAAGCGGCCTTCGGTGAGTTTCCAGTTGCCCACGTCGAAGTAGCTCACGGTGGCGCCGGTGATGCTGGTGGTCCAGTTGTTCGCGCCGGCCACCACGGTGGTGGAACGGCTGGCAATGGGGGCCACGGCACGCACGCCCGCAATCTGTTCGGCGATGGCCTCGGCGTCGCTCACCTTGAACGCCGGGGCGCCGATGAAGCCCATGCCCAGGCGCTGGCCGGGACGCAGGGTGAGCAGGTTGTTGCCGAGACTGGCGATCTGGTCGGACACGGCGCGCGTGGCACCGTCGCCCAGGGTGACCATGGTGATCACGGAAGCCACGCCGATCACCACCCCCAGGATGGTGAGGAAGGAACGCAGCAGATTGCGGCGGATCGCCCGCAGGGCGAGGAGGAAGGTATTCCAGATCATCGCCGTTCTTCCCGTTCCACGCGGCCGTCGCGGAAATGGACCACGCGCTGGGCCCAGGCGGCGATGTCCGGCTCGTGGGTCACCATCACCACGGTGATGCCCTTGTCCTGATTCAGGCCGCTGATGAGTTCCATGATCTCGCGGCTGGTCTGGCTGTCCAGATTGCCCGTGGGCTCGTCGGCGAGGAGCACGCGCGGCCGGGTGACGATGGCACGGGCGATGGCCACCCGCTGCTGCTGGCCCCCCGAGAGTTCCGCGGGCGTGTGGTGCTCCCAGCCCACCAGCCCCACCGCGGCGAGGGCCTCCCGGGCCAGCGCGTGCCGCCGGGCCGCCGGCTCGCGCCGGTAGAGCAGGGGCAGCTCGACGTTTTCCTGGGCGGTGGTGCGGGGCAGCAGGTTGAAGCCCTGGAACACGAAGCCCAGCTGATTGCGCCGCAGCAGCGCCCGCTGGTCCCGGGTCAGCCGTTCCACCGCGAGATCCTCGAACCAGTAGTGACCACCGGTGGGCACGTCCAGGCAGCCGAGTATGTTCATGACCGTGGACTTGCCGGAACCGCTGGGGCCCATCACCGCCACGAATTCTCCGGCGGCGATGGCCAGGTCCACACCGCGCAGGGCCTGGAAGGCCGCGCTGCCGCGACCGTAGATCTTGGTGACTCCTTCCAGGCGGAGCAGCGCCTCGCTCATTTGGCCGGCTGGCTCACGTCGGTGATGACCTTCATGCCCGGCTCGAGCCCGCCGCCGGTCACCTCGGTGACGCGGCCGTTGCTGAGCCCCAGCGTGACCTCCACCGGCGTGGGCGTGCCATCCCGCAGCACCCACACCCGGCGTGGCGCGTCCTTGCGCTTCGCCTCCTTGGGCACGCGGCCGCTCTCCGGGCGCGGCGGTTTGGGCAGCAGCGCATCGAGGATGCCGCCCTTCTTCTTGCTGCCGGCATTGCTGCGGGGCGTGAAGCGCAGCGCGGCATTGGGCACCAGGAGGACATCGTCCCGCACGGCGGTGAGGATTTCCGCGGTGGCCGTCATGCCGGGCCGCAGGCTGAGATCATCATTGTTCACGCGCAGGGTGGTGGGGTAATACACCACGCCCTCCGTCACCTGGGAGCCATAGGCGACGCGCTCGATCACCGCGGGATACCTGCGCCCGGGCCAGGCATCCACCGTAAAGGTGGCCTTCTGGCCCGGTTTCACCTGGCCCACGTCCGCCTCATCCACGTTCACCTGCAGTTCCATGCGGGTGAGGTCCTCGGCCAGGGTGAACAGCACCGGCGCCTGCAGCGAGGCGGCCACGGTCTGACCCGGTTCCACCTTGCGCATCAGCACCACACCGTCGATGGGGGAGCGGATGCTGGCCTTGGTGAGATTGGTCTCGTCCGTGCGCAGCGTGGCGCGCGCCTGTTCCACTCCCGCCTCCGCGCTCCGGAGTGCGGCCTCGGCCTTGGCCACGCTGGCGCGCCCGGTCTCCAGTTCCGCCTGCGAGGGCACTTTGCCACCGGAAAGCCGCGCCACTTCCTCCAGGCGCGCGAGATTGGCCCGCGCATCCTGCAGGGTCGCGCGTGCCTGGGCCACCGCGGCTTCCGCCGCCACCAGTGCGGCGCGGGAGCGCGCCACCTGGTCTTCCAGCCGGCGCGTATCCAGCCGGGCCAGCGCCTGCCCCCGTTTCACCTGGTCGTTCACGTCCACGAACACCTTGTCGATGATCCCCGACAGCTCGCTGCCCACGTCCACCTGGTTGGTGGGCTGCAGGTTGCCGGTGGCGGATACGGTCACTTCCAGGCGGCCCCGTTTCACCTCCTCGGTTTCATAGCGGGGTTTGCTTTCACTGCGCTGGGCGACTAGGGCGATGACTGCGGCGGCGAGCACCAGCACCACAGCGCCGATCAGAAGCAGGCGGCGGCCGCCCATGGCCTCGCGCCCGAGCAGGCGCCGGAGGGAAGAGGTCTGGTCGTTCATGGCGTGTTTTCCTGTTGCGCGGCGGTCCAGCCGCCACCAAGAGCCTTGTACAGACGGATCATGCTGGAAACACGGTCGGCACGTGCGGCGGCAAGGGCGTCTTCCACCGCCAGCTGGCTGCGCTCCGTGTCCAGCACGGACTGGAAATCGATGAGCCCCGCCTGATAGCGGTGCCGGGCAAGCAGGGCGGCATTGCGCGCTGCCTCGGCTGCGACGGCGAGACTGGCCTCGCGCCCCCGCGCACTGCTCACCGCGGCGAGCGCGTCCTCCACTTCCGAGAGGGCGGTGAGCACGGTCTTGCGATACTGGGCCTCGGCTTGGTCCCGCAGGGCATCCTCCACCTCCACCTGGGCGCGGCGCTTGCCGGCATCGAACAGGGGCGCGGCGAGCTGGGCAACCACTGTGGAGAAACCGCTGCCTGCATCGGTGAGTGCGCCGGCGCTCAGGGCCTCCAGCCCCAGCGTGCCGGACAGGGTCAGGCGCGGCCAGCGCGCCGCCTCCGCCACGCCCACCCGCGCGGTGGCGGCGGCGAGGGCCCGTTCCGCGGCGGCCACGTCCGGACGCTGGCGCAGCGTGTCGGCGGGAATGCCCACGGCGATGCGTGCCGGCACCGGCGGCAGCGGCTGCACCTTTGCGAGCCTTGCGCGCACCGCCGCCACCGGCTGGGCCATGAGCAGGGCAAGCCGGTCCTCCGCGGCGGCGAGATTCTGCTCCAGCACGGGTATCTGGGCGCGGGTCTGTTCCACGTTGGCGCGCGCCTGCTCCACGTCCTGACTGCTCACCAGCCCTGCGCGCGCCCGCCATTCCGTGAGCTGCAGCGTGTCGAGCTGGCGCGCGAGATTGTTCCGGGCGATGACCAGCCGGTTCTGGAAATTGCGCACATCCACGTAGGCCGTCGCGGTTTCCGCCGCCAGGCTCACGCGCGTGGCGGCGAGATTCGCCTGGGCGGCCGCGATG
This sequence comes from Thiobacter subterraneus, assembly GCF_055379455.1. NCBI lineage: Bacteria > Pseudomonadati > Pseudomonadota > Betaproteobacteria > Burkholderiales > Thiobacteraceae > Thiobacter > Thiobacter subterraneus. The sequence continues at coordinate 2,647,916 of NZ_AP042402.1, forward strand.
TCGGCCTCCGCCGCCTCCACCGAGCGGCGCACGCCGCCGAACAGGTCGAGCTCCCAACTGGCATCCAGCTCGGCGCGGTAGAGCCGGCGCGTGAAGCCGCTGCCGGTCTGGCTGCTGGTGTCGCTGCGGCTGGCGCTGGCGGTGCCGGAAAGTTCCGGCCACTGCGAGGCAGCCGTGGCGATACGCTGGGCGCGGGCCTGGCGCAGCCTGGCCTGGGCGAGAGCGAGGTCCGGCTGGGCGCGCAGCGCCTCTTCCACGCAGGCCGCGAGCAGGGGATCGCCAAATTTCTGCCACCATTGGGCGATGTCGGCCGGCTCGGCGGAGAGCGGGGCCGGCTCCAGGCGGGCCCACTGGGAGGGCGCGGAAAGAGCGGGAGGCCGATAGTCGGGACCGGCGGCGCAACCGGTCAGGAGCAGGGCAGCGAGCAGGGCGAGCTTGTTCTTGTGCATGGGGATGTTACGACAGGCACAGGGCCGGCCGGTTCACCGGCCCCGCTGCCCATAGTGCCTGAAGCGCTCCAGAACCTCGTCCATCTCGGCGTCGCTGAGGAGGACCGGCTCACCCAGCAGGCGCGCGCGCCAGTACTGGGCCGCCAGTTCCTCCACCTCCTCGGCCAGCGCCAGCGCGCCTTGGAGATCGCTGCCCACCGCCACCAGACCATGGTTGGCCATGAGGCAGGCGCGGCGCGCGCTGAGCGCCTCCAGCACGGCATCGGACAGGGCCTGGGTGCCGAAGGTGGCATAGCGGGCGCAGGGGATGTCCTTGCCGCCCGCCGCCGCGACCATGTAATGGAAGGGCGGGATCGGTATGCGCAGGCAGGACAGGCTCACCGCGTGGGGCGCATGGGCGTGGACCACGGCGTTCACCTCGGGCCTGGCGGCATAGATGTCGCGGTGGATGCGCCATTCGCTGGAGGGTTTCAGGGGGCCTTCGTGACGGCCCGCCATGTCCATGCGCACCATCTGCTGGGGCTTTAGCATGTCCGCCGGCAGGCCGCTGGGCGTGATGAGCAGACCATCGCCGCAGCGCACGCTCACGTTGCCCGCGGTGCCGCGGTTGAGTCCGCGCAGCACCGTCTGGCGGGCTGTTTCCGCCAGCGCGGCACGCAGGCTGGCTTCGTCGTTCATGGATGTTCGGCCTCGGGATAGGCCTGGCGCAGGGCCGACCGCTGCGCCGCCAGCACGCCCCGTTCCGTGATGAGGCCGGTGACCAGGTGCGCGGGCGTCACGTCGAAGGCGGGATTGAGGGCGTCGCTGGCTTCCGGCGTCAGGCGCACCTCGCGCACCTGTCCTGCGTCATCGAGGCCCGTGACATGGGTCACCTCGCGTGCCCCGCGCATCTCGATGGGAATGGCATGCCCGTCGGTGAGTCGCCAGTCGATGGTGGGCCCGGGCACGGCGACGTAGAAGGGCACCCCGTTGTCCCGCGCGGCCAGGGCCTTGAGATAGGTGCCGATCTTGTTGGCCACATCCCCCGTCGCCGTGACCCGGTCGGCGCCCACGATCACCAGATCCACCCGGCCCTGCTGCATGAGATGGCCCGCGGCGTTGTCGGCGATCACCGTGTGGGGCACGCCATGCCGGGCCAGCTCCCAGGCAGTGAGCGCCGCACCCTGGTTGCGGGGGCGCGTCTCGCTCACCCACACGTGCACCGGAATCCCGGCATCGAAGGCCATGTACACCGGCGCCAGCGCCGTGCCCCAGTCCACGGTGGCCAGCCACCCCGCATTGCAATGGGTCATGACCTTTACCGGCTGGCGGCCCTGCCGGTGCAGGGACTCGATCAGCGCCAGGCCGTGGCGGCCAATGGCCGCGTTGAGGGCCACGTCCTCGTCGCAGATGGCCGCGGCCTCCTGCCAGGCCGCCTCGCGCCGCGCCGCCGGCGGCAGCGGGGCCAGTTTCTGCTGCATGCGCTCCAGCGCCCAGCGCAGATTCACCGCCGTGGGCCGGGTGGCGAGCAGGCGGGCGCAGGCGATTTCCAAATGGGTTTCCGAGGCATCCTCCCCCAGGGCGAGCGCCACGCCGTAAGCCGCGGTGGCCCCGATCAGGGGCGCGCCCCGCACGCGCATGACCGAGATCGCCTCCGCGGCATCATCCAGCGTGCGCAGGATGCGAAATTCCAGACGGTGGGGAAGCACAGTCTGGTCGATGATGCGCACCCCGCTGCCATCCCCGAGGGGCGCGATGGTGCGGGTCGGTTGGCCGTCGATCTTCATGGCCGGGATTATCGCAGAACTGCCCGCCGCCCGCAGTTCTGCGGCCGGTTCCCTTCTGGTAGAATCCGCGTTTTTCCTGCGCTTCTGCGCGTGGGCACGCGCCAAAGCGCCGGGGCGCGCAGTGGAAGACACCGCAGCGGTGCACATACCACGAACGGTTCCAACAGGAGAGATGGCTGAGTGGTCGACAACGGGCGCAGCCCGTTGGGTGGAGGCTAACCCGGCGCAAGCCGGGTTAAGCGCGCAGCGCGGGCCGGAGCCAAAGCGCCGGGGAGAGGCGCGGGGTTAAAGACATCCCGGCGGTTCAGACATAACGAACGGTTCAAACAGGAGAGATGGCTGAGTGGTCGACAACGGGCGCAGCCCGTTGGGTGGAGGCTAACCCGGCGCAAGCCGGGTTAAGCGCGCAGCGCGGGCCGGAGCCAAAGCGCCGGGGAGAGGCGCGGGGTTAAAGACATCCCGGCGGTTCAGACATGAGGAACGGTTCAAACAGGAGAGATGGCTGAGTGGTCGACAACGGGCGCAGCCCGTTGGGTGGAGGCTAACCCGGCGCAAGCCGGGTTAAGCGCGCAGCGCGGGCCGGAGCCAAAGCGCCGGGGAGAGGCGCGGGGTTAAAGACATCCCGGCGGTTCAGACATAACGAACGGTTCAAACAGGAGAGATGGCTGAGTGGTCGACAACGGGGGCAGCCCGTTGGGTGGAGGCTAACCCGGCGCAAGCCGGGTTAAGCGCGCAGCGCGGGCCGGAGCCAAAGCGCCGGGGAGAGGCGCGGGGTTAAAGACATCCCGGCGGTTCAGACATAACGAACGGTTCAAACAGGAGAGATGGCTGAGTGGTCGACAACGGGGGCAGCCCGTTGGGTGGAGGCTAACCCGGCGCAAGCCGGGTTAAGCGCGCAGCGCGGGCCGGAGCCAAAGCGCCGGGGAGAGGCGCGGGGTTAAAGACATCCCGGCGGTTCAGACATGACGAACGGTTCAAACAGGAGAGATGGCTGAGTGGTCGAAAGCGCCGGACTCGAAATCCGGTATGGGCCTCGTGCTCATCGTGGGTTCGAATCCCACTCTCTCCGCCATGCTTCATTCCCAGCAGCCCTGAAAGAGCGGGCGTCCTGATCGAGGTCATCCAACGGCCCTGACGGGGATCTGACCTCACGGGCGCGGTCTGCGCCGCTTTTCCCGACCAGCAGCATAGGGTGCGCTTTCTCGGCCGGGCGCCAAAAAAACCGGCTCTCTCGACCCTGGCCATCTCGCTGACCAGAATGCGGGAGGTGTCGCCCGCACCATCCAGGCAGGGCCGGACGGGCTGCTGTCAGAGAGGCCGTTTCCACCCGCACTCCCATGGGGCCGATCGCTTCCTGTCAATGTAGCGGCGTCATATGCCACCAGCGGGGCCAAAACAAATTTGGCGAACGAGGAGATTCAACGGGGTTGCTCCGGGAGCGGCGTGGGCGGAGACTGACAGCTTGACTATAAAGTAAAGACCTGACCCCAGCCCATGTGCAGCTCCACCCCTGCGGGAAGTGCTTTGGCCCTGTGGGAGGCGCTTTAGCGGCGACCCCTGGATTTTCACCCCCTCCCCCTCGACGGGGGAGGGCCGGGCCGGGGGTGAGCATGGGGTAACTGCCGCGACCGGTGGCTTGACTATAAAGTAAAGACCTGACCCCAGCACCGTGACAGTGGCTTGACTATAAAGTAAAGACCTGACCCCAGCACCGTGACACAGGGGACGTGTCATGGTGTCAATCTAGCCGCGAGGCGCTATAAAGTAAAGACCTGACCCCAATACTTTACATGACCCCAATACTTTACAATACTTTACGCGGGTCATGCCCCTATTTGTCCCTGCACCATCTGCTCGTACGCGTGTTCGAGATTGCGGCAAAATTGCTCCACAAGACAAAGCGGTGAGGTACGCATCCGCTCTCGCAAGCTGAAACGAAGCTCCTGCAGACGCTTAACGTCGCCAGCAAGTTCTGCCGCAGTCCGCACATATGCGGAGCAGTCCTGCGCGATCCACTCATCCAAGCCCAAAGCGTGCAAGAACCCGGCGCTTTGCCTACCGATCATGCTGTCACCTTTCATGGTTACCACCGGCACGCCCATCCACAGCGCTTCGAGCGTCGTCAGGCCGCCGGTAAATGGAAAGGTATCGAGGGCCACATCGACGCAGCCATACTCAGCCAGCATTGCCGGGTGATCCGAATGGCCGAGAAGAATGAGTCGGTCCCCTGTCACGCCATGTCTGGCAAACTGTTCACGCCAGTAGGACTGGGCGCTGGCGTCGTCGAATACCTTTGCCTTGAGCAGCAGGCGGCTCTTGGGCACCGTGCCAAGAATCCCTGCCCACACCTCGATAACCCCCGCGTTGACCTTCTCCATTCGATTGAAACTACCAAAGGTGATCTGGCCAGCATCCGCGGCCGGGGGCCCTTTAGGCGCAGGCGCATAGTCTGGCGGTAGATAGCAGAAGCGAACATCCGGCAGGCGCCACAGCTTCTCTACGAAAAACACATCATCCTCCGGAGGCGTGCAATAAGGATCGCCAATCACGTAATCCACTGTGGCAAGTCCGGTGGTATCGAAATAACCCAACCACGAAACTTGAATAGGCGCCGCTCTCCGGGCAAAAATTCCCAGGCGATTGCCAGCGGTATGGCCCGACAGATCGACCAGGATATCAATCCCGTCGCTCTGAATGAGCCGACACGCCTCAGAGTCGTCCAGTCCCACGATGTCACGCCACACGCATCGCCTATGGATGCGGCGGGTGACCTCATCCGTTTCTTCGCCATTCGAATAGCAAAACACGTCGAAGCGTTGCCGGTCGTGGCTGGCCAACACTGGCTCAAACAGAAAGGCAACTGCATGCTGGCGGAAATCTGCGGAGACATAGCCCACCCGCAGCGGTCGGTGAGGAAAAACCGGATGGCCTGGCACAGCGGGCGCCGGGCCGAGCACGCGCAGACCCCAACTACGATGCGCTTCGAACAGGTCGGCAGGAGTCATTGCTGGATCGTAGTGCAAGGCATGCAGCAGGTTGGATTGCGCCACGGCATTGGCGGGGTCGAGTTCAGTGGCCGTTCGATAGGCGGCGATAGCCTCCGTCGGACGACCCAGGCGCATCAACGCGTTACCAAGATTCGAGGCGGCAGCTGCGCCACCCACGCCCAGCTGTAACGTCTCGGCGAACAGTTTAGCGGCCTCGGTATAGGCATGGCGCTGCATCAGGGTGTTGCCAAGACCAAGCCGCGCCAGCGGATTCGTTGGGCTGAGCGCGTAGGCCCGACGGTAAACAGCCTCCGCAGCCTCGAACTCTCCCTGCAGCCGCAACACCAGCCCAAGGTTGCAAAGCGCCCGCGTGTCGTCGGGACGGATCGCCAGCGCCTCTTCATACTCAGCTCTCGCCGCGGCATGGGCGCGCCGGGAAAGATACAGGTTGCCCAGATTGATTCGGGCGTCGGTAAAGCCGGGGGCTAATTCCAGCGCCTGCCGATAGGCGCGCTCAGCCTCCTCCGGCTGGCGGGCGGCCACCAGCGTGTCCGCCAGGTTGTACCAAGCTCCCGCAAAGGCCGGACTCGCGGCCACCGCCTTACGCAGCCAATTGAGCGCCTCGGGCAGGTTACCCTCCTCCCGCCACGCGAGGCCGAGCAAGTGCATGGCATCGGCGTTTAGCGGATCGGCGGCAAGCACGGCATAACAGGCAGCCTTGCACTTTCGGGTATCCCCCTTGGTCAGGGCGCGAAGCGCGCGTTCCAGCTGGCGTTCGATTGGATTTGTCATGAATTGCGAGCGAGTACCCGTGGGTTAACAGGCCGTTGAAAAAATCCCTACCGAAGCGGCCACCTGCCCGTTGGCGTTGTCCCGAAGCCGGCGCAAGGCAGTTTTCTCGGCCCCGACAACCGCTTCGGCCCCTCTTTTGGGGGCTGCCCGCCCATTTTGGGCGCAATGACCCCCTGATTTACACATGATGCGCATCCCACCAGCCACTGAGGGAGCCCATGCGCACGAGGTTGTACGCAGCAAAGCACAGCAGCGCCTGGCCCGTGAGCTTCGCATGCCCGATGAGCTTGGTCTTGGCCAGACCCCCCACGGTCTTGATCCAGCCAAACGCTTCCTCGATGCGTTTGCGCACCTTGAGGCTCACCCTGTAGCCTTCGTGCCGCCGGGTGCGGGCATCAATGGCCGAGTGCCTGGCTTTGGCCGCCACGTGCGGGGTCATGCCCAGCTGGCGGCAGCCCTGGACAAAGGCGCGGCAGTCATAGCCCTTGTCCGCCCCGACGGTGATCCGGCGGGCTTTGCGCTTTTGGCGCGCAAGCATCCTGAGTGCGGCCTCGCGCTCTGCCGTGCCGCTGGCATGGGTGATCTCGACATCCACGATCAGGCCGTGGCGGTTGTCCATGAGGATGTGCCCCATGTGACACAGGCGGGACTTGTCGCCCGGGGCTTTCTTGTACAGCCGCGCATCGGCATCGGTCGTGCTGGCGTGGGTGTCGTTGCTGCGGCGCTCACCTTTGAAGTCGACCTCGGCGTTGCGCCCCCCAGTCGGTGTGTGGTCGTCGTCTTTGCGCCTGAAGCTCGTGTGCGAGGCCCAGGCCTCGATGAGTGTGCCGTCGACGCTGAAGTGCTCATCACCGATCAGCTTCGCCCACTGCGCACTGCCTTTGACCCGCTCGAAGAACACGCGGGCGAGCTCTTCGTTGAACAGGCGCTCGCGGTTGGCGCTGAAGGTGGAGTGATCCCACACCTTGTCGTCGATGTTCAGACCCACGAACCAGCGGTAGAGCAGGTTGTAGTCGATGGCCTCCACCAGCAGCCGCTCGCTGCGGATGGAAAAGAGAATCTGCAGCAGCAGTGCCTTGAGCAGCATTTCGGGTGGCACCGAAGGGCGGCCGCGGCGGGCATAGACCGCCTCGAACTCTGCGCTCACGCTGGCCAGCAAGCCACCGACCAGCACGCGCAGCTTGCGCAGCGGATGCTTGGCCGGAACCCGCTCTTCAAGGCTGATGTAGCTGAACATCGCTCCCTGGAAGTTCTGAGTGTCCCTCATCTTCGCTATGTCCTGTCTCGTCGTCGCCGTGGCTCACATGCTACCGTCAGCACGGGCGGTCTCGGGAGGTTTTTTCAACGGCCTGTTAGGACACGGCCTGGCGCGCCTCATGGTAGGGGAGGTAGTGGATGGCACGCTGGCAGACAAGGACATCAATGGCGCCAATGAGGGTGGCGGCAGGTGGGCGCGCAGGCTGCGCATGTCGGCCCGGTGGAACACGACGCGCTCGCGTACGCCCCGCCGTTGGGCCAGGGCCAGGGTCTCCCGTTCGTAGTCGGCGATATCCGCGTTCACGGCGAGTTGCGCCCCTGCCTCGGCCATTCTGACAGCCTGACCACCCTGTCCCCCTGCCACGTCCAGCGCGCGCACCGGGCTGCCGCGTCCCACCAGCAGGCCGATGCGTTCCAGCGCGCGCCGGTCCAGATCGTCGGCACGCTGGACGGCGATGTCCACACCGAAGCCGCCTTTGGCAGCAAGGCGCCGGTCTCCGTAGGGATTGAAGGGGGGGGCGCATCCGCGGTTGCACCTGGAACGGCCGTCTCACCCGTGCGAAGCGCCGGCAAGGGTGAGGGCCAGTGCCCGGCGCAGGTCCAGCAGGGCATGTCGGTCGATGACAGCGATGCGCATTTGTTGCGCACGCGCCTTCACCGGGCCGGAAACCGTTTCCGTGCTGACGAAGATGCCCCGGCCGCGGAGGCCGCCCAACCGGTCCACGAGCTGGGCGAGCTTGTAGATGGCGTCCGCTGCCGCGCGCCCGCGGCCTGCCTGGCCTGTTTTGCATTCGACGATGTGCAGGGTGTTGTCCCGCAGGATGGCGACATCGATTTCGTTCCTTATACAGTCGTCATCGTGGGCGGCGTTGTGGATCACGATCTGGCGGGCGACGTCCTGCAGTTTGCCATCCTGGGCGCCCAGCGCCAGGACTTCGGCAAATACCAGTTCCTCGAGCCATTGGCCTCCCTCGCTGATGTGCCGCGCCCTCGCGCGGGCCAGGGTGTGCGCCGTCCGGCGCGCTGCCGCCACACGATCGGGTTGGGGTGGCGCCCGGCCGGCGGGCTGCTGGGGGTCAATGCGCAGGCCATGGGCGATGACATAGGTTTCCAGCCTGATGCGGTCGGCAACGGGCTGCCCAGGGCCCTCCGGCCGCAGCCATCGGATGCTGTCATGCCGGATATCGACATAGTAGAGGCGGTCACCCGGGCGGTCGAAGACCTCCCACGCGGCCAGGGCCATTGGCTTGGTGCCGCCGGTGATGTTGGCAATCACCCCCTGCGGGTGACGGTCCGCCAGCGCCTGCATTTCCCTGCGCAGGCTGGACAAATCGTAGCCGTCGCTCAAGCGCGTGTATTTCACCGACAGGCCCTCCGTGCGGAGGGCTGCGGCCAGCCAGCCGGCGTGGGCCGTGCGCTCGGGCGCGTGCACCAGCATCACCTCGCGCACGGCAAGCGCCGGATCCAGCAAAGGTGTAAGGCTGGGCACAGGCTGGTCGGAGACAAAACAGATATGGCGCTGCATGGTCCTTTATCCACTTGACTGGCGGTTGGGTTCATCAATCCGCCAAGGTTATCCCGAGGGAGGCCACGGGCCGCACAGCGGGCAGCATCGGCCACGGGCAACGCCGGAGCGCCACCGACCTCCGGATGGCGGCTTGCCCTGCAAGCCCGCGTGGGGCTCGCACGACCGGCCGGTTCACAACCTGCCTGTCAGCATGTCCAGGATCGATTCGACCAGACCCTTGCGGATGCTGATCAAGGCAGCCTCGACCCCGAAGACCCCGTCGGCGGTGGCCGCCTCCATGCGGGCATCCAGTGTCCTGCGCGCTTCGTGGGTCCACTTGACCCACGCCTCCCGAGAGTCGCTGCCCGGAAGCAGCAAGTCTTCCCCGAGGAGATCCTGGAGCCAGAACCGTTCCTCAGGGGCCATGAAAACCCTGCCTTCGTAAACCATCAGCATTTTCTGTTCTCTGTCAATCGACCCGCCGGGACGGCAGCACGTCTTTGCTGGCAGACGGGAACGTCCGGCGCGGTCAGAACACGTCACGGAACCTGGGGGCGGTGTTCCAGGCCACGCCTCCCGGCGCGATGTAAACCACCGCCTTGCCCCTGAAGAGGCCGTTGCGGCGCCGGCCCTCCTGGGAGAGATATTCCTTCCAGGCCACCACGCGGCTGCGCGCATCGAGCACGGGCAGCCATTCGTTGCCGAATGCATCCTGCCAGCCGCCGTTGGGGCCCACCGGCGGGGCGGCGTCGGAAGGCTGCCCGTCGGGCCAGGCGAAGCGGTACAGCCCGCGCGCGGGAAGCTGGCGGTAGTACTCGCCGGCCGCGGATACGGCGGCGGGTGGAGATTCGCCGGCGGGTTTCTTCCCGGTCTTCCTGCGCGCCGGCATCGTGGTTTCGAAGGGTTGCCGGGGTTCGGCCGGCTGCAGCACCTGTTTGGGCAGGGGACGGCGCGCAATGTCGCGCACGAGCTCCGTGGACAGGGGGATCAGCAGGGCCATCAAAAACAGACTGAACAGGCCACGGACCAGGTTCACAGCGCCATTTCCTTTCTGGCTTTGAGGACGTCATCGAGGCTCAGGGACATGGGCGTGTCCCGCAGCACGCTGCGCGCAGCCTCGGAGTTGAGGGCCGTCTCGAGGATGTTTTCCACGACGCTCTGCGCCAGCCCCTGGAGCGCATCGGCCACGCGGGCGGCCCATTCCTCCGGCGGTGCGTCGAGCTTGCGCGCGTGGCGCTCGGCCCAGGCCTGGATGAAGCGGCGCAGGGTCTCGCCGCTCGGCAGATCGAGGCGGATCTTGACCGGAAAACGCCGGAACACCGCCGGATCGAGGGCGTCCAGATGGTTGGTCGCGAGTATCCAGCACACGTCGGGCAGGGGCTCGCCGGCACCGTCGATGATGCGCAGGAGGTCGTTGGTGTGCAGCTTCAGCCCGGAGTAGCTGCGGTCACCCAGGATGTCGTCGGCTTCGTCGATGAAGACGATGGCGGGCCTCAGATCGGAGGCGCGGCGCCGGATGTCCCGGAGCCGCTCCCAGTCGCTGGCGATCTCCTTGCCACTGGTGGAGATGAAAGTCCAGCCGGCCGCCTTGGCCAGCGCCATGGCCATGCTGGTCTTGCCCGTGCCCGGGGGGCCGTAGAAGATGATGCCCTTGGGCACCGTGCCGCCGCGCAGTTCCACTTCGTCCACATGGGCGAAGGTGGCGGCGAGTTCTTCCAGACGCTCCTTCACTTCGTCGTCGAAGTAGAGGTCCCGGAAATCGGGCGCGCTCTCCGGTGGCCCGGCGCGGTTGCCCTGGACATCCCGCAGCGCGCGCATGAACTCCCGCATGCGCACACGCTCGTTGGCCGCGATGCGTGCCGCCCGCCCGGTGGCTTCGAGGATGCGCGGCACGTTGAATCCCGCCCAGCGTCGGGCCAGCCTCTCCAGCACCGCCGGATCCACACTGCGGCCGGCCTTGTTCAGCGCGGCGAGAATGAGTCCCTTGCGGGCCTCCTGGTCGGGCAGGGGCACCTCGATGTGAAAGTCGAAGCGGCCCTCGCGGATGGCAGCGGGATCGACGCGGTCCCTGTAGTTCGTCGCCGCAATGAGCAGCACGCGCCCGCGCCGGATTTTCTCCACGGCGGAGAGAAAAGTGCCGATGATCTTGCCTTCCTCGGAATTGCTGGTGTTCATCTTGGTGCGGTCCGGGAAGACGGAATCGATCTCGTCCAGAAAGAGCACGCAGGGCGCCTGATGCAGGGCCGATTCCAGCAGGTCGTTGAGTTGCTCGGTGGTCTGGTTGACCCAGCGGGAGGCGATGGAACCCACGTTCGCCTTGATGATGCGCAGCTTCAGCTCCCCGGCCAGGGCCTCCGCAAAGGCCGTTTTGCCGGTGCCCGGCTCGCCGTAGAGGAAGATGCCGTTCTTGCCGTTTTTCTGTCCGCCGTTGTCCCACTCGCGGGCTGCGGCGAGAAGCTTGTCCTTGAGCGCCTGGTTGCCCCACAGGGAGGCAAAGGTGAGCTGGGGCCGTAGCGCCACGGTATCGCGGGTGGCCAGCGGCGGTTCCTGCCCGCTGCCGGACGCGGGGGGCGACCAGGCAGCCGCAGACCGCTGGCGGATACCGAACAGGCGCTGCCAGAAGCGCAGCAGAAGAGCCGGCTCGGTCTCTGCGGCCAGGGCAGCGGTGGCGCCGCGCAGGGCGTCCTGCCGCCAGTAGCGCAGGCAGTTGACCACCAGGAATGCCGCGGGCAGCCAGATCAAGGCCGCGAGCAGGTAGTAGCCCGCCATGCCGATGGGCCACCAGGCGGCGGGGTGTGCCGGATCGTAGCGGGCGAGCAGGCCGCCGTTGTGCTTCATGCCCATGTCATGGGGCAGCGCCTCGCGGAAGTAGGGATAGAGGTCCACGGTCAGCCAGACGCCGCACCCGGCCATGACGATCCACACCAGCCGGAGGAAGAAACCCGAGCCGCGGCCGATGTAGATCTGGGTGCCCACCAGTCCCAGCAAAATGGCCGCCGGCACCGCCAGGGCCCCCACCACGCCGCGCACGGTGAAGAGCAGGAATTCCGGCAGACGCACAAGGTGGATGAGCAGGAGCAAGGCCAGGATCCATACCGGCAGGTGGGCGCGGATGCGGCGCGCGAGTTCCGGGTCCTGCATGGTTGGTCACCAGGTGGCGGCGCAGACGAGCAGGGCCAGGATGGGCAGGAGCAACCCTCCTCCCAGCAGCACGGCCCACTCCTCACTCTGCTGCGGACCGAGGATGAACAGGGAAAGGATTTCGGTCAGGGCGATGGCGAACACCACCACCGCCGCAACGACCTTGATCCACGCGCCCAGCGTGCCGGGCTGGGTGAACAGGGCGGCCGGCGCGCCCAGAAAGGCACCCTCGCGGTCCACCGGATCCGAATCCTTTGAAGCGTTCTCCATGTCTGGCCTCCCGCAACCCTCGCGCTCACAGCACCTCGTTCACCGCGAGCTGGAAGAACAGGACCAGATAGCTCACGGGCCAGAAGAAAAACATCTTGAGCTTGCCGCCCACCACGTTGTCCAGCGTGGCGTACATGGGATGCCACTCGATGAGGCGGCGCAGCACCACCCGGTTGAGATAGACGCCGGCGGCAAAATAGCCCAGGATTGCCAGACTGATGAATCCCTCCGAATCGATCACGCCGCCCAGCCAGCCGACCCCGAACACCCCCCCAAGCCAGGCCAGATAGTGCATGACCGCCTCGCCGAGCGGCATCACCTGCTGGCGCGACTGCTGTTCACCGTCCATGTTTGCCTCCCTCGACCCTTTTTTGCATTGACAGAAACCCCCGCGCGCAATGCAAGCAGCGTGCCACTGCGCCTCATTGCGCGCGCCGGGATTCTAGCAGTGCCGCGGCGCCGGAACAGCCATGCAAGCTTGCGGGTGCCCGCCGTCAGACTTCCGACGCTTCTGCCGGATCGCCGACACCGGCGCCCCGCGCACCAGCGGTTCGCCTGCGGCGGCAGGCGCCGTCCGGACGCGGCCGCTGGCCTGGCACACGCCTTGCTGGGCCGGCGCCCGTTGACGGCTCAGGGATCCGGCGTCAGCAGTGACGATGCGGGGAGTGTTACAGGCCAGAACCGGGTCGCGGTTTGCGCAAGTCCTGCGCCCGTCGTATAAATGGCCGCCATCCCGGGCGGCGCGGGCCGCCCGGTCCTGGCACCGGCCCCTGGCCCGGTGGACCCCACAGAAGAAAAACGCTACGGGGAGGAAACATGCCTTGTCTGTCTCTGATAGAGACTTCTGGCAACCAGGCCTATATCTTCGGCACCAACAAGCTGCGCGAGCAGATCGGCGCCTCGGAACTCACCTACCGCGTCGGCACGCGCTGGCTGGGCGCGGCGCTGGGGCTGCGCGCAGCCCATGACAACCCTGTCGAGTGGCGCCGGACCCTGAGGGAAGGCAACGGCCGCCTCGCCGACGGGGTGGAAATCGTGGTAGCCACCTCGGGCAAGGCCATACTCCTGTGCGACGCGCGGGAGCAGGCCGAGAAGCTGATCAGCGACATCACCCGGCGCGCGCTCACCGAAGCGCCGGGGCTTTCGGTCTGTGGCGCCATCGTCGATGTCGCCTCGCGCACGCGGCACGCGGCGAGCGAGGCGATGAAGGCGCTCCATGCCCGCTTCAATGAGCACCGGCAGGCGCTGGGGGTGCAGCTCACTCGCCTGCCCATGCTGCCCCTCGCCGCCACCTGCGCCACGAGCGGGCTGCCGGCCAGCGATTTTGCCAGGGACGAGCTGCTGTCGGCGGCAAGCCTCGCCAAGGTCAAGGCGGGCCCGGACTGGTCCGCGCGGGTCAGGGAGCTGCTGCGTGCGCACGGCGTCCAAACACGCCTGTCCTACAGTCCGGACGACCTCGAAAAACGCTTCGACGAAAGCTATCTGGCGGTGATCCAGGCCGACGGCAACGGCCTGGGGCAGATCGTCCTCGCCTTCGACCAGTGGCTCGACGCGGGCGAGGACTATTTCGCCACGCTGCGCGCCTTCTCCCTGGAGCTGGAAGAGGCGACGGAAAAGGCCTTCGTCGCCGGCATCGGGGCCGCCGCAAAGGCTGCGGCCGAAGAAAGGCATGGGATCACGCCCATCGTGCCGCTCCTATTAGGGGGCGATGATTTGACCGTCGTTGCCGGCGCAAGCGCCGCCCTGCCTTTTCTCACCGCGTTTCTTGCCGCCTTCGAACAGGAGACGGCTGCGCGCCCCACGCTCGCGCGCATCGCCGGCAAGGCGCTGGGTGCCCCGCGTCTGGGCATCTCGGCCGGGGTGGCCTTCGTCAGGAGCCACTTCCCCTTCGCCCTGGCGCACCGGCTTGCGGAAGCGCTCATGCAGTCGGCCAAGAGCGTCAAGGGCAAGCTCAAGAATCCCGCCAACGGCCACCCCTACCCCTGTTCGTCCTTCGATTTCCACGTCCTGATGGATGCCAGCGGCGGCGAGCTCGAGGCGATCCGCCGCCGACGCGTGGGCAACGACGGCTGCCGGCTCTGGGGCGGGCCCTATGTCAGGACAGACCGCGAGCAGCTCGCCGTGTTGGACGAGGGGGCGCGTGACTGGGCGGATCGCCATCATTGGGACCGTCTTCGGTACGCCATCGACGCCATCACCGGCGGGCAGCACAGTGAAGAAGGGGTTCCCCGCAGCCAGCTGCACTGGCTGCGGGAGACGCTGAGCGAGGGTGTCCAGCGGGCCGAGGAGGTGTTCGCCCTCATCGCCAGCCGCTACCGCCCGGCGCGGGAACTTGCCTTCGATGGGAAGGCCCTCTTCGATTGCCGCGACACGCCCCGCACCCTGCTGCTCGACGCCATGTCCCTGGCCGGCCTCAGTCTCGCCATGCCCGAAGAGAGCGCAACATGACGACCTACACCCTCACCGTCACCTTTCTGAGCGACTGGCATGTGGGCGAGGGGGCCGGCAGCCAGGGCTACATCGACCGCATCATCCGGCGCGACCCGCAGGATGGTCTGCCCTACGTGCCCGCGAAGACCCTCACGGGCATGCTGCGCGACGGCTGCGAACGGCTGGCCCAGGCGCTGGACGGCGGGCCATCGGGCCCCTGGGGCCGCTTCGTGCAGGAACTCTTCGGTGGCGAAAGCCGGGGCACGGCAACCGTCGGCCAGACCACACCGGCGCGGCTGTGGCTCACCCCGGCCCGGCTGCCGGCGGCGCTGCGCAGCGCGCTTGCCCGGAAAGAAAACGCCCCGCTCGCCCGGGCCCTGGTAAGCCTGCGCCCCGGCGTGCGCATCGACGACAACGGCACTGCCGCACATGACATGCTGCGCATCGAGGAAGTCGCCTGCGCCGGGGCGGTGCTTGGCGCCGAGCTCACGCTGGATGACAGCCTCGATGGCGACGCCCGCTGCGCCGCGGAGGCGCTGCTCGCCGGCGGCGCGCGCCTCACCGAGCGGCTGGGCGGCAAGCGCCGGCGCGGTCACGGGCGCTGCCGCATCACCCTCGACCACGTCGCGCTGGACAGGGAGCGCCTGCTTACGCCGCCGCCGGCACTGCGGCCACCGGCACCCGGGGCCCTGCGGCTTGCCGGCGCGCACGCCGCGGGTGGGGCGCGGTGGCTGCGGCACCGCCTGCGCCTTGAGCTGCTCGAGCCGCTGCAGATTCCCCTGCGGACGCTGGGCAACTTCGTCCCCACCCGGGACCATGTGCCGGGCAGCCTGCTGCTGGCTGCGCTCGATCCCCTGTTGCGCGCCGCGCTCGGCGCCCATGCCGCGAATCTCACCGCCTGGCTGGCTCAGGGCGCGCTGCGCGTCTCTTTCGCCTATCCCGAGGTGAATGGCGCGCGGGGGTTGCCGGTCCCCCTGTGCCTGGAGCAGGGCAAGCTCGACAAGAAAGACGTGCGCAACCTGCTCGCAGGCCCCGCCCATGACCAGGTGCAGCGCAAGCCCCTGCGCGCCGGCTATACCAGCCCCGGGGCCCTGCCGGAACTGGCTGGCGAGCCGCAGCTTGTGCAGGCCGGGCGGGTGAGCCTCACCCACGCCACCATTGACGATGCCTGCCAGCGGCCCAGCGAAACCGTGGGCGGCGTGTTCACCTACGAGGCCATCGCACCGGGGCAGACGCTGCAGGCGGAAATCCTGCTCGATGCCGCACGCGTGCCGCTGGAGAATCTGGCCTTCCTGAACGGGCGCGAGGTGCGCCTGGGCCGCTCGAAGAAGGACGACTACGGCCGGGTGCGCATCGTCTGTCTGGGGGCCGAGCCCGTGACGGTGCCGGCCGTGGCCGGCGAGCAGGTCACCCTGTGGTTGACTGCGCCTGCCATCCTTCGCGACACGCTGCTCGAGCCCGTGACCGATGCCGAGGGACTGGCGCGCCATGTGGCCCGCCTCTGCGGTGTCGAGGTCAGCCTCAAGGCGGCCTACTACCGCCTGCAGCGCGAGGAGGGCTGGCGCAGCCGCTGGCGCGAACCCTTCCCGACCCAGACGGCGTTTGCCCCCGGCGGCGTCTTCGTGCTGGGCGGTGCATGGACGCCGGAGGCCGTGGCGCGATTGACCGAAGGCCTGGGCGAGCGGCGCGGCGAGGGCTATGGCGAGGTGCTGATCGAACCCGCGCTGCTCAGGCAGGAAAAGCCTCCCACGCAACCCCTTGGCGACGCCGAGGCCGGGAAGCGCACGGACGATGCGTCCTGCCCCGTCTCCGGATGGACGCAGGCGCTCCACCGCCGCGCCTGGCTGGATGCGGTGCGCCAGGCCGCCCTGCGAGACTTCGACATTTGGCGCGAGACGCTTGGCTGGAGCGATGGCTCGCCCGGCAACGCCCAGCTCGGGGCGCTGCGGGAACAGATGCTGCACTACGACCCCGGGCGGTTTGGCCAGTGGCTCGATCACCTGGAAGAAACCGACAGCCGGCGCGACAGGTGGCCGAAGAAAAGTCGTGAGGAACTCGCCCGCTGGAAAACACCGGCGCGGGTCTGGCAGGCCGGAGCAAAGACCAATGCCCTGCCGCTTTTGCCCGGTCACGACCGGGCTGCGCTGCAGAAGAAATTCGAACGGGAAGCGACGCGGCTTTTCTGGCTCACCCTCATTGGGCTGGAGCTCGACCGCCGCGAGCAGGCCGAGGGCGTGCGCGCCGACCTTACAGCCACGGAGACCTCGTCATGAGCCGGAACCTGACCCATCTGCTGCGCCTCACCGGAGAACTGGTCTGCGACAGCCCCATCTGCGTTGGCGGCCTGGATGCCCTTGCGGTCACGGACATGCCGGTGGCGCGCGACGGCCTGGGCCGGCTGGTGCTGCCCGGCACCTCGCTGGCGGGCGCGCTGTTAGAGGCGCTGCGGGTGGAAAAGTCCTGCGACCTGCGCGGTGCGGTGGATGAGCGGCGCGGGCCCAGCAAAGCCTCCCGCGTGCTGATCGAGGACGCCCCAGCGCTCGACGACGGGATCGACACCGAATACTGGGACGGCGTCGGCATCGACCGTGTCACCGGCGCGGCGGCCCGCCGCGTGAAATTCGACCGCGAGGTCATTCCCCAGGGCGCCCGTTTCGA
The DNA here is from genome assembly GCF_055379455.1 of Thiobacter subterraneus. Classification (NCBI taxonomy): domain Bacteria; kingdom Pseudomonadati; phylum Pseudomonadota; class Betaproteobacteria; order Burkholderiales; family Thiobacteraceae; genus Thiobacter; species Thiobacter subterraneus. Next base: position 2,665,173 of record NZ_AP042402.1, read on the forward strand.
GTTCTGCATGACCTGCGAGGTGGACGACGACCTGGACGAGGCGCGCCGCCTCATGTACCGGGCCCGCCGGCGGCTCGAGCGCGGCCTGAGCCTGGGCGCGGGGGTGACGCGCGGACTGGGCCGCGTGCGGCTCGCCAGGGCGCAGGCCATCGAGATCGACTGGAGAAATGCGGAGGGCGTGCTGACCTGGCTCGAAAAGGGCGCTGCCGGGTTTGCCGACGCTACCGGGCGGTGGCGCAAGAGCGCAGCCGGCGACGAAGACGAGGACGGGCTCATCCTGCGCATCCACTGGCGGCCGCAGCAGCCGCTCATGGTCAAGGCCGGGCGCGAGGGCCTGGCCACCGACATGCTGCCCTTCGTCTCGCGGCTTGCCGACGGCCGTTATGCCCTGACCCTGCCCGGCGCGGGGCTCAAGGGCGCGCTGCGCGAACAGGCCGAGCGCGTAGTGCGCACCGTGCTGGGCCTCGACGCCCAGCCCGGCCGCCCGCTCCACGAAATGGTGGCGGTGGACGTGGTGCAGGAACTCTTTGGCCTGGCGCGGGCCTCCACCCAGTCACCCGAGGGAGACAGCGGCCCGGGACGGGGGCAGCTCCATGTGGCCACCACCTATGCCGCCGAGGGCCAAGCCCGCGAGCGGTGGGACGCCTTCGCCGACGACCCTGCGACCGCCTGCACGGGCATCGCCCGCGCCATGCACGTGGCCATCGACCGCTGGACGGGCGGCGCGGCAGAAAACTTCCTCTACTCTGCCGGCGAGCCTATGGATACCCCCTGGCAGCCCATCGTGCTGACCTACCGTCCCCGCAGCACCGGCAGCGAGGCCCTGCATCTCGCGCTGCTGTGGCTGGTGCTGGAAGACCTGCGCGCCGGCCGCATCGCGCTCGGCTTTGGCAAGACGCGCGGCTACGGCGAGATCGCCATCGAGCGCATCGAATGCGAAGGGGCGCTCGTCACGCGCCTTGGGCTGCCCGCCACGATGGACGGCGCCCGCTCACTGCTCGATTCCCCGCCCGCCGCACTTAAGCAGGCCTGGCAGGCGTGGCTGGCGAACAAGACCCGGGAGCATGCTGCATGAGCACAGTCACCCTATACCGCGCTGGCGGACACGGCCTTACGCTGCCCGACATCCTGGCGCTTGCGCCCGGCGCCGTGGGTTACCTTTTTGCGCCGCAGTCCTTTGCCATCGCGCGCGTGCTGTCCGGAAGCGCGCCGCTGGAGTGGGCCGGGTTCGATCTCGAACTGGACCAGGTCTACGAGGCGCGGCTTGCCACCGAGACGCTGGAACTGCGCTGGCTGCGGGATCCCGCCTGCCAGGCGGGCACGGGCCGGGCGGCGCTGGTGAGCGAAACGCCCCTGCCGGACCTGCCCCTTGGCTGGCGGCAGGAGGCGGACCTTGCGGGACTTGTCCGCCACGATACTCAGCTCCTCCTCGGCGTCCGCACCGGAGAACGGGTGGAAGGGGGATGGGTCGTGGTGGACACCCCCCGCCACGGCCGGCTTGCCCTGCCGTGGGACGGCACGCCGCCCGCGGCAGGGGGACGGATCGCCTGGCGCTGGCGGGAATACATCGGCCCGGCGGCCGCAGCGGCGGGGCAGGACGGCAACCAGACCGTCGTGGCCGCGCGGCTTGCCGGCATGATCAGCATCCAGACGGAGGCGGCATGAGCGACAACACCTTCGAAAACCCGTACAACTTCGTTCCCGCCCCGCCGCGCAGGACCGACCACGCCGAACTGGGCGACCACGCGCCCGCCGGCCACCACCGCTACCATCCGGATCTCGTGAGCGGCACCATCGACATCGAAATCGAAACCGTCACCCCCCTGCTCATCCCGGACGAAGGGCGGGAACAAAACGGGCACAAGACCTTTGGCATCCGCCTCGACGCCCGCGGCGCGCCGATCCTGCCGCCCACCTCCCTCAAGGGCATGCTGCGCGCGGCGTTCGAAGCCGTGACCAACAGCCGGTTGGGGGTGTTTCAGGGCCATGACGAGCGACTCGGTTACCGCCCCGCGGCCTCGAGCAGCTTGAAGTTGATTCCCGCCCGGGTCAGCAACGACGGCCAGCAGCTCGAACTCTACGAAGGCATGAACGACGGGAGCCAGGCGGCGGCCTGGGTGCCGATGGGCTATGGCGGGCGTGGCTGGACACCGCCCGGATACGGAGCGCCATCGCCGAACGATCATGGCAAGCAGGTGTGGGCCTGGATCGAAAAGTGGCGGCATTCGCGTGAATTGCAGCAAAAGTACGTTGAGTTCGACTTCTGGCGGGTGCTCGCATGGGGAGACGACGAGCATCTCGCTTGCCCTGCTGCAACACAGGGACGACCTTATAAAAAAGGTTGCACCGGGGCGCTGGGAGAGCCTCTCGAAAAAGTCCAAGGCTGGCTCTGCATCAACCAGCACAACATGAACAACAAGCACGACGAGCGGCTATTCTTCGTCGCACCCGGAACCGCGCCGCTCAACGAAGCGCTCAGGAAACAGTGGAAAACCCTCATCCGGGATTACCGCGAAGCCAACCGCCGCGAACTCGACAAAGGTGCGCCAAGGCCGTCGGCGCTCAAAGCGCCGTGCGTCTGGTCGCGGCATATCAAGCCCAATGGGCTGCCCTACAGCAGCGAGACGCTCGAGCCGGGCACCCTCTGTTATGCCGAGCAGGACCAGAATGGCCGCATCGTGAGACTCTATCCCGTCATGATCTCGCGCCGGTTGTATTCCCATGCGCCTGCCGAGCTGCTGGACCAAAGCCTCAAACCCGCGCAACGCCTCTGCGAACTCTCCCCCGCCGACCGGGTGTTCGGCTGGGTGAACCAGACGGGCGAGGGGGCGTTCCGCGGACAACTGCGCATCGGGCGCATCCGCTGCGAGCAGGGAACGGCGGCGGTGGAACGCCTTGTGGAAGATGGCGTGCCGCTTGCCATCCTTGCCGCGCCCAAGCCGCAACAGGCCCGTTTCTACGGTGCACGGGACAAAAACGGCACGCCTTTCGCGAACGGGACGCCAAAGGACCAACTCTGGTCCAGCGCCGGCCACGGCCTGCGCGGCCGCAAGGTCTATCCCCACCATGCCGTGCTCGATAGGCTGAACGCGGACCAACGCCAGCGCTATTGGCAAGACAGTGACGGAAAGGTTCAGGAAGTCGCCAGAATCGATAACACGGCCATCTATCGAGAATGGATGCGGCTCGAGAACGAAGGGTCTCGACGCGACGACCAAAACCGTTCCGTCACCGCCTGGGTCAAGCCCGGAACGGTCTTCACTACACGGATCCACGTCACCAACCTTTCTGCGGTGGAGGCGGGGGCGCTTCTCTGGCTGCTCCAACTGCCAGAAAAACACTACCACCGGCTGGGTGGCGGCAAGCCTCTCGGTTTCGGTTCGGTGCGTATCGCAGTTCAGCGGGCGCAGCTTGCCAAGGGGGCAAGCTGGCGGGAGTACTACCGCTCCTTCGGCGGTGAGTCGCTCGGGCAGGTGGATCCCCAAGCGCTGATCGAGGCGTTCAAGAAGGCGGTCATTCAGGCCTATGGAAATTGCCGCATCCAGGAAAAGCGGGCAGGAAGTGATGCGCCGGGCGAATCACCCCTCGCCGCAAAGCTGCGGCAAGCCGGTCTCGGGCGCGAGGATTCAAAGCAGGAAGCGGGTGTCGCGTTCGAAGAGATCACATTCATCCGCGCCTTCCTCAACGCCTGCCGGGGCGGCAGGCTGCCGGTGCACTATCCGCGAACCTGCCCCGCCCCCGATCCCGGCGGCAGGCAATACGAGTGGTTCGTCGAGAACGAGAGACCGAGGGGAGAAAACGGCCACGCCCTGCCGGCTGGGTGGCAAGACCCGCGTGGCCTGCCCTATCGCGGTGGCCAGCAGAGCCGAAGCCGGGGCGGGGAGCGCAACGGGACGCAGACACCCCAGCGCCCTTCCGGCAGGGGTGCTCCCCGTAAACGACGGTGAAAAGGGCAACTACCATGTCTGACTTTGGGAAAACCGGCAAACGCCGCCGACGCGCGGCGCGCGCGCTGCGCGACTGGCTGCGCCTTGCCTGGAAACCCATCCTCGGTTTTGCGGTGCTGCCGGTGGCCACGAGCTGGGTTGCCGATTACCTCAGGGAATGGACGGTGACGGGCTTTGACCGGCTGTCACGCCAGGACCTTTTCCTGTTCGCATTCGCCGTGGTGGTGCTGCTGCTGGCCGTCACGCTGCTGGTCTACACCGCTCCCGCGCTGATGCTGCGCACGAAGCAGATCCGGCGCGCGAACGAGGTGCGGCCGCGGGCGATCTTCGTGGGGGTGGTCTCGACCCCAAAGTGGAGCTGGCAGGACGACACCTTGCGTCCAAAGAAGGGCGCAGGAGCCGAGCACCGCTTCCAGCCGGGCCGTCTGCAGGAAGCGCTCGAGGTGATGAAAAAACTCGACCCGTTTTTTCCCTGGGAGCAACTGCTGCGCGGGATCGTGCCCCATGTGCCGCGGCTGCGCAAAATCGTGCTGCTCGTCTCGCCGCAAACCAAGGGCGACGGCGAGGCTTGCGAGCAGATGCTGCGCTTCTTTCTCGGGCTGGAGGGGGTCGAGGTCATTGCCCGGGAGGTCGAGTTTGACAAGCTCGACGACCTTTTGCATGTGTTCGAGGAAATCATCGAAGACTCCGACGACCCCGGCGAGGTGGTGCTCGACATCACCGGCGGCACGAAGGTGATCAGCGTCGCCGCCGCGATGGCCACCCTGCGCTACCCCGATGTCGAATTCCAGTATGTGGACACTGAGGGGAACAAGGAAGTGATCAGCTTCAACGTGGTCACGGTGTCTGCAGCTGCCTGAAGGCGGGGGGCACACAACGGCTGGCGAATGCCCGATGGCATCGGGCCTTTGCTTTTCTCATCGCGGCCGAAGCCGCTCCCACACCCCCTTCCCCCGTTGGGTGCGGGCGGGGCGGAATGCCGGTCATCGCGGCTGAAGCCCCTCCCACAGCCCCCTCCCCCTCGACGGGGGAGGGCCGGGGTGGGGGTGGCGGCGCTCAGGCCCTGGCGTCCTGGCCAGCCGTGCGCCGGGCCGCCAGAGCCTTCTCGATTTTCCGTTCGGCGTAATGCCGGTTTACGGCCAGCCCCGCCCAGATGGCCGCCGGCAGCCAGCCCAGCAGCGTGATCTGAAGCACCAGACAAATGACGCCGGCGACCGGCCGGCCGATGGTAAAGAACGCGAGCCACGGCAGCAGGACCGCAAGCAGCAGGCGCATGACTTTCCTCCATTAGGGTGAACGAAGACGCGCGCCGCGGCAGCGGGTGACTGCCTGCGGCGCGGCTGAAATGGTGCCCGCGGGCGCTCGCGCATCCCGCTGCCACAAGCTTGCGGCACCGCGCCGGCCGTGGGCCGGGACGTCCGCCGTCGGGGCTTCTGGAAGCCGGCGCATGGCCACTCCTTTGGGATCAGGGCATGGCTCCACAGGCAATACCACGAACATCCGTGGGCGGCCGGGCGCCAGCAACGGTCCCAGGAGCGGCAGGCGGATTGGGGGCGTGAACCCACCGCGAACTGTCGGCGATACCGTTGAGGATGTCCGGGCGGATCGGGCCCGGTGATCTGGGTTGTCGATACATCTGCCGTCGTGCGCCTCTTCGTCCCGGACGGGCCGCTTCATCCCGGGATCGAGGCGGCCCTGAACCGGGCCATGCACGGCTCGGACGTTGTCCTCGCCCCGGGATCTGATGTTGGCCGAGGCCGCCAACGTGCTGTCGCGTAAGAGACGGCGCGGCGAGCTGTCTTCCGGGGAGGCCAGGGAGATCATCGGGGCAATCGCCTCCCTGCCGGTGCGCATCGAGCCGCATGCTCCCTTGCTTGTCTCCGCCTGTGCGCTGGCGGAAGCCTGCGGGCTGACGGTGTGCGATGCGCTGTATCTCGCCTTGGCGCAGCGGCATGGCGCGCGCCTGATGACCTGCGACGACCGGCTGGATCGCGTTGCGAAAACGATGGGGCTCGGCAGCGCATGAAGCGGTTGATTTTCCTCCAACAATGGTATATCTTTTTGATAGCTATCAGTGGAGGTCAATCATGGAGAAAGCCAAGGTATTTTGGTCTGGCCGATCCCAGGCGGTACGCCTGCCCAAGGAGTTTCGATTCGAGGGTAATGAAGTACGGATTCGCCGGCACGGGGCCGCAGTCATTCTCGAACCCATCCCGACCGACTGGGCTTGGCTCGATGCGCTTACCGGTCCGGTCGATGCCGACTTCAGGCAGTCGGCTACGGAGCAATCCGCACCGCAGGAACGGCCGGAACTGGATAGGCTCTTCCGCTGATGCGCTTCCTGCTCGATTCCAACGCGGTGATCGCCGTCCTGAACGACTCGGCCAGCCATGTTGCGCGGCGCCTGCGACAGTATCATCCAAGCGACATTGGTCTGTCCGCCGTCGTGTTGCATGAACTCTACTTTGGCGCCTACAAGAGCCTGCGGCGCGACCGTAATTTGGCCATCGTTGATGCGCTCCTCTTTGAGGTCGTCCCTTTTGATCAGGAAGACGCGCGGCATGCTGGAGAGATACGGGCAGCGCTTGCTGCGCAGGGTACGCCAATTGGCGGCTACGACGTGCTGATCGCGGGGCAAGCCCGTTCCCGCTCGCTCACGCTCGTTACGCGGAATATACGCGAGTTTCAGCGTGTGGACGGCCTGCGCGTCGAAAACTGGGAGGACGAACAGCCCTAAGGGGCATTATCTATAAAGGAGCCTAAAAAATGGACAAAGCACTCACCGGTTATATCGTGGCGGCAGCGATGCTCGCCCTCTTCCTCCTGGGCTGGAAGCCGCTGCACAGGCGGTTCCGCGGTTGGGCCATTGTCGCGGCGTACATGATGTTCCTGTTCGCCGTGGCGAGCATGGGGTCCGTAAAACCCCATGCACAATGGGTGCCTGTGTTTTTCGCTGTCATCGGCATCCTGGTATTGTTCGCCAACCGTCAGAAGCCGATCGAGGAGCGCCGCCCCACCGTGGAGTGGGCAGTCATCCACGGGCTATGGGACCAGCTTGAGAAACAGGGTCTGCCGCGCAACGAAATCGAGCGGCTGAAGCGGCTGACGCCGGAGGAAAGGGCGGCGTTGATGGCGGAGATTCGGGTTCCGCTCAAGCGGGAAAAGCCACGGTGGGAGCCGAGCGAACATTTTGATATTTACAACGGCGATGCAGATGAGTATCGCTGTCTTTGATCACTTACCTCCCTCTCGGCGGCGGCGCGTCGCTCTTCTGTTGGCTGACTTCCCCACCTGTTGGTTGGGGCTGAGCCGGGACGGGCTGCCGCCCGCCACCGAGCGCTTTCCCTAGATTGGATTTTCCGGGTGTCCCGCTGAACGGCCCCTCAGAGGGCTGCCCCTGCGGCTGATGCGTCACCGGCGGCTTGCCAAAACCCATCCCCTGGGTCTGGGTGACACCCGTAGGCCGACCGACCGGCTGAGTCTGAACGGTAGCGCCATGATCCGCCGTCGGCGCAGCTTGCTTCTGTTGGCTGACTTCCCCACCTGTTGGTTTGGGCTGAGCCGGGACAGGCCGCCGCCCACCGCCGAGCGCTTTTCCTGGATTGGATTTGCCGGGCGATCCCTTCAACGGTCCTTCAGGCCCCCGGCATGCCTGCCAAGCCCCTGGCGGCCTGCCAAAAGTTCCTCCCGCCGTCTCTTCCTTGTGTTTTCCGAACGTGGCTCAGAACCTCGGAAGACCGCGTCTGGATTCCTTTGAGATCAGGGCATTGTTCAGAGTGCTTTGTGCACGCATTCCATGCGACACGCATCGTCTTAATCCCTTTGAGATCAGGGCATGTGTTCAGAGGTGCGCGTTGCGCACGAAGAGGCGCAGTGCCCGGTCTTAATCCCTTTGAGATCAGGGCATGTGTTCAGAGCAACGCGCCCCATCATGGATTTCCTGGAGGAGCTGTCTTAATCCCTTTGAGATCAGGGCATGTGTTCAGAGGGGGTATCGGCTCGAAGTCGGTTTAGCTGAGTTGTCTTAATCCCTTTGAGATCAGGGCATGTGTTCAGAGGCGGGCTGGAAGATGACACCCCGGTCACCGTGTGTCTTAATCCCTTTGAGATCAGGGCATGTGTTCAGAGTCAAAGGGAAGTTCTTGGTAGCTAGTGTTTTTCTGTCTTAATCCCTTTGAGATCAGGGCATGTGTTCAGAGCTGGGGTGAAATCGTTGCCCAGCGCCGCGCGAGGTCTTAATCCCTTTGAGATCAGGGCATGTGTTCAGAGCGGGGTCTGCATCAAACTCCCTGGAGCTTCCTGTCTTAATCCCTTTGAGATCAGGGCATGTGTTCAGAGGCATGTGCGGGCGGCCCGCGCCTCGGGGCTTGTCTTAATCCCTTTGAGATCAGGGCATGTGTTCAGAGGTACGTGGGCCTACGGGCCCATCTTCACCACCGCGTCTTAATCCCTTTGAGATCAGGGCATGTGTTCAGAGGCACCGGCGCGGGCGGCACGGTCACCCAGTCCAGTCTTAATCCCTTTGAGATCAGGGCATGTGTTCAGAGCGGATGAAACCGCCACCCCGATCGGCGATTCCGGTCTTAATCCCTTTGAGATCAGGGCATGTGTTCAGAGCTCAGGCTTCCAAGGCCCATGCGGAGGGCTTACGTCTTAATCCCTTTGAGATCAGGGCATGTGTTCAGAGGACGGTCTGCTATGCCTTCTCGGCCAACAATCGTCTTAATCCCTTTGAGATCAGGGCATGTGTTCAGAGAAGAGTGCGGCGGGGTCTGCGTCGACCTGCGATGTCTTAATCCCTTTGAGATCAGGGCATGTGTTCAGAGACCGTGACCGGCCTTGTCGCAGGTGACCGGGTGTGTCTTAATCCCTTTGAGATCAGGGCATGTGTTCAGAGGGCAAGCTCCGAATTTCCTTTTTCCATCAACACCTTGCAAAGGGGGTTGACGAAAATTCCGGTCATCCGAAAAACGCCTCCGAAAGGACCCGGGCGGCAGGGCCCGCAAACCGAACTTTACTCCGTCTGCCGCCGCCCGTGAAGGGGGTCATGGCCCCCTGCCGCCGGCGGTGTCCACAAGGTCCCCGCGCCCAGCAGCAGGGCCTGCTCAGGCAAAAGCGGCCGTCCCAGGGTGACGAGGCGCGGCGCGCGCGGCAGCAGGTAGATGCGCACGTCGTCAGCCTTTGGGTCGATGAGGGCGGCCAGTTCGTCGCGCACGCTTTCCATCTGCCGCGCGCTGGCGGTGACGCCGAAGAGGGAATATTGCACCGGCACGCCGGTCTGGGTGAGGTAGCGGTGCACACGCGCCAGCCGCCGCGGCTGGGCGATGTCGTAGGCCACCAGCCAGTTGCGCACTTCGTTCAGCGCCATGGCTCGAGCGCCCCCAGCGCGCGCCGGTGCAGCCTTGCCAGCGCACCCGAGGCACGGATGGCGAATTTCAGTTCCCGCTGGTGGAACAGGGTGAGCTGCAGTTGCACGTCCTCCCCGAGGCGCTGTCCCAGGCTGCCCAGCTCCAGCCCACAGGCCAGTTCAAGCCAGCCCGCCAGGTCGCGGGCGAGTTCGACGGCGTGGCCTTCGGCATCCCAGTAGCGGAGGCTGGCGCCGCGGCCGGCGAGCCAGGCCGCCACGCAACCGGCGACGGCCTCGCGCAGACAGGGCGGGAGGGCGATGAGCGGCTCGTGGCGATAGACGGTGCGGTGCATGTGGGCGTCCACGAGGCCCCTGTTGGGGGTCTCGCCCCGCTTCTTCGCCGCGCGCATCCATTCGCGCCAGAGGCGGTTTTTCTCGGCGCGCAGCCAGGTGTCGTAGATGGCGCGCCCGTCCGTGCGGTCGAACAGGCTTTCCAGGGCCGCGTCAAGGTCGCGCTCCCGCCCCCGCGCCGGCAGGAGGTAGCCCAGCACCTGGCCGCGCCCGTCGGTGAAGGTGACGGGTATGCGCCGCGCCATGCAGTCGATGAGGGCGGCGCTTTCCCAGCGAACCTCGCGCTGGCTGACGATGTGGCTCACGCGCGCGAGCGGCAGCCGCCGCTCGGACCGGCCGGGTGCGCGCATGCGCAGGGCGATGCCGTCACTGGTCACGACTTCGCAGCCGGCGTCCGTGAGGTAGAGCGGCAGGGGGAAGGCGGGAAGGCCGCTCACGGCGTGTCCTCCTCTGCGGCGTCGGCGAGCCACGGCTCACCCGCGCGGCGGAAGGCGGCGGCGAGCAGGCGGCATTCGCGGCGCAGGGCGCGGCGCAGGGGGGCGACGGCCTCCTCCCAGGCGCGGTAGAAATGCTCACGCCCGGCCCTGGTGAGCAGGCAGGCGGCGCCATCCCGCCCGAAATGGTCCGTGCGCAGCACACGGCGGGCGAAGAGGCCGAGCACGAAGGCGTCCGCCCGGGGCCGCAGGGGTTCGATGAGGTCTGAGGCCAGGGATTCGCGCCCGAAGGCGGGGCGATGGTAGAAGCCCAGCATCGGGTCGAGGCCGGCCGTGTGGGCGGCATGCACGGCCTCGAAGTGCAGCAGGGTGTAGGCCAGGGAAAGGCAGGCATTGGCCGGATCGCGCGGCGGCCGGCGGTTGCGTCCCGCAAAGCCCAGGGCCGGCGGCAGGAGGGCGGCGAGCCCCGCGAAGTAGGCGCGCGCCGCCGCCCCCTCGATGCCGCGCAGGGTGTCGGTGTCCGCCTGTGCCGGCAGGCCGGCGAGGGCGGCGGCCAGTGCCTGGCGCGCGTCGGTGAGGGGTTTGCGCGCGTCGGGGCGCGCCGCCTCGCCATCGGCGAGCACGCGGGCCTGGGCACGCAGCTTGGCGCGCACCTGACGCCGGGCGAAGGCGTTGCAGAAGGGCCTGTCCGTCACGCGCGCCGTCTGGCCCAGGCGGATGGCGGCGTCGTTGTGCCGCGGCCCGAGCACGAGGGCAAGCCGCCGGCTGTGCCGCGCCGACAGGCACAGCACGCTCGCGCCCGCCTCGCCCAGGCGGCGCAGGGTGTCCACGTCCAGGCGGACATTGCCCTGGAGGATGAGCCGCTCAACCATCTTCAGGGGCACGCTGCTCAGGCGCTCGCCCTCCTGCCGAAGGACGAGCGTGTCGTTCTGGATCTCCAGGGCAAAGCCGCCGTGGTCGAGGATGACGGTGGCCATGGGTCAGACGTAGTAGAAGTAGTCCGGGTCGGCGGGCGGCTCGGCGATGCCCAGGGTGTGCACCCGCGCGCGCGGGTCCAGGGCGATGAGCAGGAAGCGGTCCTCGCCCGGCTCGATGAGCTGGGCCATGTCCAGCAGCAGCGCGCTGCGTTCCGCCGGGGTGAGGAAGCACTCGTAGACCGAGCGCTGCCCGCCCGTGGCGTGCCCGCGGGCGAGCTCCAGGGCGGTGCGCAGCCGGCGCGCGTCGGCCACGTCGTAGGCGGCCAGGTGCAGGGTGCGCTCGCCCATGGCTCAGCCTGCGGTCGGGTTGGCGGGGGCGGGCGGCACCGCGCCCGGGCAGTTCTTCTGGATGGCGACCTGCTGCAGGGCATCGTACTCGCCCTTGAGACGGGCATACTCCGCTTCCTGCTGCTTGGTGCCGCCCAGGGCGAACAGCGCCGGCCAGAACAGCACGATGCCGACGCCGGCAATGGCCTTGTCGTTGGCCGCGGCCTCGTCCAGCCGTCCGGCGAGCTGGGCGGCGCGGCTGCTCACCCGCTGCATTTCGGCGCTGATCTGGCTGCAATCCAGGGACTGGTACTGCAGCGGCGAGACGGACTGGGCGGCGATGTCTTTCGAGGCCGTGGCGCAGCCGCTGGTCTGGACCGCGGCGAAGAGGCCGGCAAGAAGGCGGATGGCGGTTTTCTGCATGTCGGTTCTCCTTTCGCACTGACGCGGCGCAGGGGTTGCGCCGTCTGCCGCCAGTTTAGGAGGGGAGGCCGACGCGAGAGGGAGACGACAAGCTTGCGGGATCAGGCCGGCTGCAGGAGCCGGTAGCCGCCCAGGCCGAAGGTGGCCTCCTTGCCCACATGCAGCCACTGGCCCAGGTGGAGGAAGGGCGCAAAGGGGGCAAGCCCGCCCTCGAGGCGCCATTCCCCCACATAGCCGCCCAGGGCCATGCCCTGCCGCTGGCGGTTGGACCAGCGGGCCCAGTCCTGCCAGCGCAGGGCGGTGTCGCTGGCGATGGTCTCGGCCTGGCGGGCAAGCGCGGCGAAATCGAGCGCCAGCGGCCCGCTGCCGTGGAATTCGGCCAAGAGCGCCACGCGGCGCACCAGGGCCATGAGCAGCTTGCGGGCGGTGAGCTCCCCCGCCGTGGCCCGCCGGCCGTTGGTCTGCAGCCGCAGGGGGCTGTGGAAGCGCAGCACCACCGCCGGCCCCAGGTCCGGCACCGGGGGCAGGCTGGGAACGTGGGGGGCGATGGCGCCGCCCGCGCCTTCCTGCACCACCTGCTCGGGAGGACCCTCGTGCACCACCCGGCGCAGCTCCGCCGTGCCATCGCCTTTGCCCACGCCGCGCCGGAAGGCGCGCACGTGGGCCTCGATGATGAGTCTGAGGTGCTCCAGCGCGCGCCCCGCCAGGACGATGTGAAAGGCAAGCCGCTCGCCACGGGCGTAGAGCCGCTCGCCCAAGGTGGGAGGCTCGATGACGTAGGGCCGGGGCACCTGGGAGAAATCCTGCAGAGTCGGCGCCCGGTCCCGGGGCGGCCGGGTTTCGAAGATGGCGGCGTAGGGGCAGGTGTAAAGCAGGGCGCAGCCGTCGCAGACGGGCTGCCGCGTGAGGCAGGCGGAAGTGCGCAGGGCCATGCCCCAGGCGCCGCGCAGGGTGGAGCCGGCATAGGCCGGCAGGCTCAGCGGCGAGGTGACCTCGAACTCCAGCCGGTAGCGGGCCACCGGCAGGGGGATGGCGCTGTCGTTCATGGGGTGTTGAGCCGGTCGAGCGTGGCCTTGAGCGCCTGCCGCAGGCGCTCCGGGTTTTGCATCAGGTCCGCATGCGCGGGCCATGTGGGTGGCGTGCCGTGGGCGCAGGCGTTGCGCACGTTCTTGAGCAGCCAGTAGGCGTCGCGCTTCCAGTCCGGATGTTCGTCATTCTTGAGCGCGGCCTGCAAGGCTTTGTCAGCGGCTTCGCGTTGTTCGTAGCGCAGGGGGTCGCCGCGGCGAGCTTCCACCTCGCGGGCCAGCACGCTTTCCAGGCCAAAGACGGTGGCGCGCAGGATGTCACCCCGGTCCAGGCTTTGCAGCGCAAGCAGGCGCAGCTTCTCGGACAGCCGCTCCGCCTGGCACCAGCGCAGGGCCTTTTGCAGGCGTGCACGGAAGAGCTCGGAGGCGCCGGTCAGTGGCGCTTGCAGGGCGCGCCATGCCGGCTGCAGGGCGCGCGCGGCGTCGCTGACGTTGGTCAGTTGCAGGAACTGCCAGGCCCGCTCCAGCGCCTGGGCCGCCTCGGCCGTGAAGCCGTCGCGTTCGAGCAGGGCCGCAAAGCGCGAGAAGTCGCCGCTGGCTTCAAAAGCCTCGAAGACCTCGGACCATTCCTGCAGATGGGCGAGTCCATCGAGCATCACCACCGGCGTGAACCCATCGGCAGTCATCTCCAACGCGCCGTAGTAGAGCCCGGTCACGGTTACCTGCCGGGTGTGGGCCAGGTAACGGGCAGCCGCCAACCCCAGCATGGCCAGATGCCGGTAGCCGTGGGTGATGTCGAAGGCTACGCGCTCCCCCTGCGCGAGACATTCAGCGAGCTGCGCGAGCACCTGCTGCTGCTCGGCAAAGGCGCTGCTGGGCGGGATGAGCAGGCAGTCCACGGGCCGGCCCAGTTTGCGGGCAATGGCGGGTGTCAGCGACTGCAGCAGGGATGGCTCCAGCGTGCCCGCGCGCACGGCTTCGAACAGTTCGATGCGCGCCTCTTCATTGGCATCGTCGCCAGCGACGTGCTCCACGAGCAGATCCCACATGCTGGTGGGGGTGCCCAGGAGCAGCACGCGCTCAACCGCGAGATGTTGCGCCAGCGCCAGCCCAAAGTAGGCGGTTTCGTATTCGCTGCCGTCCGGCATGCGGTAGCGGGCGGTGCGATAGCCGGTCCGGCTGTCGAGCTGGCTTTTGCCGAGCAGGGAGATGAGCGTTCGCGGCGGTTTTGTCATGGCACGGTCCCTCGTGGCGGTGCAGTGGGGTCAGGCCTCGCGGGTGAGCAGGCCCAGTTCCCAGCGCACGGTGGCCAGCGCCGCTTCGTCGAGCACGGCGCCCTCGGGCAGGCGGTCGAGCAGGCGCAGGACAAGGGCGGCATCACCCGGCTGCATGGCGATGGCCACGCGGTTGACGGGCACTTCCCGCCCCAGAATGCGGGAAAACAGCGCCGCCGCGCCCGCATGGCCGATGGCCGAGGTGAAACCGTCTTGCGCGAGGCGGCGGGCTGCCGCCTCATCCACCGGCCCCTCGAAGCGGTAGCGCCCGTAGGCGGTGAGGACAGGTGAGTTGAGGAGGTAAAGCATCTGGTTCAGGCGTATCGGAGACGAATGGCCGGTCCAGTCACGTTTCGATGTTCACCAGGTTGCCATCCGACACATGGGCGGTGACCCGGACGAACTGGTTGGTTTTGATCTTTTGGCGCACATCGTCCGGCAGGCTGGCCAGCAGGGTTTCGGATACCGGCGCGAGGGCAATGGCGCTTTTGCCATCCTTTTCCACGGTGAGGGCGCCGTTGGCGCGGTTCCACTTGATGCGCGCGCCCTGCCACACCGTGACCGCCGGGGCCGGCTCCGCAGCGGCCGGCTGGGCAGCCATTTCCCCTTGCCGTCTGTCGCGCATGGCTTGGGTTGCGAAGCTGCCGTAGCCCACCGCGGTCTTGGCGCCAAAGCCGAGCCATTCGAAGGCGTGCTCGAAGGCGGCATCGAGAAGCTTTTGCCAAAGCGGCTTGCCATCGGCCACGGCAAGCAGATCCGGCGCGCCGTCGAGTTTGTGGGCCGTCAGACGCGCAAGGTGCGCCGTGTCGCAGGCCACGTGGAAGGTGAAGTGCGAGCCGGGGGGAACGGTGAGAAAGCAGATGGGGTTGGGCTGGCCGCTGTCGTGGGGCGACTGAAAATGCGGCGGCTGCGGATTTTTCTTCTTGTCGATCTGGTAGTAGTGCGACTGGTGCGGCGTCATGACCTCGACCATGAGGCTATCCCCCGCAATGAGCGGGATCACGTCCCAGAACGAGAGCGCCCCGCGCACGGCGTTGGAGTCGCCCGGCGGCGGTTCGCGGCCGAAGAGCACGTCGAGCACGGAGAGGGGGATGCGGGTTTTGTCCTTCCCGCTTTGGGCCTCGATCTCATAGGCCGGCTCCCTGCTCCAGCCGCGGGTATCACCCCACAGGCCATCGGCCAGCTCCTGCGCTGCCCAGCGCAGCACGCCCTTGACGCCGCTGCCCGGCAGGTAGGGCAGTCCATAGGGCCAGAGGAAGGCAAAGCCGTTTTCCAGCGGGTGTTCGTTGCCCAGGCCGGTGCTGAAGGGGGCGGTGGCTTCTGCCTCCAGCGTGAAGACCTGTGCCTTGCCTCCCAAGGCCCCCTGACGCCTGGCGAGGGCCTGCATGAGCGACTTGTCAGCCGGCGAGAGTTTCCTGAGGTGGTCCCACGCCTTGCGGGCGGCGTGATCATTTTTTTCCCACAGGCCGGGAAGACGGTTCCGCTCCCGCTGACGCAACGCGGCGATGGTGGCGTCCATCCCTTCCCTGCGCAGCATCTCGTCCACCTCCTGGCCTTCTTTGCTTTTGGCTTCGGCGCGCTTTCTGACTTGTGCCTCCTGGTCGAGACGATCAGTCCAGATGGCGAGATACATGCCAAAACGCATGCCCGGCGAGGCGTCCCTGAAGTCCTGGCCCAGATAGGCGGGTACTGCGGCGATGGGCATAAGAAATCTCCCGTGTTACGATGTCTTACAATTGTCCTGTGAGTGATGAACCATGTCCACGACGCTGACCATCCGTCTCGACGAAAAGCTCGATCGTGAACTGACGCGCCTGGCCCGCGCGCTCAACCGCCCGAAGAGCGATCTGGCGCGTGAGTTCATCCGGCGGCAGCTCGCCTTGCAGGAGCTGCGCCGTTCGCAGGCCTTGCTACGTCCGTATGCCGAGCGCGCGGGATATCTGGACGATGAAGACTTTTTCCGTGAGTTTTCGTGAGGGTCTTTGTCGATACCAATGTGTGGCTCGCGGGCCTGTTCGGGCACGGTTTGTGCGCTGCGCTCCTGGAGACCTCGATCGAAGCGGAATGCGTGCTGCTCGCCAACGAGCAGGTCATGACGGAATTTCGGCGCATCGCCAAAACGAAGTTCCAGGTCGATGAGGCCGCGCTTGCCCAGGCCGAGCTTTTCTTTACCGAATTCGTCGCCATCGTGGATGCCGCGGCCCAACCTGCAGCCGGTGTCCCCGATCCGGATGACGCCTGGATCATCGCCTCGGCCCTTGCCGCACAGTCTGACCTGTTCGTCACCGGCGACAAGGCGCTGCTTGCGCTTGGTGCGGTCGGGGGCCTGCCCATCCTCGACCCCCGCGCGGCCTGCCTGCGCCTGCGCGGGCTCGCCTGAAATCCGTCCCATCGCGGGGCTCATTGGCTTCCCTTGCGGGCGCTGGCCATCTGCCGCAGCCACTTGAGCCAGGCAAGCGCTTCAGTGGTGATCATCTGGTACTCGCGCGGCCCGGCCCGAAGCAGCATCTGCATGAAGGGCTCGAAGCCCGGATCGTTGTCGGCGCCGTTGAAGCGCCGGTTGAGCCAGCGCCGCAGGTCGCGGGCGATTTCCTCGTGCTCGCCCTCTTTCTCGTGACAGAAGGCGAGCACCTGCATAAGCCCCGAGTTCATGATCAGCGCAGGCATGCCCTTGGCGAAGTTGCGGTGCTTGTCGGTGTAGCGCGCGGATTTGTCCCAGGCATCCTGCGCGCGCATCTGTTCGAGTGTGGCCATCGCTTCAGCCCTCCACGACCTTGCCCACCACCAGGCCCCGGCCCGTGGTGGCGTCGCCGCCGATCTGCAGCAGCTTGCCGTCGATCACCCCCCTGATGTGGCCCATCACCGCTTCCGGTGCGATGTCGTCCCTGCCCGAGCGGGTGCGGCTGACCAGAAGCGGCGCAATGAGCAGCGACTCCGGCGGCAGGTTTTCCGTGTAGAAGAGGCCGCCGTCATCGGCGGTGCCGGTGGCGTCGTCGATGCGCACGTGGGGTTCCACGAGCGTTGCGTGTTCGCTGAAATAGGCGAAATCGGTGTCGGAGAGCACCACGAGGTCGGTTTTGAGCTTCTCGCGGAAGTAGCCGTAGGCCTCGCCATCGGGCAGCGCCCGCTGCGCGAGGTCAGAAGCGATCGCGGCCACCACATGCTTCTCATCGGCCTTTGCCGTGTATTCGAACACCTCGAGATGCAGTCGGTCACCCGTGAGCAGCGCCCGGTTGGTCAGCAGACATTCCCCCTCCTTCACCTCGGGCAGCGGCGGCCAGGTGATCTGCACGCCGATCAGGCTGAGCAGCCGCCGGGCGCGCTCGATCGCGGTCGGGCAGGTGGCATAGACATAGCCGCCCTTGAGGGAGCGCACGGGAAAGGCGATGAGCTGGGCATCGCCGAAGCTCACCGCGCCGGCGTGCAGATCGCTTCTGCCCGCCTCGGGCCCGAACAGCCGGTCGAGCAGCGACTTGTCGTTGGCGAGCGCCGCGAATGCGTGCCGCAGCGCCCCCTTGATGCCGGAGCCGGCAAAGCAGGGGTGGTGGGTGTGGCGCTCGCGCTGGATGGGGTTGTCGATGACGCCGATGGCCTGCCCGGCGCCCATGTGCACGGGGCTCACAGCGTAAAGAAAAAGGGCGGCGTGCTGAGTGAACATGGTTTACAATCTCCAGAACTTGGTCATATTTGAGCTGAGAAAGTCATGAAGGTGGTCAACGTACACGAGGCCAAGGCGCATCTTTCCGAATACCTGGCCGAGGTCGAGGCCGGCGAGACCGTGGTCATCGCGCGGCGCAACAAGCCTGTGGCCAAGCTTGTGGCGGTCGAGGGCGACATGAGCCAGCGAAGGCCTCGCCCCATCGGCCTCGCAAAGGGCATGGGGCATGTGGGCCCCGAGTTCTTCGAGCCGATGAGTGAGGAAGCGCTGGGGGATTGGTACGACGTCAAGCCGTCGGACCCGCTGCATCCGGACTGGAAACCGGCTCGGTAGCAGAATCCGTGTCGCTGCTCCTCGACACCTGCGTTTTCCTGTGGCTGATCTGGGACCATCCCGAACTCACGCCTGCCATGCGGGACCTGCTCGCCGATCCCCGGCATGAGGTCTTTCTGAGCGCCGTGTCGGTCTGGGAGGCGACGCATAAACATGCGCTGGGCAAGTTGACCGTTTATGCGCCCGAAGGCGCCTGGGCGCATTTCGTCCGCCAGCGCGACGCACATCAAATCCGGCCGCTGCCGTTCGGCGAAGCGGATGCCCGGCACCTGGCGGCGCTGCCCCCGATTCACCGGGATCCCTTCGACCGGATGCTCATCTGCCAGGCGATCGAACAAAGCATGACCCTGGTCACGCCGGATCCGGCGATCCGGCGCTACCCGATCAGAACCGTGTGGGAATGAGCGCATCGTTCATCCAGATGGCCAACATCACGCGATTGAATCCTTCCGCACGGCGCGTATCGCGATCATACGCGCCGTCCGTCCACAAGCCGCGCGCCACAAGTTTGCGGAGCGCCTCGGGCGTGGCCTGGAGCTCCTCGATCCAGTAAACGCTGCCGGCCGGCGCGGCGCGAAGCGCGGTCTTGGGCTGCCAGCGCGCCAGATCGAAGCCCGAGACCACCTGCGCTCTCGGCACCGCCGCGCAGACGATGCGCCCGCGCACGCCGTTTAGTTCGAAGGGCGCGCCGTGGCTGGGGTCTGCCTCGCCCGCGCCGGTGGGCAGCCAGCCGCGTTCGAAGAGGCCGGGGCTGGTGAGCACAAGCCGCGCGCGGCCAGCCCGGGCAATCGCCTCGTAGTCGGGCTCAGGCCAGTCCACGCGGGCAGGTGTCAGGCGCGCGCCGCGGCCGTCCCCGCCGAAGCGCAGCATGCCCGCCGGCAGCTCCGCCCCGAGCACACGCACGGCGAATCCCACGCCGGGCCCGGGGTGGATGGCCTGCAGGGAAAAGAGCTTGCCGTCTTCGGCGCGCCGCTTGTGCGCGTCGAGCCCCACGCCCACGCGGGCTTCGAGTTTCCACAGGGCACCGCTTTCTACGAGGTGCGCATCGGGGTCGATGGCGCGGCCGGCCATCCAGGCGCGCAGGCCCTCGGCGGTGAGCCACAGTCCGCCCACCGGCTTGCTGCGCTCCGCTCCCTCGGCCAGCACCGGCCACAGCGGCAGCGGCGCGCTGCCCCTGAGGGCCGCGTTCACCCGGATCGGTTGCAGTTGGGCAATTGTCCGCTCGCCCGCTTTTTCCTGCACCACCAGGTCGGCCGGAAGCGGGTAGAGCGGTTCGATGCCTCCGTCGGCCTTGCGGCGCGCAAGCTGGAAGGCGGCCAGGGTGAAGGGCCCGGGCTTGTCTGGGGAGCCGACCTGCGGGTCACTTATGGCGCCTTGGGCAAAGGCAGCGAGCTCGACGCCGCGCTGGGCGAGCAGGTGCGAGCGCAACGCGCCGGCCGCGACCGACGGCGCAGGCGGCATCCACGCCTCGCCCCAGCTGCCCGGGTCGCCAAAGAGCTTGTTGCCGCGCAGGCTCAGCACGTCCAGCGCTTCGATGAAGGCATCGGTGGCAGTCATGCGTCCTCCGTCTTGCGATCGTGCCGCGCTTCACGCGCCAGGAACTCGGCAGCGAGCATGAAATTGGCCAGCCATTCCAGCGCCTCGACTGTGGGCGGGCGCTGGTTGGCGTCGAAGGCCAGGTCCACCAGCGGTGGCACGAGTGCCGCCACCTGCTGCCGCGCCGCGGGCGAATCGCACTGCCGCTGCATCTGGTAGGCAAGCAGGGCCTTGACCATCCCGGGCTGGTCCGGCGGCACATCGTCGAGCCAGTCCACCAGGTGGTAGGCGGCGCGGCGGGAGACGTCCTCGCGCGCAAGCAGCCCGCGCAGTGCGTTGAAGAGGCGCAGCGGCTCGCCCCAGCGGGCGGTAACAAAGAGCGCGCCGCCGCCGCGCTTGAGGATGGCGAGGCTCCAGGCATCCTTGCCGGGCAGTTTCTTGGCCCGCTTTTCCGCGTCCCGGAGTTCGCGCAGCACCGCGCCCAGCGGCGCCTGGTGGTGGGCGATGACGAGCCCGGCGCTGGCGGTGGCCCGCTCGCCCATCAGCCGCAGCACCCTGCCCCCAAACTGTGCCCAGCCGTTGTCCAAGCGCTGCAACCGAACGGTGTCGGCCTCCGTGCCGCCCGCTGCGGTCAGATCCTGGCCGGAATAGGCCGCGCGCAGGGCCGCCGCCGCGGGCAGCAGGTCAGAGGCAGCAAGCATCGCCAGCACGTCGTCGCCGCCGGCGTAGAGGAGGCGGCCAAGATGGGCGCGCTCGACGATCTCCGGCACGAGGTGCAGTGCGAACTGGTTGAGCGCCTCGGAAATCGCCATGTGCCAGGCGGGATTGGGCGCGCGGGGTTCGTTGGCGTAGCCGACGAACTTCGAATCGCTGTCAAAGCGCGTGTCCAGCCGCTGCTTCAGGGTGGGGTGAAAGCCCGTCTTCAGCGGCAGGGTTTTGCCGGCGCCGGCGGACAGCCACGCCCCCATCTCGTCGCCGTCCATGAGCAGCAGCCCGTAGTAGGTGTCGGGCTTCGCGCCCAGAATGCGGGCCAGGCGCTGGCGCGCCGCTTCGCCCGCGCCCTCCTCGTCACGCTCCATCTGCGCCTCCAGCCAGCCGGGTACGCGGCGCCAGGATTCGCCCGACGGTGATGCGCGCAGCTTGAGGGCAAGACGCCGCGGCAGGGCCAACGGCGTGCCCTCTGTCATCTCCGGCTCCGGTTCTTTGCCTGCTTCAACCGCGCGCTCGATTGCGGAGGCCACCGCGAGGGTGTGGGTGGAGACGACGAAGCGGTCGACATCCCCGGCCTGGATCAGCTCGCGCACTTCCTCGATGTAGAGCGTGGGCCACAGGCGCTTGAGCATGGGCAGCGCCGAGAGGTGCTCGCCGGGCCTGACCCAACTGCGCCGCTTCTCACTCACTTGGGCCCAGAGGGTGTCGGTCTGCTGGCGGTAGGAGGTCTGAAGCTGGTCGCGATCGGTGGTGATCCACTCGGCTTCGCCGGTCATGGCGCAGCGCCAGCCTTTTTCCTCGGTCTGGGCAAAGCAGCGTGTGGCCTTGGCCGAAGCCAGCGCCCGCTCCAGCAGTTCATGTAGCGCGGGATAGAGCACGCCGGGGTTGGGGCGGTAGAACCAGCCCTCTTCGAGTTCGAGCTTGCCTGAGAGGAGCGCCCAGGCCCGGCTGCCCAGCCAGCCCGGTTTGCCGTCGCCTGTGAAAAACGGCTGCATCGCCTCGGCGAGCTTGGCATCCGAGGCGAGCAGGCGGCCATTTGCGTCCTTTTCGCCACAGGCAAGGGACCAGGGCACGGCGGCCCAGTGCACCTCGGGGAAGCCTCTGAGCTGCCGCTCGATCTGGGTGTAGCCGTCAAGGTTTGGCTGATCTGGGATTCCTGCGACGTCAAGCAAGCGCCGAAAAGCCGACTTGGCCTTCTCCAGCGCGTAGGCGCGCACGGCTTTCTCAATCTTTTCCGCGATCTCGGCCACATGGGACGCGGGCACCAGCGCGGTGAAGCGGTTGGGAAGCGCGGCGGCAAAGAGGGGGTTGGCGTCGCTGCCGCGCGTGCGCCATTCGCAGGCATCGAAGCGCTCCACTGGCAGCCCGCAGTCGCGCACCAGCCACACGTCCACCTGGGGCACGCCGCGCAGGCGCGGGAAGAGGATCGCCTCGGGGCCCAGCGCCTCGCAGATCACGCGCATCGCTTCCCAGGACAGGCGCGCAAGCAAATGGGAGCCGGCCCAGAGGTCGGAGGTGGAGCGCGCAGCGGCGATGAAGTCCTGCACCGGGCCGAGGGAGACGGCGAGAAGCGCCGGCTCTTCCCTGGGGTCGGCCGCAAACGCGCCGGCAAAGGCCGAGGCAAGGTCCAGGTGGTCGTGGATGGTGTGGTCCGGCACCCGGCTGTCGGCGGGCAGCAGCTTCCATACCTCGGCAAGGTCCCCTGTCAGTCCAGGGCCGAAGCGCCACAGGGCCAGCGCGCTCAAGCGGTAGTCAAGTCCGCCTTGCGCATCGCGTTGCAGGAGCTCGCGCTGATGGTCCGTGCCCAGGGCCTGGGCCTCGGCGGCGCTCACGTCGTCGGCAAACGGCTGCAGCCGGTGCGCCTGGCCGGTGAGGGGGTGGATCAGCACCGGGTTTTCGGCAAAGACCACCTGCTGCCAGGCCGGGTGGCGCCCGTCGGCTTCCCGCTTCGGGAAGGCCGCGCGGTCGGCGGCGGCGGCCCAGTGGTCGGCCTGCTGGACGATGCGCGCGATGTCGCCGGGCACCCCCTGCGGGAAGACTTCCCCGAGCAGGGCCGCCACCGTGCCGCCCTCGTGCCCCTCGCGGGTGCGCAGCAGCACCAGCGCCTTCTCCGGTGGATCATGAAGGCGCGCGGCGAGTTTGGCTTGCCAGATCTGTTCGTCGTGCATCGCGCTACTCCGATACTCTTTTCAGGATCACGCCATCGAGCTGCTGTTTTTGTTTCGCGAGCGCTGGACCATCTGCCATGGAACAATAGCGCCGCTGCGCTGGCGGCAGGGTGGTCGCATCCAAGAACTCATGCACACAGCGCCAGACGTTTTCGATCGCTGGGCGATGTGGTTTGAACGCTGGCGGCGGCAGGTGCGGCATGTGGAAGATTATCCCCACGAGCTTGCCGTCCGCGGTTTGGCGCGCCTTGAAGCGGAGCTGGTTGGGAAGGCGTAATGCGCTCCAGGCTCTCACGTCATGGTTGGTCACGGGGTAGGCGAGCCAGTGGCGATCTTCCGGGCGCAGAGCACCGCGACCAGTTGTGAACAGAAACTGGGTTCTGAGGCCGATCTTGACGATGGCCAGCGTGCGCATGAGCGACTTCCAGTCTTCATGGGCTTCGGTCTGCCAGATGAGGGGGCCTTTTTCGTCTTTGCCGATGGCGTGCGGCCAATCCAGATTCAGGCATTCCTGCCAGTCACGCAGCGGCAGGCCCCCGGCCCCTTCTGCTGCGGGAAAGGGGAGAAGGTGATACGAGCCCCAGCCGTTACGGGCACGGCCGCCCAGAGTGCCGTAGCGATCGGCCAACCAGAGTGCGCAGCGAAGGCGGGCGTCGATTCTTTCTGGCCAGATATCGGGCGCGCCGGTCTCCTTTAGCGCGGTCTGCAGATCGCGGGGAAACGACTCGGGCCAGGCAAGTGACAGGAGGTCCTCTTCGCCCGCTTGGATGGCCGCGTTGGCCTTCAGCGTGGTACCGCCGCTAAATAAAAGCGGCCCGTAGCCCAGATACAGGGCGCTGCCCACCGGTGAGCGCACCTCAGGATGGATCACGCTGTGATCCCTTGGCCACTGCGTTTTCTTGAGGCGGCCATCGTCCCACCTGTCCAAGCGCAAGCGCACCAAACTCTTGGTAAATGTGTTCTGATCGCGGCGGCCTACGCGATGCGACAGCCACGCATTGCCAAACAAAAGCCCCTCCTCGCGCCGCATGTCGGCCACACTCACGCGAAAGCCATGGTCGGCGGCATAGGCCACCCGCCACCAGTGCCGCAGTTCGTGTTTGATGGGCGGCGTGCGCCAGCGGCCGTTCTGCTGGGCATCGCCCAGGAAGGCCGGGGTCACAAAGCGAAGGGTGTGTTGCACAGTTTTCACGGCAGGGCTCCGTTGCGTCCGTGGTGAGTTGCATTTTGCAGAAGGGCTGTTCCTGCGCCGGCCGGCGACAAGCTTGTGGCCGCCGCAGCGGGCGCCGGCGCGAGGATGATCTGTTCCGCACCCAGGGCCAGGAAGTAATGACTGCTGCCCGTGCGGCCGCCCCGCTGGATGAGGTAGCGCTGCGCGGCGGATGGGCCCAGCGCAGCTTCGATCCCGGCGTTGATGCGCGACTTGTGGGGTTCGAAATAGTCCCTGAGCAGTTTCGGGTCATCCAGCCGCTCGGTGACGGCTTTCTCGCAGCGCTCGTATTCCGCGCTCATGGGCTGCATGACCTCGGCTGCCACGGCCAGGAATTCCCGGGCCGCCGCCGCCTCATGCCAGCAGACCTCCGGCGCGCCGCCCAGCGCACGCCGGGCGAGCCAGAGGACCAGGGCAAACTCCGTGGCGGAAAGGTCAATGGGCAGGTCGTCGGCCCAGGCCCGCCGGTTCTCGGCATCCAGCACGAGCCGCGGCGGGAGCAGCGCGCGCTGGGCAGCGCGCACCACCTCGCTCAGGCTCGCCTCGCCTGCAAGCAGGCGCGGCGGCAGCCCCTCGCGCAGGCGCACAAAGGGGATTTCCGCCAGGGTCACCATTGCCTGGCGGCAGTCGGCCAGCTTGCCGTCGCGCGCCGGGATGATGCGCTCGTAGGGTGTCGGATAGAAGAATTCCCAGCTCGACTCGAAGGGCTCGGAGACGAGCACATGGGAAAGCCGGTCCTGGGGACGCCCGAACAGCGAAAGCGCATAGCCGAGGTAATACCCCATCGTCTTGCGTCCGCCGGCCAGGGAGACGTGCAGCGCCGCCTCGGGGTCGGCAGTGAGGCTGCGCACCCACTGGCTGATCTGGTCGGCCGCCTGCTGGTTGTCCTGGGGCGTGCGGATGTCATCCAGCATCTGGCCGGCGGCATCCCTCAGAACATGGATGCGGCTTTCGTCGAAGGCAATGGCGGGCAGCTCGTAATCGCGGCACAGCCGCGCAAACCAACCGGGCTCCCCGGACAGCAGGGCAAGGCGCAGGCGGGTGGCGCCTTCGGCGGTGGTGATGACGTGCACCTCCGTGGGCACGAAGGGCGGCTGCTGCCGGGTGAGGGCATAGAGCGTTTCGGTCACCACCTGCGGGGTGAGGCCGCTGACCGCGAGCAGGATGCGCCGCGGATAGGCATGGGGTTGCTCGGGTGTCATGGTCCGGGTCTCGTGAAGCGGGCCTCGACTGTGCCACAACACCCCGTCCCCGGAACACGCCGCAAGCTTGCGGCGCCCCGCTGTCACAGGGCCAACGTCCCGGCCGGGTGACGGGCGGTTATGGCGCTGCGGCAGCGGGGGGCGGCACACAGGTGGGCCGGTGGGGCGGTGACCTCCCTTTTTTGCGGCAATTTAGCGAAGTCGCCACGGCATGGCAACGGCGGAGGCAAACCCGCCCCGTTTACCGGCGGCGCCGGCGCCTTTGCGTGATGAATGGGGCGGGCCGAAGAAGCGGAACCGCCGGCGGGCGGCGGGAAGGAAAAGGCAATCCCGCTGAACCGGCCTGAATGGGCGGTGCCCGGCGCAGCGGGATTCACCGTCACCTTCCACCGGGTCGCCCCGCACTGGGGACGTCGCGCCCGATGACGGGGCCGCCGGCGTTTGGCGGGCCGGTGCGGGCGCTGTCCGGAGCCAACCTTTCTGCCGGGCAGGGTGTGATTCGTTTTGCCCCCTTGGGATTGGGGCATGTGTTCAGAGGTGGCTTTTTCGCCGAGGCGCAGCGCCTCGGCGGGTCTTAATCCCTTTGAGATCAGGGCATGTGTTCAGAGGTTTTCCGGTTTGGGCGTTGCTGGCATTAGCAGGTCTTAATCCCTTTGAGATCAGGGCATGTGTTCAGAGTTAATCTCAAAGATGAACAGGATGGCGGCCGTTGGGGTCTTAATCCCTTTGAGATCAGGGCATGTGTTCAGAGCTTTAGTTGGCCTAAAGTTTACCGCAGCACCAGTCTTAATCCCTTTGAGATCAGGGCATGTGTTCAGAGGGCAAGCCCAGAATTTCCTTTTTCCATCAACACCTTGCAAAGGGGGTTGACGAAAATTCCGGTCATCCGAAAAACGCCTCCAAAAGGACCCGGGCGGCAGGGCCCGCAAACCGAACTTTACTCCGTCTGCCGCCGCCCGTGAAGGGGGTCATGGCCCCCTTCCGCCGGCGGCGTCCACAAGGTCCCCGCGCCCAGCAGCAGGGCCTGCTCCGGCAAAAGCGGCCGTCCCGGGGTGACGATGCGCGGCGCGCACGCAGCCGTCTGCCCCGTGCCCGCAGTGGCAGCGGCCCCCGCAGCCGTGGCGCGGCAGGCTTTTGCTTCCGGGGCGCCGGGCCGTCGCGGGCGGCGGGGCGCACACCCACCCTGCCCCAAAGGGCGGGCAGTGGGAGCGGCTTCAGCCGCGATTAGCGGCTTGGCTATAAAGTAAAGACCTGACCCCGGGTGTGCTCGGGTGTGCAAAGATCTGACCCCGGGTGTGCAGGGACGGGCGGTGCGGTACCAGAGGGCGAGGGCGGCGCGTTCCTCCGCGCTGAACGGGTTGCGAAAACCGTTGTCGGCCTGCCCTTTCACGCCCAGGTAGAGGCGGGCGGCGAAGGCTTCCGGTGTTTCCCGGCAGGCCAGGCGAAAGAGATCCTGCGCGGGCAGCAGCACGTCGGTGCGGGGATGGTCGTGGCAGCCGGCGCAGGCTTCCCGGTGGATGGCGGCCGCGATCCGCAGGGCACGGCCAGGGTCCGCCGGGGGTGGCGGTGGCCGGAAGGGATGGGCGGCGCCAAGCCGGGCGAGGGTGGTGCGCACGGCCCTGTCATCGCCCCGCTTCAGGGCCGGGTGGAGCCGGCGCGCCTGCTGCACCTCTTCCGCGGGGGCTTGGGCCTCACGCAGCATGAGGGGCAGCAGGGAGGCCGATTCCATTAGCCGCGCCCGCACGCCCGGCGTGGGGGCCTGGGCCAGATCGGCCTGCATCACCGCGAGGAGCGCCGCCAGGCGCGTCCCGGCTTCTTCGGAAGCAAGCGCCGCCTGCCCCGCGAGGAGCCAGGCGGCGATCAGCAGGAAGATGGTCGTCCGCCGGCTCAGGGCAGCTTCACCTTCTGTTCCACCGGCCCCGCCTTGAGGAGGGTCCATTCCACCATGGAGCCGTCGTAGAGCTTGGCCTCCTTGTTGCCCAGCAGCTCATGCATGACGAACCAGCCATTGGCGGCGAAGTGGCCGGTGTTGCAGAACTCGATCTGCGGTCCCTTGGTGGGTACGCCAGCGATCTTGGCCAGTTCCTTGAGCTGCTCCAGGTTGCGGAAAGTGCCGCCTGCGTTTTCCGTGAGCCAGGGCGAGGGCAGGTTCTTCGCACCGGGCAGGGTGCCGTTCATGGCAGCCTTGGGATTGCGGTTGATGCCCACGTACTGGTCCTCGGGACGAAGGTCCACCAGCACGACCTTTTTGCTGGCCAGGGCTTCCTTCACGTCATCCACCGTGGCCAGGTATTCGCGGCGGAACTGGACCGCAAAGGTCTTGGGCTCGGGCGTGACCGGGCCGGCCTGGAGGGGATTCTTCTTGTCGGCGGTGTAGGCCTTCATGCCGCCGTTGAGGATGGACACTTCATCATGCCCCAGCACCTTGAAGGTCCAGTAGATGCGCGTGGCCCAGCCCATGTCGATGTTGGTCTGGCCGGGGGGCACGATCACCACGTGGGTCTTGTTGTCGATGCCAAGCCTGCCGATGTATGCGGCGAGCTTGTCCAGGTTTTCCGGCAGCATGTCCGGCACCTTGTCGCGGGCGCGCTCCTCGCGCCAGCCGTCCTTGTCGAAATTGGTGTTGACTGCCCCCGGAATGTGGCCGCGCAGGTAGTCCGCCGCGGGCTGCAAGTCCAGGAAGACGATGCCGGGCTTGCCGATGTTGGCCTTGACCCATTCCACGTCCACCAGCGGTGTGGCCGCGAGGGCGGTCACGGACCAGAAAAAAAGCAGCGCGCAGGCCCCCAGCAGGGTGGCGCGCAAAGAGGCGAGGGTTTTCATGGTCTGCTCCTTTGCTTGGGTTACAGGGTGATGATGCGTTCGGCGGCGAGCAGCGCATCGACGATGCGCTGCCAGTCTGCCTCCTCCAGTCCCGGCCGCGTCAGATCGAGAACGGTGACCCCGCCGGGAACGGTGGCGAGGGCGCCTTCCACGGTCGCTGCGTCCGGGAAGAGATCGGTTTTCAGGGCGACGGTCTTCATAGGCTGAGCACGACGTCCGCGCCGGCAATGGCGGCCCCCAGGGCCGCGGCATCCAGGCGGGGCAGGTCCGATTGATCCGACACCGTGGTCTCCGGCGCGATGTCGGACAGGTCCAGCAGTTCGGCCATGGCCGAGTTTTCTTCGGTTTCCGCGACCACCCGGTCCATGAACACCAGCCGTACCTGGTGACCAAAGATGGTCAGCCCTGCCGCCACGCGCATGGCTTCGGCATGGTCGCGGCGGGCAAGCACGAGGAGTCTGCGCTTTTCGCTCACAGGCTCACCACCCGGGTTGCCTGCGCCATCAGGGCGCTGTTCACCGTCTGGCTGCCGGCTTCCACGGGGCAGGGCTCGCCCGGCCGAAAGCGGTGCCAGGATTCCTCGCACACCACGGCCCGGGCATCGCCCAGCACTTCCCTCAAGCGTGGGTCGGCCGCCACCAGGACGCCGTCGTAGGTTAAGAAACAGGCCACGGTGGCCCCCCGGCGGCGCGCCGCGGCGATGAGGGGGAAGAGGTAGCGTCCCGCGCCCCGGTGGCTGACATGGAACAGGATGTCGATGCTCATGTCTGTCCTCCCAGCAGGATTCGGCGCGCTTTTCCCGCAAGGCGCAGGTCCACCCAGCGTGCCAGGGCGTGACGCGGGTCGGCATCGGTCACGGCCGTGGCGGGCCGCGGCTCGTGGGGTAGCACGATCTCGCCTTCGCGCATGGCCGCCGTGTAGGCCACCTGGCGCGCGAAATTCCGTTCCCGGCCCCGGCCCGCAGGCCAGCCCGCCGTCCACAGCGCGGCCAGCGGCCGCTTTGTCAGCTCCACGCGGCGCTGACCGGCCAGTTCCAGCAGGCCGGCGACGAAGCGGCGGTCGGTGGCATCGTCACCGAGGACGATGACGGTTTCCGCGCCCGTAAGACCCACCGTGCTGAACAGCCACACCACTTCCCGCCAGGGGGCGAGCCGTCCCCGGGCATCCAGGAAATCGCCGGCAGGCAGGCAGCGGGCCCCTGCGACGGACCGGGCCTTACAGGCAGCCAGCGGCCGCACGTCGAGCAGCACGGCCTCACTGCCGGGCGGCGGGGACTGCGGGTAAAGGCCCAGCTCGGCCCGGGCGGACAGGGCAAGGCAGGCGAGCAGAACGAACAGGACGCGCATGGTTCAGCAGCCTCCGAAACGTTTCACCGAGGCCGGCGCGGCGTCGCTTCCCGAAGTTGCCGGCGGGTGTTCCATCCAGTAGGCCACGAGGTCGATGCCGGAGACTCGGCCAAAGCTGCCGAGGTCGAACTCCGGCAGCTGGTCCGGCGTGACCGGGGTCCTGGCGCGGGCGACGGCTTCCGGCGGCAGCGCGGCGTAACGAAAGCCGATGGCCGACACGGCCAGCGCCGCGACCAGGGCGAGGATCAGGAAGATCAGGCTTTCCCGGTTCATGTCGGCCTCACAGCGTGTCGTGAAGCAGGGCGAGATACATCACCCCGAAGGCCACGCAGAACATCACGATCTGCAGCGTGGTTTCCAGATCGACGATCATGGTTTCGCCCCCTTGTAGTGACGCACCAGGACCTCCACCGGCACCGGCTTGCCGGTGGCCGGATCGATCACCGGCGGTGTGAAATAGGGCACGCCGTCGCGGGTGACCCTCATGCTGGCGGGCGGATGGACATAGACCTTCCACAGGCCCCAGGCGCAGACGGCCAGCGCGAGCGCCAGATAGGCACGCATCAGCAGGCGCGCCATGTCACAGCTTCCTCAGATAGACATGCCAGGCCCGGCCGGTGTTGACCGTGCCCAGATGCTCGCAGTGCAGTTCCGCGCACATGGGCGGCAGGGCCTCCATGGAGGTGGGGTTGTCCACCAGCACTTCCAGCACCTGGCCGGGGCTCAGCTCGCCCATGGCCTTCTTGGTCATGAGCTGGGGGCGCGGACAGGAGTCGCCGATGGCGTCCACCTGGCGCGCCACGGTCACCGTCTGCCCGTCCGGCAGGGTCGCCGTGCTGCCGCTGCGCGGGTTTTCCGTTTTTTTGCTGCCGAAAAGTCCCATGTCTGTCTCCTCCTGTCATTCACTGGCGGCGTCCTGCTCCCGCGCCTTTTCCTTGCGCCGGATCGCCCGGTAGATGCCGAGCAGCACGGCGAACTGGATCAGGCCGAACAGGATGGCCGGGATGCCGGTCTTGTCCTGCAGGGTGCGGGCATTGGCAAAGCCCGCCTGCAGCGCTTCCGGATTGGGATCGCCGGTCATGGAGGCCGGCGCGGGCGGCCACTGGTTGTAGGACCAGAGCAGGGAGAACAGGAACATGCCGATGAAGGTGAACAGCAGCGCCCACATGGCGCCCACATTGCCCTCGGCCGCCTTCACCCAGGTGGAAACGGTGCAGGCACCGGCGAGCACCATGCCCACGCCGAACAGGAACAGGCCGAGGAAAGTGTTGAGCCCCACGTCGAAATCCAGCGGGTGGCCCGCCCCCACGGTCATGAAGGCGGTGAAGCCCAGGGTCAGGATCATCATGGCCACCAGCAATGCCTTGGTGTTGCGGTAGGTCTGGAACATGATGGCGTCGCGCAGGGCGGCCGTGTTGCAGAAGCGGGACCGCTGCACCAGCAGCCCCACGACACTGCCGAAAATGAACGCGACCATGCATTCGGCGATCGTGGACATGCTCAACCCTCCAGCATTTTCTTGTACACGAGGGAACCCACCCAGGCGCCGGCGACGATGCCGGAGACGGCGAGATAGCCGCCCAGGTTCATCTCGGGAGTGAGACCGAAGAAGGTGGAGACGTTGCACACGAAGGCAAGGCGGATGCCAACGCCCATGAGCAGACCGCCCAGGGTGATCATCACCCACTCGGACAGGCGGCGGGGGACGCGCAGGTAGAACTCCCCGCTCAGCACCGCGCCCACAAAGGCGCCGAAGAACATGCCGAAGCTGATGTACATCTTCCAGTAGTCCCAGTGGGGCTGGAACACCAGGTTCCAGAAAGGCAGGCGCAGCAGATCCTCGCCCAGGATGGCCTGGGCGATGAGGCCGGTCATCATGGTTTCGCCGCCGCCCACGGTCCAGGCGCCGATGGTGAGGAAGAGAAAGATGTCCAGCACGGCGATCACCGCCAGGGCGAACACCGGATCGAGGGTTTTCCTGAAAAGCTCCACGTTGCCTCCTTGTCGTTGTGGCTTAACGATAGGCGAGCCCGCGCCGGCCGTGGTAGTAATCTTTGCCAACGCCGGGCCGGCCGCGGGCGGCGCCTTGCCAAGGGCCCGGGCCTGCGCTGTAATGGGAAAAAACAGGAGGCGGAGATGAAGATCTTCATCGAGGAGCACGACGCCCTCGATCACATGTTCAATGCCTGCACCACGGCGCAGATCACCGAGTTCATACCGGAGAAACGGGGCTTCCGCATTCACGGACACAGCACCACCATCGCCCTCGAGCGCGCCTTCTGGAACGTGCTGGAAGACATGGCGCGGGAGCTGAGGCTGACCCTGCCCAAGCTGATCCAGCGTGTCCACGACGGTTGCCTCGTGGCCAACGACAAGAACATCGCCTCCTGCCTGCGCGTCATTTGCGTCAAGTGGCTGATGATCTACAGCCAGGGCGCGGCCGTGGACACCACCGCCCTTTTGGGCTGACCAGGCCCTTCAGCCCCGTACCCGGAAGTGGGGCTCCAGTTCCGCCAGCTTCTCCACGATGCCGGTGTATTCCAGTTCCGCCATGGGCAGCATGGCGGCGCCGAAGAAGCCCTGCCGGCGCATGTCGATGGCCTTGGCACTCACCCTGTCGCGCACCGTGTCCCAGAAGGGATGGGTGAAGGCATCCAGGGCCTCGGTGAGTTTGCCCCCGTGCATGGCGTAGGCGGCGCAGCTCACGATGGGTGGGCCGTCGAAATAGCTGGTGCCCGTGTTGAGGGGCACCGGCATGAGGGGCATCTGGTGGGAGCCGCGCATGCAGCCGGCGACGAAGTGCCCCACCGCATAGGGCGCCAGGACTTCGCCCGTGGCGGGGAAATTCATCTGCACCCGCACCAGCATGACCGGATCGTCCTTGCCGGTGTACTTGCCCGCGATGTTGTGCAGGCGCGAGGTGGCCACCGCGCAGGCCTGCATGCCGGCAGGATCTCACAAAGGCTCGGCCGGCCATGGTCTGCGCAATTGTCCGTGGGAGCGCCGGCCGGCTGAATGGACAATCCGGGTTCAAATCTTGATGATGGTGTCGCTGTAGCGGGCCACGACCGGGTCATGGGTGATGAGCCGCATCGGCTCAAGGATGGCCTGCGCCACCAGGATGCGGTCGAACGGATCGGCATGGTGCGGCGCCAGTTCTTCGATCGCCGACGCGTGCTCGGGCTCCACCGGCAGGAATCGGTAGCCGGACTCGCGGAAGTAGCGCAGCGCGTCTTGGCTGGACACCGGCATGTCGCCACGTCCGAGGCTGTGCTTGATGGCGATCTCCCAAACCGTTGCGGCGCTGATCCAGACGGCCGACTTGGGCGATTCGATCAACTCCCGCGCCTTCTTCGGCAGCCTTGGGCTATCGGTGATCGCCCACAGGGCGACGTGGGTGTCGAGCAGGATGTTCAACCTAGCAACCTCGGTTGAACACACCCGAGGGCCGGACCAAACGGGTGGCTGGCGCGAAGCGACGACGCCGCAGGGCCGCCCCCTGCAAGGAGGCGCGACAAAGCCAGGCGCCCGTTTGGGCCGGCAAGCGGGCGTGTGGCGGGCCGACCTTCCTGATGATCTTGCACGAAGGCAAAATCCTCAATGCGAGTATGACGTTACAAAGCCAATGGAGCGGTCAACTGAGGTTTCTAGTTCAAGGTTATTGCCCGCCCAGGAACAGGCGGGCCACCTCCTCGTTGTGCGCGTCGATGTCGTCCGGCACCTCGAACTTGCCCTTGGCGACGCCGATGCGCTTGCCGGCCGGCACCGTATCTATGGGCACCAACTTGGCAGCCGGACGGCCGTTGCGGGCGATGATGATCTCGCGTTCCTCGCCCTGCTCGATGGCTTCCACCAGTCGGGACAGGGAAGATTTGGCCTGCAGCATATTGACGGATCGCATGATGTTCTCCGAATAACCACAGTCTAGTCTGGTCTGGCCAAGTTGGCGTGTCAAGCCCCAATTCTGCTGTGGCCGTCAGGCGGGCTGGGATCCCGTCCTCCAGCAGCTGCCCGCCGCCGGGGAGGGACAGAAAGGGGGTCAGGCCATCCAGCCCGGAAACAGATGGGCCAGTCCGCGGGCGATCATTTCCACCGACAGGGCGGCGATGAGCAGCCCCATGAGACGGGTGACGATATGGATGCCGGTGCGGCCCAGGCGGTGGGCGATGGCCGGGGCGGCGCGGAAGGCGAGCCACACCGACAGGCTCACCAGGGTGATGGGTATCAGGAGCGCCACCGGCTGCGGGGTGTCGCCGGCGGCGACGATCACCTGGGTGATGGCGCCGGGTCCCGCCAGCAGGGGTACGCCCAGGGGCACCGCACCGATGGCTTCCTTCTCCTCGGCTTCCACGGCTTCCTCGGGCGTCTGGCGCAGGGGGCTCACGTGGGCCTGGAGCATGGACAGGGACAGCATCAACAGCAGCAGGCCCCCCGCCACGGCGAAGGACTCCAGACGGATGTCGAAGAAGCGCAGGGCGTATTCTCCCAGCAGCGCGGCGGCCGCCAGCACCGCCCACACCGTGACCGCCGCAATGCCTGCGGCGCGACGGGCCTCGGGCGTGGACAGGGTGCGGGTGGCGGCCAGGAAGAAGGGAATGGTGCCGACCGGGTCCACCACGGCAAACAGCGTTACCGTGGCCTTTGCCAGCACGCCCCAGTCCATGGTCAGAATTCGGAAAAGAGATAGGCGAGCAGGGCCGCACCCAGCCCCACCACCGTCAGATTGGCGGCGATGCCGCCCCAGGTGGCGTAGCGTTCCGGAATTTCCACCGGCCGCAGCGTTTTGAGCACGCGCCGGTACTGGATCACGGAATGGACTTCCACGGCCAGGGCCAGGGCGATGAAGGCCACGCCGATCCAGAAGGAAAAATCCCGGCCCAGTCCGCGGGGGGTGGCCTTCAGCATGTGCAAAAACAGGCCGAAGCGCTCCATCACGAAACCGAAGGCCATGAGGGTGAGGCCGGTGCGGTTCCACGCCATGAGGGTGCGCTCGGCCGCAAAGAAGACGCGGGGATCGTTGAGGTCGGACATGGCCGGATTCTACTACTCCGCCCCGCCCCCCAGGGCCTTGTACAGCGCCACCCGCGCCGTGGCCAGCTGGCGCCGGGTGGCGGCCAGGCTCTGCTGCGCGGCGAACACGCTGCGCTCCGCATCGAGCACTTCCAGATAATTGGCCACGCCCGCGGCCTCCCGTGCCCGCACGCGGGCAAGGCGCGCGTCCTGGGCGCGCAGCAGCGCTTCCTGGGCGGCGAGCTGATCGCGCAGGGCGTTTTCCGCGGCCAGTGCGTCGGCCACCTCGCGGAACGCCTGCTGGACCGTCTTCTCGTAATTGGCCAGGGCAGCGGCCCGGCGCGCCTCGGCGGCCTCGGTGTTGGCTTCGGCACGGCCGAAATCGATAAGGGTGCCGCGGCTGCCGGCGCCCACGTTCCAGGTATCCGAACCGGCGGAGAACAGGCCGGAGAGGGCGGCGCTGGCGGTGCCGAACACCGCGGTGAGGGTGATGCGGGGGAATATCGCCGCGCGCGCGGCCCCTACGTTGAAATTGGCGGCGAGAAGCTGCTGCTCGGCGGCGCGCACGTCCGGCCGGTGGACCAGCACCTCCCCCGGCAGGCCGGGCGCCAGGGGCTCCGGCAGCGGGGCTTCTTGCGGGACGTCCACTGCGACGGTCATGCCCGTCAGCAGCTGCAGGGCGTGGAGGGCCTGGGCTTCCTGCCGGGCAAGATCGGCCTGGTCGCTGCGCGCCGTGGCCACCAGACTCTCCGCCGCTGCCACGTCCAGCTCCGAGGCGAGCCCAGCCTGCTGCCGCCGGCGGGTGAGTTCCAGGGAACGCGTGCGGCTTTCCAGGCTTTGCCGGGCAAGGCGCTGGCGCGCCTTCAGGTCATGCAGCAGATACCAGGTGGAGGCCACCTCGCCGATGAGACTCACGCGGAAGCTGCGCGCCGCTTCCTCGCTGGCGAGATACTGGGCGCGGGCCGACTCCGACAGGGCGGCCAGCCGCCCCCACACGTCCAGCTCGAAGCTGGTCATGCCCAGGTTGACGTCGAAACGGCTGGCGGTGCGGTCCCGGTTCATGCCGGTGACGTCGCCGGACGTGCGGCTGCGGCTGCCGGAGACGTTGCCTTCGATGGCCGGCAGGCGATCGGCGCGGGCCATGGCGGCGTTGGCGCGCGCTTCCGCCACCCGCGCGTAGGCCGCGGCGAGATCGCGGTTGTGGGCGAGGGCCGCCTCGATGAGGCGCGTAAGGCGCGGGTCGCTGTAGTAGGCGCGCCAGTCGGCCGGCGCCGGTGTTGCCGCCGGCGTGGCGGGAAAGGTCTGGGGCAGGGGCGGGGCCGGGCGCTGGTAGGGTGGCACGAAGGAACAGCCGGCCAGCGTCACGGCCAGGGCCCATGCCATGAGCAAACGGCGTTCAGTCATGGTCGCCTCCCGGGCGCGGGCGGGGTGGGAACAGTTTGCGCACCACCAGGAAGAACACGGGCACGAGGAAGATGGCGAGCAGCGTCGCCGCGATCATGCCGCCGATCACGCCGGTGCCCACGGCATGGCGGCTGGCGGCGCCGGCACCGGTGGAGATGGCCAGGGGCAGCACGCCCAGGATGAAGGCGAAGCTGGTCATGAGGATGGGGCGCAGACGCAGCCGGCAGGCTTCCAGAATCGCACTCGTGAGCGCCATGCCTTCCTCCTGCAGCTTGCGCGCGAACTCGATGATGAGGATGGCGTTCTTGGCCGACAGGCCGATGATGGCGATCAGCCCCACCTTGAAGAAGACGTCGTTGGGCAGGCCGCGCAACTGCACCGCGAGCACCGCGCCGAGAATGCCCAGGGGCACCACCAGGATCACCGCCAGGGGGATCACCCAGCTTTCGTAGAGGGCGGCCAGCGCCAGGAACACCACCAGCACCGAGAGGGCGAACAGGATGGGCGCCTGGGCCCCGGCGAGGCGTTCCTCGTAGGAGGTGCCGGACCACTCGAAGGCAAAGCCCGGTGGCAGTTTCGCCGCGATCTCCTCCATGGCACGCATGGCCTCGCCGGTGGAGTGGCCGGGGGCGGGCATGCCGGCGATCTTCATGGACGGATTGCCGTTGTAACGGTCCAGCTTGGGCAGCCCCGTGACCCATCTGGGCTGGGCGATTTCCCCCAAAAGCACGATGCCGCCGTTGCGGTTGCGCACGGGCAGGCGCAGCAGATCCTCCGGCGTGGCGCGCAGATCGGCGTCGGCCTGCATCTGCACGCGCAGGATACGTCCCTGGCGCACGAAGTCGTTGACGTAGGCCACCCCCACGGCAGAGGTGAGCGTGTCGTTGAGTTCGGCCATGTCCACCTGCAGGGCCTGGGCCTTGTCCCGGTCGATGTCCAGATACACCTGCGGCGCGGGCTCCTGGCCCTCCGGGCGGACACCCGCCAGGCGCGGATCCCGACTGGCCATGCCCAGCACCTGGTTGCGCACGTCCATCAGCATCTCGCGCCCCTGTCCCGTCCGGTCCAGGAGACGGAAATCGAAGCCGCCCACCGCGCCCAGTTCGGGAATGGGCGGGGGATTCACCGCAAAGATCATGGCCTCCCTGATGCGCATGAAGGTCATCATGGCGCGCCCGATCAGCCCCTGGGCGGAATGTTCCGGCCCCTTGCGCAGATCCCAGTCCTTGAGCCGCGTGAACAGCAGGGCTGCGTTCTGGCCCCGGCCGAAGAAGGAAAAGCCCACCACGCCGATCACCCGTTCCACCTCGGGCTGCTTCATGTAGAACTGTTCCGCCTGGGACAGCACTTCCACGGTGCGTGCCTGGGTGGCACCGCCGGGCAGCTGCACCAACGTGATGAAGTAGCCCTGGTCCTCGTCCGGCAGGAAACTGCCGGGCAGGCGGGTGAACAGCCAGCCCGTGGCGACCACGATGGCGAGATAGATCACCACCCAGCGCCCGGCGCGGGCGAGGATGCGCGCCACCAGACCCTGGTAGCCGTTCGTGACACGCTTAAAGAAGCGGTTGAACCAGCGCTTCTCGTCCTTTTCCGCGTCCCCGGGCTTGAGCAGGGTGGCACACATGGCGGGCGTGAGCGAAAGCGCCATCAGCACCGAGAAGGCCATGGTGAGGATCAGGGTGGCGGCGAACTGGCGGTAGATCGCCCCCACCGAGCCGCCGAAGAACAACATGGGCATGAACACGGCGGAGAGCACCACGGAGATGCCCAGAATCGCGCCCAGGATCTGGTCCATGGCCTTGAGCGTGGCCTGGAAGGGCGGCAGGCGCTCCTCGCGCATGATGCGCTCCACGTTCTCCACCACCACGATGGCATCGTCCACCAGGATGCCGATGGCGAGCACCATGGCGAACAGGGTGAGCACGTTGATGGAGAATCCGAACGCGTAAAGCCCCGCGGTGGCACCGGCCAGCGCCACCGGCACCACCACCGCGGGAATCAGGGTGGTGCGCCAGTGGCCCAGGAACACATACATCACGATGAACACCAGGATCATCGCCTCGCCCAGGGTTTTCACCACCTCGAAGATGGAGATCTCGACGAAGCGCGAGGTGTCGTAGGGCACGGCCCAGTCCACGCCCTCCGGGAAGAAGCGGGCCAGCTCCGCCATGCGCGCCTTCACGGCCCGGGCCACGTCCAGGGCATTGGCGCCCGGTGCTACCCGGATGGCGATGGCGGCGATGGGCTGACCGTTCATGCGCGCGTAGCGCTCGTAGCTTTCCGCGCCCAGTTCCACCCGGGCCACGTCCCGGACCCGCACGGTGGAGCCATCGGGCAGGGCGCGCACCACCACGTTGCCGAATTCCTCCGGCGTGGCGAGCCGTCCCCGGGTGACGATCACCGCGTTCACCTGGGCGCCGGGACTCGCCGGCGCCTGGTTGAGTTCGCCGGTGGCGAGCTGCACGTTCTGGGCGGCGAGCGCCCGCTTCACATCGCCCGGCGTCAGGCCGTAGTTCACCAGCTGCTCCGGTTTGAGCCAGATGCGCATGGAGTATTCCGCGCCGAACAGGATGGCCTCGCCCACCCCGGGCAGGCGGCGGATGGGATCGAGCACGTTGGCGGCGGCGAAGCTGCCAAGATCCACGAAGTTGCGCTTGCCATCCTTGGAATGGATGGCGACGAACATCAGGTAGTTGCGCTGGGGCTTGGTCACCGGCACGCCCAGACGCCGCACCTCGTCCGGCAGGCGGGCTTCCACCCGCTTCAGGCGGTTCTGGGCTTCCACCGAGGCGATGTCGATGTTGGTGCCCGGCTCGAAGGTGAGGGTGAGGGTGCCGGCACCCAGCTCCGAGCTGCCTTCCATGTAGAGGAGATGCTCGATGCCGTTCATCTCCTGCTCGATGAGCTTGATGACCGTGTCCTCGATCACCTGCGCCGAGGCGCCGGGATAGGTCACGTTGAAGGCGATCTGGGGCGGCGCCACCTGGGGGTACTGCGCCACCGGCAGGTTTTTCAGCGCGATGACGCCCACGAGCGTGATCAGGATGGCGATGACCCAGGCGAAGATGGGCCGGTGGATGAAGAAGCGGGCCATGTCAGTTTGCCTTCGGCACGGGCTTGACCACGGTCCCCGGGCGCGCCTTTTGCACACCGGAGACGATCAGGGTTTCGCCGCCGGCGAGGCCTTCCTCGATCACGAAACGGTCGCCTGCCATCGCGCCCACCTTCACCGGGCGCGGCACGGCCTTGTTGTCCGGCCCCACCAGCAGCACGAACTGTCCCTGGGGACCGGACAGCACCGCCTTCTGGGGCACGGCGATGACGCCGGCGGCCACCGCCTGGGGCAGACGCACCCGCACGAAGGTGCCGGGCAGCAGCAGGCGCTCGGGATTGGGGAATTCCGCCTTGAGGGTGATGGAGCCGGTTGTGGGATCCACGCTGAGATCGCTCATGACGAGGCGGCCCCTGTGGCGGTAGGGCTGGCCGTTTTCCAGGATGAGTTCCACGCCCTGCGTCTGCGCGGCCTTCAGCCGGCCACTGGCCAGCGCCTGCTTCAGACGCAGCACTTCGGCATTGGGCTGGGTGAACAGCACATAGACCGGGTCCAGCTGGTCGATGACGGCCAGAAGCGTCGCCTCGTTGCGGCCCACCAGGGCGCCTTCCGTCACCAGGGCGCGGCCGATGTGGCCGGAAATGGGGGCGGGCACGGTGGTGTTTTCCAGATCGAGGCGGGCGCGGGCGAGCTGGGCTTCCGCCTGCTTGACGGCCGCGCGCGCCGCATCCACTTCCTGCTGGGTCACCGCCTTGTCCGGCAGCAGGGATTCCAGTCGTGTGAGCTGGAGTTTCTTCACTTCCACGTCCGCTTCCGCGGCCTGGGCGGCGGTGCGGTAGGTGCGGTCATCCAGCCGGAACAGGGGCTGACCCGCTTTCACCTCGCTGCCTTCGGCGAACAGACGCTTTTCCACGATGCCCTCCACCCGCGCCCGCACCTGGGCGGTGCGCACCGCCGCCACGCGGCCCGGCAGCTCCGGCGTGAGGGTGACCTCGGCACGGCCCACCTGGATCACCTCCACCTCGGGAGGCGGCATGGGAGCGCCGGGCGCCCCGCCGGGACCGGGGGGTGCGCCCTTGCCGCTGGGGCCGCAGGCGGCGAGGAGAACGGCGAGCATGAGCAATGGGAAGCGTTTCATGGTGGTCCTTTTCCGGAAAACGTCACTTGCGGCGCCGGGCAGAGCGGGCAGACGGGGCGAACATGCGCAGGAAGGCGTCCACCACGCGGGCGGCCTTGGCCTCGTCGGGGGCGGCCGGCAGGCCGAACAGCCGCTGCAGGCGCTCGTAATCGGAGAGCATGGCGGTGAGCAGTTCGGCGGCGAAGGCGGGGTCGTCACGACGCAGGCGCCCTGCGTCCATCGCCCGGGCGAGATAGCGGGCGAGCCCCTGGCGGGTGCGCTGCGGGCCCTCCTCGAAGAACTGGCGCGCCAGCGCCGGAAAGCGGGGTGCCTCCGCCACCATGGTGCGGAAAATGGCCACGCCCTCGTCGCTCAACACCCGTGCGCGATAGGCCGTGGCGAAGTCGAGGAGGGTGGCGCGCAGATCGCCATCGCCCTCCAGCGTCACCAGGATGGACTGCACCGCATGGCGCATCACCTCGGCGAACAGGGCCTCCTTGCTGGGGAAGTGGTTGTAGAGGGTCTGGCGGGCCACCTGGGCGCGCGCCGCAATGCGCTCGATGCTCACCTGGTAGCCTTCCTCGCGGAAGGCGGCGCAGGCGGCATCCAGCACCCGCTGGCGGGTATCGGCGAGACAGGTGGTGGGCAAGGGGGCGGCCGGCATGGACTGGCCAGTCTACTGGCGGCCGGCGTCGGCGGCAACCATGGCGCGAGGGGGCCGGGGGGAAATGCCTCCGCGACGGCGTCAGGCCTGCGGTCAGAGGAGGGTCAGGAAACCGACGCCGCCAGCGGCGATGAGGCCGCCCATGAGGCGCGTCGCCATGACATGGCGCCGGGCGGCGTAGCCCAACCCCACCCCCATCAGGTGCAGGCTGGCGGTGGCCAGCAGAAAACCCACGGTGTAGAGCAGGGGGGACGCGGCATGGGGCAGTTCGAGGCCGTGGGCGTAGCCGTGGGCCCAGCCGAAAGCGGCGGTGAGAAACAGGCTTGCCAAGACGGGCGGGCGCAGCGCCAGGGCGATACAAAGGCCCAGGGCCAGGACCGATGCCGCAATGCCGGACTCCACCCAGGTTGCGGGCCCCACTTGGGGGGCGCCCCCCATGGCCAGGGCCACGCCGGCGACCAGCGCGCCCATGAAGGCCGCCGGGAGCCACCAGACGGCGGCGCGCTCGCGTACCTGGGCTGCCCACAGACCCACCGCGACCATGGCGAGCAGGTGATCCCACCCCGTGAAGGGGTGCAGGAGTCCTGCGGCCAAACCCGCACTGACGTGGCCGGTATGAGCCAGCGCGGCCGGGCTCGTGGCGGTGAGGAGCCCCGCCAGGAACGGCGCGGGGTCACCGGGACGGAACCGGCGAAGGATGGCGACGGCGAAAACGGGCAGCTTCATCGCTTGGCGGCCAGGTAGTCCAGCAGGTCCTCGCATTCCGCTTCACTCAACTGGACCAGGCGGTGCGCAGGAATTGCCCGCGAGGCGAGCTTTTCCCGAACCCGCTCGGTGGGGGTCTTCAGGCGCTTGGGTTGCACGTGGCAAGTGGCGCATGTGCTGCGGAAGATCTGCTCGCCCCGCGCAGGGTCCCCGCCCCAGGCCGCCGGGGCGGGCACGGCGAGTACGGCAGCCATCAGGCAGAGAGCAGGCACGCGCGACATGGTGTTACCGTAACCGGGCGCGCGCCTGCTGGCAAGTTCCCGGTTTGCGTCCGGAGCCGGCGTCGGAAATCCGGCTATGATTCACCGTGGCGTTCACTTTTTCAGGCAGGCAACATGTGTCTGGGTATTCCCATGCAGATCGTCGCCATCGACGGCTTCACCGCCCGCTGCGAGGCCGGGGGCGTGGAGCGCGACGTGAGCCTGTTCCTGATGCAGGGGGAGCAGCTCAAGGTCGGCGACTGCGTGATGGTGCATGTGGGCTACGCAATCCAGAAAATGACCCCGGAAGATGCCCGCTCGGCCTGGGAGCTCTACGACGAGATGCTCAAGAGCGGGGCCGGGACGGGGGACGGGTGTGCATGAACTCTCCGTTTGCCAGGCCCTGATCGGCCAGGTCGAGGCGGTGGCCCGCCAGCGGGGGGCGTGCCAAGTGAAATCGGTGCGCGTTCGCCTGGGTCCCCTGTCCGGCGTGGAGGCGACCCTGCTGCAACAGGCCTATCCCCTGGCCAGCGCCGGCACCCTGGCAGAGGCGTCCCGGCTCGTGATCGAGCCGGCGCCGGTCCGGGTGAAGTGCGAGACCTGTGGCGCCGAGAGCGAAGCCGAGCCGAACCGCCTGCTCTGCGCGCGCTGCGGCGACTACCATACGCGGCTGGTCAGCGGCGACGAAATGATGCTGATGAGCGTGGAACTCGTGATTTAGGGAGAGACCCCATGTGCGACACCTGCGGCTGCAACATCACGCCCGGAAACCGCAAACACGCCTACACGCCGGTGCACGGCACGACGGCGGTGTCGGTGCTCAAAAACCTGCTCGCGAAAAACGATGAGCAGGCGATCCACAACCGGACCCACTTCGACCGCCATGGCGTGCTGGTCGTCAATCTCATGTCCGCCCCGGGTTCCGGCAAGACCGGCCTGCTGGAAGCCACCATCGACGCGCTCGGGGACGAATTCCGCATCGGCGTCATCGAGGGCGACCTGGCGACGGAAAACGATGCCGCGCGCATCCGCGCCAAAGGCGTGCCGGCACACCAGATCAGCACCGGTTCCGCCTGTCATCTGGACGCCCATATGGTGCATGACGCGCTGCACCGGTTTCCCCTCGACGGCCTTGATTTCCTGTTCATCGAGAACGTGGGCAACCTGGTCTGCCCCGCGAGCTTCGACCTCGGCCAGCACCGCAACGTCACCCTGCTGTCGGTGACCGAGGGCGACGACAAACCGGCCAAGTATCCGGTCATGTTCCGCGCGGCGGACCTGGTGCTCATCACCAAGTCCGATCTCCTGCCCGTGCTGGACGACTTCGAGCCCCTACGGGCCGAAGCCCACGTGCGCAACCTGGCCTCGGACGCGCCGGTGCTCAAACTCTCGGCGCGCAAGGGGGAGGGGCTGGCCGCTTGGCTGGACTGGCTGCGGAAGGAACTCGTGCAGCAGCGCGCCCGGGTGGCCGCGGGCGAGACGGTGCGGCCGAAGGGGCAGCCCGACGGGGCGGCGCTGCATGTTTGACGACAAAGTGCGTGAGCCGCACAGGACGCAAAGGTACGCGAGGCAAAGCCATGACAAGGTTTCCTTTGCGTATCTTTGTGTCCTTTGCGGTGGGACAGGATTGATGATGTGGCTCTGAGCGCCCAGGACTGGCTCGCGAAAATCCGCGCTTTGCCCGTCACCGGCCGCGTGCGCATCATGAACGTCTGCGGCGGCCACGAGCGCTCCATCACCCTCGCCGGCCTGCGCGGCGCATTGCCGCAGAACGTCGAGCTGATCCCCGGCCCCGGCTGCCCGGTGTGCGTCTGCCCGGAAGAGGATGTGTACCAGGCGATTCAATTGGCGCTGGAAGAGAAGGTGATCCTCGTCGCCTTCGGCGACATGCTGCGGGTGCCGGTGAATGTGCCCAAAGGCGAGCCCAATTCCCTGGATGCGGCGAAGGCACTGGGGGCCGACATCCGGCCCATCGCCAGCCCGCGCGAGGCGGTCAGGGTCGCGCGGGAAAATCCGGAGCGTGCGGTGGTGTTTTTCGCCGCCGGCTTCGAAACGACGACCGCCCCGGTGGCGGCCATGCTGCTGGAGGGTGTGCCGGAGAATCTTTACCTGCTCTTGGCCGGCCGTCGCACCTGGCCCGCCGTGGCCATGCTGCTGGCCTCGGGGACTCCGGGCTTCGACGCCCTCATCGCGCCGGGCCACGTCGCCACCGTCATGGGACCGGAGGAGTGGCGCTTGGTCGTCGACCGGCACGGCATTCCCGCCGCGGTGGCCGGCTTCACGCCGGTGTCGCTGCTGGCGGCCGTGTATTCCGTGCTGCGTCAACTGCTCGAAGGCCAGCCCTTCCTCGACAACTGCTATCCGGAGCTGGTGCGGCCGGGGGGCAACCCCCAGGCCCAGGCCCAGCTTGAGCAAACGATGGCGGTGGGCGACGCCCACTGGCGGGGCATCGGTGTCATCCCCGCCTCCGGTTACACCCTGCGGGAAGCCTTCGCGGCCCATGATGCGCGCCGCCACTTTCCGGACCACGGCGCAGCCGGGCGCCGGCGGGCCGGCCAGATGCCCCCGGGCTGCGACTGTGCGCGGGTCGTACTCGGAAAAATCTATCCCAACGCTTGCAAACTCTACGGTACGGCGTGCACGCCCCGTCACCCGGTGGGGCCGTGCATGGTCTCCGACGAAGGCGCGTGCAGGATCTGGTGGGCGGGCGGGGTCAGGGCGCCGGCTCAGTCCACTGCCTCGTAACGCACTTCCAGGATGTCCAGCTCCTGCACGCCGGCGGGGGTGCGCACGGTGACGGTCTCGCCCTCTTCTTTGCCCAAGAGCGCCAGGGCCAGGGGCGAACGCCAGGAAATGCGC
This sequence comes from Thiobacter subterraneus, assembly GCF_055379455.1. NCBI lineage: Bacteria > Pseudomonadati > Pseudomonadota > Betaproteobacteria > Burkholderiales > Thiobacteraceae > Thiobacter > Thiobacter subterraneus. Next base: position 2,709,276 of record NZ_AP042402.1, read on the forward strand.
CCTCGGGCGGGGTCGATTTCGTCGATGCCCACGATGGTGTAGGTGGCCTCCCTGCCCGTGGCATCCGCCACCACCACGGTGGCGCCAAAGTAGATCTTGTCGTGGGGCTGCTGGGTGGGATCCACCACTTGGGCGAAACCCAGCCGCTTGGTGAGGAAACGGATGCGCTTGTCGATCTCCCGCAGCCGCTTCTTGCCATAGATGTAGTCGGCGTTTTCCGAACGGTCGCCCAGACCCGCCGCCCACGACACCACCTTCACCACCTCCGGCCGCTCCACCGAGAGCAGGTGTTCCAGTTCCGCCTGAAGCCGCGCATAGCCGGCGGGGGTGATGTAGTTCTTGGTGCCCTTGGGCAGGGCCCGTTCCTCTTCCTCGAGTTCCTCGTCGAGATCGTCGTCCTGTTCCTTCGTGAAAGCCTTGCTCATGATGTCCGTCCCCTGGAAACCGGTTGAATTTTAATATGCGCGCCGCTAAGGTGACCCCATGACCTCCGCAGCCGACGTGGGTTCCCGCCGGGCCGCCCGTCGCTTTCTCCTTGGTGGCCGCGTGCAGGGCGTGGGCTTCCGCCCCTTCGTGTTTCGGCTTGCGTTAACCCTCGGACTCACCGGCACGGTGCGCAATCTCGGCGGCCAGGTGAGCATCGAGGTGGAAGGCCGACAGGAGGCGCTGCAAGCCTTTGCCAAGGCCCTCTTGGCGCAGGCGCCGCCCCTGGCGCGCCCGGTGCTGCTCGCCAGCGAAGCCACGGTCCCGCGCGGATACCGGGACTTCGCCATCCTGGAAAGCGGCGAGGCCGATCCGGACATCCATCTGCCCCCGGACCAGTTCTGCTGCGACGATTGCCTGCGGGAGCTGATGGATCCCGCCGACCGGCGCTACCGCCATCCCTTCATCAACTGCACCCAGTGCGGGCCGCGCTACACCCTCATCGCGGGGCTGCCCTATGACCGGGCGCGCACCGCCATGGCGGATTTCCCCCTGTGTCCCGCCTGCCGGGCGGAATACGAAAACCCGGCGGACCGGCGCTTCCATGCCGAGCCCCTGGCCTGTCCGGTGTGCGGGCCGCAACTGACTTTCGTGCAGGACGGGCGGCAAACCGCGGGCAACGAGGCCGCGCTGGCGGCGTGCGTCACACTCCTGCGCCAGGGTGGCATCGTGGCCGTGAAGGGGGTGGGCGGCTATCACCTGCTGGTGGCGGCGGAGGACGAGGCCGCCGTGCGCCGCCTGCGGGCGCGCAAAGCGCGTCCTGCCAAGCCGCTGGCCGTGATGTTTCCCTGGGAGGACGATCTGGCCACCCTGCGCTGCCATCTGGCGCTGGATGCCGCCGGAGAGCAGGTGCTGCGCGGGCCGGAGCGGCCCATCCTGCTGCTTCCCCGCTCCCGCCGGTGCGGGCTTGCGCCTGGGGTGGCCCCGGGGCTTGCGGAAGTGGGCGCCTTTCTGCCCTACAGTCCCCTGCACCACCTGCTGCTGTCCGATTTCGGCGGGCCCCTCGTGGCCACCTCCGCCAATGTGAGTGGGGAGCCGGTGCTCACCGATTCAGCGGCGGTGGAAGCGCGGCTGGCCCGGGTGGCGGATGCCTTCCTCCATCACGACCGGCCCATTCTGCGCCCCGCGGACGATACGGTGCGCCGCTTCATTGCCGGCAGGCCCAGACCGTTGCGCCTGGGGCGGGGGGCGGCCCCGGTGGAACGGACATTGCCCTGGGCGCTTGCCGTGCCCACGCTCGCGGTGGGGGGACACCTGAAGAACACCATTGCCCTGGCCTGGGAGCGGCGGGTGGTGATCTCGCCCCACATCGGCGACCTGGATACGCCCCGCAGCCGCGAGGTATTTGCCCAGGTGATCGAGGATCTGCAGCGCCTCTACGGGGTGCGGGCGCTGCGCGTGGTGCGCGACGCCCATCCGGATTACGGCAGCAGCCGCTGGGCCCGGGCCAGCGGCCTGCCCGAAGTGGCGGTGTTCCACCACCATGCCCATGCCTCGGCCCTGGCCGGGGAATGGCCGGAAGTGGAGCGGTGGCTCGTCTTTGCCTGGGACGGCGTGGGACTGGGGGCGGACGGCAGCCTTTGGGGGGGCGAGGCCCTGCTGGGCCGCCCGGGCCAGTGGCGGCGGGCGGCCAGCCTGCGCCCCTTCCGGCTGCCCGGCGGGGAGCGCGCGGGGCGGGAGCCCTGGCGATCGGCGGCGGCCCTGTGCTGGACCCTGGGCCTCGACTGGTCGCCGCCCGGGGTGGACGCAGCCTTGCCGAAGACCGGCTGGGCGCGGGGTCTCAATGCGCCCGAGACCTCCGCCGCGGGCCGTCTGTTCGATGCTGCCGCCGCCCTGCTGGGGCTCATCCAGCAGGCCAGTCACGAGGGCGAGGCTCCCATGCGTCTCGAGGCCCTGGCGCAGGGGCCGGGCACGGCCATTGCCCTGCCCCTGGTGCGTGACGCTGCGGGCCTGTGGCGGGCGGACTGGGCGCCACTGGTGGCCCATCTGCTCGACCCGAACGTGCCACCTGCGCGGCGCGCGGCGGACTTCCATGCGAGTCTCGCCCGACTCATCGTGGACCAGGCGACGACCCTGGCGAAAGAAACGGAATTCGATGCGGTGGGACTCACCGGCGGCGTATTCCAGAACCGGCGGCTCACCGAGGCGGCCGTGGCGGGCCTCACCGCCTCAGGTTTCACCGTGCGGCTGCAGGAGGCGCTGCCGTGCAACGATGGCGGGCTGGCCTTCGGTCAGGTCATCGAGGCCGCTGCCCAGGATGGGGATCGATGCAACCATGGATGACGATCACGTACGGCTTTCCCACGGCAATGGCGGACGCCTGACCCGGGAGCTGGTGGAAACGGTGTTCGCCCGCCATCTGGGCAATCCCCTGCTGGATCTGGGGGCCGATGCGGCGCGCCTGCCCGAAACGGCCGGGGAGCTTTTGCTCACCACCGACGGCTTCACCGTGCAGCCGCTGGAGTTCCCGGGGGGCAACATTGGCTCGCTGGCGGTGAACGGCACCGTGAACGATCTTGCCGTAGCCGGGGCGCGGCCCCTGTGGCTCACCCTCAATGCCTTCATCGAGGAGGGATTCGAGCGGGCCGCGCTGGAGCGCATCGTGGCGGCGCTGGGGCAGGCGGCGCGGGAGGCGGGGGTGACGGTGGTGGCGGGCGACACCAAGGTGCTGCCCCGCGGCCACGGGGGCGGCCTTTATCTCGCCACCACCGGGGTGGGCGTGCGCGCCTCGGCCCGGCCCCTTGCGCTGGGAGGGATCCGGCCGGGAGACGTGCTGCTGGTGAGCGGGCCGGTGGGCGACCATGGCACGGCGGTGATGCTTGCGCGGGAACAGTTCGGCCTGCGCGGGGATCTGGCCTCGGACTGTGCCAGCGTGCTGCCCCTGGCGCAGGCGGTCTGGACCCTGCCGGGATTGCGCTTCATGCGCGATCCCACCCGTGGGGGACTTGCGACGGTGGCCCACGAGATCGCCCGGGGCGTGAACGCCACCGTGCGCCTTGCGGCAGCGGCGGTGCCGGTGCGGCCGCCGGTGGCGGCGGTATGCGAGATGCTGGGCTATGACCCCTTCTACCTCGCCTGCGAGGGCCGGGTGGTGGCGGTCGTGGATCCGGCGGACGCTTGCGCCGCACTGGCGGCCTGGCGGGCGCTGCCCCAGGGGCAGGAGGCCGCCCTCATCGGCCGCATCGAGCCGGGCGCGCCCTGGGTGGTGGTGGAGACACCCTTCGGGGGAGAGCGCCTCCTGGAGGAACTGGAGGACGATCCCCTGCCGCGGATTTGCTGAATCTCAGGAGGCGGACGTGCAGGCGGCGGGCCGGCGCCGGTCGGGAATGGAGCGCCGGTCGAGCCAGCCACGGATGCGCCGGTCCAGGTCGCTGCGCCGGTCGGGGCGCAGCAAAAGCCGCCGTTCCACCACGCTCTCGGCGCGCAGGCGGCTGCGGCGCTCGCCGGACTGACGCCTGTCCTCCCTGCGCTGCCGGCGTTCTCCCTGGAGGCGCCGTACGTGACCGGTGCGCAGGGCGATGTCTTCCCGCAGCCGGCGCGCCAGGCCGCGCACATCTTCTTCCCGATACCACACCCCACCCGCGCGCACGAAGACCGGCAGGATGGGCGCAAAGCGCCGGTCGGCTTCGAGCCACGCGACGGCGTCGCGGCCGGGCATCACCCGTTGCAGCAGCCCGGCGGCCTCGTCCGGGGTGAGGAATTCCGGCAGCGTGTTCATGGGGATGCCGTCATGCGCCACATTCGGCGAGCAGCCGTTCCGTCATGCGTTCCGCCTGGGCGCCGTAGCCGCCGCCGAAGAGATTGAAGTGATTGAGCACGTGGTAGAGATTGTACAGAACCTTGCGCGTGCCATAGCCCGGGTCCAGCGGCCACGCCGCGCGGTAGGCGGCATAGAAGTCCCCGGGAAAGCCGCCAAACAGTTCGGTCATGGCGAGATCCGCCTCCCGGTCGCCGTAGTACACCGCCGGGTCGAAGATCACCGGCTGTCCCTTTTCGTCCGCCCCCCAGTTGCCCCCCCAGAGATCCCCGTGGAGCAGGGAGGGCACGGGCCGGTAGTCGGAAAAAAAGGCGGGCAGGCAGTCCAGCAGGCGCTCCACCCTGGCGCAGGTGCGGGTGGGCAGGCCGTTGCCCATCGCCAGCGCAAGCTGGTAACCCAGCCGGCGTTCCCGCCAGAAGGCCACCCAGTCTTCCATCCAGCCATTGGGCTGGTGGGTGGCGCCGATGGTGTTGTCCCGGTCCCAGCCGAAGGCGGGGCGCGTCTCCCGGTGCAGGCGCGCGAGCGCCTCCCCCAGCAGGCGGGCGCTCCTGGCCGAGCCGCCGCTCAGGTCCACGAATTCCAGCACGAGGAAACTGTGGCCGGCAGCCGCGCCCCGGGTCACCGGCTGGGGCACGCGCACCGCGCCGGCGCGGCCGAGTTCGGCAAGCCCCGCCGCTTCCGCCTCGAACATGGGCAGGCGGTGGGCATCGTGGATCTTCACGAAGAATCGGCGCCGGCCATCCTCCAACACCTGGGTGCGGTTGATGCAGCCGCCGCCCAGGTCCCGGGCGGCCCGGGGCGCGAAGGGCGCGCCGGTGGCGGTTTCGATGGCTTGCGCGATCGCTTGCAGCAGACTCATGGCAGGAACTTGCGGACAGCGCGCCGATGGTAACATGAGCCACCGTTTCCCCGTTGCGACAAGGAGACCGAACATGCGCAGAGTGTTGCTGGCCACCATGCTGCTGTTGCTGACGCCCCTGACCTGGGCGGGACTGCCCGCACCCAAGGTGCAAAAGGTCAACGACCGCATCTATGCCCTGATCGGGCCCATGGAATTTCCCAACCCCGGGAACCAGGGCTACATGGTCAACAGCACCGTGATCATCGGCGAGAAGGGGGTGATCCTCATCGACACCGGGTTCACCGACGAGATCGGCAAGCATCTGGCGGCGACCATCGCCAAACTCACCCCCAAGCCCGTGACCCATATCATCAACACCCACCACCACGGCGACCACACTTTGGGCAACGTGGCCTTCCCCGGCGCCCAGATCATCAGCTCGGAAAAATGCCGCAGCGAACTGGAGAAGACCGGTGCCGAGTGGATCGCAATCGTGGAAAGCTCCACCGGCAGGAAATTCCCCAATACCCGGCCGGTGCTGGCACACACCACCTACCAGGAAAACACCCGGGTGGATCTCACTATCGACGGCGTGCGCATGGTGCTGTGGACACCCTTCGGTTCCCACACCGCCGGCGACATGCTGATCTACCTGCCGGACGACAAGGTGCTGGTGGCCGGCGACGTGCTGGTGCACCGCATCATGCCGGCCTTCCGGGATGCCTATGTGAAGAACTGGGTGGGCACCCTGGAGGAAGTGGGCAAGCTGGATTTCAAAACTGCCATTCCGGGCCACGGTCCCCTCATGACCAAGGTCGACGCGCGGAACTTCCACCGCATGATGGCGCGCTTCTACGCAGGGGTAGAAGCGGGCTACAAGAAGGGGCTCACCGACAGCGAGATCCGCAAAACCCTGGATCTCAGCGAGTGGAAGCGCCTCAAGCACTTCGAGGAATCCATGGGCGGCAACATCAGCCGCACCTATCTGGAGATCGAGGCGGCCAATTTCTGAGGCGGCTGCCTCACAGGGGGGCTGGAACGGCCACCCCCTGGCGCGCAAGCCAGGCGAGCGTCGGGGCAAGACACGCCCTCATCAAGGCGAGGCGCGCCGGATTGGCCGAGGCGAGGGCATGCCAGCGCCGGCCGTCGCCCAGCCCCGCCAGCTCGTAGAGTGGCGGCGCGGGCAGGAACAGGGTGCGCGCGAAGGGACCCAGCAGGGCCGTCAGCGTGCGCGCAGTCAGGTAGCGGCCCGGGGGGGCCAGGTGGGCGAGGCGTTCCTCCGCGCGCAGTCTGCCCCGTGCCACGTGGCGGGCCTCATCCATCATGTGCAGGCCCACCACCCGGGCCACCACCGGGTCGATGCCGTAAGCCTGGGCACGGATGCGCCGGTTGAACTTGTCCGGCACTTCCTCGCCGATCACCACTGCCAGCCGGAACAGCAGCGAATCCGCGGGTGTCAGCCGGGCAAGGAGGGTGAGCAGGCGCGGGGCAGGGAAGGCGGCGGCCGGCAGATGCAGCCCCGAGACTTCCATGAACTTGAGAAACAGCAGACTGTGCCCGGCTTCCTCGCGCAGTTCGTGCAGACGGGCCGCGTAGTCGAGGGGCGTCGCGGCGCCAGCCAGCCCCTGCGCCGTGCGGGCGAGAAACAGACGTTCCAGCCACAGCCCCACCTGCAGCCAGTGCAGGAACTCATAACGGGAGAGCCGGCGGCGCGACGACTCCGGCAGGCCCTCGAATGCCGCCACACCTGCCAGGGAAAGGCAATCCGGGGGCAGCCACCAGCTGTCCAGGGAAAGCTGCGCCCAGTTGACCGCCGCGAGGGGGTCGCGGTAGCGCTCGCTGGCGGCGTTGAGTTGCTGGAAAACGGCGTTCTGCTCGGGCATGGGGCCGGAAACGGAATGGGGCGGCCATTCTAGCACCGGCGCGGCTTCCCTTGCTGCCTCCCGGGCCTTCCGGTATCATCGCGCGTTTTCGCGGCGCGCCGGGCAGTGACGCACGTTCGCAGCGGCGAAACGTTCCGCAGCGCCGAGTGGCCCGGGGTGTTTCCCGGGCCGTCAGCCCGGCCGGAGCCAAAGCGTGTTGCCGGCGCTGAAAGTTTTCGGAGAGGTGGGTGAGTGGTCTAAGCCGCACGCCTGGACAACACGCCGCGCAGCGGCTTGTTGCGGCGTAGGCTAACCTGGCGCAAGCCAGGTTAAGGGCGCAAGCCCGGCCGGAGCCAAAGCGTGTTGCCGGCGCGTGAAAGTTTTCGGAGAGGTGGGTGAGTGGTCTAAGCCGCACGCCTGGACAACACGCCGCGCAGCGGCTTGTTGCGGCGTAGGCTAACCTGGCGCAAGCCAGGTTAAGGGCGCAAGCCCGGCCGGAGCCAAAGCGTGTTGCCGGCGCGTGAAAGTTTTCGGAGAGGTGGGTGAGTGGTCTAAGCCGCACGCCTGGAAAGCGTGTTCAGGGTAATACCCTGACGCGGGTTCGAATCCCGCCCTCTCCGCCAAATGAAAATGGGGCCCTTGCGGCCCCATTTTCATTTGGCGAGGGGGGCGGGTCCTTCGAGAACCCGCCGGTTCGACGAGCCGGGCACTGCCCGGCCGGACGCCCGCAGGGCGGTCCCGAGCCGAAGGCGAGGGATGGCGGGCTCGCCCCAGGGCGGGACCGCCACAATCCCGCCCGTTCGCGGTGTGTCCACAGCCCCCGCGGCCCCATTTTCATTTGGCAAGGGGGCGGGCCCTTCGAGAACCCGCCGGTTCGACGAGCCGGGCACTGCCCGGCCGGACGCCCGCAGGGCGGTCCCGAGCCGAAGGCGAGGGATGGCGGGCTCGCCCCAGGGCGGGACCGCCACAATCCCGCCCTCTCCGCCAAATGCTTACAACCACTTGATTATAAACAGATCGGGTGGTTTTTTGTTTGCTGGTATTCGGATGCGTTGATCCGGTTTTATTTGCGATCTTCGGCTTCTCCGACGCTGCCAGTGTCCTTACAATGTCCCCGTGAAACCCCGCGTGATACCACGAAGAACCCCCGATTCAGTGTCCCCCTTTTGCCCCTGGTAGCGACCGTTGCCCCTCTCCGATGGCCACGGTGAAGCAGATCGCTCCGGTCACGATGTTGATACGACGCGGCGGTTTTGCTCACGCAGGCGACCGAGAGGCGCTCCGGCTCGACCCCTTGTCCAGCACGACGGCCGTTTTGGACGCGCCGCACCGCGGGCAGGTGTGGCTGTGGGTGGTCTTGTCGATGAGGTTTCCTTACTCGCCCGACTCGAACTCGGCGTTCTTGAACTTCAGCACGTTGCAGTTCTCCTTCACAGCGCGCTGCAGCCAATCGTCGAAACCGTTGGCCGACTCGGCCTGGATCTCGACGGCGATCTTCACTCTAACCCCGGGGCGCGTGGTGAACTGCTGGACGACCTCATCCACTAAGTCGGCGAACTGTTTTTTCGCCAGGAAAGGGTCAAGCTCGACGCTCCCGTAAAACTGCTTCTTGACCGCTTGTCCCGCGGGGGCGCCAACCGAGGCATAGCCGCCCTTTGCAGAGTCCTCCACGCGGGGCGTGCCGCCACCGGCGGGAGCGGCCGTCGTTGCTGCACCGCCGCCAGTCACGGCGGCCTTGGTTTGGGAGGTTTCTTCGGCTGCGCGTACTTTCTCCAAATAAGTCGCTGCTGTGACTGGCTCGATCAATAGCAGCGATGCATCCAAGATCGGCGACGTTCGTTGGCCGTAGCTGAAACCGAGGTAGCGGTTACCCTCCTTGCCCTGCGCGAAGCCGAAGAAATCGCGGCTCTCCGCGCCTGCCGCCAGCGTCATCCGGAAGACGGTGTCGTCCCTCAGGCGCGGGAGGTAGAGCTGCTGGCAGCTCTGCTGCCAGACGGTGAGCGCCGAAACGTCCTTGACGTCATCCTTCCAGAACCAGTCTTTGAGCACCTTGGTGAGGTGAACCGGCGCCCACTCAGTGATGAGCAGCTCGTTCTCCTTAAGCACGCGCTCAATCTCCTGTGACCAATTGTGCGCGCTTGGGTTGAGCGGGAAATGCTCCCACATCAACTCAGACAGACCCTTGCCCGGCCGTGCTTCCTGCACCGGCGCCAGCAGCCACTTGTAAGTCTCGCGGATCATCCGCCGCACGGTCTCCTCCGCCTGCTCCAGACTGGCGCTTGCCTGTTTGGCCATCAGGTTGTCGAGAACGATGCGGTTCTCCTTGTAGTCGGCGACGATGCTGCGCCAGGCCAGGAACGAGCGCACATGGTCCTTCAGCCGGCTCACGCTGTCATAGTCCGCAGCCAGGAAGATCAGCCGGTTCTGCTTGAAGCGGGGCTGATCGCCGCGTTTCTTCAAGATATCGGTCGCACGCTCGATGGCCAGGCTCTGGCCGCTCTTGCTGAAGGCGGCGTCGGGCGGCAGCACCACCAGACGTAGCGCCCAGTCGTCGGGCACGTCACCGCTGTCGGTGAAGACATGGATACCGCCGAACACCCCGCTGGCGAAATTGCGCTGGAGGCGCTCGCGGACCGTCGGGAACACGTCTTCCTTGTCCTGGAAGCGGCGTTTGCGCTCCTCCATCTCACGTCGCAGGTTGGGCCGCGTGTCGAGCCAGAACCGGTTATTGGCATGATTCAAGTAATGCAGCCGGTCGGTGAGGCGGCGCAGCGCGTCCTTGAACAGGCCGGTCTGCTGGCCGGGCTGGATGACGCCCAAGAGCACACGCTCCAGCTCGATTCCCCGCACCAGCGGGTTGGAAGCCAGCTGCACCGAATGGGGTGCGCTGCCCAGGAAGATGGCGCGGGCCACACGGCGGCAGGCCTGCACGCTGCCAAAACGGGGGTCTCTGCTCTCAATTTCCGTCGTCTCGGCGCGCTCGCCGTCCACATCGCGCTCGATCACCGGATCCCAGCCCTGGGGCAGGTAGTAGACAACCTCGTTGCGCACGTCGGCGTCGTACAGCGGCAAGCTACCCGGTTGAATCAGCGGGTCGTTGTTGCCATCCTTCCACAGGCGGTGGATGACCTTGGCCATCAGCTTCAGCACGCCGCGGGTGCGCTGGAAGTTGTCAAGGGTGGACCAGTCCTCGTAGAGCCGGTCGAACACTTCGGGGTGGATCGGGTAGGCGTGCTTGAGCCGCTCGAAGTAGCGGCTTTCTTGCGTTTCCTGTGGAAAGTCGTCGCGGTTGGCCATGTAAAAGTCCGCGTAAGCGCGGCAAACGCTTTCTGCCGCCAGTCTGTCGTTGATCGTGGCAAAAAGCCGTCGCCGCACGATCTCGAAGGCCTCTTCGGTCGCCACCGGCTTCCACAGCGCCTGCACGCGGCCGAAATAGTGCGAAAGCGCCTCCAGCGCCTTCACCCCGCGCGCGCTTCCGGCTTCCTTGTCCGATTCCGGCAGCGATGCCAGCAGCACCGCCGTGGGAACCCCCTTGATCGCCTCGGTGAGTGCCTGCACAAAGCTCAGGTTGGAGTCGAAGGTGCCGCCCGAAAGCGTCTTGCCCTCTTCGAACTGGCGCACGTAGGCCACCAGCTCGTCAATCAGGATCACGCAGGGCGCGTGGCGCGCGAGCAGCGTCTCCAGCACTGCCTTGCCGGGCGATGTGCCAGAGGCATCTGCCTCGGCGACCAGCGCAAAGCCCTCTGCATCGCCCAGTTGCCAGGCCAGATCGCCCCACAGGGTGCGGATCGCTTGACCTTCGCGCACCACAGGCTGATTGGGCGAAGACTTGATGCCGTCCAGCACCGCGATCCGCGCACGCGGCAGCTCGGTCACCCCGGCGGCGTCCAGAATGGCGGGAATCCCCGGCAGATCGCTGGCGGCGGCCTCGCCCTTGGCCATGTGGTACACCGCCAGCATGGTGTGCGTCTTGCCACCACCGAACGCTGTTTGAAGCTGAATCACCGGGTCGCCGCCTTTACCTGCCAAGCGCTTGACCACCGAGTCGAGCAGGAGCCGCATCCCCTCGGTGATGAAGGTACGCTGGAAGAACAGCACCGGATTCTGGTACTCCGCGGTGGCCGACCCTGCATGAACGCGCGAGAGGTCTGCCGCAAACTCGGCCTGCTGGAACGTGCCCTTGAGCACGTCTTCGTGTGGGACGGCGATTTCGCGCCAGGGTTTTAGAGGCATACGGCTAGCTCCAGATCACTTGACGGACCATCCCAATCCCAGGTGGGGCATGGTCTGCATGGTGGCCACTTTGGGATGGGCATCCACTGCGCGCACGACCTGCTTGAGTTTCATGAGCAAATCGGCAGGATCGACGATCGGCATGTGCCGCTTGGGCTGCTCGATATGCACCACCACGCGCAGTTGTTTAGACTCCAGCGTTCGTTTTGCTGTTGCCTGCTCGCTCGCGTCGTTGCCATTGAGCCGGCAGGGTAAGAGCGCAGCGAGCGTCATCAGCACCTTGTTCGCGATCGTAGCGGCGAGTTGCGAGGGCTTGTCCGTGTCGGGGTGTCGGTAGTCCTTGACCTCGATCAGGTAGGCGGTGCGACGGGGATCGATGGCGATGAAATCGACCGCCTGAATACCATCCAATTGCTTGACGAACTGGTTGCGGTAGAAACTCCATGCATCGTATTTGCTGGCCACCCAGCCATCTGGGAAAGTGAAGGTCAGCTGTCCTTCCTGAAGCTCCACCGCCATGCTCACTCTCCCAGCGCCAGGTAGCGGTCGGACTGCGCCAGTGCCTCATCCAGCGCGACAAGTGGCACCGCCCCTGCCAGCTCGTCGGCTTGCTCGAGCGACACGCCGTCGGCGTGCGCCGACATCGCGAAAAACCGTGCGCCAGTGCGATGGTCAGGCTTGTGTCGTGCCAATTCGATTTCCAGCTCGCGCAGCAAAAACAGGCTGTGGGTGGCCACGAACACCTGAATACCCCTTGATGCCAGCGCGATCATCGTTTGGGCGACCACACGCACCAGCTTGGGGTTCAGGTTGGTTTCCGGCTCGTCCCAGAAAAGATACCCCTTGTCGAGCAGCACCCCCGTGCTGATGAGCCGCGCCAGCATCGCGATTTTGCGCAACCCTTCGGCAACCAATGGCATTTCCATCCGCCCCTCACCAGGAATTTGGAGGTAGAAACGCCCGGTTGCGCTATCGACGACCACCTTGCCGCCCATTGCATTTTCCAGCGGGGCAAGGAGCTGGGCAACGTGTTTCTCCCGCGGACCGCGTACTGCCGGCGCGCCCAACAGAGACACTGTGTCGCGCCAGGTCTCCTCAAACTCCAGATGAAAGTTGTCATAAAGCGAGACAAACCAGGGCGCGAGCGTAATCAGCTCGCGCGTTGGCAGATAGGCAGGCGATTGGGGTAATTTCGTCTGTGGGGCTTTATGGATTTCGACCTGTGATTTCGCGTTGGTTGCAAAACCAATGGCCGAATCGAATGATCCATCGTCGAACGCCAAGGCAATTTCGCAGCGCGAGCGCCCCTGTTTGCGCCGCGCCAGCCGTCCCAGGCTTTCAGCGCGGAATATCCGCACCAGCTTTTCGGCATAGGCCTTTTCCAGAGTCGATTTGGTCAGCTCGGCGCTGTCAGCCTGTACCTTGAGCAAGGCGTAAATCGCCTTGAGCACGTGTGTTTTGCCGGTGCCATTTTCGCCAATGACCACATTGAGCCCCGGACTGAAACACCACTCACCATCGGGAACGATGGTGAGATTTTGGAAGGTGGCCGTTTTCAGCATGATCGCCTCCGAATCAAATATCGAACTGCGCCTGCGTGCCCACCACGCCCGCCTCGCTGGCCGCCTGCTCGATGCCGCTCCAGGCGGTGACCAACTCATTGTAAGCGCGGGCATCCTCGGCCCAGCCCTTGCGCTCGCACAGGGTGTAGAGGCGATAGGCGAGCGCGCGAATCGGCTCGGCGCGGCTGGGCATGCGGGCAAGCAAACGGCCGGCCTCGCTCTCGCCGCCGGTGTTGAGGGCGCGGATGAGCTGGTGCAGCGCCTCCCACACCGGCGTGCGGGTATCGGCCTCGGGCGACCAGTCGGCGGGGTATTCGCGCCACCTCAGCAGCCGCACCTGGCCCGCGCCGCTGTCGACCACGCCAGCCGCCTGCAAGCCGCCCACGCTGGTGCCCTTGGCGCGGGCGAGCACGTCGGCCTCGCCATACTTGCCCGCGCTCCAGCCCTGCTGCTCGAACCAGTGCAGGCAAAACTGGGTGTCGGGGTCGAAGTCGTCCTCGACCAGAAAGCGGTTGATGAGGGCCAGCGCGGTTTTCACCGTCATCGGCGTGCCGTCGGCCTCGAGCACCGCGGCGTATTGGGAGAAGATGGCCATGCCGGGGCCGATGATCGCCTGCGAGAGGTCCACCGGCGCCACCGGCGAATGGACGCCACCGCGGGTCATGGCATCGAGCGCTTCGGGCAGCGTCGCGTTCAATTCGCGCACGAACTCGCGGCGGCTGGCGCTGGGCGCATCCGGCGCGCGCTTGCGGCAGACCAGCACGATGCTGGAGGCAAGGGCGTTGGTGCTCTTTTTAAGATTACCGGTGTACTCCGTGCGCATCGGCCAGGTGCCGGTAATGGCAAACCCGGCGTCCAGCACCGCCTGCAAGAAGGTCTCCCAGCCGGTGCTGCTGGTGCCGGTCTCATCGTGCGTTTCGCTTTGCTTGAAGGCGTAGTAGATGGTGACCGGAAAGGCCGGGTGGGCCTGCTCGGCCAGGTTTTTGAGCGCGCGGCGCATGCCGTCGAGGAAGAAGGCTTCCGCCGCCTCACGGCTTCCGTGGCGGTAGGGGGTGGCCACCAGCTCCTCGGCCTTGGGCACGGCAAGGGTGGCGTAGAGGCCGGGGAAGATGGGCTTGAGGCTTCGGCGCAGCCAGACGTAGAAAAAGTCCGACAGATCGGCGTAGCCGATGTTGTCGTAATACGGCGGGTCGGTGGAGACGATTTTGTCGCGGGAAAGGGTTTGGGTTTGGGCATCCTGCATTTGCACCACGCCTTCAGGTCTGCCCGGAACGTTTTCAATAACCTTGATAAAGTAGTCGACCTGACCGGTGAAATTGCCCGTAGAGTTACATAACGGGTTCCCTTCAACAAAATCCCATGTCATGGGCAGCGCTTGACGCGCGAATACTTGCTGAATGTTCTCACCTTTTGTGTCCCAGAAGTTCAGAGACGCAGTGCGATTAGCCTGACGGCTGACATTCAAGCTAAGACAAACCCCCACCGCCTGGGCGTAGGCGGTGGCGCCGCTGCCGCCTTGGTCGAGGCCCACGCCGTCGTCGGGCATGCCGGCAGCCAGCGCGTCCTGGCGGCACTTTTCGATGGCTTCTGCCACCAGATCGGAAAAGGTGGTCAGCGCCACCAGTTGGCGGGGGGTGAAGAGGTCGGCCCAGGTAAAAAAACCGTAACCGCGGCCGCTTACCAAATCGCGTGTTTCGCGATTCATCGGTTGATCTGGTTTCCACGTCGGCTTCGCCTGTCGGGCGATCGCCTCGTGCGCATCAACAGGCGGCAGATAGACGCGCCCGCGCGGCCCTTCGGCGACGATGGCCATGAGGCGCGCGCCCATGCGTCCGGCCTGCCCTTCGGCTTTGATGTAGCGCCCCTCGATCGGCGTTTTGGACAGCAGGCACTCGAAGTTGGCGCCGCGGGCGAGCTTGGTGCCGCTCTTCGCCCGCGCATAGGCCGCCGGGTCGAAGTCGGGGTTGCCCGCCACCTTGACGGTGAAGCGGTAGCAACCCTCACCCCCATCCCCTCTCCCCAAGGGAGAGGGAGAAAGGACAGGCTCAACATAGGCCTCTTTGCCGGGCTTGCTGGAGAGGACGAAGGTGGAAGCCAGCGGCACCGGCACGTGGCTGAAGACGGGGTTGGGGCTGTTGACCGTGCGCGCCCACAGCCAGGCAATCACCGTGAGTTTCTGCCCGATGAGCGGCTGCAAATCGGGCCGCCCGGCGGCCAAGGCCGGCGTGATCTCGATGGGCGGGTAGAGGTGGCCGATGCGTTTTGCCGCCTCCTCCCGCATCCACGCACCGTAGCGGCGCACGTCTTCGGCCAGCCCTTGGGCTCCCTTCCATTCCTGGGGCAGCCGCCCCTGCCGCTCGGTCGGCGGGATCGGCCCCACCGGTGCGCGAGCGGCAAAGCGCGGCGGGATTTCGATCATCGCCTTGTTGATGGTCACCGCCACCGGGTTGAGGTCGGAGGCGTAGCTTTCCAGCCCCAGCCGCTGCGCCTCCAGGGGGAGCGCGCCGCCGCCGGCGAAGGGGTCGTGAAAGGCGGGGAGCTTTTCGGGGTTGAAAAGCTCTGCCGCCTGCGGGTGGTGTTTGTTGAGGGCGCAGGTCTCGCGCCAGCTTTTCCAGATCTCCTCCCGGGCGCGGGCGAGCACCGCTTCGTTGTTGGTGTTTTCCCACTGCACCAGCTCTTCGATGAGCTGAAAGAGCCGCTCGCGCTCGGCGGCGGCCTTTTCTTTGTTGACCCCGCGGCCCAAGGCTCGCTCGTAGCCGGGGTCGTTGACCAGCTGGGCGAAGATCACCGCGCGGGCAGCCGCCAGCGGCCGGCGCGCCCACCACAGGTGGAGCGTGCTGGGGTGGCCGTGGCGGATGGATTTTTCCCGTGCGGCGGCCTGGTTGATGGCATCCAGCGGCAGCGCCACTTCGATGAGTTTTTTGGGGGCTTTGATGGGGGTCATGGCAAAGGCCCGATCAGTTGGGCAAGGGCTTGGCGCACACGCGCGGCATCCTGCGGCGCAAGACGCCCCAGCGTGCCGCGAATCAGGCGCGCATCCAAGGTAAAGAGCTTTTGCCGCACCACCGAGGGTGCGGGTAGCCCAGCGCTGGCCAGGTCTTGGATTGGGCAGTCCAGCGCCCAGGGTGGGTTGCTCGCCGAGGTGATCATGGCGAGCACGACGTGCCCGGTGGGCGCGTTGAAGGCCGCCGCGTCGGAGAGCACCAGGGCCGGGCGGTTTTTGCTGGCGGCGCGGTCGGTGAAGGGAAAGGGGACGCGCACGACCTGGTCGCGCTCATAGGTCACGGTAGGCCTCCTCGTCCGCGGGGCCTGACCATTCCGACAGGGTGCCTTCGAGCGCTTCGAGGTACTCGCGGTCGAGCGGCAGCATGCGGCGCACCCGGGCGCTGCCGTCGGGCAGGGTTTCCCAGACGATGGTGTCGCCGGGGCCGATCTGCAAGGCGGCGCGTATGCCGGCGGGAATCGTGGTTTGCCCTTTGGCAGTGATTTTGGCGACGGCAATCATCAATGAACTCCTTACGGTAAGGAATGCATTACACACTATACTCGGGACTCTGGGCCCGTGCAAGCAGTGCGTCCAGGTCCAGGTTGATGCTGGTCACCGCCCAGTCGGGCTCCTGGGTAAAGGGCCGGGGAATGTAGTAGGGCCCCTCGTAGCGCTCGCCGTCCACCAGCACGATCGCCAGGATGAACTTGTCGGCCTGGTTGAGGGCGTAGAGGATCTCGTTGCGCGTCATGGTGATGGTGGTCTGGCCTTTGGCGCGCCCCTTGACCTCGATGTGGCGTGAGGGCAAAAGACGTCCATCGCGGGGCTTCGGGATGCTGGTGATATCCCAGCCGCATTTCTGCGCCGAGACGTCGATGACCTCGTGGCCCAGGGCGCGTTCGGCGTCCATCACCGCCTGCATGGCGATGCGCTCGACGCGGCCGCGTGCCTCGGCATCGGCGGTCCAGCCGGGCTGCCCCTTGCGCTGCAGCAACAGGCCCTGCGGGATCACCAGCGCACCGCCGAGGATGACGGGCGTTGCAGAAATGACGTGGCGCATGGCCAGCAGCTCCTTCTCGCGCGTCTCGCGGCGGGCGATCAGGTCGTCGATGGTGCGGCGCACATTCTCCAATGTCAGGCGCACGTCCTTGCCGGCGGCGATGTCGTCCTGCAGCTTGATGTAGCGGTCGGACCAGAAGTTGATCTCCCTGACCAGGCGCTCATGCACCGCTGCAAGCGTCTTGTCCACCATCGCTTCGCGGCGGGCGCGCACATCGTCAAAGTGCTCAGGGACCAGGTGGTTGGAGGCGTAGGCCAGGGCGAGCTGCTCCAGATCCTTGGCGATCCAGGGGGCACCCAGTACGTCTTCGATCAGCGCCCTGTCGGCAGGGGCGAGCGGCTCCAGATCCAGGTGTGGCGCCCAACCTGCGTGGATGGCATTGCCATGGGGGTCGATCTCGACGAACTGCATGCGGCGCGAAACGATACGCGTGGGGTCAGCACCTTCTTTCACCGCGTGGTCGATGAGGAACATGAGCTTCGGCGTCAGCCCCATGTCGCTGGGGTCTACGAGAACGGCGCCTTGCTTGAGCCTGCCGCGATGGGCCTCCAACACCAGGTCGGTGACGGCCTGCATCAGCGGGTGACCCGGGTGCAGGAGGCTGGCCATCGGGCTACCCGGACGATCCAGTAGTCGGACATACTGCTTCTCGAAGCAGACGCGCTCATAGCGGCGCAGCACCGGCTCGGCATGGCGGCGGTCGCGGCCCGTGATTTGCCGGTCGCGCTCGCGGATGACGGCGGGAACAAAGGTGATCTCGTAGCGCCCGGGCTCGCGGGGCTTGAGCTCGCCGCCCAGCTGCTGAAAGGCCTGGGTAAAAAAGGCGCGGATGAAGTAGGGCTGCAGCTTGCGGGCCTCGGCCTTTTCCATCTCTTCTTTCACCGCGAAGAGGCGCTTCTCGTCCATCACCTCTTCGCACAGCGCGTTGCGTTTGATGATGTTTTCGAGGTGTTGGGTATCGAGCGCGCCTTCAACCCTCTTGAGCAGGCGGGCGCGGACTTCGGGATCGGCGCCGTAGCGGATGGCCTCGATCAGCAGGTCTTTGAGGGGTTTCTCCTCGAAGACCTCACCCAGGATGTCGAAGACACGCCCCCCCAGCGCCTGGCGTTGCATCTCCAGCTTTTCAAACAGGCGCTGGAAGACGTCGCCCTCGCGCGTTTCGGCGGCCACCATGTTCCACAGGTGGCAGACTTCGGTCTGACCAATGCGGTGGATCCGTCCGAAGCGCTGTTCAATGCGGTTGGGGTTCCACGGCAGGTCATAATTGACCATCAGGTTGGCGTTTTGCAGGTTGACGCCCTCGCCGGCCGCGTCTGTCGCAATGAGCACGCGCACCAAAGGGTCGTTACGGAACAGCTCCTGCACCTTGCGACGCTCTTCGCGCTTGATGCCGCCGTGGATCATCACCACGGCATCGCTGCTGCCGATCAGCCCACGGATCTTGGTGGCCAGATAGTTGAGCGTGTCCCGGTGCTCGGTGAAGATGATGAGCTTGCGCTGACGGCCATCCGCATCGCGCATTTCGGGTGTGTCCTGCAGCAGGCGGGAGAGCTCGTCCCACTTGCGATCCTGACCGGAATAGACCACCTGGCGGGCCTGCTCCTCCAGGGCTTCAAGGATGAGGATCTCGGCCTCGAGCTCCTGTATGGTCTGGGCCGCAGTGGCCTGGTCGACGACGGCTTCTTCGAAGTTCTCATAATCCTCAGGCAACATCTCGTCGGCGGCTTCCCAAATGTCGTCCGGGAGGCTGCTGTCGCTGTTCAACGTGTCCGCCAGAGACCGGCCGCGCTGATGCAGTTTTTCCTCCTCGACACGACGCTTGAGTTTGTTGCGCCGGCGCTTGAGCGACTGGTAGATGGCCTCCGGGCTGGAGGCGAGCCGCCGCTGTAGCGCGGTCAAAGCAAAACCGACCGTACCCTTGCGTCCACTGTCGGCCAACTGGTCGGCTTTGTTGAACTGCTCCTTGACGTAGTCGGTCACGGCAGCGTAGAGCGCAGCTTCCAGGTCCGAGAGCTTGTAGTTGACGGTGTAAGCCCGCCGCTCGGGGAAGAGCGGCGTGCCGTCGAACTTGAGCAGCTCCTCCTTTACCATGCGGCGCATCAGGTCGGACACGTCCAGCTTGTGCACGCCGTCGCGGAACTTGCCGTAGAACCGGTCGGCGTCCAGCAGCGACAGGAACAGCTGGAAGTCTTCCTCCTTGCCATTGTGCGGTGTGGCCGTCATCAACAGGAAATGCCGCGTGATCGAGCCCAGCAGCTCCCCAAGCTGGAAACGCTTGGTCTTGTGGATCTTGTTACCAAAATAACTGGCCGAAAGCTTGTGGGCTTCGTCAACGACCACCAGGTCCCAATGCGACAGACGCAGCTTCTCTTGCAAGTCGCCAGCGCGGGCGAGTTGGTCCAGGCGGGCGATAAGCAAGTCATGATCGTCAAACGGGTTGCCGCTGCGGGACTGTTCGACCTGCTCGCGCGAAAACAGCGAGAACGAGAGGCCGAACTTCTCGAACATTTCGTCCTGCCACTGCTCGACCAGGCTGCCGGGGGCAACGATGAGCACGCGCTTGGCATCGGCGCGCATCATGAGCTCTCGGATATAAAGCCCTGCCATGATGGTTTTGCCCGCGCCGGGGTCGTCGGCCAAGACAAAGCGCAGCGGCTGGCGCGGCAGCATGGATTCGTAGACCGCGGTGATTTGGTGTGGCAGCGGCTCGACGTCCGACGTGTGCACTGCCATCATCGGATCAAACAGGTGAGCCAGGTTGATCCGGTAGGCCTCGGCGGCGAGCTTGAACTCGTCCCCAGACGCATCGAAGGCCCAAGGGCGGCCGTCCTCTGCCAGCGACAGCTTGGCCTCGTCGGTGCGGAACAACATCCGCTCGCGCAGCGTGCCGTCGGCGGTCTTGTAGTAAACGGTCAGGGCGTGGTCACCCACCGCTTCGGTTGCGACGATGCGCACCACCTGCCCGGGTTCCAGGCCCGAGATGGCCGCACTCTTCTGGATCTGTTCAAGCTTCAGCACGGTGCGTCCCCTTGTTATTGCTTTCCGCCTCAGTGCTTGCGCCGGTTGTAGGGCGACTGATTGGTAGGCTTGAGGGCGATGTTGCTCTCGCCCGCCTTGCCTCGCACCGCGTCCTCCCTGCGGCCTGGTTTCAGACCGATAACCCGCGTGGGCGTGTTTTCTTGGGCGAGCTGCCTGAGCTGCTGCACGTCGGCAGGCGACCATTGCCTGCCGTGGTTGGCGGGGGGCTTAGCCATGATGGAGCTCCTTTCTGTCGTGGCGGTTGGGTGGATCGCATGTGGGGGGGTGGTCGACATGCCGGTCACGCGTCTTTGCTCGGTTTGTCGTAGCCCGGTGCGAGCACCAGGCTCGTGACAACGTACAACGCCCGGCGATTGTGCAGCAACAGGTGATGCTCGCGACGCTCTTTCTGGGCGCCCGCTACGAGAAGGTCCGCCTGGAGGGTGGCATCGTCGATCGCGCCGGGTTGATCGCGGTGGGCATCGAAGCGTCCGGCAAGCGCCGGGTGCTGGACTGCGATATTGCCCCCTCGGAAGTCGAGATCAGCTGGCGCCGTTTCCTGGAAAAGCGCCTTGCCCAAGGCTTGCAGGGCGTCAAGCTCATCGTTGCCGACGATTATGCCGGGCTCAAGCCCGAACGCCGGGCGGCGTTGGTCGCTGTCTCCTGGCAGCGCGGGCAGTTTCATCTGCAGCAGAACGCCGGCCAGTTCGTCACTTGCCGGGAGGCCAAAAAGACCGTCGCCGCCCAGTTGCGCGCCCTCTTCAATGCGCCTGACCGGACGGAGGCCGAGCGGCTCTTCAAAGCCGCACTCGATGCCTGGCGCAAGGAACATCCCAAGCTCGCTCAGTGGGCCGAGGAAGCCATTCCCGAGGGCCTGACCGTGCTCGACTTCCCGGCTGCCCACCGCATCCGGCTGCGCACGACCAATGGGCTGGAACGGATCAACCGGGAATTGCGCCGACGCACGCGGGTGGCCAGCATCTTCCCCAACCCGGATTTCTGCTTGCGCCTCGTCTCGACTCTGTTTGCCGAACTTGACGATGAGTGGATGGCCGGCAAGGTCTATCTCAATCTCAATCCGTAACCCCGGCGTCATGACACCCGCCACAGATATTTACAGAAAAAGGGTTTCACAATCAATGAATAATGGAGCCTCCGCGGCCCCATTTTCATTTGGCGAGGGGCGGGCCCTTCGAGAACCCGCCGGTTCGACCAGCCGGGCACTGGTCGCGGATCATCGCGCCACCCCAGGGCGGCCCCTGTCTTCACTGGAACATGAAGGTCTCGTACTCCAGACGGTCGAGCTTGCGGTCGAGGAGGATGAGGCCGACGGCGACGCTTGCCAGCAGGGCAACGGCAAAACCGTAGCCGTAGAAGGGCGCCCCCAGCTTCAGGGTCACGGCGGTGAACAGGGTGTTGGCGAGGAAGAAGGTCGCCGTGAGGGCCACCACGACGCGCCGGCGATCGAGATAGAACAGCACGTTCAGAATGGCCAGCAGCATCACCTGCAGGCTTGCGCCCACCACCTGGATTTGCAACAGGGGCAGGTACAGGCTGGATATGCCGAGCCAGGCGAGCAGGCTCGGCCCCGCCACGAAGGTGGCGAGCACCGCGATGAACTGA
Organism: Thiobacter subterraneus; assembly: GCF_055379455.1. Taxonomy (NCBI): domain Bacteria; kingdom Pseudomonadati; phylum Pseudomonadota; class Betaproteobacteria; order Burkholderiales; family Thiobacteraceae; genus Thiobacter; species Thiobacter subterraneus. The sequence continues at coordinate 2,730,701 of NZ_AP042402.1, forward strand.
ATTTTGGCGATTTCCCCCAGTCCCTGGCGCACGGCGTAAACCATCTCGTCGCGCATGTCCTGGATGTATTCCAGGGAGGCGCCCTCGCGCACGGCGGTGAAGAACCGGTCGTAATACTCGGCGAAGTCGGTTTCGATGCGCACCAGGAAGACCGCCATCCCGGGCACGATGGAAAGATAGGCGAGGAACACCGGCAGGTCGTAGATCACCGAGCCGCGCAGGGGGCCGATCACCGGCTCCGAGGTGTCGGGCCAGGCCCAGAACAGGAACTTGTCCGCCCACACCGCGAGGTTGTAGAGGGTGCCGGTGAGCAGCAGACTGGGGTAGAAGGTGCGCCGGTGCAGGCAGTGGTAGCTCACACTGCGCGGGCTGGGATAGGCCTGGGCCACGGTCCCCCACATGCCGGCAAGGAGCACCAGCTGTCCCAGGGCGAAAGCGGCGAGCAGTCCTTCCAGGCCGAAGGGAGCGAAGGCATAGGCCAGGCCCACCACCAGCGAATAGGCCACCGCAAACAGCAGCACGATGGCCTTGTAGCGCTTCAGCCCGGACAGCAGCACCGCCAGCACCCAGACGCCTGCCAGTTCGGTGAAGCTCATGACCACCAGCAGACGGTAGGCGAAGCTCACGCCTTCGAACAGGGTCGCCATGACCAGTGTGGACAGCGCCGCCGCACCACACAGCACCAGCCCAAGCAGGCCGTGCAGGTTGGGCAGCACCAGCTCGTCGCGCTTCTCGAACAGGCGGTCGGAGACGTACCGGGTGAAGGCCAGCTGCAGCCCGCCCGTCAGGATGAGACTGGTGGCGATGAGATAGGTGACGGTGGTTTGGAACTGGGTGATCAGGCTGGGCGGCACCACGATGCCACTGCCCAGCACGCCCACCAGCAGGATGCCGATGATGGACAGCACCCAGGGGCCGGAGCCGATCATGCCGGCATAGGCGTAGGCCTGGAGCACGCCGCCCAGGGTGTTGCGGGCGAGCAGCTTGCGCAGTTCGAAGCCGATGCCGGCCATCAGGGCTGCTCCATGGCCTGTTGGTACACCTGCCGGTAGGCGTCGAACATCATGTGGTCGGTGTAGTAGGTTTCGACGCGGGCGACGGCCGCGCGGGAGGCGGCGTGCCAGCGGGCTTCGTCCGTGAGCAGGGCGAGGGCGGCATCGGCCAGCGCGGTGGGATCGGCGATGCCGACGATGGCGCCCGAGGGTCCCAATGCGCGGTCCTCCGGGGTGAGGCCCTCCACCAGCTGGCGGCAGGAACCCACATCGGTGGCCACCGTGGGAACGCCCGCTGCATAGCCTTCGAGAATCACGAGCGGCAACGCCTCGCTGATGGAGGACAACACCGTGAGCCCGATTTTGGGCATGAGCTCGTCCACCTTCTGGAAGCCCAGGAAACGCACCTTGTCCGTGAGCCCCAGGCTGGCCGCCAGATTGCGGCACTCCTCGGCGTAGCCCGGATCCTCGTTCTCGGGACCGGCGATCCAGCCTTCCGCCTCCGGCAGCACGTTCACCACACGGCGCATGGCGCGGATGAAGGTCTTCACGTCCTTGATGGGCACCACCCGCCCGATCAGACCCAGCACGGGCGGCACCCGGGCGGGACGCTGATCGCGCAGGGGCCGGAAGCGGGCCAGATTCACGCCGTTGGGAATCAGCCGGGTGCGGGCCGGGTCGGCGCCATCCTGGATCTGGCGCTGGCGGTTGGCTTCATACAGGGCGATGATGGGGTTGGCCGCCTCATAGCAGGCGCGTCCCAGCCACTCGAAGAAGCGGATCCACAGTGACCGGTAATAGGACACCTCGGTGGGATCGCGCTGGAAGACATTGCGGTTGTCCTTGATCCACTCCGCCTGGAGCAGATCGATCTTGCGCTCCTTGGTATAGATGCCGTGCTCCGACAGGATCAGCGGACGGCCGTGGCGGGCCTTCACCAGGGCGCCGAGAAAGCCGGCATAACCGGTGGAGATGGTGTGAAACACGGGGCTGGGGGGCAGGGCGCGGGCGATGGCCGCCAGCTTCCACAGGGGCGCATGCATGATGCGCACCGTCCAGAAATAGTCCACGAAGGAGGGGTCGGTGCAAAAGCGCCGGTAACGGTGGCAGACGAAATCCCAGGCCGCACGCGAGCGCAGGAAGTGGTCGCGCGTGAGGCGCTCCCCTTCCAGCAGCGTGGGGAACATGGTCGCCAGCCGCGTCACGGCCTGCGCAGGCGGCACGCCGGCCAGGAAGGATTCGTGCAGCGCCTCCACCTGGCCCATCAACGGCGGCGCAGGTTCCGGCACCTCCAGCGGCGGCGGGGGCTCCGGTTCGAACAGGTAATGGGTTTCCAGTCCCGTCACGTTGGCCGGCAGCTCGTAGCGCATGGACCCGTAGTCCTCGCGCCGGCTGCCCAGGAACACGAGATGGAAACGCCATTCCGGGAAGGCGCGAATGATCTGGTGCACCCAGCTCGACACCCCGCCGCTCACGAAGGGATAGGTGCCCTCCAGAAGCAGGGTGATGTCCGCCTTCATGCCGCCCTCCAGTAGCGCACCACAGCGGCCAGGCGCGGCGCGGTGGCGGTCGGGTCGAGGCGGGCGAGCATGGCGCGTGCGGTGACGTAGTCGCCCTGGTCGTAGGCCAGTTCCGCCAGGTAGGGCAGCACGCGGCTCGCGGGCAGTTCGTCCAGGGTGCGGTAGATCGCCGCCGCTTCCTCCAGCCGGCCCAGAGCATGCAGGGCGCGGGCCTTGTAGAGCGCCATCTCCGCATGGGGCCCGGCGGCCAGCACCTCGTCTGCATAGGCAAGACAGCGTTCCAGGGCATGGCGGCGCACATCGCCCACCGCCAGGCCGTGATAGACCAGCTCCCAGTAAAGCTCGGCGAGGCGTTCGGCCTGGGCGCGGCGGTCCTCCCCGCCCGCGGCGTAGCGGCTGAGTGCCTCGTGGATGGCCGCGTTGAGGCGTTTTTCCCGTGCATCCAGCAGGCCATAGGCCAGCAGGCGCACATCTTCGTTGCTGCAGGCGAGCACGCTGCGCAGAAGCGGCGTGGCGATGCGTCCCGGCACGCGCGCCAGGGCGAGCAGGGCCCCCACCCGGGTATCCACCGGCACGCGCGGGTTGGCCAGCATGCCGCCGGCACCGGTGAAGCGAAACCGGGGCGGCGTGCCGAGATGGATGTCGAAGGGCGGCACACTCACCTCGGCAAAGCTCGCCGCGCGGTGCCGCGCGCGCAGCCGGCGCACGCTCATGAGCCAGAGCAGGGTGAGGGGAATGCCGATCACGGGCAGGGCAAACAGCAGCGCGAAGGCAAGCGGCAGCAGCGACAGGCGCGCCCGGCGCGACCCCGGTGCGAGCAGGGCGGTGACCGCCAGCCCGGCTGTCAGGGCCGCCGCGGCATGCAGCAGGCAGAAGGCGAGGAAGGCGGCGCTGTCGGTGCCCGCCAGCAGGACGCCGCCCCAGGCCGATCCCTCCAGCGCGGTGGCGTAGGCAAACAGCTTAGCCTGCACCGGGCGCCTCCAGTGCGCGCGCCAGCAGTTTCAGCGGCGCCTCGTCCAGGGCCAGGCGCTCGATGCTGACGCCGGCATCGGTCAGGGAGCCGCCGCCGCGCTCCGCCAACCAGCGCTCGATGCGGCGGGTGTAGCCTTCCGCACCGGCCTCGCCGGTCAGGGGCAGCATGACCAGCAGGCGCGGCTGGCTTCCCGCCACGAACCATTCCAGGTCCAGGCCCCGGGACTGGCGCGCCAGCACGCGGGGCAAATCCGCGGCCAGCGCCTGGGGGCTGAAGCGGAACACCATCAGGCTGGAGGCGATGCCATTGCTGAGGGTGAGGCGGTGCAGGCGTTCCAGTTCCAGCGCGAAGCGTGGCGGACAGTCGGGGTAGCGGGCCAGGATGGGGGCGGCCAGGCGCGCCATGGCCAGCCCGTCGGCGTAGTAGCCGAGCAAAAGTTCCAGGCTCTGCAGGGTTTCCTCGTGCAGGGCGAGGAAGGGCAGCCGTTCCACCACCAGGAGGAGACTCGCCGCTTCGCCCTTGGCGGCAGCGGGGGCCACCACCCGGTAGCGGCTGCCCGTCTCGCCCGTGAGGTCCCGCACATGGGCCAGCCGTTCGTGGTCCAGGGCGTGGCGCACCAGGGGATCGAGGGGATCCAGGGGAAAGGGTTCGCCCACCCGGGCCAGGGGCTCCAGCCCCAGCACGCCGTCGTGGATGGGATAGAGTGCGGCGCGTTCCAGCTGGCAGTACTGGGCGAGCAGTTCCATGAGCGCCTGGGCGCGGGTCTCCGGCGCCTGGTCCGAGACCAGACGGCCCAGGGCGTCGCGCAGGGTCATGGGCCGGGTGAGGAGCTCCTGCTCCAGCTTGTCGTGGGACAGGCGCAGCAGGTAGTACTGCTCGGTGAGGCGTTCCAGGCGTTCGTCCAGATAGGCCTGCAGGGTTTCCGCGCGCCGGGCGCGCGCCAGCCACAGGCTGGTGAACTCGCCCGTGAGCATCACCAGGATGAAGCCGCCGAGAAAGTAGAGGCGCGGGAAGGGGGCCAGGGGCCAGCCCGCGGCCGCCAGCGTGAGCCAGGCCAGCACCAGCACACCGCCCGCGGCGATGCCCGCCAGGGAGCCGTAGCGCAGGCTCACCACCACCGGGGCGAGCCAGGCCCAGGGGAAGCCGGCGGCCACCCAGAAGGGATCCAGTGGTGACAGCCACAGCCCCAGGCCCACTGCGAGCAGCGGCGCGGCCAGGGTCTCGCCCGCCGCGGCCGGCTGGCTCGCGAACGCCGCCCAGCGTTTTTTCAGGGCTTCCCCCATGGACGTCAGCGTGGGGCGGCCAGGGGGGCGAGCAACTCCGCCGTGAGTTTCTGGGCCACGGCCGCCAGCGCCTCGCGGGAATAGCCGCTCTTGCCGCCTACGGCGCTGTAGAGGCGCGCGCCGCTGGAAACGTCATACACCGTCACCGCCAGTCCCACGGCGGCCTCCCCGTCCACGCCCACCTTGTAGCGCCACTCCGAGACGCTGCCCGTGAGCAAATAGCGGGCGCCCTGGGTTTTCGCCCATTGCAGCAATTCCTGGAGGCTGCGCGGCTGGGCCTTCTCGAACAGGCTTTCATCCAGCCACTCCGGTGGCGGCGTCACCAGCCGGGGCGAGACACGCGCCGCGAGCCACTGGCTGGCCACGCTCTGGGCGCGGCTGCCGGCCAGGGGCGTTTCCGTGTGATTGGCGAAGGGCGCGACGGCCCAGACGGCCTGGGGCTCCAGGGTCGGCGCCGGGCCACGCTCCACCGTGGCGCAGGCGGTCAGGGTCAAGGCAATCAGGCAGGCCAAAGCCAGCAGGGTTCTCCGTTCCATGGTGTGTCCTTGTTGGTGTTGTCAGAGGTCAGAAATCCAGCCGATAGCGCAAAAACAGCCGGCGGCTGCTCCCCGGCGTGGTGCCCTGGGCGCGCGCCCACTGGCCGCCCAGCGCCATGTGGTCGGCACCGAAGACGCTGCCCGCAACGCCCACGAGGGCATCGTAACCGAAACCTTCCTCGCTGTGCCGGGTGAGGCTTAAGGACCAGAAGGGCCGCAGGGCCCGCGTGTCGGTTTCCAGGAAGGCGAGGCGGCTGCTCAGGGTCAGCCCCCACAGGGTGAAATCGCGCGGCAGGAAGAAGTTGGCGTCGAAGGCCGTGCTGCCCGCGGGCAGCAGGGAAGCCAGCGCGCCATCGTCCACGGTCACCGGACGGTACTGGTGGCGGCTTACAAACAGGTCCAGGAAGCCATCCGGGTCCTCCCGGCGCAGCCAGGTGCTGGCGTGCACTTCCCAGGTGCGACCGTCGCCCAGGGACGTGCCGGTCTGGGCGCGGTAGCGGCTGGCCTCAGCCCGGGCGGAGAAGGCGAAGGGACGGACCGGCTCGATGCTGAGGGTGAGGGCGAGGCTGTCCTTCTCGCCTGCCACCCGGAGGGCGGTGGACTCTTCCGCAGGCTGGGCGTGGCCGGCCTCCAGACCCAGCTCCCAGTGTCCGCGCCGCCGCCGGTAGACCGCCGACAGGGACGTGCGGCTGGCGTAGGCTTCGCGGCGGCCGATGGAAAGCTGCCAGGCATCCTCGCCGCGGCGGCCGCTGGCCGTGAGGGTGGTGCGCCGCTCATCGACCACCCTGCCCAGGGCGGCGGGGTCCTTGAGGTTGCGCTGGATCGAAGTGAGCTCCAGGGCGAGCCTCAGCCGGGGCAGGACGGCCCCCTGCACGCCCAGCGTGGTCTGGTTTTCGTCGAAGGCGGGGAAACGCAGCGCCTCCCCCTGCACAGCGGCGCGGCCGGCACCCCCGCGCAGCAGTTCATCGAGCTGCGCCTGCAGATCGTCATCGGTGCCGAGCCGGGCCTGGGCCGCGAAGGCGAGGCTGGCGGCCTCGGCCTCGGACAGGCGGCGTGCGCCCTCCACGGCATCGCGCCGCGGCAGGTCGTCCGGCTGGGCCAGCAGGCGGGCGAGCGCGTCGCGGTCGTCCTCCGCCAGGGCCACGGCGAGTTCCGCCCAGCGGGGGCGGGCGGCGGCCTGCGCCAGGCGCCCGTAGAGCCAGGCCCGGGCGAGGCTGTACTCACCGGCGTTGATCCAGTGGGCCAGGAGCAGCGGGGTTGCCCGTTCCGGGCTTTCCGCCACGGCCGCGGCCAGCGCGGCGCGGGCGCGGTCGCCGGGCTGCAGGGTGGCGGCCAGCCGCGCCCGGGCGAAGCGCCGCGCCTCCGGCGCCACCTGTCCGATGCGGCGCAGGGCATGGCGGCGCAGCTGCCAGGCCTCGTCGTGACGGTCGAGCTGTTCCAGGAGATCCGCGGCGGTGATGAGCCAGAGGGGATCGTCCCGGTGGCGGGCGAGCTCGGGGGCCGTCAGCCGCCAGGCGAGGGTGGCCTCGTTGAGCGTGGCATGGGCGGCGATGCGCACGTCGCGGCGGCCGAGCCGGGCGAGTCTGTGCTCATGCCGGGCGAGCAGTCGGCGGATGCCGGCCGTGTCGGCGTTTTCGATGGTGAACCAGAGCAGGGCTTCCGCCACCTCGGCGTCCTCCGGCGCGAGTCTTTCCGCCCGGGCGTAGAGGCGGCGCGCCTCGTCCGGATCCCGCCGCTGCCAGGCCTGACGCGCCGCCAGCAGGCAATAGCGCGGGTTTTGTTCGAGGCGCTGGCGGGTGGCGGCGTCCAGCCCGGCGAACACCGTCTGCGCCTCGTCGAAGCGGGCGAAGGCCTGGAAGCGTTCCAGCGCCCGCAGCAGGGCCGCCTCGTCGCGGAAGCGCTGCCAGCGCAGCAGCGCCACCCGTGCCGCATCGAGGGGCGCGTCGTCGGCGAGCAGCCATTCCAGGTCGCTGAGATCGCCTGCCTCCGCCTCCGGCCCGCGGGCCAGGCGTTCCAATGCAAGGCGGGCGGCGGCGCGATCGCCGGCGCGGCTGGCGAGGGCCGCCCGCAGGCGCCAGTAGCTGGCAGGCGCCGTCTGCGGGTCCTGCGCGGCTTCCAGGGTCTGGCGGGCGGCGGCCTCCTGTCCCAGCAGAACCTGCAGGGTGGCCAGACGCACGGCCTGTTCCGGGGTGGGGGCCTCGGTGAATACCCGTTGCCACCAGCCGACGGTCGTCTCCAACTCGCCCAGACGTTCCGAAAGCTCCGCCGCCGCCTGGGCCAGGCGCGCATCGCGGCTGCGCTTCCACGCTTCTTCCAGGGTGGCGAGCGCCGCTTCCGGCTTGCCCTGGCGTTCCTGGGCGGCGGCCAGTTCCAGGGCCAGGGTCACGTCGAAGCGCGCGGCCAGCCGGTGGCGCAGATAGGCTTCGACGGCATCGTCACGCAGGAGCCCCAGCCCCAGACGCCGGACGTTTTCCCAGGCCTGGGCATCCTGGCTGCGGCGGGCGATGAACAGCCATTGCTCCAGGGCCTGGTCGGGCCGGGACAGCCACTCCGACACCTGGGCCAGCCGCCGCCGCCAGGCAAGGTTCTCCGGTGCCTGGCGCACGGCGGAAGCCGCCACCCGCCAGGCATCCTCCAGCTTGCGGTTCTCCAGGAAAACCGTGTAGGCAAGGGTATAGACGGCATCATCGAAGGGCACCATCGGCCCGTCGGCCGTCACCCGGCGCACCTGGAAGTCGAGTCCCGCGGCCAGCCGCTGCCACTGCTTGAGCAGGCTCATGCGCAGCAGGCGGCGCACATAGGCATCGGCCCGGTCCGGACGCTGGGCGGCGCGGGCGAGCCGCACCAGCTCGAGGAGCACTTCCCGGTCGTCGCCGAGCTCGCCCAGCTCCCGTTCGGCAAGCGCCAGGGCCTCTTTCACACGGTTGCCGCTTTCCAGATCGCGCAGGGCGGCCAGGAAATACTGCCGGCGCGCCGCCACGGTGTCCGCCTCGCGCCGCGCCGCCATGTGGATTTCGGCGGCCGCCGTGTAGTCGCCGCGGGCCAGGGCCAGGGCGGCCGCCTGTTCCAGATGGGCGAGCAGCCGCCCCGGCAGCTGCTGCTCCAGGTCGCGGAACAGGGCCATGGCCTGCTCGCGTTCGCCCATCACCAGTAGCTGGCCCGCGAGCTGGGCGAGGCGCTGGGGATCCCGTTCCTGGGTGGCGAGCGCCAGGGTGAGCTCCCGCAGGCGCGCGTTGCGCTGGCGGGCGAGGGCAGTCGGCGCGGGTTGCATGGCCTGCGTGCTTTCCGCCTGCCAGAGCAGCCACAGGGCTTCGCGGCGCAGGGCGGGATCCGGGCTGGCCAGCGCCGGCTCGAGGGTGGTGCGCATCTCGTCGTAACGGTGCGCCCGCAGCAGACTGCCCGCCACCAACAGACGCAGACGGGGATTGTCGGGTTCGGTCTTGAGCAGGGCGCGCAGATAGGCCGCCGACAGCGGCCCCTCGGGGGCTGCTGCCAGACGCAGCACCAGATCCTCGCGGGGATAGAGCAGCGCCAGGGTGCCTGCCATGCCCAGGGCGAGGGCCAGCACCAGCAGCGGCGGCGCGAGCCGCGGCCGCTCAGGGACGCTGGCAACGGACTGTGAGCGTGAGCGCAGCATGCTCGCTCCGGACGAGGAGGGTGCGTCCCTGGCGGCTGATGCGGGCCGTCGGTTGGGCGCGGGCCGTGCAGCCCGCCTCCGCGACGACGGCCACCTCGACGGGAACGTGGCCGGCGAGACTCAGCACGAGGCCGTCGGCGTCGCGCTGGTAGGCCGTTATGCGGGCATTGGCCTGTTCCAGCCAGGGGCCCGTGGCAGCCGTGCCCAGCACCAGGCGCGCCTCGGCGCCGGCCAGATGCACGTAGGTGGCCCCGCCTTGCCGAAGGTGGCCGGCGACATTTTGGCTGGCCGCGAGATCGGGTCTGGCATCCCCTTCCAGGCGCACGGTGGCCAGCGCGCCCCGTCCGCGCAGGATCCAGGCGTCGCCTTCCCGGGCGATGGCATAGTCCAGAAAGTCCCGGACCTTCTCCACGTATTCGCTGACGAAGACGGGGTTGAGCGGCCGCTTCTCCGCCCAGCCATAGATTTCTTCCAGCGCCTTGAGCGCTGCGGGCTTGGTGGCGGAGTAGAAGTGGTAGTAGATCCCCACCGGCTTCAGGCGCCGGGGGGTTTCCGTTGCCTCGAAGGTTTCGATCACCCGCCGGTAGCCCCAGAACGGCCCGGTCCACAGGTTGGTGTAGAGGTTCTCATTGGCGACGGGCGCGTACACCTGCAGCTCGCCATCCTTGCTGAGGGCGTAGGGCGCGACACAGGTGAGGCTGGGGCAGGTGCGGGACATGATCGTGTCCCCGCCATTGATGTTGAGCAGGCCCGCCTGCCGCGTCAGACGCAGTTGCTCCACCGTGGGCACGCAGTCGCCGGTCCAGAAAAAGAGCCGCACGGCTTTGCCCGGCGGCAGCAGCCGGGCCACATAGTCGCGGCTGCCCATGATCTCGCGCCGCGCGTCGAAGACATAGCCCGGAATGGGCAGGGTGTAGCTTCCTTCGCCTTCCCCGGCGTGGCGTTCGGCCTCGGCCCAGCGGAAGGGATGGCTGAAGCTGTGGCTGGCGGCTTCCACCCAGGGCAGGGCGAAAATGCGGCGGGCCACCCGTTCCAGCTCGGCGCTGTGCTGCGGGTAAAGCCCGGCGGGGCCGATTTCGCCTTCGATCACCGAGATGCTGTGGGGCAGGGGATGCTTTTCCAGAAACGCCAGCAAGGCTTCCCCGCCCCAGGGACGCCCCGGCAGTTCGGCACGGGAGACGAAGCCGTCGCCGTCCACGTGGACCGTGAGCAGGCGCCGGCCGTTTTCCGTGGTGACGTCGGGCACGGGCCAGTCGGGCAGGCGCAGTCCCAGCCGGAGCAGGCGGAAAGGATCGATGAGCCAGCGATCTTGTTCCATCCCTGGCACGGCCTCGATGAGCGCCGGGGCAAGGGCGAAACCGCCCCAGGGCGCCGTGCCGGCCAGCGTGCCGTCACCGGCGCGCACCCAGGATGCGATGCCCTCGCCCGCAAGTCCCTGCGCGGTTGTCACCAGTCGGGGCGGCAGCGGCGTTTCGTAGCCGGGGACGCTGGCGGTGAGCGCCGTGCCGGCAGGCAGATTCACCCCACGGCTGCCCAGGGCTGGCGCCGGATCGAAGGGCAGGGTGCCCAAAAGCAGGATGGCGATGCCCTCGGCCCGCCGTGCCGCGAGCCAGTCCAGCACCCGCTGGGGATTGGTCAGTTCTCCGGCGCCCCACACCGCGATGCCCGCCAGGCGACCGGCCTGGGGTTCCTCCGGCAGGGGGCCGTTCATGTCCAGGTAGCGCACCCGCAGGCCCAGATACTGGGCCGGCAGTTCCAGGAAGCGGTGTGCCTGAAGATAGTTGAGGTCGGGCGCTTCCCGGCTGTCGTAGAGCACGAGCAGGGTGCGCGGCAGGGCCTCGCGCAGGCCCACGCCCAGGGTGAGGAGTTCCCCGTCGCTCACCCAGGGCACGATGCCCAGCTCCCCGATGCGGCGGGCGATGGCGCGCGCGCGATCCCGCGCCTGGGGGGGTGCGTAGTCGATGGCGACCACGGGCAGACGGTAGCGTTCCCGCACTTCCCGGAACCGCTCCAGCAGCCAGTCGCGGTCGGCGGCGGGCACGTCAATGTAGCTGCGGCTTGCGGCATCGTAGCGGCCGAACAGGGATTCCGCCGCCACGGCCTCGACCAGGGGCGCGATTTGGGGCAGCAATTCGAAGCCGCGGTTGAGCATGAGCCGCAGGCCGGCGTGATGCGCCTTGAGCGTTTCCACCAGTGTCACCAGTCCCGCCTGCTGTCGGCTTGTATCGGCCTGCGGCGCGAGCCGGTAGCTGTCCAGGGTGTCGAGGAAGAAGCCGCGCCAGCCTGCCTGCCACAGGGGCGTGAACACCTGCTCGATCCAGTACTGGCGACAGTCGTCGCGCGTTTGGTCAAGCACGACACTGTTCCAGGCGGGATTTCGCGCAAGCCGGCAGGCCGCGGGCAAGGCCTGGAGTGCAGGATGGTCGCCGTGCAGCTCGCCTACGCTCACGTAGGCAAACGGCTCGAAGCCTGGCCGGCGCAGGGACTGGGGCGAAAAGCCATGGCGGGGCTCCACCACGGCGATGTCGAAGGCGGCGAGCTCCGGCAGCCATTCCCGCCCGTAATAGAACGCGACACTCAGGGCGTGGGCAGGCCAGGCCGCGAGCAGCAGGGTCCACGGAAGCAGCAGGCGCAGGAAGAACATGAATGCATTTTACGTTGGAGGCAGGGAAAAAGCGGACCGCCGGCCCGCAAGGTGTCAGGAGGCGCCGAGAAGCACGCTGGCGCGCGCGATGAACACTTCCATGATCCGGCGGTAGAGCGCATCGCCCACCACGCCGTCTTCGTTGCCCGCATCCACGTTGGGATTGTCATTGACTTCGATGACCACCACGCGCCGTCCCACCTGCTTCAGGTCCACGCCGTAAAAGCCGTCGCCGATCAGATCGGCGGCGCGCAGGGCGAGCCGGATCACGGCGGGCGGGGTGGCATCCACCGTTACCGCCCGGGTCGGGCCCTCGACCAACTTGCGGCGGTCCTGGTCGCGCAGGATCACCTGCCAGTGGCCCTCGGGGAAGATGTACTGGGCCACGAACAGCACCTGCCGCTCGAGGATGCCCACCCGCCAGTCGAAGCTGGTGGGCAGCCATTCCTGGGCGATGATCAGGTCCGATTGGGCGAACAGGGCGGGCAGGGTGCGCGCCAGCTCCTCCGCGCTGGTGATCTTCATCACGCCGCGCGAGAAGGAACTGTCGGGCTGCTTGAGCACGCAAGGCAGCCCCAGCTCCGCCACGATCCGGTCGGCATTGCCCCGGTGCACGACCAGCGTGCGCGGCGTGGGAATGCGCTGGCGGGCCAGCAGTTCGGCCAGGAACACCTTGTTGTTGCAGCGCAGGATGGAATCCGGGTCGTCGATCACCACCAGCCCTTCCGCCGCCGCGGCGCGCGCGAAGCGGTAGGTGTAGTGGTTGGGGTAGGTCGTGTCGCGGATGAACAGCGCGTCGAACTCGCCCAGCCGGTGGAAGTCGTCGCGGGTGATGAGGGTGGGGTGGATGCGCAGCTGCCGCGCCGCGCGCTGGAATTTCTCCATGGCCTTGGCATTGGAGGGCGGCTCCGGATTGGCCGGATCGTGCAGGATGGCGAGATGGAGGCGCGGCGCCGGGCGCCGGCGCACGTGGCCGCGCCCCGCGAAATAGTCCTGCGCCGCCGTCAGCAGGAACTCGCGCTGGGGAGCCGGAACATCAGCCGCCCCGACTGCCTGCAGACGTTCCAGATGCCAGCGTCCCTGCCGCCGCCTGAAGTCTGCCTCCAAGAGTGGCGCCGGCAACAGGCCGAACAGGCGATGGGCGAGGGGGCCATAGCGGCGCACGGGATGGCGGCCGAAATAGACCGGCAGCGTCCAGCGGTCGGACTGCAGGGGGGCCAGGGCGCGCTGGATGAGGGTTTCCACCTCGGCGGTGAGCCGCCGCACCAGGGCGGGACTGTGCAGATCCTCCAGGGTGGCCACGCGGGGCAGGGGCCGGTGACCGCGTGCCTCGGCGAGCAGCGAGACGTAATAACCCAGGCTCTGGTAGCGGTAGGAATGGCAGAGATTGAATACCTGCGCCGGCCCCCTGCCCACGCAGGCCGGGTCCGTGAGATAGCGCTCTGCCGCCAGCACGCCCACCCCGGGCAGGGCGAGGGGCCAGTCCCGGGGATCGTCCACCACGATCAGGCTGCGCATGCCCGCTCCCGGTGCCGGCTGCAGGACGGGCTTAAGCCCGGGTTAAGTGCGCTGTGGGAGGCTCGCAGGACAGAGGCGATCATGGTGGCGCGGCATTTGGAACAGGAAACGAAGGCGATTGTTGCCCTTACCCCGGTGCCTGGCAAGCGGGGCGGCGGGCCCTCCGGCATAATGCCGCTGGGGCTTCCGCGCTGTTTGCGCGGGGCGCGGCCGAACGACGGGAGATGAGCCCATGCGTATCCTGCTGGTCGAGGATGACAATCTGCTGGGGGACGGCCTTCGGGCGGGTCTTGCCCAAAACGGCTTCGCCGTGGACTGGGTGCGGGATGGCGAGGCCGGCGACCAGGCGCTAAAGACCACCTCCTACGACGCCGTGGTGCTGGATCTGGGCCTGCCGCGGCTTTCCGGCATGGAGCTGCTGCAGCGACTGCGCGGGCGCAAGGATGATGTCCCGGTGCTCATCCTCACCGCACGGGATCAGGTGGATGATCGGGTGCGTGGCCTGGACGCCGGGGCCGACGATTATCTGGTCAAGCCTTTCGACCTGGCGGAACTGGCGGCCCGGCTCAGGGCGCTGCTGCGGCGCCGGCACGGCAGCGCCGTGCCCGTCCTCAAGGTGGGGGCGATCACCCTGGACCCCGCCGCCCACCGGGTGGAATTCGCAGGCCGCGAGGTGGCGGTTTCCGCCCGCGAATTCGCCCTGCTGCAGGAGCTGATGCTGCATGCCGGGCGCGTGTTGTCCCGTGCCCAGCTGGAGGAGCGTCTCTATGGCTGGGGCGAGGAAGTGGAGAGCAATGCCATCGAGGTGCACGTGCATCATCTGCGCCGCAAGCTGGCGCCGGAGGTGATCCGCACCGTGCGCGGCGTGGGCTATCTCATGCCGCGGGACGGAATTTCCCGTGCCTAAGCCCAAGCCTTCCGCCTCGCTGCGCCGGCGCCTGCTCGTCTGGCTCATGGGCGCCATCCTGCTCGCCTGGAGCGCGGCACTGTTCCTCAGTTACCGCGGCGCAAGCCACGAGATCGACGAGGTGCTGGACGCCCACCTGGCCCAGTCCGCTGCCCTGCTCATGGCGCAGCTGGCCCATGAACCCGAGGAAATCGACACCGAGCACGTGCCGGTGCTGCACCGCCACGGCCGCTATGTCGTGTTCCAGATCTGGGATGCCGCCGGGCGGCTGCACCTGCATTCCGCCAACGCGCCGGACGTGCCCCTGTGTCCGCCGCGCGCGGGGTACGCCGACTGTGTCACCGACGGCACCCGCTGGCGCGTGTTTTCCGCCTGGAACGGGGACCGCAGCCTCCTGGTGCAGGTGGGGGAGGACGCCGGCGTGCGCGCGGAAGCGGCGCGCAAGGTGGCGGCGGGTCTGTTGCGTCCCCTGCTCATTGCGCTGCCCGTGCTGGCATTGATCATCCTGTGGGGGGTGCGGCAGGGGCTGCAGCCCCTGGCCCGGCTGGGCCGCGAAGTGGAGCGCCGCGATCCCGCCAATCTGGAGCCCTTGCCGGGGCCGGCGCCGGCGGAAGTGGCGCCTCTGGTGGCCGCTCTCAACGGTCTGTTCGCCCGCATGCGCACCCTGCTGGAAAACGAGCGGCGCTTCACCGCCGATGCAGCCCACGAACTACGCACGCCCCTCGCTGCCATCCGCACCCAGGCCCAGGTGGCCCGGGCCGCCAGCGGCGAGGCGGAACGGCTGCACGCCCTGGACCAGGTGGTGGCCGGTTGCGACCGCGCGGCCCATCTGGTGGAGCAGCTGCTGTTGCTGGCGCGCCTGGAAGCGGGCCCGCCGGCCAGCCTTGCCCTGTGTCCCCTCCGCGGCCTCGCCGCCCAGGCCATCGCCGACGTGGCGGCGGAGGCGGTGCGCAAGGGGGTGGAGCTGGAGCTCACCGAGGGACCCGAGATCGAGGTGCACGCGGCACCGGAGCCGCTGCGCATCCTCATGCGCAACCTGATCGACAATGCGGTGCGTTACAGCCCCAGTGGCACTACGGTGCGTGTGCAGGTGGCAAGAGCGGCCAATGAGGCGGTGTTTTCGGTCACCGACGAGGGACCGGGCATCCCCCCGGCGCAGCGGGCCGCGGTGTGGCAACGCTTCCACCGCGTCCTGGGCAGCGGCGAGGCGGGCAGCGGGCTGGGTCTGTCCATCGTCCAGCGGATCGCGGAGCTGTACGGCGCCCGCACCTCGATGGAAGACGGCCCCGGCGGACGGGGCCTGCAGGTGGCGGTGGGTTTTCCCCTGCCGGCCCCCTGAGAAGCCGCCGGTTTCAGCGGGGGCCGGCCGGCTCGTCCGCGAAACGCCAGATGTCCACGTCGCGGCCCTGTTCCCGGAAATGCTCCGCGCGCGCCGACAGGTAGCGCTGGAAGCTGGGTTCCTTGCGGTAGGCGCCGCTTTCCGCGTAGGCGAACATGCCCTGGGTGTGGAAGACCTTGAAGAAGGCTTCCGAGCGGATGATTTCCCTGCCGCCGGCATCCATGATGACGATGGTGGGCGCGTATTTCACGTCCAGCCGGCGGGCCCACTCGCGGGCCGTGGTCTTGCGGCCGTCCGGCAGAATGACCGGCGTGTCGGACCACATGTCGAGCTGGATGTTGTGCAGTTTCTTCACCACCTGGCGTGTCTCGGCATCCGGAAGCACCTTCTGGTGCAGGGTGTCGCAGGCGGGACAGTCCTTCTGCTCGAAGAACACTGCGATGGGCTTTTTCACCCGGCGCAGGTCATAGGGTGGCGCGGCGAAGAAATCTTCCTGGTGGAGCGTGCCGGAGGAGGGGGGTGGCTCGTGGCGCGCCATGAATTCCCGGAAGGGCAGTTCCTTTTCCCTGCGCTCCGCCACGTATTCCAACGCCAGCTTGAAGCGCTGGGGCGGCAGATAGCCGTTCAGCCGCAGCACCACCTGACCCTGCTCATCGAAGAACAGCAGGGTGGGCGTGAACTGCACCCGCAGGGCGGCGGCGAACTGTTTTTCCGTCATGGACTTGCCGGAGAAATCCGTGACCTCGCGGTCGCCCCACATGTTGATGGCCACGGTATCGAAGCGGGCCTGCATGAGGTCCACGATGTCCTTCTGGGACAGGTTGCGCTCCACCAGCAGGTTGCAGTAGGGGCAGTTGTCCTGGGTGAAGACGATGAGCAGACGCTTCCCGGACGCGGCGGCCTCCCGGATGTCATCGCGCAGGTGCAGAAAGCTTTCCTTGAACCAGGCTGGGTACTCGGTGGGCTTGGCGCCGAAATAGCGCCCCCGTTGTTCGGCGGCCCAGGCATCCAGGACCAGGGCCGACAGGGCGAGCATGGCTGCACCCAGAAGGAAACGGGGCAAGGGCAGGGAACGGGTCATGACGGTCTCCACTCAAAGGGTTGGGACCATGTCATGATAACCGAGCACGGGCCGGAAGGGGCGGGCCCCGGCCAATCGCCCTGATGCCGACCTAACTATCTGTCGGCAAAGCCAAATTCGGCCCGGCAGCGGTTTGCATCGGAAAGCCCCGGTGTTAGAATCGCCCGGCCAGTCTGCGAGATGTCCATGACCCACGCGAAAAAGCCTGTGCGTCCCCGGGAGCCCGAGGAAGAACGGGGTGGCTACAAGCTGCCTGCGCTGCGGGTCTATTCCGAGATCGCCACCAGCCTTTCCAGCGATGCGGACCTGGAGCAGCTGCTGGAGCGCTTCCTGCAGACCATGATCCGGCTTGCCGGCGCCACGGCCGGCGCCGTGCGCGTGGTGTCTTCGGACGGCCAGCACATGCGCCTGGTGGGCGCCATCGGCCTGCCCCAGGAGGTGGTGGACCGCGAGTACCTGGTGCCCATCGGCTGCGGGGTGTGTGGCCGTGCCGCCCAGCATTTCGCCATCCAGCGTGGGGAGGCGGCAGGCAACTGCCACGAGGTGACCCTGCTCGAGTATTTCGGCGAAGGCTGCAAGAACGTCATCGCCGTGCCCCTGCGCCACAAGGGCAAGACCATGGGCGTGTACAACCTGTTCATGCCCTGTGACCGCAGTATCCCCGAGGAAGTCTCGCTGCTCTTTCTGTCCATCAGCGAGCATCTGGGCATGGCACTGGAGAATGCCCGGCTGACGCGCGAGAACCTGCGCATCACCCTGATGGACGAGCGCCAGATGCTGGCGGCGGAGATCCATGATTCCCTGGCCCAGACGCTCGCCTACATGAAAATGCGGCTGGCCATGCTGCGCGAGGCGGTGCGCGAGGGCGACGAGGTGTCCACCGAGCGCTACCTGGGGGAGGTGGACGATGCCCTGGAATCGGCCTACTCCGGCCTGCGCGAGCTGCTCACCCAATTCCGGCAGAAGATGGACCCGCGCGGCCTGCTGCCGGCGCTGGAAGACCTGATGCACAACTTCTGCAACCGCACCGGCATCAAGGTGGATTTCATCAACCGGGCACCGGACGTCAATCTCACGCCGGACCAGGAGGTGCAGGTGTTCCACATCGTCCAGGAAGCCCTGAACAACATCAGCAAACACTCCGCGGCGCAGCACGTGAGCCTCACCATCGAATTCATCGGCGACCGCTATGCGCTCACCGTCACCGACGATGGCGTCGGGCTCAGGCCCCAGGGTGGCAATGGCCCCAGCATGCATCTCGGCATGAGCATCATGAAGGAGCGTGCCCAGCGTCTGGGTGGTGAGGTGACCGTGGAGAGCCGTCCCGGCCAGGGGACCCGTGTGCATCTGGAATTTCCGGCGCCGCGGCCGCGCCGGGTGGGGGCACGATGAGCGAACCGATCCGTGTCATCCTGGTGGACGATCACACCCTGTTCCGCAAGGGACTGGCGGAGCTCATCGAGCGCCACGGGCGCATCAAGGTGGTGGCCATGACCGGCAATCCCCACGAGGCGCGCGAGCTGCTCAAGACCCACCAGCCGGACGTGGCGGTGTTCGATCTCAACATGCCGGGTGTGGATGGCATCACCCTGATCGGGGAACTGCGCGCCGAGGGCTGCACCGTGCCCATCCTGCTCTTGACCGTCAGCGATGCCCAGGAGGATCTCGCCGCCGCCCTGCGCGTGGGGGCGCGCGGCTATCTGCTCAAGGACATGGAGCCGGACGATGTGGAAGATGCCCTGCAGCGCGCTGCGCGCGGCGAGACCGTGGTGGCGCCGAAGATGACCGCCAAGCTGGTCAATCTGCTGGATCAGAAACAGGGCACGCCCGATTCCCTGGTCGCCCAGCTCACCCAGCGCGAGCGGCAGATCCTGATGCACCTGTCCCGGGGTGAATCCAACAAGGCCATCGCCCGCGCCCTGGACATCAGCCACGACACGGTGAAGCTGCACGTGCGCCACATCCTGGCCAAGCTCAATCTCTCCTCCCGGGTGGAAGCGGCGGTCTTCGCCGTGGAACACCGACTCACCGCTCCCCGCTCCGCCGACGGCAACTGAACCTGCGCCGACCGCAGCGCCGGCGCGGCGGCGGTCGCCGCGTGCCATGCCAATGGGATATGGCAATTTCTATGGCATTTCTCCATAATATGCCTTTCGCATGAGCGCGCCGTTGCGCTGTGACGGGAGGTGGAACGATGAAGTGGTGGCATCACCCCAAGCTGGCGTCGGCCCTGGGCTTTTTCATCCTGATCGCCCTGATCTGGTTCGTCGGCCCGCTGGCCGGGCTTGCCGGTGTCGAGGCGCGCCTCATCTGGATCTGCGTGGTGATGCTGCTGTGGGTGGCGAGCCTGCTGGTGGGCACCCTGCTCGCCCGCCGCGCCGGCGCCCTGCTGGAGCGCATGCTGCGGCGGGACACCGACGAGGCGGTGATGGGGGCCGCCTCGGACCGGCGCGCGGAAGTGACCCTGCTGCGCCAGCGGCTCCTGTCCGCCATCGAGACGCTCAAGCAGTCGAAGCTGGGCAAGACGCGCGGCAGGGCGGCCCTCTACGAGTTGCCCTGGTACATGATCATCGGCCACCCGGCGGCGGGCAAGAGCAGTGCCATCCTGCATTCCGGCCTGAGCTTTCCCTTCGGCGACAAGACCGTGGTGCAGGGTGTGGGCGGCACGCGCAACTGTGACTGGTTTTTCTCCACGGACGGCGTGCTGCTCGACACGGCAGGCCGCTATGCCACCCAGCGCGAGGACCGGCCGGAATGGCTGGCCTTTCTCCGGCTGCTCAGGAAACACCGGCTGCGCGCGCCGGTAAACGGCATTTTGGTGGCGGTGAGTTTCCCCGAGCTCGCCCAGTTTCGCAGTGAGCAGTTCGCCCTCTACGCGCGCCAGGTGCGGGAGCGCATCAACGAGATCGACGATGCCTTCGGCATCAAGGTGCCGGTGTACCTGCTGTTCACCAAGATCGATCTCCTGGGCGGATTCGCCCAGTTTTTCGAAGACCTCGACGAGACGGCACGCAACCGGGTTTGGGGCGCCACGCTGTCCCACGACCAGGGACCGGACTTCGATGCCACCGCAGTGGTGGGGCAGCAGTTCGACCTGCTCTACCAGGGGCTGGTGCAGATGGGCATGGAGAAACTCTCGGCCAGCCGCGGCAATGTCAACCGGCTGGCCCTGTTTGCCTTTCCCATCGAATTCCACGGCCTGCGCGAGGCAGTGTGCCGTTTCGTGGAGATCCTGTTCGAGGACGACCCCTACCATGGCAAACCGCTGCTGCGGGGTTTCTATTTCACCAGTGCCCTGCAGGAGGGGCAGCCACGCATCGCCGCAGGGGTGCGGGTCTCCAGCCAGTTTGGCCTGGCGCGGCCCGGCTTCGACACCGCGCAGCCGGTCGCGTCCAACAGTTTCTTTCTGCGCGACCTGTTCCGCGAGGTGATCTTCCCGGACCAGCATCTGGTGACCCGCCAAACCCGTCCCGCGGGCGCGCGTCTGCGTCTGGCCGCGGTCGCGGCGGGTCTCGTGCTCACCACGCTGGCCACCGGGGCGCTCACCTGGTCCTTCATTGGCAACCAGAAACTCATTGCCGCGGCGCGGGAAGAGATGCACGCGGCGCGGACCCTCGCCGAAGCCGGGCGGCTGGCCGACCACCTCAAGGCGCTGCAGGTGCTCCAGGTGCGTCTGGAACAGCTCTATCAGGCACGGCGCGAGGGCCATGCCTGGCAACTGGGCTGGGGGCTTTACCACGGTGACTCCGTGGAGCGTGTGCTGCGGGCCGAGTATTTCGCCGGCGTGCGTGCCCTCATGCTGGAACCCGTGCGCGCCCGCCTTGAGGACACACTCGCCGGTCTGCCGCACAGCGCCGGGGCACCCCCCACACCGGCCGCGGGGGCGGGGGAGCGGTGGCGGGTGCTGGGCGGTGTCCAGCTCGCCGATCTGCCGCTGGGCCCGGCGGCCTACGCCGTGCGCACATCAGCGTCCGCAGTGCCCGTGGCCCAAGGGGAGCCCGCCGCTCCCTCCGACCGGCTGGAAGATGCCTACAACGCCCTCAAGACCTACCTCATGCTGGCACACCGGGAACGGCTGGAAGCCGCGCACCTGGCCGACCAGCTGCCCCGGTTCTGGCGGCCCTGGCTGGAGGCGCAGCGTGGCCCGGCCTCCCTGGGCGAGGTGCTGCCCCTCGCCGAACGCGTGGTGGGATTCTACGTATCCCAGGTGGGCGAACCGGACCTGCCTCTGATCGAGAATCAGCAGGGCCTGGTGGCGAGCAGCCGCGACCTGCTGCGGGGCCGGCTGCGCCGCCTGTCGGCTACGGAGCGCGTGTACAACGAGCTCAAAGCCCGCGCCAACACCCAATTCGCGCCCATGACGGTGGGCCGCATCCTGAACAACCGCGACACCGACCTGGTCGCGGGCAGCCATATCATTCCCGGTGCCTTTACCCGGGAGGCGTGGGAACAGTATTTCCGCAAAGCCATCGAGGAAGCCAGCCGCGGCCAAGTCAAGGGTGACGACTGGGTGCTGGCCGTGAGTCATCAGGACAATCTCGCCGGCGATGGCGACGTGGCACGCAACCGGTCGGCGCTGCTTGCGCTGTACAAGGCCG